>JAGATN010000019.1 GCA_017621225.1 Muribaculaceae bacterium | reverse complement strand
GATACACAACTGCATTGACGACGTAAAGAGCCGCCGCAACGTGGCGCTGTGCCGTAAGCTTCGCGACAAATATGGAATGGGCGCTGACGAAAAGATGGTGCTCTACGCCGGTAGGCCGGTAAGGGTCAAGGGGTTCGAGGCGTTGCTCAGGGCGTTTGCAATGTTGCGGTCGGAGCGGTCGGACGTGAGGCTCGTAGTGGCGGGTAGGCTGTCGGACGTGGCTCGTGCCGAATGGCTTCTTCGCCCCATGGCGCCGTGGACCACTTGTCTTGGCCTGATACCCCACGAAGAAGTGAAGGAGTGGTATGGCATAGCCGACGTTGGCGTATTGCCGAGCTTCACCGAGCAATGCAGCTTTTCGGGCCTTGAGATGATGGCCAACAGGCTCTTGGTAGTGGCATCGGATGGCCATTGCGTACGCGATATGTTTGTCGACGGACGCAATGCCGTAGTGGCTCATATCCCCGACGATCCGTTGGATGATGATGCCTATGCCGCAGAGCTGTGCCGAGCATTGAGGCAAGCCATCGACATGAAGCCTCGCAAGGCATCAAAGCTGCTTGCCGAGGCTACGCGGCGTGTCAAGACGCACTATTCGCCGGCATCGTTTGCCGCCGGCTACTCGCAGCTGCTCGACTCGTTGTGATGCAGCGAAATATGCATCGATTTTATTTGCGTTTGGACTGTTTGTTCCAACGGCATTGTATTTTGGGCAGCACATATTAGGGGATGACAAATGGTTGAGAAAGTCGGCTCCGGCATTCTTCGCATGCGTAATCAGTATATACTGATATAAATATGCGACCTTGTGACTCTTTTTATGCCGCATGAGCATAAATTTCACAATTTTCATGTAATTTTGCGAATATAAAACCACTGGAAAATGCCCCCTCACAACACAAACATAGAACGCATCGAAGCCGATCGCCGCGTGCTCGAACTTCTGTCGCAGACATTTCCGAACGTCCAGGCGGCAAGTTCAGAAATTATGAACCTCGAAGCCATCATGAGCCTGCCCAAAGGCACCGAGCACTTCGTGGCCGACCTACACGGCGAATACGAGGCATTCCGCCACATACTGCGCAATGCTTCGGGCAACATACGCCGAAAGGTGTCGGAAACTTTCGACAATTCACTTCGCGAATCTGAGATACGGCAACTGTGCTCTCTGATATACTATCCCGAACGCAAGCTCGAAATAATTCGCGCCGCCGAGCCCGATCTCACCGATTTTTACCGCGTGACACTCAATCAACTCATCAAAGTGACCCGCGCGGTGGCATCAAAATACACCCGCTCGAAGGTTCGCAAAGCCTTTCCGAGAGAGTTTGCCTACATACTTGAGGAGCTTCTGCACGAGTCACCGTCAGACGACGACAAGCAGGCATATTTCAACCGCATAATCGAGACGATAATCACCACGGGGCAGGCCGACGCATTCATAGTGGCCCTGTGCAACGTGATTCAGAAACTGAGCATCGACCAGCTGCACATTCTCGGCGACATATACGACAGAGGCCCCGGAGCGCATCAGATAATGGACATATTGTGCCATTACGGATCGTTCGACATACAATGGGGCAACCACGATGCCCTGTGGATGGGTGCCGCCGCCGGCAACGACGCCTGCATGGCCAACGTGCTGAGATTGTCGCTGCGTTACGGCAACATGGCCACGCTCGAGGACGGATATGGAATAAACCTCGTGCCACTGGCCACGTTTGCGATGGAGACCTATGCCGACGACCCCTGCACCGACTTCGGGCCACACGTAGATCCCGACAACGACGCGGTGTACACCGAAAAGACCAAAGGGCTGTTTGCCCGCATGCATAAGGCCATAAGCATCATACAGTTCAAGCTCGAGGGCCGACTGGCTGCCGCACATCCCGAATGGCATATGGCCGATCGCCGAGTGCTCGAGAAAATCGACTTTGAGCGCGGAGTGTACACCATCGACGGCGTCGACCACGAGATGAAGGACACGAATTTCCCCACCGTCGACCCGGCCGACCCGTTGGCACTTACGCCCGAAGAACAGGATGTAGTAGACAAGATACACCATTCGTTCCAGATAAGCAGCCGACTCAAAAAGCATGTCAACTGCCTGCTGTCGAACGGCTGCCTGTATGGCATATACAACAACAATCTGCTGTTTCACGCCTCGGTGCCGCTCAACGCCGACGGCACGTTAAAGGAGGTGGAGCTACCCGGCGGACGATACTCGGGCCGTGAGCTCTTTGCCCGCACCGGCTTGCTCATGCGCTCGGCCTTCAACAACGACACTCCGGCCGATGAGCGCCGTTACGCCATCGACTACTTCTGGTATCTATGGTGCGGCCCCGACTCGCTGCTGTTCGACAAAGACCGCATGGCAACGTTCGAACGTTATTTTCTCAGCGACCCCTCGACCCACGTGGAGGTCAAAGGGCATTACTACGAGCTACGCAACGACGAAACGGTGGCCGACCGCATACTCAACGCATTCGGCGTAGGCGGTTCGCACCGTCACATCATAAACGGCCACGTGCCGGTGAAGACAGGCAAAGGCGAATCGCCCATCAAAGCCAACGGCAAGCTAATGGTGATAGACGGCGGATTTTCAAAAGCCTACCACAAAATGACAGGCATAGCCGGCTATACCCTCGTGTTTCACAGCCGAGGCTTCCAATTGGTGCAGCACGAGCCGTTCAGCTCAGCCGAGGATGCCGTGCTCAACGGCACCGACATCGTAAGCACCACGCAGATAGTCGAGCTGAGCCAACATCGCATGCGAGTGCGCGACACCGACAAAGGCAAGGAGCTTCAGGCTCAGATCGACGAGCTGATGGATCTGCTCGTGGCCTATCGCCACGGCCTCATAAAAGAGCATAAAGGGGGCAAATAGAATACTTTTTTATTCCAAGCACGCGGTTTATCACGTTTTATGTGTAATTTTGCATATGCCCCAATCATGCGACACTAAAATCATCATTTGGCAGAACTCATTGTCCAAACATGCATCGGCCGAAAAAGCCAAAGTATTGTCGAGCTTCTTCAAAACCGGAAAAGGTGAATACGGAGAAGGCGACATGTTCATCGGCGTAACGGTTCCCGACAATCGAAAAGTGTCGAAAGCGCATTACGACGAGCCGCTACCGGTGATAGAGAGCATGCTTAATTCGCCCATACACGAATTCAGGCTTGCCGGGTTACTTGCATTGGTAGAACGATACAGGAAATTGCGCGACGACCAATCGCGCCGCGAAACCGTGCGTTTCTATCTCGACAACGCGCATCGCGCCAACAACTGGGATCTGGTGGATCTGAGCGCGCCCAAAATACTCGGAGAGCACCTTCTGCTGAATCCCGACTCCGCGTTGCTCGACGCGCTGAGCCGTTCGGAATGCATATGGCTTCAACGCATAGCCATAGTTGCCACCTACACATTGATAAAGCACGACCGCTTCGAAGATACCCTGAGACTCGCAAAACGATACCTCGCCCACAAGCATCAGCTCATGCACAAGGCCACGGGCTGGATGCTGCGCGAAATAGGTAAACGCCGCGAATCGACCCTAATCGACTTTCTCGACGCCAATGCCGCCCTGATGCCACGCACGGCGCTGAGATATTCGATAGAAAAGCTCTCCCCCACCCTGAAGGCACATTACATGAGTGCCGGAAAGTGAAAACGCCGGCATCGCCAAACAAACGTCACTTCTTAACCTTAGATCATTTCAAACAATAAACAATCCATAACGATGAAACCCAAACTAATCACATTTGCCATGTCGGCGGCACTGTCGCTGATAGCCGGAATGCTGTCGGGATGCGGACAAGGCGCAACAAACCGAGGCGAGATTCCAACCGAACTGACAATAAGCAAATCAACACTGTCCGACAAAATAAAAGGAGGATGGGCCGGACAGACCATCGGCTGCTCGTATGGCAGCGTCACCGAATTCAAATATAGGGGCACCATGATACAGGACTACGTGCCCATCGAATGGAACGACGGATACATAAAACACTTCTTCGACACATGGCCGCAGCTGTACGACGACATATACATGGACCTCACCTTCGTGGAAGTGTTCGATCGTCTCGGACTCGATGCCCCGACCGATTCGTTTGCAATGGCCTTCGCCACCGCCGACTATCACCTTTGGCACGCAAACCAGGCTGCAAGATTCAACATACTCAACGGCATCATGCCGCCGGAGTCGGGACATTGGATGAACAATCCGCATGCCGACGACATCGACTTTCAGATCGAAGCCGACTTTGCCGGATTGATGTCGCCCGGCATGCCAAACACCGCCGCCGAGATTTCTGACCGCATAGGCCACATCATGAACTATGGCGACGGCTGGTATGGAGGCGTTTACGTCAGCGCCATGTACTCATTGGCGTTCGTGTCCGACGACATAGACTTCATAGTGCGCGAAGCCTTGGCCACCATCCCCGAAAAGAGCAAATTCCACCAATGCATAAGCGACGTAATACGCTGGCACGAGGAATATCCCAACGACTGGAAACAGACGTGGTTTGAATGCCAGCGCAAATGGTCGTCCGACATAGGATGCCCCGAAGGCGTATTCGACCAACTCGACATAGATGCCTTGATAAACAGCGCCTACGTGGTCATAGGTTTGCTTTACGGCGATGGCGACTTCGAGAAAACGATGGAAATATCGACCCGTTGCGGACAAGATTCGGATTGCAACCCGGCCACCGCAGCCGGCATACTCGGAACCGTCATTGGCTACTCGAACATATCGGACAAGTGGAAAAAAGACCTGAAGGAGGTGGAAGACATAAACTTCTGCTACACCAACATTTCGCTCAACAAAACGTATGAACTAAGTTTGAATCAGGCCATTGAAAACGTGAAACGAAACGGTGGCTCGGTAGATGGCGACAACATCACCATAAAATGCCAGAATCCGGTGAGCGTCAAGCTTGAACAGGCATTTGAAGGCATGTATCCAATCGCAAAACGTCCGATAAACCGTCGCATCAACGACGTGGGCGAGATTACGTTTGAAGGAAACGGCGCGGCCTTCCGAGGCGCGGTGGGCTCATCCGACAAGAGCTACGTGGCCGAAGTGGAGATGTACATCGACGGCCAACTCGCCGAAAAGGCGTTCCTCCCGGCATCGTACACCACCCGCCGATACGAACTTTTCTGGAAATATCTGCTCGACGAAGGCAAGCACACGGCAACGTTCAAGTGGCTCAATCCGCAGGACAATGCGTGGGTAGACTTCCACGAAATACTAATATACACCGGCAAAGAGCCCTCGCAAAATGAAAAATAACATTTTTGCAATTGCCCTGACGGCTCTTGCCCTTTCCATCGCAACCGGATGCTCATCGGCCGAAGGACAGGCCGATGCGCCCGATGCGGTGATATTCGAAACCGACTTGGGCAACGACGTTGACGATGCCCTGGCGTTGGCCATGCTACACAATTACGTCGACCAAGGGAAAATACGCCTGGCAGCCGTAATGCTCAACAAAAAAGGGGTGGAACCCATGATGCTTGCCGACATAATAAACACCTATTACGGTCACCCCGACATCGAAATAGGCACGGTGAGCGAGGGGGTGACGTGCGGAAACGAAGATTCGAACTATGCCAAATCGGTGGCCGAGATGACCGACCAAAACGGCGACGCGCTGTTCCCGCGCAGTCATGAATCGTACGATTCGATCCCTGAAGCCACGAAGCTATACCGAAAGATTCTCGCTTCGGAGCCCGACAGCTCGGTAACGATAATTTCGGTAGGTTTTTCAACCAACCTGGCCCGCCTTCTCGATTCGAAAGCCGACGAAATATCTCCGCTCGGCGGTCGTGAATTGGTAGCGAAAAAAGTAAAGCTACTCTCGGCAATGGCCGGGTCGGGAACGGATCCGAACACACCCGAATACAACGTGTACATGGACGCTGCGGCCGCGAAAAAGGTGTTTTCATCATGGCCCGGCGAAGTGGTGATGTCGCCCTTCGAAGTAGGAATGGCAATAAACTATCCGGCCACCGTGATAGAAAACGACTCATTGTGGCCGTCGATGCCCAACCCCGTAGTCGAAGCCTACAAATGCTATCAGCCAATGCCATACGACCGCCCAACGTGGGATCTCACGTCGGTTCTGTATGCCATCGAGGGCGCCGAATCGTTCGAACTCTCGCAGCCATCCGTAGTTTCGGTAGGCGAAAACGGAACCACCGCATTCACCCCCGACAGCACTGCAACCCGACGCTATCTGAAAGTCGACTCCATAGGCGCAGCCAACATATTGGAGCGGTTGATACATTTAACAACTTTTACTCCAAGAGCCGTTTTAGTTAACAAATAATAAGCATTAAGCCGATAAAAATTAATTAATGAATCTTTAACTTTGTAAACTCTAAACAATACCATAAACTTAACCTGTCCGCCTCTGACGGACACCTTGTCACATTTTTTAATTATGAGAAAAAAACTTCTTTCCACACTGTTGGCAATGTCGTTAGTTTTCGGGGCTACCGCTCAAACTATCAACTTGCCCACGGCCAAATTCAAAGTAGGCGACTCCAAAGAATGGAGCAAGCCCGACTTTAACGACAGCGATTGGCGAACAATCGACGTAAGCAAATTATGGGATAGCCAGGGCGTTCCCGCCGACACCCACTACGGATGGTATCGCTTCCATCTGAAGCCCACAAAAGAAATGCTCAAGAACTCCGACCTTAAGGAATACCTTGTCTTCAATCTCGGAACCATCGATGACGTAGACGAAGCATACCTTAACGGCGTGCTCATAGGAAAAACAGGCGTAATGCCGGGTGACAAAGGTACTTATAAGCTCGTGTTCGACGTACCTCGCCAATATACCGTAAAGGCAAACGACAAAAACATACGTTGGGATGAAGACAACGTGCTTGCCGTGCGCTGTTACAGCGGAAACGCCCCCGGTGGCATGTTTGGCGGAAACGTAAACGTACAGGTGCCCAACCGCATCGACGGCGGCTCGATATCGTTCGCTCCGGCCACACCGGCAAAGGGTGCCGACGAAAACACGTATGCCTACACCATATCGCTCAACAACTCATTCCCGGCCACCTTGTCAGGAACGTTGAAGGTAAACGTAATCGACAGCGAAACAGGCAAAGAAGTATCGTCGATGACCAAGAAAGTTTCGGCCACGCAAAAGAAGCCCGCTACCTTGACAATGAACTACGACAAAAACGAGCAGCTCAACGTCAACGTAACCTTTACCGAACCTAAGACCGGAAAATCGATCTCGGCTTCTTATTCGCCGAAATACATCCTTACTCCCAAGGCTCCTGAAACTCCGCGCTTCAACACTCCGACAGTTTACGGCGTGCGTCCGGGCTCTCCCATCCATTTCCGCTTCGGCGTTACCGGCAACCGTCCCATGACGATATCGTCGGCCGACCTGCCCGCCGGATTGAGCATCAATCCCGAAAATGGCGCTCTCAGCGGATCGCTCAAGAATCGCGGCGACTATACTTTCACCGTAACCGCAAAGAACGACAAGGGTACCGCATCACAGAAATTCACCATCAAAGTAGGCGATAAAATAGCTCTCACACCTCCCATGGGTTGGAATAGCTGGAACTGCTGGGGTCTCAGCGTATCGCAGGACAAGGTTATCTCAAGTGCAAAAGCTTTGATCGACAAGGGTCTCGCCGACTACGGATATGCATACATGAACATCGACGACGGATGGGAAGCTCCCACTCGTAACGCCGACGGTACGATAGCAGTGAACGAAAAATTCCCCGACATGAAGGGTCTTGGCGACTGGCTGCACAACGAAGGTCTGAAATTCGGTATCTATTCATCGCCCGGCGACTTGACTTGCGGCGGATATCTCGGTTCGATCGACCACGAAAAGCAGGATGCCGAAAGCTACAACGACTGGGGCATCGACTACCTGAAATATGACTGGTGCGGTTATGGCCGCAAACATGCCACCGAGGCCGACAGAGGCACCGTAGCTTCATACGTTCGCCCGTATCTTCTCATGGAAGGATTCCTCCGCGAACAACCCCGCGACATATTCTACAGCCTTTGCCAGTATGGTATGGCCGACGTTTGGAAATGGGGCGAATTCGTCGACGCTAACTCTTGGCGTACTACCGGCGACATCACCGATACCTGGGAATCGATGTACAACATCGGCTTCGTAAGCCAGGCCGATCTCTGGCCCTACGCAAAGCCCGGTAGCTGGAACGACCCCGACATGCTCATCGTAGGCAAAGTGGGTTGGAGCAACAACCTTCGCGACTCTCGCCTTACTCCCGACGAACAATATACACACATTTCGTTGTGGACGCTCCTCGCAGCCGACATGCTCATAGGATGCGACCTCGCCCAGCTCGATGAATTCACCATCAACCTGTTGTGCAACAACGAAGTGAATGCCGTTAACCAGGACGTTCTCGGCAAGCAGGCCAAACGCGACATAGTAGACGGCGACATTCAGATATGGAGCCGCCCGCTCAGCGACGGAAGCCGCGCGATAGGCATCTTCAACGTAGGCAAGGAAGGCAAGACAGTCGACTTCAACAGCTACAAGAACGAACTCGGCATCAAGAATCCAAAAGTAATCCGCGATCTCTGGCGCCAGAAAAACCTTTCGACTACCGATACCAAATACTTCATCCCCACTCACGGCGTGAAGTACATAAAGGTAACTGAATAAGTCATTTGAACCTAACGCTATTTTCCCCCGGGATGATGTTTACATATGTCTCATCCCGGGGGATTTTATTAAAACCACATCTTTGACATTTACAGCAATGAACACAAAATTGTTAAGCATGGCCACATTGGCCGCGTCGATTTTGCTGACATGTTCGCCCGCGCAGGCACTGGAACAGACGGTAAAATCGAAAGCCGTGGGCAATGTAACATTGAAATGCGACGACCCGGGAGCGTGGAAAATAGACATGAAGCTTACTCCCGAAAACGGAAAAGAGGTAATCGTGATAACTATGAAAGCCGACAAGCCGCAAAATCCGCCACGGTTTGGCGTAAGCATGTCGACACCTCAGCTCGACACGCACCATCTGTGGAACGCGACGAACGACAACCGCTGCCAATTGCGCCCCGACTGGTCAGGATATTACAATAGCCAACTGGCATTCGACATGCCGCTTTACAGCTTCATAAACGAAAACAACGAAAACCGCCTCACGGTGGTGAGCGACGAACCGCTGCGACGCGTCGACGCCCATATGGGATTGCGCGAGGAAGGCAGCATGCTCGTGGCCGAACTCAACTACTTCAACGTGCCCGAAGCGCCCATCGACCACTACGAAACGAAGATATTGCTCGACTCCCGACCCATATTCTGGGGCAAGGCGATAAGCGAAGGCGTGGAATGGATGACCAATGAGTCGGGAATAAAGCCCATAGAGGCCCCTGAGAGCGCGTTTGACCCGCTATACTCATCGTGGTATCAATTCCATCAAAACGTGACCGACAAGGGCATAGAGGACGAATGTCGCACGGCTGCCAAGCTCGGCATGAAGACGCTGATAGTGGACGACGGATGGCAGACCGACGACAACAATCGCGGTTATGCCTTTTGCGGCGACTGGGAAGTAAGCAAAAACCGCTTCCCCGACATGAAATCGCACGTGAAGAAGGTGCAGGACATGGGATTGAAATACATGGTATGGTACTCCGTTCCGTTCGTTGGCAAAAAGAGCAATAATTTCGAAAAATTCAACGGCAAATACCTCTGGGTCGATCACGAAAAAGGCGCGCTCGACCCACGATTCCCCGAAGTTCGAGAATTTCTTTGCAACACTTATGTGAATGCGATGAACGAATGGAACCTCGACGGTTTCAAGCTCGACTTCATCGATAGCTTCAGCACCGGCAACGACCCCGCCGTGGCCGAAAACTATGCCGGACGCGACATCAAATCGCTCCCCGAAGCCATCAACGTGCTCATGACCGAAGTCTACAACCGTCTGAAGGCCATAAAGCCCGACGTGCTGATAGAATTCCGCCAGGCATACATCGGCCCGGCAATTCGCCAATACGGTAACATGCTGCGCGCGGGCGATTGCCCCGGCGATATGCAGTCGAACCGTCAACGCATAGCCAACCTGCGCCTCACGTCGGGCAATAGCGCCGTGCATTCCGATATGCTCGAATGGAACGAAGCCGACACCCCCGAAAATGCAGCGCGCCACATACTTTCGGCCCTGTTTGGCGTGGTGCAATACTCAATGATGCTCAATCATTTGCCCGAAGATCACATGAAGGTGATACGCCATTGGCTCGATTTCTCGCAAAAGCATCGCAAAACGCTGCTCAAATCCGATTTCCGCCCGTATCATCCCGAGGCATGCTATCCCGTCATCGAAGCCGAGAGCGCCGACGAACGCATCATAGGCTTGTATAACGACGCAAGCATAGCCAACATCGGCGAGAGCAACAAACCGGTGTACATCCTCAATGCCACCGGCACATCATCCATGATAATCGACACAGCCAAGAAGCCTAAATCGGCCGAAGCTTACAACGTGTACGGCGAAAAAGTCAGCGTAGCCACCCCCGACAAGGGCGTTAGCCGCGTCAACGTACCCAAAAGCGGTTATCTGTTGTTGAAATACTAATCGCACCCGATACGCACAAAACGGGGAGCCACGTCAAGCCCGACAACTGACGCGGCTCCCCGTTTCTTTATGCGTTCGCGCCGAATAAAGCTTTACAATTAGCTCCTTTTTTGTAATTTTGCGGCTCAGTCGTATACAGATGGGTACAATTGACCGATAATACATCCACTTTCAGCATTTTAAGCATCAGGCCAATCGACAATCGAACTATTTGAAATGACAAATCAAGAATTCACAGCCTTATTTCGTTCGCTATACCTGCCGTTAGGCATGTATGCGCTCCGCATGGTTGACGATGCCGACATTGCCGAAGACCTGGTAGAGGATGCCTTCATAAAAGTGTTGGAAAAAATACGTTCGGGCGTCGAAATCGACAATTTCAAAAGATACATGTACCGCGCGGTACGCAACGAATGCATCTCTTTCATGCGCGGCAAAAAGGAGATGCTGAGATTGGACGGCATACCCGACGTAACGGACGAAAACGTCGACACGTCGATACGTGACGCACACATATGGAGAGCCATCGACAATCTGCCCGACCGATGCCGCGAGGTGTTTCTGCTCAGTAAACGCGACGGTATGTCGAATGAAGATATTGCCGAAGAACTCGGCATATCCGTAAAAACGGTTAAAAATCAGATGACCAAAGCATTTAGCCGATTACGCGAAGCCCTCTCGACGGGGCACAAGCCATTTTTCTTGCCATTTTTGTAAAAAAATCTCTTTTTTGCGTAGGACTTTTGCAAACCATCAGCGTCATAAGGGTAAAATCAAATCTTTATTACGCAATGAAAAGAG
This sequence comes from Muribaculaceae bacterium, assembly GCA_017621225.1. Lineage (GTDB taxonomy): Bacteria > Bacteroidota > Bacteroidia > Bacteroidales > Muribaculaceae > Paramuribaculum. The sequence goes on along the minus strand of JAGATN010000019.1, from coordinate 174,771 downwards.
TCATACTAACTATTTTGGCAGTGTTAATGATGTGTCTGATAGCCGTGGCACGTCAGCCGGAACGCGGTTACAGAGGATTAATAGAGTGGAGCAACGACCTTCGCTCGATGGACATGTGGGGCAACGGCGAGCGGACAGCTCAGTTTTACACCGGATTGTCGACATCGCATGGATATCAATTCAACCCATGGCTATTCATCGGAGGCGGACTCGTTTACGAACATTGTTCGAAACTCGACAGCCACATACTCGCCCCTTTCATTCACGGCCGAACCGATTGGCAATTCGGCAAATTTACGCCCTTTGGCGACATTCGAGCAGGCTACAATCTAAGTCAGGGTGGCGGTGTATACTTTTCGCCAAACGTGGGATATCGGTTCAACTGGGGTCGTAAGGCCGGTTTAAACATTGGAGTCGGCCTGACGGTACAAGGATACGAATACGGCATCTACGAAATAGTGGTGTCGCCCGAAGGATATAACACTCTATTACAGATTGGCTCCGGCCATAGCGCCCTGTCATTTTTTTCGTTTCGCATAGGCTTGGATTTTTAATGAACCACAACAACGACATAAAATTCATAGCAAGCCGCTACCGTAAGGGGCGATTTGCAGTAGACCCGGCGCTGAGACGCTTGGGAATAACTCCACGTCGATGGTGGACGCCCGTAAAAATTGCCGCCGCTGCCGCGATAGCAGTGGTAATGACCGCCACAGCAGCAATGATATATCATAATTACTCAATCGACAGGATTCCCGAAGCGCCACAGGCTGCCACGCCCGCTCCGTCAGCACAATCGCTTGCCATAAAAGTGATTGACTTCGAGGATACTCCCCTACCGCAAGTCGTTGAAAAAATAAAGGAAGTTTATGGCGTAACGGTGACAAACATACCTTCAAACGCCGACCAATACCGCTTGTCGCTCCACTACGAAGGCACGGCAAAGGATTTGACCGATACCATAAACGACATTCTTGGAACCGACCTGAAAATCGACGAGCAATGAGGCAGATTGTTTTAATCCTTATGATATTTTGTCTGTCGACGTCAGTCAAAGCACAGAATGTAACCATACATGCCGTCAATCAACCGGCGGCAACCGTGTTTCGCAGCATCGTAGAACAAACGGGCAAAAACTTCATTTATTCGTCAGAGATTCTTAAAGATGTGACGGTTACGGTTTCGGTACGTAACAAGCCTCTAAAAAAAGCGTTGTCCGAAATGTTCAAAAACACCGGCATACAATACTCGTTCAAGGGCAACAACATAATACTGAAACGTAAACGCGGCGGCATCAAGGCTCTGAGCAATAAAATGACGATGCAACCGCAAATAGATGACGCAAAGCTGAAAACCATGGCTCTTGACGAGGTGGTAGTACAATCACGACTCGAAGATCCGGCCGTGGAAACGGCCGAGATAGGTGCAATGAAACTTACGTCTGACCGAATACGCAACACCCCGTCGCTGTTTGGCGAAAACGACGTGATAAAGGCCCTGCACCTGCATCCGGGTGTGACCGAGGGTATTGAAAGCTTGGCAGGCATGTATGTGCATGGGGGCAATGCCGACGAGAATCTGTATATGCTCGACAATATACCCATCTATCAGGCCAACCATTTCGCCGGATTGTTCTCGGCTTTCAATACCGAAGCGATACGATACATCGACTTTTTCAAATCGTCAATACCGGCAAAGTACGATGGCCGCCTGTCGTCATTCATCGACGTCAGAACCAAAAACGGATCGACCGACGGACACCACGGATCGGCGAAGTTGGGCCTTACGTCGGGGGGATTCAACATATCGGGGCCAATCAAAAGCAAAACCACATATATGTTCGGATTGCGACGCTCGTGGTACGACCTGCTTACCATACCCGTAATTGCATTGGTCAACTCAAAGAACGATGACGAAAAGATTCGTTTTCGATATCATTTCATGGATCTTAACGCCAAAGTGAAGCACCGTTTTTCAAATCGAACAAGCGGCTTTGTAAGCGTGTATTTCGGCGACGACATGCTAAAAAGCGGTACGAAAGACAAATACACCGTAGCCAACGGTTGGTATGAGGATGAAAAATTCGATTTGCACTGGGGGAACCTAATAGTTCAGACAGGCGTCAATTACCGCATCGACCCGCAGACTACGTCGGAATTTACGGCCGCATACACGCGGTTCTTCTCCGACCTCAACCACGATGACGCAAACCAATACTACACCGACAGCGGCATGACCGAAACCCGATCGATAAACAAAACCGACAACAAAATAAACGACTGGATATTACGAGGCGATTTCGACAGACAGGTAAACGAGTTCTCCCGGATTAGATTCGGCGCCAACTACGTACGTCATTCTTTTCTGCCATCGCGCGCCACTCGAAACTACACTTACGACAGCATCAACACATTTACGCGCGACTCAACCCAATCATACGGTGCCGACGAAGTGAATGCCTACATAGAAAACGACCGTCAGGCGGGCGACCACATACGCATGAACATCGGAATACACGGGTCGCTTTTCCATATCGACGGAAAGACCAATTACGGCATAGCTCCGCGATTGTCAGTCAACTACCGGCCCATCGACAACGTAGCCGTAAAGGCGGCATATAGCCGTACCACGCAATACGTGCACCTGCTCACGCAAAGCTATCTTGCCTTGCCAACCGACCAATGGATACCCATAATCGGCAATCAGAAGCCCCAAACGGCCGACAAGGCATCAATAGGTGGATACTGGCAAAGCCGCGACGGCAAATTCTCGGCATCGGTGGAAGGATACTACAAATACATGCGAAACCTCATAGATTATCGCGATGAACATTACCTTCATCCGCCGCTGGAAACGTGGAACGCCCGACTTACCACCGGGCACGGCACGTCGAAAGGCATCGACCTGAAAATCGAAAAAACTGTCGGAAAACTTACCGGACACATAGCTTACTCACTTGCGTGGGCCGACCGCACATTCAAGGAGAAGAACGACGGCAAGAAATTTCCCGCCCGATTCGACAATCGCCACACCATCAAAGCGATGCTCAACTGGACCGTAAACGATCGCGTGCAACTCAATGCATCGTGGACCGGGCATTCGGGCAACCGTTTCACGCTCTTGCCACAAGTGTGGGAGGGCGGCGGGTTCGGCGGACAGTTCAGCTACGACGACGTACCGCTGAAATGCCCCGTAAACAATTATCAGTTACCCTTCTACCATCGTCTCGACCTTTCGTGTAACGTAAAGAATAGTCACGGATTCTGGACTTTCAGCGTCTACAACGCTTATTGCCACATGAACACCATCGGCATAAAGCGAGGTTACAAAGACATTCACGAAATTACTCCCGAAGGAATTACGTACGTATCGCGCCCGGTTTTTCAAAAAGTCAGACTGCTACCCGTCATACCGTCAATATCGTACACATGGTTATTTTAAAGCGCATATTACCCCTATTCATGGCAAGCTTGCTTACGAGCTGCTACGAAACGTTTACCCCCGACATCGACACCACCCCGGTGCTGTGCATTAATTCATTGATCACCGCCGGAAAGAGCATCGACGTTAGAGTGTCGAGAACGTGGCTATACACCGACGACAGCACTACCGATCATTCGGTAGACGATGCCGAAATATTCATCTACGTCAATGGCGCGCTTGAAAGCCCCGATTACATTCCGCGCGAGGGCGACACGATAAAGGTTATAGCCCAAAGCAACACCTACGGCAGCGCAGAAGCCGAAGTGTGCGTGCCTTACTTCGTTCCCGCAAAATCATTGAAAAGCAATCCCGTGCTGATAAACTCATGGAGAACGGAAAATGACGATTCGACCGAAACGATTAGTGTTGATTTCAATCTGCACGTCGACATGGAAATAGCCGACCCCGCCTCGACCGAAAACTACTATCAGCTGTCAATACTGGGATATAACAAAAGCTCCGACTACACTGACAACTTTGGCGCGTCGCCAAACCTCCCGGAAATATCCTTCAATTTCGGGTCGCTCAAATATGAGGCCGAACCGATTTTTACCGAACATATCGACGTGTTCGAATCGATAATGGGCAATGCCGACGGTTCGGGCTTCACGTTCTTCACCGACAGGCAGTTTTCGGGCAAAACCTATACGCTGCACTTGGTATTCGAAAACGGATCATACTTTCTACGAACCGATAAATCAGACCCCGAAATGTTTGACTGCGGGCTCATACTGACGCTGCACTCCATTTCGAAAAGCTACTATAATTGGATCAACTACCTATGGCATCGTGATGAAGGCCTGATAGGCGAACTTGGCGACGTAGGTTTCGGCGATCCGATGTGGGGTTACAGCAACGTATCGACCGGAGCGGGAATCGTCGCCGCCCGGTCATACGCCACCTACACCGTCAGCCTCAACGATTTCATGACGTCAGCCGTCGCCGACGCAAGCAAATAAGGCACAGCAAAGGGGGCCCCAACAGATCGGAGCCCCCTTACATTTCGTATAAACGGCAAGTCAATTAACTTTCCACTCTATCACGCCACCGCTGTATCCGTCGCGCAGCTTCGCGGCTATCTTCAACGCCGTGGTCTTCACCGGCTCGAACCCGACGTGGTTATACCGATCCTTCTCGATGCCATACGATTCCACGCCGGCAACTTCGCGCCACAACCCCGCATCATCCTTGTAATATAGCTTCCAGTTTTCGGGAGTACGATAGCTACCGTCGTAATGGTCAAAATCGAGCCAATATACATCGACGCCCGACACTTCGGTAGGTTCGGAAAACGCGTAGCACACATTTTCGAGCGAGCCCCTGCGCAACCACCAGTAGTGGTAGGGCTTCGACGTGTCGGAACTCGAGGTGGGTTCCCACCGGTCGTTATAGCCCCACGCATCGCTCAGGTTTGACGTGGCTGCGGGCGACTCCGAGTTTATGGTAGTAGGTTCGCTGTACATACGTGCCTTCGAAGCCACGGTAGGGCTCGGAGTGGCAACCGCGTGCGCCGAATCTTCGGGAATCCACACTGCCATCGATGCCGGCCCGCGATTGCACCACGTGGCATACGGAATGGCCTTTACGGGCACGTCGGCCGTCTGACCGTCGGGCAAAAGCTTCTTAGCAGTTGCGGCAAGAGTCATCACGCCGTTAAGCAGCTCAGGCTCGTAAAATGCCTTAAAGTCAGCCGTCGACGGTATGTATTTGTCGAATACCGACCCGTCGGCCTGATCATGGCTTTCAAGGCAATACACCACCGGGCCGCGCTGAATGGCAAGCTTGCCACGGTCGTCGACCACGTTTTCGTTGGCGCGTATGCGGCGCACCTCCATGGGCAGTTCAAGCTCCACCTCATCGCCCGGCTTCCACACGCGCGATATCGTTGCATATCCGTCGCCCGACAGCGGCGACACCTTTTTGCCATTGACTTTTACCACATAATCTGATTTCGCGCCGTCGACAAACGAATACAGGTCGGAAGGCACGGGCGCGTCAGTGGCCCATCCGGGTATTCGCAGACGCAAGGCGAACTCAGCCTCATTGGCCGGCGAAACGGTCATCTTCACATTGCCATTCCACGGATATTCGGTGATCTGGCTTATCTTAACCTCGTTGTTTTCGGTCTTTATGTCGGCATCTGACTGAATGTATAGATTCACTAACACGTCATCGGCCTGAACGGCATACATGTAGTTGGGGATGCTTGCCATAAAGCGCGTAACGTTGCCGGGGCAGCAAGCGCAACCAAACCAGCGCTGACGCTCGTGCTGACCCATCGATTCAAGCGGATTGTCGTAGAAAAACTTATCGCCCGACAGCGATACACCCGAAATCACGCCGTTGTAGAGCGCGCGCTCGTAAACATCGGCATATTTCGCATCGCCGGTAGCCAAAAACATGCGATAGTTCCAATAAACGTTGGCAATGGCCGCACACGTTTCACAATAAGCCGTATGGTTATTGAGCTCATAGTCGGGGCCGAAGCCTTCGCCCTGTGCCCGGCTTCCGATGCCGCCGGTAATGTAGAGCTTGCGCGATGCCATATTATCCCATATGCGCGTCAACGCATTGAAATAGGTGGTGTCGTTGGTCAGCGAAGCCACGTCGGCAACGCCCGAAAACAGATATCCGGCCCTGACGGCATGCCCCACAATTTCATCCTGATCGAGTATCGGCTTATGATCTTGCGAATACTCGCTCAGACGGTGGCCGTCGGTACCTCTGCCGGTCTCCTCGACAAAATATTTTGCCATGTTGAGATATTTCTCGTCGCCGGTTACTTTATATAGCTTTGCAAGAGCCATTTCGACGATCGGATGCCCTGAAGGCACATGCTTCTTACCCTCCTCGGGGCCGAACACCTGACATACGAGGTCGGCATTGCGTATGGCCACATCGAGCAGCGACCGCTTTCCGGTTGCCCTGTAATGAGCCACGGCTGCCTCGTAAAGATGTCCGCTGTTGTAAAGCTCGTGACTGTTTATCTTTTCCCAGCGGTGGGTTCCCCACCATCCCGAAAGGCGCGTGCATTTGTTTGTTACGCACGTCGTAAGGTATCCGTCGGGCTCCTGCGCGGCGGATATCAGATTTATCACGCTGTCGAGATAGGCATCGAGTTTTGCATCATACTCCACTGCCAGCGAGTACGAAGCGCCCTCAATTATTTTGTACGGGTCGGTGTCGTCGAACGAAAAGTCGCCCTTATGCTCACCCTTTATCAAGCCGCCGGCCAACGCGAAGTTGTCGAATCGACCGTTGTTTTCGCATTCTTTGAATGCCGACGGTATCGACACCGTGCGATTTGTCTGAATCCTCGGCGACCAGAAGCTATCTGAGATGTGTACCTGAGTGAAAGGCACCTCCCTAACGGGTGCATCGGGATGCGAATACGTAGCTTGCCCCGCACAGCCACCCATGGCCATGACAAGAGATACGACAACGCCCCACGAATAAAAGCGTGACATTTTTTTCATAATCGTTATTTTATTAAACGTTTTGGTAATGGTATTAATCAAGGCGTAAACCACAACCTTCATAAAGTGACATTGCAAATGTAAAAATAATCCGCGACAATACGACCATTAAAACACACTAAAACGCCACTGTCGGCTAATTTTCTATGTCACAGAGCGTGAAATCATAAATATTCTGTGTAATTTTGCCTATGAAAACATTTCGCCAATGGCATCCATATCAGCTACCATATTAACGTACAATGAGGAAAAGCGCATAGGCTCTTGTCTTGAATCGTTGCGCGACATCGCCGATGAGATAATCGTAATCGATTCTTTCTCCAAGGATGCCACGCTCGACATATGCCGTCAATACGGCTGCAACATCACTCAACGACGGCTTTCGGGCTATGGTGCGCAGAGACAATACGCCACGTCGCTAACGTCGCACAGCTACGTTCTGTCGATCGATGCCGACGAGGTATTGTCGCCGGCCTTGCGCGCATCGTTGATCAATTTGAAAAGTCAGGGATTCGCGCACCGCGTTTACGCATTCTCGCGACTAAACTTTTATTGCGGTCAGCCCGTAAGGCATTGCGGATTATACCCCGACACACAGATACGACTGTTCGACAAACGATATGCCAACTGGAATCTGCACGACGTATCGGAAAAAGTGATATTTCGCGACACGGTGCGGCCCGAACCGGTCGACGGCGACATATTGCATTATCTTTGCGATACGCCCGAGGAATTTTCGATAACCGAAAATCACCATGCCGCGATACGAGCCAAAGTCCTGGCCACGAAAAACGATGCCATAAATCCGATAAAGCCTTACATCGAAGGCGTAAAGGCTTTCGTGGGATGCTACCTGAAGCAGGGCGGAGTGCTCGACGGGCGCATAGGCAATGCGATAAGCCGCGAACGCTACAAGTCGACATTGCTGGCTTATAAAGTAGCACGACACATTATGTCGGCGCACAACGAAAACAGGTCGCACGAATGAAAATAATATATCTCCTCAGCCAAAACAAACGCGATGCCATAACGTTAAGCGTTTCGGATATGGCTCAGGCACTTGGTGCCGTGGGCCACAAGATACACGTGGTTACAGCCGACAAGTCGTTGGCATCCGACCTGAAAGCCGAAAATGTCGCCTCTACATATGCCTCGATGGGTGGTACGTTCGACTTCGTTTCGCCCATGAAAATATCGAAACTCATCGACGACGGACAACCGGCCATAATGCACGTAAACTCGCTGCATGAATGCTACATAGCCGACAGGGCGCGAAATCTTTCAGGCAACAAGGCCGTAAAGATAGTGCTATGCCACAACCATGTCGACGAACCGAAAAACATAGCGTTGGCGCTACGCCACATGTCGGCCGTCGACGGCTCGATATTTACTTCCGAGCCGGTAAAAGACATCGTTTGCCGCGCGCTCCGCATCGACACAGCCACGCACAAATCGGCACTGCTCAATCCGTCAGCTCCCAAGAGAAATGCCCAATACGCCGAACCGCTCATAATGTGGCACGGCAACATAACCGAGCCCACGGCCATAAGATGCATCGTGCAGACAATGGCAAAAGCCGACAGCGGCATAAAAGCCTGCATAATGGGAACCGGAAGGGGGCAAACGGTGATTCCGGTGCTGAACGAGGCCCGAAAACTCGGCGTGTACGACCGTATGGACTGGAAAGGCGACGTGACCGACATTCGCCGACTCACCAATACTGCATTCGCGGCGCTCCTGCCCTTACACGAGCACGCCGCCGTTCAGGAGGCCGCCGAATACATCGGAGCAGGCATACCGATCATATTGTCGCGCCGACATCCGGCAAGCCTCATGGTTGAATGCCTCGGCGCCGGCATAGTAACCGACAACGAATCGCCCGCCGCCTTTGCCGATGCGATAAACGCCCTCGCAGCCGACAATGCATCGCTACGCGACAAAATATCACGCGAAATGAACCGACCCGACTTCGATGCATTCTTGTCGAGCATCATATCGTTTTACAACAGTCTATTATCATAAACTATAATTCAAACCATAAGCCTATGAAACGAATATTATTATCCACCCTCAGCTTCCTCATCATGGCCATGCTGCCGGCATCAGTATACGCCGACAACGACCGCCTGTTCAGCAAAGTAGCCGAACTCCCCGGCGTCGAATCCATCTACATCGGGTCTGATGCCATGAACTCCGCAAATCAGAAATTCATACAGAGCATTGCATTGGGAGGCATCCATAACTGCTTGAAAAGCATCGAATCCGTAGAAATCATTGACTGCGACAAAAGCGAAGAACATGACAGCTATGACAAGGTTAAGAAATTCGTCGACAAGGTAATAAAGAAACTGCATCTCAAAGTTTCCATGGAAACCATCGACGAAGGAGAAATCACACGCGTATATACCGGCGCACCAAAAAATGGCTCCGGCACGGGTAGCCTTCTGTTTGAGAACATTAGCGAAGACGAATGTATAATCATATACGTAACCGGCGAAATCGACCTCTCCGGCATTGAGAAAAACGGCAAGGCAAAACCGTCGTCAGATAAATGACGCGACATGGAGCGCGCCTGCCCACCACCCTATCGATACTAACTCCACTACATATGAGCAACAAACTAAAAATATACTGCAAGAACATAGACCGTTACGTTGACATAACCGGAGGCGAAACGCTTCTCGACATATTTTCGCGACTAAGCGACGAGATAAAATTCACTCCGATATGCGCGCGCGTAAACAACAAGACCGAGGATTTGCAATTTCCGGTATTCGCCCCGAAAATGGTGGAATTTCTTCCCATCACTTCTTCGTCGGGCGAACGAACATACATACGTTCGCTATGCATGATGCTCTACAAATCGGTGGTCGATTGTTTTCCCGGCGCGCGACTACGCATCGAGCATTCCATTTCGCGCGGATATTACTGCCGACTCATAGGCGAAGGGCTGGAGGTCAATGACGAGGTGGTGGAAACGCTACGCAATCATATGCATAAGCTCGTGGAACGCAACATTCCGTTCGAGCGCAAAGAACGCCTCACGAAGGATGTCATATCGATATTCGAGCGACAGGGCCTGAACGACAAGGTTACGCTGCTCAAAACCACCCACGAGCTGTATACCGTTTATTATCGACTCGACAATGTGTGCGACAGCTATTATGGCAATCTCGCCCCATTTACAGGCATGCTGCGCGTATTCGACCTGAAGCCGTTCAAAGAGGGCTTCCTGTTGCTGGCATTCAACCCGGCAAACACCGACGAGCCACAGCAACCCATCACACAGGAAAAGATGTATCAGGCATTCACCGACTACGTGAAATTCAACCACATCGTTGGCGTGCGCAATGTCGGACAGCTCAACAAGGCCGTAGAGGAGGGCGAATCGGCCATGCTGATCAACGTGTCGGAAGCGCTGCACAACAAGCGCATATCGACCATAGCCGACGACATCACCGAACGATTCAAATCGGGAGGTGCCAAGATAACCATGATAGCGGGGCCGTCGTCGTCGGGAAAAACCACTTTCACCAAGCGGTTGGCCATTCAACTTATCACCAATCTATTGGAGCCAAAAATGATTTCGCTCGACGACTATTTCGTCGATCGTCACCACACCCCGATCGATGAGAATGGCGAATTTGATTATGAATCACTGTATGCGCTTGATCTCGAGCTGTTCAACTCCGACCTCAACCGCCTGCTTGCCGGAGAGGAAGTAGAACTCCCCTACTACAACTTTGCAACGGGAATGCGCGAGTACAGAGGCAACAAAATAAAGCTCAACGACCGCTCCATACTGCTGATAGAGGGCATACACGGCCTGAATCCGGAACTCACGAAGCATATCGAACCGTCAATGAAATACCGCATTTACGTGTCGGCGCTGACCACCATTTCAATCGACGACCACAATTGGATTCCGACTACCGACAACCGTTTGCTTCGCAGAATAATACGCGACAACAAATTCCGAGGCACCAACGCCATCGAAACCATAAAGCGCTGGCCGAGCGTGCGCCGTGGCGAAGAAAAATGGATATTCCCCTACCAGGAAAATGCCGACTCGACATTCAATTCATCGCTGCTGTTTGAATTGGGAGTGCTGAAAACACGAGGCGAGGAAGTATTGCGCAACGTGCCACGCGACCGTCCGGAATATGCCGAAGCCAACCGCCTGCGCACATTCCTGAGCTATTTCAACCACATCGACGAGGCTTTCGTGCCATCGACGTCGCTGTTGCGCGAATTTCTCGGAGGCAGCTCGTTCAAATACTGATTTACCACCGATTTTGGTGTATCACTTCAAGCTTATACTTGTCCTTGGGGCGTGAAGGCACCGCCGGATGCCCTATGGCTATCACGTTGAGGGGCACTATGCTGTCGGGAATGCCAAGCACTTGCTTGTAATGGTCGACGCGATCGGTCTTCGGGTAAACTCCGCACCACACGGCACCCAACCCCATCGAATGGGCTGCAAGGAGAATGTTCTCGCTTGCCGCACTCGCATCCTCGACCCAAAAGTCGCGGCCGTCATCCTTGTAGGCTTTACGCAAATCGCCGCAAACCACTATGGCCACCGGTGCCTTGGCCACCGACTTGGCGCGTCCTATCGTCACAAGGCTGTCCTTTACGCTGCGGTCGCGAATCACTATGAACGCCCACGGCTGACGGTTGCCGGCCGTCGGAGCAGCCATCGCGGCGCGCAGCAACGTATCGACCTGCCCGTCGGTAACATCCTGCGACGTGTACGAACGAATGCTCGAACGGGTCATTATGTCATCTATCGTCGTCGAGCCCTCGTTTGCAGCATCAGCCGCGTCCGAATTGTCGCGACTACCGTTCACCGCCATCGTAACCGCTTGCGCCGACACCGCCACGGCAAGCAGAAAATTAAGCCATTTTGATCCTTTCATATGCGAATTTTCATTTTAATCATTATCTACGTTTTGCGCTTTGCGAAGCAGCACGCCGGTCGGACATACGAATCGACAATACGGTCGGTTAACGAATACCGAAAGCAGTATGAATGCGCCCGCAACGGCCATAAGCCACGGAGCAGCCGCCGAAACGATGAACGCCGTAAACAATTCGTAGTCGATCCACGATTGCCAGAATCCAAGCCACAAAGCCAACATAAGCACGCTCCAGAGCACCCGTCGAAACAAGGTAAGCACCATCAGCGTAGTTTGACCTATCTTCAATTTCTTGTGCATCACGCTGCCGGCAAGGCCTTGAAGCGAGCCCAACGGACACACCCACAGGCAGTAGTGTTCGCTATGCCCGAAAACGGGGTATATGAATGCCACAATGAGAAGCATTATCGGCAACAGTGCCGTGACAATGTTGAAGCCGTGCGACAAGTAGCCGAGCATCATAGCATAGTCGACAAACGTGCCGCACCAAAAGCCGAGAACGCCCACATTGAGTATCTGCTGAACCATTCGATACACTTTATTATGCGTAAACAACGGAACGATGGCCGCCATGAGCACCACTACCATGCCTATGATCGACTTTATCGGAAAATGCCCGCCAAACGGCGTGGCATCCGACGATTTACCGTCAACCGACACAACATGTTCGAGGCCCGCCCTCACATTGTCAATAAGACCCTGCGACGAGTAAGTGGCTCCCGAAACGGCATCGATTTCCACTTTCAAAGCTTCCTCGGGAGTAAGACCTTTCAGGCCGTCAAACAGATGCCGTTTGATCACCTTTTTGAAAAATCGCGGAGTCTCATTGTTTTCCAACGGCTTAATGGTATCTATCCGACCTTTCACCAACGTTATCTCGACCGGAACGTGCCCGCCGTATCCAAATATTTTTTCGCCGAGCGACGTGGTGTTTATCGTAACCGTATCTGACTTTACAACGCTAACGTCAACCGGACTTTCAGCTACCGCATAGTCCGATTTATGGCCATCTGACATAAATTTATGACCAAAAAACGAGCCGTCACGCAAAATTGCGGCAGAAGCCATGCAAAGAAACATTATGACGACAGATATCACATTTGTCGACACTTTCGACCATCCGGAAAAATTCTTCATAATACTAAAAATGTAAGCGCAAACTTAATAAAATTGCCCGATAACGGCAAAATTTTCCTATTTTTGCACCACTTCAAACCAAAAATTCCACATTTCAAGCATTATGACCCTACGCAACACATTCATCATTACAGCAGCCCTTTGCATCATATCGTCACTATCGGGCCGATCGGAAACCACCAACAACAACTCCGAACGAGCCGCCCAAATGATCAATGCCATATACGACAATTACGGCATCGACGGATCGAAGCTGTTACGCGAAAACCATCCCTCCGACAACCGCTATAAAGCCTCATATCTTGCCAATTCAACCGACAAGCAGCCAAGCAACCCTTATTCATATCTATGGCCGTTTTCAGGCACGTTGTCGGCCGCCGTGGCCTGCTACGAAACCACCCGAAACGAGTCATGGCTAAAACTCATCGACGAAACGGTAATGCCGGGCCTCCAACGATATTACGACAACGGCCGACAGCCGGCAGCATACTCGTCGTACATTTCCGACGCACCGACCAGCGACCGTTTCTACGACGACAACATATGGTTGGCTCTCGACTTCGTTGACCTTTATTCAGCTACCGGCAACAAGAAATGGCTCGATAAATCATTGGAGATATGGAAATTCATCGAAAGCGGACGCGACAGCAAGCTTGGCGACGGAATATATTGGTGCGAACAGAAAAAGGGCTCAAAAAACACCTGTTCCAATGCGCCGGCCGCCGTGCTTGCCCTCAAACTATATAAAGCCACCGGCAGCAATGAATACCTGACGGCCGGTACGCAACTCTATGATTGGACAAAAGCCAACCTTCAGGATCCGGCCGACGGACTGTATTTCGACAACAAATCACTCGACGGCAAAGTGCAGAAACACAAATTTGCCTACAACTCCGGACAAATGTTGCAGGCGGCAGCCCTACTCTACGACATAACGCGCAAACCGGAATATCTCGCCGAGGCACAACGTCTGTCGAAAGCATGCTACGACCACTTTTTCAGCGTAAACGACAAAAATCCCATAGGCCCGGAGAAATTCATCAACAAGGGCGACATATGGTTTACGGCAATAATGATGCGTGGATTCATGGAGCTGTACCGCATTGACGGAAACGACGAATATGTCAACGCATTCATTCAAAACCTCGACTACGCATGGCGCAATCTGCGCGACGGATACACCGGACTCATGAACTCCGACTGGCGCGGACTCGACATCGACAGCCGCAAATGGCTGCTAACCCAAGCGGCCTTTGCCGAAATGTTTGCGAGAGCCGGAAGCGTCAAAACCGGTCAATCCAAATAATTTAATCATAAAAAACGTTTATTAACCAAAAGGCTCGTCACATCATCTTGAATGCCTGTGCATAAATGAGTAATTTTGCAGAAAACAATATTTATTCATCATTCATCAATAACAGCCCATGAAACTCAGAGCTATTTCGCTTGCAGTGGCATGCCTATTGGCATCCGTTGCGTTAGCGGCACCCAAAAGCCTTACGGTAAAATCGCCGTCGGGCAACATCGGACTGACACTCACAGTCGATGATTCATTGCATTACAGCATAGACTACGACGGAAAGCCCGTAGTGACAAATGCCACAATCGGCCTGAATCTCGCCGACAAGCAGCTTGGAGTAAAACCATCAATCAAAAAGACTTCTCGCAAAAGCGTAAGCGAGGATATGAAACCGGTGGTACCCTTCAAGCACTCTACCATCAAGAATAACTATAACGAACTGACCGTAAACTTCAAAGGCGACTATGGAGTGCAGTTCAGAGTATTCGACAACGGCGTGGCTCATCGATTCGTAACTACGTCGAAGGACAAGGATGTACGCGTATCGGACGAAAAATACAACGTCACCCTTAAGCCCGGCATCACGGCTCACCTTCAGCAGCCCAACGGATTCAAGACTTCATGCGAAGAACTCTATACGCATAAAAACATCAACGAATGGACTCCCGCCGACAAAATGTCGGAACTCCCCGTATTGATGGAAAGCAACGATGGCACCTTCATACTCATTTCCGAAAGCGACATAAAGGATTATCCCGGAATGTTCCTCAAAGGTGACGGAAAAGGCGGCTTCACTGCCACTTACCCCAAAGTACCCACAAAATTCGGATACGACGGCGACCGCAGCGTAAAGATAGTTGAAGAATCGGATTACATTGCCCACACCACCGGTACGCGCACGTATCCCTGGCGCTTCATGGCAATAGGCACCCCGGCCACTATACTCGAGCAGACACTCGTGGCACAGCTTGCACCGAAATCTGAAATAGCCGACCCGTCATGGATCAAGCCCGGTTTCGTAAGCTGGGAATGGTGGAACGGCGCAACTCCTTATGGCGAAGACGTGGACTTTGAATCGGGATTCAACCTCGAAACATACAAATATTTCATCGACTTTGCTGCCAAATACGGCATCCCTTACATCCTCATGGATGAAGGATGGGCCAAGACTACCACCGACCCCTACACACCCAATCCCAACGTCGACCTAAACGAAATAATACGTTACGGCAAAGAGAAGGGCGTAGGCGTATTCCTGTGGCTCACGTGGCTTACCGTTGAAAACAACTTCGACCTGTTCAAGAAATTCAACGAATGGGGCATATCGGGCGTAAAAATCGACTTTATGGATCGTCAGGATCAATGGATGACCGATTTCTATGAAAGAGTGTGCAAAGAGGCAGCCAACAATCACCTGCTCGTCGACTTCCACGGTGCATTCAAGCCTTCGGGTCTCGAATACAAATATCCCAACCTCATGTCATACGAAGGCGTAAGAGGCATGGAATACATGGGCGGTTGCATTCCCGACAACTCCGTTTACTATCCGTTCATTCGCAACGCCGTCGGCCCGATGGATTACACTCCGGGCGCTATGATAAGCATGCAGCCGTACAACTACCACGCATCACGCCCCAATGCAGCTTCGATAGGCACTCGCGCTTATCAGATGGCACTGTTCGTGTTGTTTGAAAGCGGCATACAGATGCTTGCCGACAACCCCACGATGTATTATCGCAACGACGACTGCACCAAATTCATCACCAACGTTCCGGTGACTTGGGACGAAACCCGCATGCTGAAGGCCGACGTGGGCAACTACGTAGCAGTGGCAAAACGCAACGGCAACAAATGGTATGTAGGTGCAATGGCCAACAGCAAGGAGAAATGGCGTGACATAGAACTGTCGTTCGACTTCCTTGAACCCGGAAAAGAATACAAGATTACTTGGGTGGAAGACGGCATCAACGCACCGCACCAGGCCATGGACTACCGCATCAAAAACGGCACCGTCAACGCTTCGACAAAAAAACCGGTCAAACTTGCACGCAGCGGTGGTTGGGCAGCCATAATAGAGCCTAAATAATGATCTGAAAAACATCATTTACACCACATCAAAACAAGCTCCCGAACCGTTAGTCGGCATCGGGAGTTTTGTTTTTGCCCGTAACCTACCGGCCAACGCTATAATCGGATTTTAAGGTTTGAGTAATTTTGAGTAATTTTACACTCCGATAACAACATTAATTTTGATTCGCAAAATGGCCAAAACCATTGTTGAGACCCCTCTGATGAAGCAATATTTCGAGATGAAGAAACAGCATCCCGATGCCGTATTGCTGTTTAGGGTGGGCGACTTTTACGAAACATTCAGCGACGACGCCATATCGGCATCCGAAATACTCGGCATCACCCTGACGCGCAGAGCCAACGGCTCGGCACAATCGGTAGAGCTTGCCGGATTTCCGCATCATGCGCTCGACACTTACCTGCCAAAACTCGTAAGAGCAGGCAAGAGAGTGGCCATATGCGAACAGCTCGAAGACCCGAAGCTAACAAAAAAATTGGTGAAGCGAGGCATCACAGAGCTCGTAACGCCGGGCGTTTCGATCAACGACAACATACTCAATCACCGCGAAAACAACTTTCTCGCCGCGCTGCATTTCGCGAAATCGAACTGCGGAGTGGCCTTTCTCGACATATCGACAGGCGAATTTCTTACCGCCGAAGGGTCGGCCGACTACATCGACAAGCTTCTGACCAACTTCTCGCCCAAAGAGGTGCTCGTGGAGCGTGGCAAGCGCAAGGATCTGGAGCAGATGACCACGAACCGCTATCTATGCTTCGAGCTCGACGACTGGATATTTACCGAATCGTCGGCAATGGATCGCCTGCTGAAGCAATTCGAAACCAAGAGTCTGAAAGGCTTCGGCATACACAAGATGACCTCGGCCATAATAGCCTCCGGAGCCATACTTCACTATCTCGACATAACGCAACACACGCGCATAGGACACATATCGGCATTGTCGCGCATCGAAGAAGACCGCTACGTCCGTCTCGACCGATTTACCATTCGCAACCTCGAACTGATCGACGGAATGGGCGAGGACGGCTCAAGCCTCATTTCGGTGATAGACCGCACCGTAAGCCCGATGGGCGCGCGAATGCTGCGACGCTGGCTCCTGTTTCCGCTAAAAGACCCGACGGCCATCAACAGCCGTCTCGACGTGGTGGAATACTTTTTCCGCACGCCCGAATTCCGTGCCGAACTAAAGGAACAGCTCGAACAGATAGGCGACCTCGAACGCGTGATTTCGAAAGCGGCGGTAGGAAGAATATCGCCGCGCGAAATAATTCAACTGCGCAATGCCCTGGCCGCAATAGAGCCGCTGAAACAGATGTGCGAAAGCGCCGACCAGGCATCGCTCAACTCCATAGGCGAACAGCTCAACCCCTGCATAAGCGTGCGCGACAAGATAACCAAGGAGATCATCGACGATGCCCCCGTGGCCGTAAATCGCGGCTCGGTGATAAAGGACGGAGTAGACTCCGAGCTCGACGAGCTGCGCGACATTGCTTATCGCGGTAAGGACTACCTGCTTCAGATACAGAACCGCGAAAGCGAAGCCACCGGCATAACGAGCCTGAAAATAGGTTACAACAACGTGTTCGGATACTATATGGAGGTAACGAACACGCACAAGGACAAAGTGCCCGAAAACTGGATACGAAAGCAGACTCTCGTAAACGCCGAACGCTACATAACGCAGGAGCTCAAGGAGTATGAAGAAAAAATACTCGGCGCACAGGAAAAAATAGCTATAATAGAAACACGACTCTATAATGAACTGGTGGCTTACATAGCCGAATACGTACACGCCATACAGCTAAACGCTTCGCTGATAGCGCGCCTCGACTGCCTGCTATCGTTCACGCGCGTGGCCATCGACAATCACTACAACCGCCCCGTGGTCGACGATTCGCTCTCGATAGACATAGTAGAAGGCCGACATCCGGTGATAGAGCGACAGCTGCCACCCGGCGAACCGTACATATCGAATACCGTAAACCTCTCGAACGACGGCACGCAGATAATGATGATAACGGGCCCCAACATGTCGGGTAAGTCGGCACTGTTGCGACAAACCGCCCTCAACGTACTGTTGGCGCAGATAGGATCGTTCGTGGCCGCCGAAAGCGCCCACATAGGAGTGGTCGACAAAATATTCACGCGCGTAGGCGCGAGCGACAATATTTCGCTCGGCGAATCGACATTCATGGTGGAGATGAACGAGGCCGCTTCGATACTCAACAATATGAGCGAACGATCGCTGATACTGTTTGACGAACTTGGCCGAGGCACTTCGACCTACGACGGCATATCGATAGCATGGGCCATAGTGGAACATATACACGAAAACAGCTCGGCGCATCCAAAAACGCTGTTTGCCACGCACTACCATGAGCTCAACGAGATGGAAAACAGCTTTGGCCGCGTGGTGAACTACAACGTATCGGTAAAAGAGATAAACGGCAAGGTGGTGTTTCTGCGCAAGCTCGCGCGCGGCGGCAGCGAACACAGCTTCGGCATACATGTGGCCAAGCTCGCCGGAATGCCCCCTGCAATAGTGAAACGCGCCGCAGAGGTGTTAAAGCACCTCGAAAGCATAAACCGGCGCGACGACAACACACAGCACGATGCCGCGAAGGCTCTGCGCGGAATGTCGGAATCGACCGGCGACGGGCCGGCAGTGCAGATGTCGTTTTTCCAGCTCGACGATCCGGTGCTGTCGCAGATACGCGAGGAGATACTCAATACCGACATCAACAACCTGACCCCGGTAGCGGCTCTCAACAAGCTCCACGACATAAAGAAGATACTTACCGGAAAGGATTGAGCGTCACACCACTCCCCTTCACCGGCCTACGATCATTTGCGCTGCTTGGCAAAAAAGCGCTTCATGAGTTCACCGCATTCCTCGGCCATTACGCCGCCGCGCACTTCGGCGCGAGGATGAAACGGCTTGTCGGTGTACGTTCCGTAACCCCTCTTTGGGTCGGACGCGCCATATACTATGCGCGATATCTGGCTCCAGCCTATGGCTCCGGCGCACATAAGGCACGGCTCAACGGTGACGTAAAGAGTGCATTTGGTAAGATATTTGCCCCCGAGAGTCGAAGCGGCAGCGGTTATGGCCTGCATTTCGGCATGAGCCGTCACATCGCCGAGGCACTCGGTGAGATTATGTCCGCGTCCTATCACCCTGCCGTCAGTGACCACAACGGCACCTACCGGCACTTCGCCCGCATCGAAAGCCGCGCGGGCTTCTTCGAGAGCCAACTGCATCATACGCTCATCGATGATTGATTGTCGATCAGTCATAACAAATCTATCTTTAGTCCTTCATTTGCCGCAATCACATTGGCAAATTCCTCCGAAGCTTGCTTCACAAGTATGTCGGGCGTAATGTAGCGCTTGGAATAATGCCCTATGACGAGCTGTCGCGCCCCCGCAAGCCGCGCAATGGCTCCGGCCTGCCGCGCGGTAGAATGACCGCGCTGCCGCGCCTGCTCGAGCATATCGTCGTCGTAAGTGGCCTCGTGGTATATCGTATCGACGCCCTTCACCGCCTCGGCCACGCGCTCGTCGAACAAAGTGTCGGAGCAATACGCATAGCTCACGGCCTTGTCGGCATCGGTGGTGATGCGCGCATTTTCTATCACCGTGCCATCGGGCTTCACGAAATCATTCCCCTCCTTTATTCCGTGGAGCTGCGACACGGGAATGTTGAAATATTTCACCATGTCGCCGCGCAAATGCCGGAGTTTTGGCTTTTCGCGGAAAATAAAGCCCATACACGGCACTCTGTGGTAAAGGGGGAACGATTCAACGGTTATGGCATGATCTTCGAAAATAACGCCTCCTTTGGGGTCGAGAGGCGATATTTTTATGTCGTAAGTGCTTTCGCGGCAAAAAAACTCTATTATCCGACTGAAAACGTCGACTCCCTCCTGTGGCATGTGCACGGTCAGCTCGCCGGTCTTTTCATGAAGCGAAAGCGTCGACAGCAGTCCGGGCAACCCGAAGCAATGGTCGCCGTGCATGTGCGATATGAATATGTGCCCGAGGCGCGAGAATTTCATTTTCATCTTGCGCATCTGCACCTGGGCGCCTTCGCCGCAGTCGACCATGAACAGCCGATCGCGAAAATCGATCACCTGGCATGACGGATTGTGGCGCGCCGTAGGGGTGGCCGAACCGCAACCTAATATGTTTATCTGAAATCGTGACATAAGTCCTGCTTGATTGAGGCAGGAACAAAGGTAGTGAAAAGCTACGGCATTTCGCAACTAATGTGAAAAAATAAGCTCAAACCCTGTTAACTTTAAAATTTTAGTTAAAACAAAATAAATAGTAATTAATTTGTTGATTTTACTACCGTTGAGTGCTAAATTTGCATCAGTTTTTTCATAGGATTAGATTTTTAAGGTTAAAATGCACCGGCGGTTATCGTGAGATAGCTGCCGGCGTCATTTATAGGGGCCCCATAAACGGCCCGAAAGCACGAAAAAATATCCCGCCGAAGCAACTTTTCATTGTGCTCCGGCGGGATTTCGTTTAAAAAATATTCAACTACCGATTTTATTCGGCTGTAAGTTCCAAAGCGAGGCTCGTCCAGGGACGTCCGAGCGAAGAACCCACGTTGAGGCCTGCGTTCTTAAGGATGCGTCCGCTTACAACCTTTCCGTCAAGATTGCTGGGCTTTTTGGGATCGCGAGGAGTAAGATCCTTTATGCGATAGTTTTTGTTGACGTCAACACCATCGAGGCGAACTTTGGGGACGGCCTGATTGTTAAGGTAATCCATACGATAAGCAAACACGGCAGCGTGATCCTTGTTTTCGTCGATATACATCAAAGCGGCTATCGAACCGTTGTCGTAAGGCGATATCAAACGATACTGGTCGCCAAGCTGAACCACCGGACGTATTCTCTTGTATGCCTCAATGGCACGTTTAGAGAATTCCTTTTCGGCTTCGGTCATATTCTTAGGCTGTATTTCCATGCCGAGACGGCCTGTCATGGCAACGTCGAAGCGGAATTTGATGGGAACTTCACGACCCGTCTGATGGTTGGGGCTTGCGCTCACGTGCGAAGCCTGTGCAATGGCGGGATAGAAATGGCTGTCGCCCCACTGTATGAACACGCGCTGATAAGCATCGGTGTTGTCGCTCGTCCAAAATTCGTCGAACCAAGGCAACAGGCCGTAAGTTACGCGACCGCCACCGCTGGCGCACAGCTGAATGGCAACGTCGGGATATTTCTCGCGAATGCGGTTGAGCACATTCTGCAGGCCCTGATGATAGCGGATGTATATTTCGCTCTGCTCGTTCTTGGGCAAATAAAGCGATCCGTAGTTCATTATGTCGGCGTTGCAATCCCATTTGATGTAAGCTATTTCGGGATTCTGCGTAAGGATGTCGTCAGTTACGCTGAATACGAAATCCTGCACTTTGGGGTTGCAGAGATCGAGAACGGCCTGTGTACCGCCACGACCCTGAATGATGGGACGATTTGACTGCTGAAGCACCCAGTCGGGGTGTTTTTCGAAGAGTTCGCTCTTGGTGTTTACCATTTCCGGCTCAATCCATATGCCGAATTTGATGCCATGCTTCTTTGCGGCATCGGTAAGACCCTTTACGCCGAGAGGCAACTTCTTTTCGCATACCATCCAGTCGCCCAAGCTCGTATGGTCGTTGTCGCGAGGATATTTGTCGCCAAACCATCCATCGTCCATTACAAACAATTCACCGCCAAGGCTTGCAATGTCAGCCATCATCTGATCCATCGTCTCCTGATTTACATTGAAGTAAACGCCTTCCCAGCTATTCAGCAGGATGTCATGCAGCTTATCGCCGTGAGCCATGCCATATTTACGACCCCACTTGTGGAAAGCGCGGCTCACGCCACCTTTTCCTTCTTGCGAGAAAGTCATGGCAAATTCGGGAGTCTGGAACGTTTCGCCGGGCTTGATGCTGTATGTCGACGTTTCCTCGTTGATGCCGCTGATCACGTTGAGGCCATTGTTTGAGGCATTGATCTTGGTCTTATAGTTACCGCTCCATATCAGATTGCCGCCGAACACTTCGCCCTGGTTTTCCATGGGCTTGCCATTCATCGACACCATGAAGCCGGCATTCGAGCCGAAAGCGTTTCTCAAACCGGCCTTATCGGCTATTACCGATTGTCCGTTGGGCAGGCGTTCTTCGCTCATCCAGCTCTCGCAACCCCATCCGCCGTGGAATTGGGTAAGGTAGTTGTCGCCGCGAGTGAGAGGCACGCACGCGCTCGCAAACGTAAGCAATTTCACGTTGCCCTTCTTTGCGTTGTTGGTTATGTCCATCCATGTCGAGAACACGTCGGTTCCGGTATAATGTCTGAAATATTGCCTAACGGTAAACGGATACACTTTATCCTTGAAGGTCAAAACAAGGAGTTCTCCCTTATCGTCGCTCGTGCGCTCTACGTTCTCCATGGCGAGATCGAGGCTCATGTTGCCATCGGGCATCTCCACTGCAAGAGCTTTTTCGCCCGACGAATGGAGACCGAAAGCGGGAATGGTGTTTCCCGTATAGTTTGAGTTTATTCCGAATAAACCTTTAATGTCGCTGTCCTGTATCTTCGGACCAAAATACTGATAGTAAGCAGTGCCGCCATCATTTGTGGTAATGGCAAGCGATGTGTTGTCGGAGCTCAGCACGTGCGTACGATTTGACTGTGCCATAGCGTTTCCGGCAAACAACAGCAAGCTTAAGGAACTTGCAATTAATACATTTTTCATTGATAAAAATTGGATTGGTTAGATATTGATTGGATTGTGTTACAAATTTACGCCTAACGCCCCGTTAATGCAAATATTAATACCAAAAAGTTTGTAAAAAACGGCCTTGATACGGTTCACGGCCATTAAATTGTATTATCTTTGTGAAATAGGATTTTAAACACCATGAACAGGGCAATAAAAACGACTTTACTGTCAATCGCATTATCGCATGCCTTTACGGGCCATGCTGCCGACGTAAAAGTGATAACCACCACCGACGACCGCCGCCTCGATCTCGCTGAAGAATGGATCGGTTTTAACCATAAATCGACACCGAGGAGTTCGGTAATTTCAATTTTCCCGGAAGAACGTCTACAAGAAATCGACGGCTTCGGAGCGGCCATAACGGGGTCGACCTGCTACAATCTGATGCATATGTCGCCGAGCGACCGAAAAGCGTTTCTCACGCAAACATTTTCGGAATCGGAGGGCTACGGATTCAGCTATTGCCGCATATCGATAGGATGCAGCGACTTCTCGCTCTCTGAATATACCTGCTGCGACACTCCGGGCATCGAAAATTTTGCACTCACGTCGGAGGAAACAGATTTGGTGATTCCGGTGCTCAATGAAATACTCGAAATCAATCCGAACGTGAAAATAATGGGATCGCCATGGACCCCTCCGCGCTGGATGAAGGTGAGCCTCCCCGACCACATGACACCGCACGACAAATGGACGGCAGGTTTCGTCAATCCAAACCTGTATGCCGATTATGCCTCTTATTTCGTGAAATGGATAGAAGCGTTTGGCCGCGAAGGGATAAAGATATACGCCATAACGCCTCAGAACGAGCCTCTCAACCCCGGCAACAGCGCTTCATGCCTCATGTCGTGGGAACAGCAGCGCGATTTCATAAAGACGGCTCTCGGCCCGGCCTTAAAGAAAGCCGGGCTCGACGACGTGAAGATATATGCATTTGATCATAACTACAACTACGACAACATTCGGGAAGCTTCGGGATATCCCACTAAGATATATGCCGACGCTGATGCCGCAAAATACATTGCCGGAGCCGCTTATCACAATTATGGCGGAAACAAGGATGAACTCAACACGGTGCATTATGCGAACCCAGACAAGGAGCTCGTGTTCAGCGAAACGTCGATAGGCACGTGGAACGATGGGAAAAACCTTTCGAAACGTCTCATCGACGACATGAACGAGGTGGCTCTCGGCTCCGTCAATCGCTGGTGCAGGGGAGTGATGGTGTGGAACCTCATGCTCGATGCCGATCGCGGCCCCAACCGAACGGGAGGATGCCAGACATGCTACGGAGCCGTCGACATCGACAAAGACTACGCTACCATAACGCGCAATTCGCATTATTACATCATAGCCCATATGTCGAGCGTGGTAAAGCCCGGAGCGGTACGCATAGCATCGGAAGGAGCGTCGACAAAGGGCATCACGTACTCCGCTTTTCAGAATGCCGACGGCTCGTATGCCTTAGTGGCTTGCAATCCGCTGCGAGAAGCGATTGAAATAACCGTAAAAGATGATGCGCACCAATTCACTCACAGCATTCCGGCACGTAGCGTCGCATCGTTTTCATGGAACGCCAAGCATTAACGATACCACATTACACGAAAAAATGGGGCTTGCAGTTGTTCACATACAGCCCCACTTTTTTTCGTTTAATCGTCCGTCAATCTTGCTTCTTCATCGAGCGGCGATAGAGACGAGATTCTTCGTCGACGGCCATTTTCACGTCGGGATTCGGCTCATCGAGATCATATCGAGTTTCTATCACAAGTTTGTTGCCGTCAATGTCGACGCGCTGTATTCTTTTTGCTTCCAGTGCGTCGAATTGAGCTTTTGTGGCGTTTTCACCATCAATCACATACGAGTCGGCATTCGGAGCGAGCTTTTCGATAACATCCTTATGCGACGTAATGACGCTCTTTGTGATAGGCAACGTAAAACCTTCGAATGAGGAATCGGGACGGTCGGTATTAGCGAGATCGCCCATCCATATGAAATCGCCGTCGGTTATGGCTTTTGAATCCATATCCACGCCACGAATCAAAAATACATTATATTCGTTTGTATCGGCTTGGGCAACCGTATCGGCCGCCACCGATGCCGTCTCAGCCTTGTCAGCGGCATTCTGCACCGAATTGCCACATGAAAACATAATGGCGGCAACTAACGTGAAAGCCGGTATCGACACCAACAAATACTGGAACCGGGATACTTTTTTAGAGTTCATCATTTTTAATCTGTTTTTTAAGTTGTTATAATTTAAATTGTTGCCTATGGATGGGAATCGGCCGTGCGCGGCCATGGATATAAGAAGCATCTGATACTCGTATGAATCATAGCCCTTGCTCAACACAAAGTCGTCGGCCTGATATTCATGACTCATTTTAAGCTCTTTCCTTATGAGCCAAACGGCGGGATTGTACCAACATGTCACTATGAGGATGTGCGACATTATCATGTCGACCGTATGGCGATGCTTCATATGCCCCATTTCATGGGCCACTATCATTCTGCCGTTACATTCATAGTCATGTCGGTTTATCACTATTATCGAGCCCAGGCTGAATGGAGATATTTTTGTTCGTTCCACCACATACACCTTCTTGCCTTCGCACGTTACCGTATGCGCCTTCCTTATCAGCAGGGCTATGCGAATCAACGATACTATCAATGCCACGAGCACGAGTGCCATTCCCACGCAATAAACCATAAACAGAATGCTCCATATGCGATCGCCCTCTGACGACATCATCAGATAAGGCCCCACATCGGCTATTTCGGAGATATCGCCGACAGGTGCGGCTGTTGACTCGGTTTGATGAACGGCAGTGCCTACGGCATCGGGAAGCGACACATTGTCAGGCTCGGCGAGCGGACTCAAGCGCACCAGCATCAACGACACGATTATGGCCATAGAGCCGCTTATGAGAAAGGCCCTGTTGACCACCGGCAGTCTTCTCCGCGACAAAACGAAGCGATACGAAAGCCACATAAAAAACAATGGCACGAAAGCCGCTATCGAAAATGCAAACAGTATATTCATGGCTTTGATTTTTTAGTTCGTTCATCATATGCCTGACGGGCCATCTGCGTAAGCTCCTGAAGCTGCTGCGGAGTCAGAGCATCATCTTCAATAAGTTGCGAAACCACCGAAAAGCTGTTGCCAAAAAATTTGTTGACCATATTGCGCAACAAGCCCGATCGATAATTTTGCTTGGGTATCTTGGCATAAAAGGCATTGCCGCGCCCTTCGCCCGACAGGCGGCCTACGTAACCTTTCTCCTCGAGTATGCGAACAAACGTAGACACCGTATTGAAGTGGGGCTTCGGCTCAGGCATATGCCCAATGATGGTGCGTACCTGACAAGGGCCGTATTCCCATATCAGGCTCATTACTTCCTCTTCCTTTTCAGTAAGTTTCAATGAATTATTGTCCATAACAAGTAAATCACTAAAAATTTAGTGATACAAAGGTATGACATTATTTTGAAAGCGAAGCAATATATCACTAAAAATTTAGTGAAACATCTTCTTTTTAACAAAATTTGTGGAATGGAACCTAAAAAATCAAGTGTGATTCAATCACTTGAACCACACTTGCTCTCCATTATTATTATGTAGTATTTCCGAAATCCGTATTATTACATTACGCCCTGGGCCATCATTGCGCGCGCCACCTTCATGAAACCGGCAACGTTGGCACCCTTCACGTAATTGATGTAGCCGTCGGCCTCTTTACCGAAAAGTTCGCACTGGTGATGTATTTCAGCCATGATGCTCTTAAGCTTTTCGTCGACTTCGGCGGCACTCCATGAAAGTTTTTGTGAATTCTGTGCCATTTCAAGACCCGAAACCGATACACCGCCGGCATTGGCAGCCTTTCCGGGAGCATAGAGGATGCGTGCGGCAAGGAATTCCTTTATTGCCTCGGGAGTAGAGGGCATGTTGGCGCCTTCGCTCACGGCAATGCAACCTTGTGCGAGAAGCGCGCGCGCATCATCACCATCTATTTCGTTCTGCGTAGCCGAAGGCATGGCAATGTCGCACTTCACGTTTGCCCACGGACGTTCGCCGGGATAGTAGGGGAGTCCGTATTCTTCGGCAAACTCACGAATTCGTCCGCGATATATATTTTTGAGCTTGAACACGTAATCGAGCTGCTCCTGAGTGATGCCGTCAGGTATGCCCACCGTGCCGTCGCTATCGCTCAACGATACCACCTTGGCACCAAGTTTGAGCAGTTTTTCAGCAGTGTAAGTAGCCACGTTTCCCGATCCGGAAATGGCCACTCTCTTATCCTTCAATTCGATGCCCTTAGTGGCAAGCATATTCAGGAGGAAGTAAACGTTTCCATATCCCGTAGCTTCAGGACGAATGAGCGAACCGCCGAATTCTATACCCTTGCCGGTAAACGTACCGGTAAATTCGCGTGCCATTTTCTTGTACCAGCCGTACATATAGCCTACTTCACGACCACCTACGCCGATATCGCCGGCGGGCACGTCGGTATCAGGACCGATCTGACGCCACAGCTCGGTGACGAATGCCTGACAGAAGCGCATTACTTCCATGTCGCTCTTGCCTCGAGGCGAGAAGTCGCTGCCACCTTTGGCACCACCCATGGCGAGAGTGGTAAGCGAGTTTTTGAATGTCTGCTCGAAAGCGAGGAACTTCAGGATTGACTGATTAACCGACGAGTGGAAACGGATGCCACCTTTATACGGGCCAATGGCATTGTTGTGCTGAATACGGTAGCCCATATTGTTTCTCACTTTTCCCTGATCGTCGACCCACGATACGCGGAAAGAAATTATGCGGTCGGGAATGCAAAGGCGTTCAATCAAGTTGTAACGTTCGAATTCGGGATATTGATTGTACGTATCTTCGATTGTAGTCAAGACTTCTTCCACCGCCTGAATATATTCCGGCTCATTGGGGAAACGACGCTTCAGATCATCGATTACTTCAGTTGCTTTCATAAATAAGAAAAATCAATTAAAATTTAACTATGTGTTATTATATTTATCAAATACGCGACAAAGTTATAACAAAAATCAGATATAAACTATCAAATTACCATTTTTTATTCGCATTTAATTCATTTTTATCAATAAAACGCCCGTTACACATTATAATTAAGCACCATTACGTGCATGCTATTTTACGGAAACGGGGGTATTTATGATACGATTTTAAGTCCTATTATCGATGAGATGAGCGTGAAAATGAAAAACAGGCGCCAAAAGGTTGCCGGTTCATGGAAAAAGAGTATTCCTACCAGAACCGTTCCAACCGCACCAATGCCGGTCCATACGGCATAAGCAGTGCCTATGGGCAGACTTTGCGTGGCTTTGGCCAACAACCCCATACTCATAATGGTAAACATCAGGAAGCCGGCCATCCAGCCCCACCAAGCCAAGCCTTCAACGGATTTTGCCCGTCCGAGGCAGTAAGTAAAGCCGACCTCGCAGAAGCCGGCAACAATTAGAATTAACCAATTCATAACTGAATCCGAACCTATTTGAGGGCTGCAAGAATTCTCGGCGACTCCTTCTAAGGTGACACAAAAGTACAAAGAATTTTGAGAAACATATTAGGGCCGACTCCGCATAATGGAATCGGCCCTAATAATCAGCGACAATTATTTGCCGGGTGTGAGACGCATTGCAAATCCACCGCCGGGAGCCATATGTATCTTTATACGGCTGTTTCGGTCGATAGTTTGCGACTTTTTCTTGTAATCGGTGGCCAAACGGTGAGCGTTCATTCCATCGACAAACATAGTGGCCTCGTAGGTCACTCCTTCGGGAAGGAATGAGAAATCGAGGTCGACGTCACGCGACGACCAATTGGTCAATCCGCCCACAAACCAATCTTTACCGCTGCGACGGGCCGTCACGATGTAATTGCCCATTTCGGCCGTCGGGATTATGGTTTCGTCGTACACGGTAGGTATGGCTGCCAGATATTCGGTGCATTCAGCTTCGTCTTCGTAGCTTGAAGGTGAATCGCAAAGCATGAGGAACGGAGCATCGAACACTACGTATTCGCCCATCTGATGGCAACGGGTGCCCATGCTTACAGGATTGTAGTAGACAGGCTTCCAGTCGATGCGAGTGGCATTGCGCATGGCACCGGGCGTATAATCGACGGGGCCGGCCATCATGCGGATGAACGGCATGGTGACGTCGTAGAGCGGATGATCGACTTTGGCATCCTGCCATTTGCACTGCTCGAGGCCATACACGCCCTCAAAGTTGAGCAGGTGCGGGAATGTACGATTCAATCCCGAAGGCTTGTAGAATCCGTGGTAATCGAGAAACATTTTATGTTTTGCCGCCTTTTCGGCTATGCGATAGGCCATATCCACGGCTTCCTGGTCGTCACGGTCGAGGAAATCGACTTTAAAGCCCTTTATGCCCATTTTCGAATAGCGGTCGCACGCTTCGTCAAGCTGTCGATCGAGAACGCTGAACACGGCCCACAACACCAATCCTACGCCACGCTTATTGCCGTAGTCGACAAGCTCCTGAAGGTCTATTTCGGGCACGATGGTAAGCATGTCGCCCGACGATGATTTGTACCAACCTTCATCGAGTATCACGTATTCTATGCCGTTTTTAGCGGCGAAATCAATATAATACTTATAAGTATCGGTGTTTATGCCGGCACGAAAATCTACGCCTTTGAGCCCCCATGAATTCCACCAATCCCAAGCAACCTTTCCGGGCTTTATCCACGAAGTGTCGCCAATGCGGTTGGGCGAAGCCAAAACATATACGAGGTCGTTTACGGGCATCTGCGCGTCGTTAGTGGTAATGGCCATTATTCGCCAGGGGAAAGTGCGATTGCCCGAAGTCTTGGCTATGTAGTTTTCGGTACTTTTCACGTGAGCCATAGCGTTGCCGGTTGAGAACGTAAACGCGTCGGGGCGCTTTGCATGCATGCCGTCGAACGCAAGCGCAACGGTATCGGGCACGATGAACAGACCGGGGAACGACTCTATGTCCGATTCGAGCAGAGTCAGCTTCAATCCGCCACCAAAATCGGCCACGGCAGGCAAAAATGCCGGCATATCCTCGGCCTTGCTGATCGGGGCCACGGTATAGGTGTTTTCAAACGAAATATTGGTGGGATTGCCAGGATTCGTGGTATAGGGCAGATAAGTGTTTACGTCGGAAGGGAAGTTGAGCTGAAACACTTCGTCGTTTATTATCACCGAATCCTTCTTACTGTTTATGGCAAAGCGATATGCCACACCGCTGTTGTAGGCGCGGAATTCAAGCGAACGATTGTCATTGAGCTTCAACAGCAATTCATTATAATTGGAGTTTACCTGTTTCTGACGATAGAACGGAGCCTCGATCTGCTCCGAAACGACGTTGCGCGATTTTGCGCTCTTTATTTTTGCCGTAGAGGGCAACCCTTCGACACTGAGGTCGATTACCGAAGGCTTTACCAACACTTTTCCTTCGTAATCGATGCCGTAGGCTATGTTGCCCGCGGTGTCGTCGATTGAAACTGAAATCTTGTTATCGGGCGAGGCAAGACGATACACCTTTGCCATAGCCGAACTCGCCGTAACGAGCGAGCATGCCACAATAATTGTAGTAACTTTAAAATTCATATTGATGTATGATTAAATAATTATGTATTGTTAAAAAAATTCCCGCCAACAGATTGGGCTGAGGCGGGAATTTATCTTTATCTTGCCGCTAAGAGTGATGGACTTGTCATAGCTTGCCAAGTCGGCTCAACTCGGCTTCATAACATATACGATGACTCTCGATGGAGTCGTCGATGTGAGTCAACACTTTATGATCGGGGTTGCTTATGCCTTCGATAAAATCTTCGACTACACGCAAGTCGGCTCCGGCATGGAACGGCAGACCGTCGACGTCGGAATAATCGTATATCTCTTTCTTGCCGCTACGGAAATGCTTTACGGTGATAACTCTTTCATCGCCTTCTATTTCAGCTTCGGTAAGCGAGATGTGAGTGGCGCGGCAATCGTCGAGAGTGAAAAGATCCATTGACATATTGATGGTGATGTCGTTTTCAAGCTCCATGGCAAGCACCTGGTGGTCAACCACGTCATTGTCGCAATGGAACACGCATCGGCCATATCGGCCTTCGCGAAGTTCGCAGTCGATAACGTCGTCGATCGTCTTTCCTTCCGGAACGTCGAAGTTGGCAATCCATTCATGGCGTACTTTGTAGAGATTGACGGCAGAGAAGGGGCAGGATGCCTCGGCCTTACAGTCGATGCATCGTGCAGCAGCTCCTTCGGGAGCATTCTTGTCAATAAACCAACTCAGTGAACCAAACGAAGCAAGCTTGCGACAACGCGAATCGGTGAGCCATATCAAAAAATCGACATCGTGGCAACATTTCGAAAGGAGCATGGGATTGGTATCGTCGACACGGCTCCAGATGCCGCGCACGTAACTGTGGCCGGAGCGATCGATGCCAACCGAAGCCCTGTGTGTAATGGAAATGACCCGTCCAAGCCTGCCTGACTTTACGAGCTCTTTCATTTTAACAAAGTAGGGATGGTATCGAAGCACATGGCATACGGCAACTATCTTACCACGTTTACGAGCCTCGTCGGCTATGGTTTTGCACTCCTGAAGGGTCTGAGCGATGGGTTTTTCAAGCAATATGTGATAACCGTGCTCCAATGCAAGCATACAGGGCTTAAAATGCACATTTTCGGGAGTGCATATCATGACGGCATCAGCTTCTACGGGATTGCTGAAAAACTCCTCATAGGTACGGAAGCACCTGTCGGAGGACAAACCGGCCTGCTTGGCCACATTCTGGCGACGCAGATCGTTAAGCTCAACAACCCCGACAAGCTCAGCTTTATCGGGGTTGTTGAGTATGTAATGCAGATATTTGGCCGTACGATTACCAGCTCCGATAGCAACTATTTTTACCGGACGACTATTGTCGGACTTAGTATTCGTCATGGTCATTTTTTTTCAATTATTTTGATTCAGAAGAAAGATCTTTCACACGTATGTTGCGGAACTTGATGCCGGTACCATGACCGAGGAATCCGATGTGACCGGATTTGTTGAACAATCCGGGGTGATTCAGATGGTCGACGGTGTAGGGATTGCGATCGGCTCCGTCGGGAGCTACGTTATGTCCTTGCGTGGCCTCACGGATGTCGCCATCGAGAATCACCTCTCCATTCACGGTAACAGTGATATGATCGCCCACGGCACGAATTTCTTCGGTGTTCCAAGAGCCGCGCGCGGGGAATTTGACGCGCTTGGCGGGGATTATGCCGTATACCGATCCATGCTGCTGGTATTCGCGGAGATCTTTGTATATCGGGGCATCGTGGTCGAGTACCTGAATTTCCATGCCGTAATATGCGGCATCAACGCCCATGGGGGTGCGGATTCCGATACCATTATTTACGCCCTCGCGATCGAAGCAGAATTCAAAACGAAGTATGAAATCGCTGTATTCGTCGACGGTGTAGAGATTGCCGCCCGAACCATATTGAGCCGACACTACGATGTTGCCGTCGACGGGAATGTAGTTGACGGTGTTGCCTATGAAGTTATGCATCGAACGGCCGTCGAAAAGGGCTTTGAAACCATCGGCAGCTTCTTCGGCCGAAAGCTCGAACACAGGAGTGGAGGGGAGCTGACGCAAATACAGATCGCGTACTTCCATTGTCTTTCCGGTAGAAACGAATTCGATGGCACCGGTGGGATATACGTATTTCTGATCGGATGCGGGATTTTCGAGAATGAGGTTGTCGGTAACCATGATGCCGTTTATGATTACGGTTACGCGGTCGTTGACCATTCTAACGTAAGCTGTGTTCCATTCAGCGTCTGAATTCATGGCATTGTCGACGGCGGCGTTAGGCTCGGCATTGGCAATCACCGTACCTGAATTTTTACCGCCTAACTTTATGGCCGGTATTGATCTCAAACCAAGTATGCCGTCGCCTTTCCATTCGAAAATAAGATCGAAATTCTCATAGTCGCCGGGGAGAGCGATAGCCGTTTTTTCAGTGCCTGAATAGGTGATGCCCACGGTATTCACAGTCCAATCCTTAGCCGACTTGATGGCTGCATTTTCAGCTTTTTTCAAAGCGATGCCCTTAAGACGTCCGGGGGCAATGGGCAGTCCGGTCAAAGTGCTCATGGGGAGGAACTTGACATCCTTTATGTTGAGACGAAGCGGTTCGAATCCGGTTTCGGAAATCTTGGCAAGCATGCCGTTGATGTCGTCGACGGCATATCCTGCATCAGGATTATCGGTCTGCGAACGGAACTGAGCCACAGCCTTTTCGAGAGTAGACTTAACGTACGATCCACCCATTATGGCCATGTTTTTAGAAGCTATGGAGCGCAAAGCTTCGGCAGCCGCAGCGGCGGTGGCGCTGTTTGAAATATACTTTTCAACCGTGAGGAACGAAGGATAGGTAGCCACGTTGCCGAGGCCGTTGATTATCTGATTCTGAACGGCCGGATCGTTAGTGGCTTCAATGGCCTTGCGATAAAGCTGATACTTGCGTTCGGGCGTAAGCGACGATTGAGATACCAGACGAGTGTAGCGCGACAAAGCTTGTGCGGCATCGGCTTTATTGGCCTTGCTGGCAGTTGCTATGCCATACATTACGTCGGTCATTTCGGGGCTATTGACGGTAAGCAATGCTTCGAACGCCGATTTGCTGTTGGGCGAATCGTAACTTTCGAGCAGGGCCTTTATGGCGTCGGGAGTAGCCGACTGAGCCAACAGGGGATAGAATACCGAAGGCGTTTTTGATTTTTTCAAGAACGGTTCGACAGCTGCATACTGAGCATCGGGCGAGAAATTGCGCAAGGCTGATTTTATGGCCGATTGCAGAGTCTTAATGTGTACGCCTCCATCTTTCTCGACGAGCACGCAAAGACGCGGGAAGTCGTTTTGGCTTACAACGCCGGGGAGCGCTTCGTAAGCGGCTGCGCTTACATTCTTATCGTCAGAATCGAGCATCATGAACACCATGTTAGCAGCTTCGGTCATGCGACGCTCCGAAGCTATCTTTAGAGCGGCAATCTTGGTAGCCGAATCGCCACCGGTCAAAGCCTGCACAATGCCGGGATTTACTTTTCCGTTAAACGACAACAATGCTGCCGAGGCTTCCTTGGCCAACGGGCCGTTGAGCAAGGCCACGAGTTCATTGAGAGCTTTTTCGCCACCAATTCTACCGGCAGCCGCTACGGCAGCCTGAGCTACTTCGGCATTCGACGATTTGAATGACGGCAATATGGCATCTATTTGCGACTCAACGTGATTGGCGCCATACCAATTGATTATGTCGGCTTTTACTTCCGTTTCGTTTTTTGAAGCCAGGATTTTGTTCAACTCCTTATACAGGTCGTTGTCGGCAAACGGCTGCGCGAGACGCAGTGCATTTACGCGATAGCCACGATCGGGATCGCTGAGAGCCTTAATCACGACAGGTATTGCTTTCTTGCCCTCTTGCGACGTTATGATCTGCAAGGCAGCGCTACGCACATTGGGCTTATCGGCATCTTTCATAAGTTTTTTGGCGGCCGACACAGCTTCTTTGACATTGCCGTTTGCCACCATGTTGTTGAGCAAAATCACATACGATTCGGTAGCGGCATCGGGCTCCCATGAATAGTTTTGCTTCTTGGCAGCCTTTGACAATACGGATACCGACTTGGAGCCGCCTATATTGCCGAGAGCGCGATAGAACGGAGCGGCATCACGACCCGAAACCTCTTTAGCCCAATTAATGATGACAGGCTCGGCGGCTGCAATTTTCATGGAGCCGGCAGCGTTTGCCAAAACGTCGTTAGGCGCGCCGTTGTTTTCAATGAGACGAAGTATGGCATCTTCGCCGCCGGGCAAAGTAGTCAGACCTGCAATGGCCCATTCGCGAAGATAAGGATCGGATACGTATGACTCAAAAACGGCTACATCGTCGGTAGTAGCGCAATTGCGCAACAACGTCATGAGGAATGCCCGGTTAGGGTTGTCGGTAGTGGTCTTGATTGCTTCGATGAGACCCTTGCGCACTTCAGCGCACTCGGCTTCACGTCCGGGAGCGGAAACATAGGCCACAACGCCGTTAAGAGCATGCTCAACGGTAGCATTCTCGCCCTTATCGGCCGGAACGAGCATAGATGCAAGCTGCTTAATGCCATCGGCACCCGTACCGGCAATTTCGCCCATAACCTTTTCATAATTATTTTGATTCGCAACAGGCAATTGGGCTAATGCATCGGCTACGATGGTTTGCGATGTACGATTACGGGCGTCCTGCGACATAACCGAAAACGGTAATGCCAATACAAGAGCCAATAATAAGAATATTTTTTTCATTTTATTTCGTGCTTATTGTTGAAAAGTGAGTTTCGTAATTCATATGTTATGAAAGTTTCCATGAACCTCTCATAGGCTGATCGATCAGACGGTTTGCAGCTTCGTCGTTGACAAACTTCTGCGCAACGGGATCAAATTCGAGAGTTCTGTTCAATCGGAGCGCGCACACACCCATATTAACAATGGTGGCGCTACGATAACCATTCATTTCGTTAAGCGCAAAAAGCTCACGATTCTTAATGCATTTAATGAAGTTGGTGTTCTGAGGTTCGGGATCGGGCAATTCGGCAATTATGTTCATAATGTCGGGAGCCGGCTTGCCATTCAACTCACATTCGAAACCTTTAAATACCTTTCCGTTCGGGCCTTCGATGTACGGAACTTTGTTTCCGCTCTCAAAGCCTTCGCCTTCGAGCACAATCTGGCATCCGTCGTCGTAAGTATAAGTTATCTTACGCCATATGCCAATGGCATCGGGGTGCTGCTGCGGAGCATCGACTTCAACTTTTATAGGCGAAGTGTTGTCCTTTGCAAGTATGTACTGAACGGGGTCGATGTAGTGCTGACCCATGTCGCCCAGGCCGCCGCCATCATAATCCCAATATCCACGGAACGTCTGGTGAGTACGGTGTGCGTTGTAGGGTTTATAAGGAGCCGGGCCGAGCCACATGTCGTAATCGAGTTCGGCAGGTACTTTTTCCGGTTTTAGATTTTCTTTTCCAACCCAGAAGAACTTCCAGGTAAATCCGGTTGCGCCCGATATGGTAACTTTCAACGGCCAACCAAGAATGCCGCTTGCCACGAGTTTTTTCAACGGCTCGACGGTAGTGCCGAGGCCATAGAAATTGTCAGTGAACCTAAACCAGGTATTCAAGCGGAATATGCGGCTATTGCGCTGCACGGCCTCGATCACGCGCTTTCCTTCACCTATGGTACGCGTCATCGGTTTCTCGCACCAAATGTCCTTTCCGGCATTGGCGGCTTCAATGGCCATGATGGCATGCCAATGAGGGGGAGTGGCAATGTGAACGACATCAACGTTCGAATCATGTATCAGATCGCGATAATCATGATATCCCTTAGGGGTTTCGTTGAATTTTTGCTTTGCAAGATTTATGGCGCCATTCAAGTGATTGGAATCTACGTCGCACAAGGCTACGAGACGACAAGACTCATCGCTGGTAAAGTGATAGCTGCTTTTGCCAATTCCGCCAACGCCAATGATGCCTTTGGTCAATTGGTCGCTTGGAGCTATATGGTTAGGGCCTCCGAGTACCTTTCGCGGAACTATCGTGAACAGTGCAGTGGCTCCGAGAGCCTTCAAAAATGTACGTCTGCTACTATTTTTTTCCATTGTAGTGTTTTTAATTGTGTTCTATTTCTTTTTAAAGTTTAGTGATGTTCAGGTCTTTCCATTGAACCTTAATTCCACCTCCGTCATGTATCTGGAGTGCAATGCGACCTTGAGCCTTGCCAATTTCCTCGTCATTGAAATCGACCATCGGTTCGCCGTTGAGCCATGTCTGTACATGATCGCCTTCAACGCGCAGACGAAGCGTATTCCATTCGCCGGGTTTCAGGATGTTTTCTTTTTCATCAGGTATAAGCTGAAGCCATCCGCGACCATACGATTCGTATATGCCGGCCGTATCGCAATTTTTCGGCGCTACTTCACACTGCCATCCATGAACCTTTACAGGGGGTTCTACGAATGTGCGGAAGAATACACCCGAATTGCCGTTTGCAAGCTGCTTGAACTGAAGTGTAAGATCGAAGTCCTTGAAATATTCGCGAGTGGCAAGATATCCGTATTGTTTGTCGGGACCGCTTTCGCAAACCATGAATCCTTCGGGATCGACATACCATTTTTCAGTTCCATATACATCCCAACCGGTCAAATCTTTGCCGTTGAACAACGAACGGGGTTCAGATTGCTTTTTGGGCAAACGTTTGATTTTTATGTTGCGGAACGAAGCGGGATATCCGTGATCCTGCAAGCATATCACGCCAGATTCGGCAAGACCATATTCGGGAGCGGTTTCCCATTTTCCGCTATTTTTACGCTGGAACCAGTCATCGGTCCATGCTTCGAATTCAAGAATCTTATGACCGTTAAGCCAATGCTCTACGTGTCCGTTGTCGAAAACGATTCGCGAATTATTCCATTCGCCCTGCGGATTTACGAACATCGAGTCGGGATTTGGCAAGTGCATTGCATAGTCAACGCCGAGACGCTGCCACGGTTCAAGCTTGGTAGGAGCATTTTTAGCTTCCCAACCGTCATTGTCTATCAGCTGATATTCAGGTCCGGTTACATACGGAACGCTGAAATAGGGGTTTTCAACAACGTGATACAGCATACCGCTGTTTCCACCTTCCGAAAGTTTCCAATCCCAATCGAGAATGAAGTTATCAAATTGTTCCTTGGTAACAATATAGCCCGAAAGATCACTTCCATCACCATTTGCCTGTATGCAACCATCAACCACATGCCAAGGCTGTGTCAATGAGTCACCATTGTAGTCTTTCCATCCGTCTAAGGTTTCACCATCGAAAAGAAGTTCCCAACCGTCGGCAATTTCATCATTAGTCAAAGTGTTCGGATCAGGAGTTGAAGAACATCCTGTCGCAACAGATGCAATAATGCACCCAACAAAAAATTTAGAAGTATTCATCGGACTGTGTAAATAATTTGATATTTAGAGTGTAGGTTAGATATTGGATTGTAAAATTAGTTAATAAATTTGATACCATGTGTAATCAATAAGCTAAAAAAACATAAGAAAATTTTATTTATAACCCCAAATCAATCACATACTAAACCAAACCGTCAGGCAATATACGGCAACATACGTTCACATTATTTTTATAATATAATGCAAATCAAATGTTTATGTCATTAAATATTTTCAAAAGAGCTCTATGTCATAAATATAACCGGCATTTGCAATGCAATGAATCTCATTTAAATGCTTCACATCCGTCGATAGACAGGGTCATATTTCATTTTTTATTGTAACTTTGTCGAGTACAGCAGACATAGTATTCCTCATTTATGAATCACATAATATGAGAATGATCCTGATTGTATGTTGTGTTTAACCGTTCACTTATGATAAGCGATATGATTAGAAAGACCGTGCTATTTTTATTCTTCTCCCTCCTCTGTGGGATATGCGCAGATGCAAAGATAAAACATCCGAGCCTTCTTTTCACCCCGGAGCGCGTCGAAGCGGCGCGAAAAGCGGCAAAAAGCGATAGCGTGATTGCCAGAGGTTGGGAATCAATAATAACCGAGGCTGACCGGCAACTTGGCAAAAATGATTTGAGGATGCTCGAATACCCCGCTTTGGCGTATATCATGACAGGCGATGAAAAATATGCCGCTAAAGTTCGCGAGATGCTACTCGGATTATCCAAGTCAAAGGGATACGGCGATAGAGAGATGCTTGCCCGAAAGCCGGCGTGGAGAAGTGAGCTTCAAATGGCGCACAAAGCCTTTCAGGTGGCCATGGGGTATGATGCCATCTACGATTATCTTACCCCTGCGGAGCGCAAGGAAATAGCAGATGCTTCATATCGTCTCATGATAGAGCCACTGCTCGGTGACTGGCTGAACGAACCTACGCGCATACATTCGCTAAATTCAATGGGACATAACTGGTGGACGGCGTGCGTAAGCATGGGTGCCATACTCGGGCTTGCAATGAGCAACGAACTACCCGATATGGAGGCACAGGCAGAAAAGGCCGTGGAGTCGCTTCCCGAATGGTTTGACTTTGCCGGAGATGTCATACAGCACAAACCCAAGTCTTTCGATCGTGACGGCGGCATGTACGAGAGCGTCAATTATGCCTCTTTCGGTGTGAGCGAAGGAATGTTTCTGCGTCTCGCATGGCTTAATTCGCATCCCGGTGCAGAACTTGAGAATATCCCGGCAATGGAGAGTTTGGCTGCATTTTTTTGCCATGTAGCTTATCCGCGCACAGGCATGGTGTATAGCATGAACTTCGGTGACAGCCATAAAAATGTAACGGGCGAACGTGCGATATATCCCGTTTATGCCATGGGTATCGAAAATCCCGAGACATTATGGTATGCCACTCAGATAGATCAGCAGCAATTCCGCGAAGGGTTGCCCTACCATTTTCCAATGGGGCTCCTCTATACACCCGATCTTAAAAAGGCTCCTTCCATCCCGCCCTTGCCTACGAGCAGGCTTTGGAAAGATTTCGGTTGGGCTACCATGCGCGACTCCTGGAATAAAGATGCCACAATGCTTGCCGTAAAGTCGGGCATGACATGGAATCACTCTCACGCCGATGCAAACTCACTCATTCTGTTCCATAACGGAGAGGATATAATAAAAGATGCCGGTAATTGCAGCTATGGCAAACCTGAATATCGCAAATATTTCTTCCAAAGCGAGGCACACAATGTGGTTAGATTCAATGGACAGGGGCAACCTGCCTATCAGCAATATCACGGCTCGATGCTCCCCGGCAACATGAGCAATCTCCTTGACGGCGGCAATATCAAATATGTGCTTGCCGACGGAACCGGACCCATGAGCCATCTTTTGAATAGAAATTTCCGAAATTTCCTATGGATGGATAATATCATATACGTGATCGACGATCTGCATAGCCATGAACCGGGAAATTTCGAATGGATTTGGCATCCCAACGGCAAGGCAGAGAAGAAAGGCTATGACCTTGAGATTACAAATGGCAATTCCTCGGTACTTATCCGTCCGCTCTATCCACGTCAGCTTGCTTACAGTAATTTCGTGCATGACTATCCGGAGGATCTTTATTGGGAGACACACGAGGGTCCAACCGAGAATTTGAACGGCACCGAGACTTATTGGTCATTCCATCTTCCGGGCGTGACCGACCAAGTAAAGGGCGTGACCGCCATAATTTTAAAAGACAGCGTGAATCAGAAGAAGCTGCCTGTCATAGAGCGTCGTGAAGGGAAGAACTGGATAGGCCTGCGCATAACCGACAAAGGTAAGGTAACCGATCTTTACATAAATCAACTTGCAGATGGCAGACTCATGCATCTTAACTCATGGATTGATGCCGACGACTGGACTACTGACGCATATATGTTTGCAGTAAGCTATCGTGAGGGCGGAAACCCGAAAAATCCTGACGAAATATTCATATGTCATGGCAGTGCCTTACGTCAAGGCGAAGATGTGTATTTCGGATCACTATCCAAGCTCAATCTGATAGCTCATACCAAGAGTAAAAACCTCGATTTGCAGGTGTGCGGACAACCACGCGTCAATTTCAGATTCAAGGCTAACCCTTCCTCAGTATACGTAAACGGAACAAAACGTAATTTTAATCAGGACGGGGAAGTGATAAAAGTAAAAGAAGTGATAAAAGTAAAATATGTGGACAGTCAGGACTAAAACTGCATAGAAAGTGACCATGACGCATATCGCCGCTATGTGTTCGACCGGAATTTAAAAGCAACTCAAGACATGATAAATAATGAAACGAAGCATTCTATTTATTCTGATATTGTTAGGTGTTTTTAAACTTACAGCCTCTGATTTTCAATGGTCAGCTCAGGCTAAAGGGATAGTCTCGACCGAAAATGGTGCAGCACCGGAAGGTTTTCTATGGATTTTTCCCGAAACGGACAATGTAAAAGCCCTTATGTTCGCTTTCCAGAATATGAGCGAGGAAACACTTTTCAAAATGAAAAGTTTTCGCAAGCGAATGGCTTCGGACGGAGTAGCCTTGCTATGGATTGCACCCGGTTTCGGCCAAGAATGGGATGTGAATCAAGGCATACAGGAACCTTTTGATAATCTAATAAAGACATTGGCTGACAAAAGCGGCCATCCCGAACTTGCCACCGTACCGCTGATACCGTTCGGACACTCCGCACAGGCTACGATGCCTTGGAATTTCGCAGCATGGAATCCTAACCGCACATTGTGCATCATATCATATCACGGCGATGCTCCCCGCACAAATCTTTGCGGGTACGGGCGCTCTAATGTCGAATGGGGACGTACCCGCAACATCGACGGCATACCCGGCCTGATGGTCGAGGGGGAATATGAATGGTTGGAATCCCGTATAAATCCTGCCCTCGCTTTTCGGATGATGTATCCGGAAAGTTGCATTTCATTTCTTGGCGATGCCGGGAGAGGTCATTTTGACCTTTCAGAACGCACAGCATCGTATATTGCCCGATTTATAGAAAAATCCCTTGAACAAAGACTTGTGGATGGCAAATTAGTAAAGATAAATCCATATGCCGGATGGCTTGCAGCACGATGGCATCCGGGAGAGACAGAACGTCCCGCAGCCGCACCTGCCGAAAAATATACAGGATGCCCTCACGAGGCTTTTTGGTATTTTGACGAGGAAATGGCCAAGGCCACCGAAGCACGCTATGCCGAAACAGAAGGCAAAGAACCGTCATGGATAGGATTTGTCAACCCCGATGGTTCACTGATGAAATATAATTCGAAAGGTCACTGCAAGACCGTGGCTAAAATAAAACCGAATTCGGATGACACTCTCACCCTTACAGCAGTGTTTACTGACAGTACACGCACTGTAATTGATGAAGGGCGTGATAATTCAATTATTGAAATCAAGTATGTGAGCGGTCCGGCAATTTCTCTTGGGAATAATCAATTCAGAATTGACCGTAACCACCCCACATGGCGAAATCCCCGTCGAAGGGCAAGCATAACATTATGTGCGGAAGCTCCATCCGACAAACGTTTTAAGGGAACAGTGCAGGAGATAGAAGTGCTTATAACTGAATAAAAATAACATACTACGTATAATGAAAGGATTATTCATATCATTGACGTTGTTAATAACGTTGCCATCATTTGCTAATGAAAAAGTACTCCATATAAGTTCCCCCGACGGACGTAAAGCGGTCACTTTTTCCAAACCTTCAAACGAACTTATATATTCGGTGTCTATGGATGGCAAGGATGTGATTGAACCTTCCCGCGCAGGACTCGATGTGGATAATTGGGTATGGGAAATGGCACTCGGGAAACGTGATTTACAACAGCCGAAATGCTGGATGGATTTCCTCTCCGTAGATAGCATAACATATTCGCCGAATACGAAATGCGAGACTTGTAAACAGTTTTATGGCGAGCGTGCAGAGGTAAAGGATTGTTACAACGAAGCAGTACTCCATCTTAGCCGTAAGGATAAGAGTGACTACCGTTTGGATGTTGAAGTTAGAGCCTATGATGAAGGTATTGCTTTCAGATACTTTTTTCCGGAGCATCCTGCGGCGATATTCCATAAAGTGACCCAAGACCTCACAGATTATACTTTTCCGAAAGGAACCATGGCATGGAGCGAAAAATGGGCTCAAGCCGGATTTGATCATACTCCTGTTGATAGCATAAAACGTCCGGTAGAGAGAGCTTTAACACTTGAGCTTCCTGACAACCGTTGGATAGCTCTTTTGGATGCGGATGTAGATGACTGGTGCCTTACTAAATTCGTAGCACGCGAGGATAAACCTTCTACATTATCGTCGGTAATGTATTCTCCCGTAGATATAGTAACATATTATGCCACTCCATGGAAGATTATAATGACAGCCGATTCACCCTGTGAACTTATTGAGAATAATTACATAGTGTCAAATCTTAACCCACCATCCGAAGGGGATTTTTCATGGGTGAAGCCGGGTAAAATTATGCGTTCTACCGTTATTTCGACAGAGGCGGGGTTAAAAACCATTGATTTTTGCGCTGCACATAACATCCCATATATGCTCTATGACTGGAAATGGTATGAGCCTTGTACAAGCCATGACGGTGATGCAACAAAAGTGGTTGACAAAGTGGATATGCAACGCGTTATTAATTATGGTAAGGAAAAAGGTGTAGGCATATGGTTGTATGTCAACCAACATGCTCTTATGAAACAGATGGACGAGCTGTTTCCACTTCTTCGCAAATGGGGTGTTGCGGGTGTGAAGTCAGGATTTGTGCAATATGCCTCACACCGTTGGGCCATATGGGTACATGATATGGTGCGCAAAGCGGCCGACAATCATCTGATGATGAACATTCACGATGAATTTCGACCTTCAGGTTTCTCTCGCACTTATCCCAATCTTCTGACACAGGAAGGCATATGCGGCAATGAGGAATGGCCCGATGCAACCCATAATGTAACGCTACCTTTTACAAGAATGATTAACGGAGCGGCAGACTACACGATCTGTTATTATGACCGTAGGCTCAAAAACACTCATGCGCATCAGTTAGCTGCATCACTTGTGTTTTACAGTCCATTGCAAACCATTTTCTGGTATGACACCCCCGACCGTTATCACGGAGAACCCGAAATGAAGTGGTTCGAGCAGCTTGAAACCGTTTTCGACGACACACGTGTTCTTGACGGTTATCCTGGTGAAAATATAGTCATTGCCCGTCGCAAGGGAAAAAACTGGTGGGTCGGAGCCATGACCGGCAACAAAGGCAGAAATCAGACCAT
The DNA here is from genome assembly GCA_017621225.1 of Muribaculaceae bacterium. Lineage (GTDB taxonomy): Bacteria > Bacteroidota > Bacteroidia > Bacteroidales > Muribaculaceae > Paramuribaculum. Next base: position 130,705 of record JAGATN010000019.1, on the reverse strand, counting down.
TGATTTCTCATTTCTGGATCCCGGGGTAAAATACCAAGCCGAAATTTATACCGATGATGATAAGATAAAGACAGCTACAAAAGTAAAGTACCAGACAAAAACACTGAAAAACGGTGATGTAATGGATTTTAATATTATGAACAGTGGTGGCGTAGCCATATTCATTCAACCGCTCAAATAACATAGCGTCATGAAAAAGATTATTCCGTTATTGACCGTCCTTTTTTTCGGAACTTCTTCGTCAGTCGCTCAGGTTTCTGAAGCATGGGTGTCGGATCAAGGGGATGGAACATACATCAATCCCGTAATAAATGCCGATTACAGCGATCCGGATGTAGTGGGCGTTGACGGCGATTATTATATGACGGCATCGAGTTTCTGCCAAGCTCCGGGTCTTCCGATACTTCATTCCAAAGACCTTGTCAACTGGACCATCGTAAATAATGCGCTCGACCATTTAGTACCGGAAGATTTTTACTCCATCCCTCGTCATGGAAAAGGAGTATGGGCGCCGTCAATACGTTTTCATAACGGAGAATACTATATTTTCTGGGGAGACCCTGATTTCGGCGTGTTCATGATAAAGACAAAAGACCCGAAGTCGGCATGGTCTGAGCCGTTGCTCATATGGCCGGGAAAGGGCATTATCGACACGACGCCGCTTTGGGATGAAGATGGCAAAGCGTATCTTGTCAATGCCTGGGCCGCGAGTCGCTCCGGCATGAACAGTGTGATAACACTTACAGAGATGAAGCCCGACGGCACAGGACTTATCGGCAAGCCTGCAATAGTATATGATGGAAACGTAGAGGGCAACCACACCGTAGAAGGCCCGAAAATATACAAACGCGACGGATGGTATTATATACTTGCTCCTGCCGGCGGTGTGGCCACCGGTTGGCAGATTGCGCTTCGTTCCCGTAATCCATTCGGACCATATGAGTGTAAAACGGTAATGTCACAGGGTAAAACGGATATCAACGGACCTCATCAGGGCGCGTTGGTGGATATGCCTGACGGAAAATCATATTTCTTGCACTTTCAGGATAAAGGCTTTATGGGCCGCGTAATTCATTTGAATCCCGTAAACTGGATTGATGGTTGGCCAATAATGGGCAACAATGGGGAGCCGGTGCCGGCCGATAGGAAACCTTTGTCCGTATCAGAGCCAATGACTCCACATGATTCTGACGATTTCAATTCTCACGTTCTTGGAAGCCAATGGACATGGGTAGCCAATTACCAACCATTGTTCGGATTTCCTTCATCCGATGGATACATAAGAATTTACGGCCACACGGTCAGTGAGGGTTTCGTGAATTTTTGGGAGGTGCCCAATGTACTGACGCAGAGATTTCCGTCAGACCGATTTACGGCAACAGCCAAGATGAAAATCACTGCCCGTAATGCCGGACAGCAATCGGGACTGATAGTGTTTGGATGGGATTATGCCCGTTTGTCGGCAGAGTTCGACGGCAAAAACTTTGAGCTCAAATTAATAACCTGTACCGATGCCGAGAATGGTTCTACCGAAGTATCGCATACTATTACCGACATAACGCCAAAAGAATATCCGGCGGGACTATATCCAAACTATGAATGCAATGTGTGGATGCGCGTGAATGTAGAGCCTTCGGGCAATTGCCGTTTTTATTACAGTCTTGACGGCAAAAAATACAAGGACATAAACATTCCTTTTAAAGCCCGTCAGGGTAAATGGGTCGGCGCCCGCATCGGTTTCTTTTCAATCCAACCGTCAGGAACACCCGATCGTGGATGGATTGATGTAGATAGCTTTGATATAACGAAATAAAATACAAATATGAAATTAAAAGTAATGGGGTCTCTCATAGCGGCAGCAAGCTGCCTCGGCTGTTATCAGTCGTGCACGACAGTTTCGGCAGAGATCAATGCTCAGGATGAACTTGTATGGTGCCATGACAAGGTGAATAAATCATTAGTGACTCTCTGTGCCGATAACGGCAATATCGACTATACGATGATGCCCCGTAACATAGAGGGCAATTCATCTGTATGGCATTGCCGTCCGGCCGTTCCTGAAGAATGGTGTAGCGGTTTTTGGCCGGGCATACTATGGATGGATTATGCTGCAAGCGGAGACGAAAACATTCGTAAACAAGCAGAACTTTATACATCGTCTTTGAAATCGATACTCTACAAACCGGTATTCGACCATGACCTTGGTTTCCTGTTTTTTTGTAGCTGCGGTAAAGGATTTGAAGCTACCGGGAATCCCGAATACAAGTCAATGATAATACAGGCATCCGATTCTCTTGGCACATTATTCAATCCCACAGTGGGCACTATACTCGCATGGCCCCGCCACATAAAGGATTTCGGCGGCCACAACACCATAATGGATACCATGATGAATCTTGAAATGCTCTTTTGGGCTGCAAGAAACGGAGGCAATCCAAATCTTTATGACATTGCAGTAAAACATGCCGAAACCACGATGAACAATCATTTTCGCCCGGACGGCACCTGCTATCATGTAGCTGTATATGATTTGGAAACAGGGAAGTTCAAACGCGGATGCACTCATCAAGGTTATAGCGACAGCAGTGTGTGGGCGCGCGGACAATCATGGGCTGTTTACGGATACACCGTTGTATATCGAGAAACCAAAGAGAAAAGGTTTCTTGATTTTGCCGAAAAAGTGACCGACGCTTACCTTGCGCGCCTTCCGGAGGACTACATTCCGTATTGGGATTTTGACGATCCTCGCGGAGAAGCCGCTCCACGCGATGCCTCGGCAGCGTGCGTGGTAGCATCCGCATTGTTAGAACTCAGCAACTATGTCAAACCGGATAAAGGAATCAAATACCGCGACAACGCCATGAAAATGCTCGCCTCGTTATCTTCTGATAAATATAAGACAGATGATTCCAAGCCGGCCTTTCTTCTGCACTCGACAGGACATCATCCGGCAGGCACTGAAATTGATGCGTCTATAATATACGCTGATTACTATTATATCGAAGCAATGTCGCGTCTGGCAGCTATGCAAAACGCTAAAATGAAATAAATTAAACCATTATGATACTAAGAAATTTGTTTTTGTTGTTGGAACTTGGCATTACCCTCAGTGCTGCATCCAAAGTCGTAACATATCCGGCAGGGGAAGGATTGGTCACAACAGATGATTATTCCATCAATATCAGACAAGATGGCAGTGAATGGTTGCCGGTTGATGTTTATCCGATTAAAGTTGATGAAACAGTTGGAGCGGTTCATAAAGTACGCACTGTATCAATGGCATACTTTGACTTCGACGAATCGCCAATAGAGGTGATGGTAATAAGCAATAAGCTACCTGTAAAAGAAGCCCGTGTCAGACCTCTCTCATATGGAATAGTTCCGGAAATAAAAGGCGATACTTTGCTTTTTTTCATTTCTGAGCCTCGAAATCTGTCAGTGGAGGTAAATGGAGAAATTTTCCGTAATCTTCAGCTTTTCGCTAACCCAATAGACAAAAACAGGCCTTCGAAAAAAATAATTAAAAACGCAAAGAAGAATAAACTGATATATTTTGGCCCCGGTATTCATAAAATAGAGGGAACATATATGAACGTTCCGTCCGGACATACCGTATATGTGGATGGTGGCGCAAGAGTAATAGGTCAGCTCGTGGCCGACAGCGTTTCAGATGTAAAGATCTATGGTCGTGGCGAAATACATCCCGAAGGGCGCGGCGAGGGCTTATATATCAAAAATTCCCGGAACATTACGATAGATGGAGTCATAGTGACCCAACTGCCCATCGGTGCAAGCGATTCCATCAGAGTAAACAATGTCAAGGCCATAAGTAGCTACGGGTGGGGTGACGGATTCAACGTATTCGCCAGTAGCAATGTACATTATTCTAATCTTTTCGCCCGCACTTCCGATGACTGCACAACCGTATATGCCACTCGAAAAGGTTTTTCGGGTGGATGTCGTAACATATTGACAGAAAATTCCGTATTATGGGCCGATGTAGCACATCCATTTATGATTGGTCTACATGGAAGCGCGGCTGAACTTGGTGAAAATGCCACACCTGATACAATACAAAATGTAGTATATCGCAATATTGACATACTCGATATGAATGAAAACCAAATTGATTATCAAGGGGTATTTGCTATTGTGGCCGGCGACAATAATGTTGTCAGAGACATAACTTTCGACAATATTCGTATTGAAGACTTCAGAAAAGGAAAACTGTTTGATATTCGCATAGCTTTCAATAAAAAATATTGCAAAGCACCCGGCAGTTCAATTGAGAATATTACATTCGACAATATAATCTATAATGGAAATAATTCAGAACTTTCACTGATAGTTGGATATGATGAAACAAGAAAGATTAAAGGAATTAGATTCAATAATCTCAACATCAACGGCACAAGAATATGGGATGAAATGCCAGAAAAACCAAAATGGTACAAAACGGGTGATTATGCACGTATATTCATTGGTGAGCATGTGGAAGACATCTCGTTTTCAGCGACTGAATCCTTGCCTGAAAAATCAGGTGCAAGTGAGAATACAAAATGAATTCATCATCTTACCATCACTTTTATAATTTGACTTGACAAAATGAAAGCATTATCACTTTTCTTGGCTTTAATAATGTCTTTATCGTGTGTCGGTGCGCAAAAATCCGATATTATGCGTACATCAGTAAATCCCGTGATTTGGGCCGATGTACCCGATCCCGACGTGATACGCGTAGACGACACCTATTATATGGTTAGCACCACCATGCACCTGATGCCGGGATGCCCCGTAATGAGATCGAAAAATTTAATAGACTGGGAAATAATAAGCTACGTATTCGATAGCCTGAACGATACGCCACGCTATAATTTGACAGACGGCAACGTATACGGCAGAGGTCAATGGGCTACATCATTACGCTATCATAACGGTAAATTTTACGTGCTTTTTTCGCCAAACGATCACCCGTATCGTTCATATATATTCTCAGCTACCGATCCTGCGGGAAAATGGGAATTGGTAAGCAGAACCAACCACTTTCATGACGCATCGCTTCTTTTCGATGATGACGGCAGGGTATACGTGTACTCCGGCACCGGTTCACTGTGCGAACTCGAACCCGATTTGTCGGGAATAAAAGAAAATGGCGTAAAAAAACAGATATTCGAACGAGACGAAACAGAAACCGGACTTCTCGAAGGGAGCAGAGCCATTAAATATAACGACAAGTATTACTTGCTAATGATTTCATGGCCAAGAGGAGGCAAAAGAAAACAGGTATGTTACAGGGCCGACAATATAGAGGGTCCGTATGAGAAAAAGGTCATACTTGAATCTGATTTTGCCGGATTCCCCTACGTGGGGCAAGGCTGCATATTCGATTGCACCGACGGAAGCTGGCAAGCAATGATATTTCAAGATAGGGGAGCAGTAGGCAGAGTGTTGACTCTGATGCCATGTACGTGGATCGACGAATGGCCCATTCTTGGCAATGGCGATGGAAAAGTGCCTTATATGATAAAAGCAGTATCTGATGAGCAGTGCGAGTCGAACATAATAAAAAGCGATGATTTCGACAAAACGGATTTGGAACTGCAATGGCAATGGAATCACGTGCCCGATAACAACGGATGGAGTCTTTCGGCCAAACCCGGACATCTGCGACTAAAAACCACCAAAATAGTGGATAACCTATACGAGGCACCCAATACCATAAGCCAACGAATGGAAGGGCCGGAATGCTCCGGCTACATAAAAATGGATGTGTCGAAAATGAAAGATGGCGACATTGCCGGATTTGGAGCTTTCAACGGTCATTCAGGCTTAATAGACGTGGAGTGCCATGGTAAGAAAAAATACATAACGATGCGTTCAAACGTAGTTGAGTTTGATGACAAGAAAAACATAACAGAAGTAAAAAGAGAAGATTTTGAGTCAATACCACTCAATAAACCGATAGTATATCTGCGTATCGATGCCGACTTTAATGTTGGAAAAGACAAGGCAAATTTTTATTACAGTCTTGACGGCATTAACTGGACTAAAATAGGAACTGAATTTAAAATGATATATGATTATAGGAAACTGTTCATGGGGAGTAGATTTGCCATCTACAATTATGCCACCAAGAAAAAGGGAGGATATGTAGACATAGATTATTTCCATTATGATCATAAGCCTAACACTTTGCCAAACGGTTTGGCAAAGGCATTCTCCGATAAATTTTATGTTGGCGTGGCAATGAGCACACGAAATGTCAGAAGCGAAACGTCAAAAAACATAGTATCGGGAAACTTTAACTCAATAGTGGCCGAAAATTGTATGAAATCAGAGTCAATTCATCCCGAAGAAAACAGATATAACTTCAGAGATGCAGACAATTTCATTGATTTCGGAACCAAAAACAATATGAAAATAATAGGACATTGCCTGATATGGCATTCACAATGTCCAAAATGGTTTTGCCACGACGATGAGGGTAATTTGGTGTCGCCGGAGGTGCTGAAAAAAGGAATGAAAGATCACATTACCACGGTTGTAAGCAGATATAAAGGCAAAGTAAAGGGTTGGGATGTGGTTAACGAAGCCATAGAAAATAACGGTTCGTGGCGAAAATCAGATTTTTATCGCATACTTGGCGAAGAATTCATACCGCTGGCATTTCAATATGCGCACGAGGCCGATCCTGACGCTGAATTATATTACAACGACTACTCGATGGATATAAGACATAAGCGTGAAAAAGTGGTATCGCTCATACGTGAGTTAAAGAAAAGAGGCTTGAGAATCGACGCCATAGGAATGCAGACACATGCCGACTTGATCAATCCTTCAATGGAAGAATATGAGAAAAGCATGCTTGCTTTTGCGGCAGAAGGTGTAAAAGTAATGGCTACCGAATTAGACATAAGCATTTTACCATTCGTACACAATAGTTCGAACATTGCCGACAGGGCCGATTATGAGGAAAGACTCAATCCTTATAGAAACGGAGTGCCTGAAAAAGTGCAACGTAAATGGGATAAACGATTGTCTGAATTTATTGAATTGTACAATCGACATAGCGACATAGTGGATCGCGTAACTTTCTGGGGTTTAACCGACGGCGATTCATGGAAAAATAATTTTCCGGTGCCGGGACGCACGGACTACCCTTTGCTATTTGACAGATCGGGTAATATGAAACCGGTGGTGTATGACAAAATGGGTAGATTTTATCATCAATGAGTAATTAATAAAACATATGTTTATTATGAATATAAAAAATTTATTTTTAGGCTTTACATTATGCTCCATGCTTCCTCTCAGCATAATGGCAAAAAATGACAACGTAAAGGAAAACGTTGCATCATTTCACAATTTCACTTATACGGGAAATGATGACATTTATAATCAGCTTACGTTGCCTGACGAAAGTTCCTGCTTCAATCCCATATTTTCTGGATGGTACTCTGACCCGACCATATGCACTAACGGTGAGGGCGACTATTTTTTTGCTACGTCATCATTTTCGTACTATCCGGGGGTGCCGCTTTATCATAGCCGCGACCTGCTAAATTGGAAACAGGTAGGATACATACTCAATCGTCCGTCGCAATTGTCACATATCAAAAGGCAAAATCTCAGCGGCGGCATATTTGCTCCGGCCCTCTCATACAATCCGGCAAATAAAACATACTATATGATTACCACCGACGTGGGTTCGGGTAATTTTCTCGTAAAAACCACCGATCCGTTCGGCGACTGGAGCGATCCGATTTACTTGCCTGAAATAAAAGGAATCGACCCCTCTATATTTTTCGATACCGACGGAAAAGCATACATCGTAAACAATGATGATGCACCGGCATATCGCCCCGAATATCCGGGACATCGCACCGTTAGAATAATGGAATTTGATTGGAAAAACGACAAATGCGTAGGTCAACGCGAAATAATAGTAAACAAAGGCGTAAACTTCAAAGAGAAGCCTATATGGTGCGAAGGCCCACACATATATAAAGTAAATGGAGAATATTATCTTATGACGGCCGAAGGCGGAACCGCTTACAACCACAGTGAGGTGATATATAAAAGCAAACATCCATTCGGACCATTCATTCCGTGGAAACAGAATCCTATACTTACGCAAAGAGACATGCCAGTTGATCGCGAAAACCCCGTTACATGCGCCGGACATGCTGACCTCGTAAAAACACCTTCGGGCGATTGGTATGCAATATTCTTAGCTTGCAGGCCATTGGAAGGCAACTATGAAAATCTCGGCAGAGAAACATTCATAATGCCTGTGAAATGGACCACAGACGGATGGCCTTTAATAACGCTTCCAAAAGAGGGTGTGCCATCGATAGTAAACATAAAAGGTGCAAAGAGGTCAGACAACGTTACTTTTGGTAATTTCTCGGTCAATGAATCTTTTGATTCAAATAAATTGTCACATGACTGGATGACTCTGAGAGGACCTGCATCAGACCTTTATTCGCTCACAGATAAGCCAGGATACCTGAACATAAAGTGCGCAAACGTAAAATCATCAGAGAAAACGGAACTACCATACATATGTCGACGCATAAACCATCATAAATTCGAAGCTACCACTCGACTTACATTCACTCCTAAAAATGATGACGAACGTGCCGGAATGATGCTTTATAAAGACGAAACGCACCATTATTTTCTTGCTAAAGAAAAAGCGGGCAAGAATTCAAAATTGACGCTTTACAAGATGACCGACAACGGACTTGAAAAAGAACAATCGGTCAACATAGCAAATAAATCGACAATCGATCTGAAAGTAGCATCTGACGGAAAAACATTTGATTTTTATTATTCCACAAACAATGGAAAAACATGGAAACCGGTAATGCTGGGTGCTGATGCCCGATACACTTCAACCGCCAACGCCGGAGGTTTCACAGGCACTACCATAGGCGTTTATGCTACCGGCGCTAAAATATAATAACGAGAATATTTAAAACGAAGCTTCATAGCCAATGGATTTTAATTACTAAATCCATTGGCTATGAAATTTAATATGCTTTAGAAACTATTTGTATTTTTGCATCATAAACAATAAAAACATAAAAATATGAAAGTAATAAACTTTGCTAATACCAATTCGCTAGTAAGCCAATACATGGCCGAGCTACGTGACGTAAACGTTCAAAAAGACATGCTTAGATTTCGACTGAATCTCGAACGCATAGGCAACATTATGGCTTATGAAATAAGCAAAACAGTCGATTATGAAACTACCGAAATAGAAACGCCACTTTCAACAGCCAAATGCAACATTATTTCCGAAAAAATAGTGCTTGCTACAATATTCAGAGCCGGAATACCTTTCCATAAGGGATTTCTCGACTTTTTTGATCATTCGCAAAATGCATTCGTATCGGCATATAGAAAATACATCGACAAAGATAACTTCGACGTATTCATAGAATACATAGCGTCGCCCAACATCGACGACAAAACCATAATAATAGCCGACCCGATGCTTGCCACCGGTGCTTCGATGGAACTAAGCTATCAGGCATTACTGACAAAAGGCAATCCCAAACACATACACGTAGCGTCGGTGATAGCATCACAACAAGCCATCGACTACATTAGCGAAAAGCTGCCAAGCGAAAAAACCACCATATGGGTAGGAAGCATCGATGATGAGATAAACTCGCATTCATACATCGTGCCCGGTCTCGGCGATGCCGGCGATCTGGCTTACGGCAGTAAAGAATGAACATTTATCAACAAAAACGTATGTCGACAATATGTAGATAACGGTTGAAAAGTATTACAATCTTTTTTAATACAATAATTTGCATTTAACATATCACGCCGTGTATAGTACTCAAAAAACCAAATACAAAAAACTTAACAAATATGTTTTAAAGGCTTATCAACCGCTTTTTACGTACTTATAGATATGTTTAATGCAGGAAAGTTATTAACTTTGCATATTATAAACATAGTGTTGATAAAGTATGTAATAATCTAATAAACAACATTATTATATGTTCATAACAGGTAGATACATAGAAACCTTTTATTTCATAACTTATTATGCAATAAAATGACTTAAAAGTTATGATTATTATCAACACCTTTTATTATTCTTCTTAAGAAAGAGATTTTTAAAAATTCAAAAACAAAATATATATAATATGAATGTTGACAAAGCTACCACCATATCAAACGATAATCTTGCAAAAGAGATATTGCGCTTGAAAAAGGAGAAGGGTGCCGTAATAATGGCTCACTATTATCAGAGGGGCGAAATACAAGATTTAGCCGATTATATAGGCGACTCCTTGGCTTTGGCTCAGATTGCATCTAAAATAGATGCTCCGATAATAGTGCTTTGTGGAGTTCATTTTATGGGAGAAACGGCAAAGATACTCTGTCCCGACAAGAAAGTTCTCGTGCCGGATATGTCGGCAGGTTGTTCGTTGGCCGATAGCTGTCCGGCGAGCGAATTTGAAAAGTTCGTGAAAGCGCATCCCGATCATACGGTGATAAGTTATGTAAATACGTCGGCTGCCGTGAAGGCTCTGACTGACGTGGTGGTGACTTCCGGAAATGCAAAAGAGATAGTCGAAAGTTTTCCGGCTGATGAGAAAATAATATTCGGTCCTGACCGAAATCTCGGCAATTACATAAATTCGGCCACAGGACGGTCCATGCTCTTGTGGGATGGCGCTTGCCACGTGCACGAACAATTTTCATTGGAAAAGATAATAGAGCTTAAAAAACAACATTCAAAAGCTCTTTTGCTCGTTCATCCCGAATGTAAGAAGCCATTGCAGTTGCTTGCCGACAAGGTGGGATCAACGGCCGTATTATTAAAATATGCCGGCGAAGTCGACGCTAAAGAGTTCATTGTTGCTACCGAAAGTGGCATACTCCATGAAATGCGTAAGAAATATCCCGACAAGACATTCATTCCCGCGCCTGTCGAGGATGCCGAATGCGCTTGCAACGACTGCTCGTACATGAAACTTAATACATTGAAAAAATTATACGATTGCTTGCTGAATGAAAGTCCTGAAATAGTGGTTGATGCCGACATTTCAGAACGCGCACGCAAACCTATTTTGAAAATGCTTGAATTATCTGAAAAAATAAAGAAATAATAATCACATAAATACTTATACATCAGATTATGGAATATAATCACAGAGACATTGAGGCCCGTTGGCAAAAATATTGGAAGGAAAATAAAATATATAAGGCCGAAGTCGACAATTCGCGTCCTAAATTTTATGTGCTCGATATGTTTCCTTATCCTTCGGGAGCAGGATTGCATGTAGGCCATCCGCTCGGATACATAGCTTCTGACATATATTCTCGCTTTAAAAGATTGCAGGGCTTCAATGTGCTTCATCCCATGGGATATGATGCATATGGTCTTCCCGCCGAACAATATGCCATACAAACCGGTCAACATCCCGAAATAACCACTCATAACAATATAGCACGCTATCGCAGCCAGCTTGATAAAATAGGTTTCTGTTACGATTGGGACAGAGAAATAAAGACTTGCGATCCTGAATACTACAAATGGACTCAATGGGCTTTCATACGCATGTTCAACAGTTATTACGACAAGAAACTTGAAAAAGCCCTGCCGATATCGGATCTTGTAAGTCATTTCGAAAAATGCGGAAGTGAAGGTGTTTCGGCTGCTTGCTCGAAAGATATGTCGTTTACCGCTTCTGATTGGAGCAATATGTCAGACAAAGAAAAGAGCGACGTATTGATGAATTACCGCATAGCTTATCTTGGCAACACTATGGTGAACTGGTGTCCGAAGCTCGGCACCGTTTTGGCCAATGACGAGGTGAGCGAGGGTGTATCGATACGTGGCGGATATCCGGTTGAACAGAAATTGATGTATCAGTGGTGTCTGCGCGTGTCAGCTTACGCACAGCGATTGCTCGATGGATTGGATACCATAGACTGGACAGATTCCTTGAAGGAAACTCAGCGCAACTGGATCGGAAGGTCGGAAGGTGCCGAGATGATATTTAAGATAGCTGATAGCGACGTAGAGCTCGAAATATTCACCACCCGTGCCGATACTGTATTTGGCGTTACTTTCATGGTGCTTGCTCCTGAAAGCGCATATGTAGATATGGTAACCACTCCCGATCAGAGAAAAGAGGTGGATGAGTACATTAAGAGCATAAAGCATAAAACGGAGCGTGAGCGAATGATAGAGAAAAAGGTTACCGGCGTGTTTACGGGTGCTTATGCGATTAATCCGCTTACAAACGAAAAAATACCCGTATGGGTGAGCGATTACGTTCTTGCCGGATATGGAACGGGCGCCATCATGGCTGTGCCGGCACATGACAGCCGCGACTATGCTTTTGCTCGTCATTTCAATCTTCCGATAATACCTTTGATAGAGGGGGCTGACGTTAGCGAGGAAAGTTTCGATGCCAAGAGCGGTAAGATGATAAATTCAAATAACGGCGATCTTAATCTTAACGGCTTGGAAGTAAAAGATGCCATAGCCACCACCAAACGCTACATAAGCGAAAAGGGAATTGGTAAGGTAAAGGTCAATTACCGTCTGAGAGATGCCATATTCAGCCGTCAGCGTTATTGGGGCGAACCTTTCCCCGTATATTATAAGGATGGCATACCTCATATGATGGATGAAAACAAGTTGCCGCTTTTATTGCCTGAAGTGGATAAATTTTTACCGACCGAAACCGGAGAACCTCCGTTAGGTCGTGCTAAAAATTGGCAAACTGAAGAAGGGTATCCCATTGAATTGTGTACGATGCCCGGATTTGCAGGCAGCTCGGCATATTATCTAAGATATATGGATCCGCATAACGACAATGCACTCGTATCGGAAGAAGCTGATAAATATTGGCGTAACGTGGATCTATACATAGGTGGTACCGAACATGCCACCGGACATCTTATTTACAGTCGTTTCTGGAATAAGTTTCTTTACGATCTCGGCATAGTATGTGAGGAAGAACCTTTCAAAAAGCTTATAAACCAAGGTATGATACAGGGTCGTAGCAACTTTGTTTATCGCATAAAGGATACCAATAAGTTTGTAAGCTATAATTTGAAGAAAGATTATGACGTAACTCCGATACATGTTGATGTCAACATTGTAAGCAACGATGTGCTCGACATAGATGCGTTCCGCAACTGGCGTCCTGAATTCAATGATGCCGAATTCATACTTGAGGATGGCAAATACATATGTGGATATGCCGTTGAAAAAATGTCGAAATCGATGTTCAATGTCGTAAATCCCGATGACATTGTGGAGCGTTATGGAGCCGATACGTTGCGTCTATATGAAATGTTCCTCGGACCGCTTGAACAAAGCAAGCCATGGGATACCAACGGTATTGACGGCGTAAACAGATTCTTGAAAAAATTGTGGGGATTGTTCTACAAAGGCGACAATATGGTTGTGACCGACGAACAGCCGTCGCGCGAGGAATTGAAATCAATCCATAAGTTGATAAAGAAGGTTACGTACGACATAGAAAACTTCTCGTTCAATACTTCGATAAGCGCATTCATGATATGCGTAAACGAATTCAATCAATTGAAGTCGCATAATCGTGAAGTATTGATGCAGTACATAACGCTTCTTGCTCCGTTTGCTCCTCACATATCTGAAGAACTGTGGCATGTTCTTGGCAACGAAGGTACGGTATGCGATGCCAAATGGCCTGTTCATAACGATGAATATCTTAAGGAAGATAAGGTTACGTATGCCGTTTCTTTTAATGGAAAGGCTCGTTACAACATTGAGGTTCCGGCCGATATGCCTCAGAAAGATGTTGAGGAAAAAGCCCTTTCGCATGAATTGGCTCAAAAATGGATCGATGGTAAGACTATACGTAAAATAATAGTAGTGCCTCGTAAGATAGTTAACATAGTAGTTGGCTGATAAGATATGATTGAAAAAAATCATAAAATAGTATTTGCCACCAATAATGCCCATAAATTGTCTGAAATAAGAGACATTGTGGGCGACAGGTGGCAAATACTGTCATTGGCCGATATAAACTGTCATGACGACATACCCGAAACAGCCGATACTCTTGAAGGCAATGCTTTGTTAAAGGCCCGATATATAAAGGATAAATACGGATACGATTGTTTTGCCGACGACACCGGACTTATGGTAGATGCTCTTGATGGAGCGCCCGGGGTATATTCGGCTCGTTATGCCGGCGATTCGCATTATTCCAAGGCAAATATGCAGTTGCTGCTCGATAATTTAAAAGGCGTAACTGATAGAAAGGCTCATTTTTCTACTGTCATATCGCTTATTATGGGTAACGACGTGCATATGTTTGAAGGTCGTGTGGATGGTTGCATAACGGATGTTCCATCCGGTAAAGGTGGTTTCGGATATGATCCCATATTCCGTCCTGACGGCTTTGATTGTACATTTGCCGAAATGACTGCTGAAGATAAAAATGCCATAAGTCACAGAGGTCGCGCAACGGCTAAATTATTGGATTATCTTGACGGTTTGTTTTGATGAGAAGACTTTTATTACTGATATCGATAACGGTTTTTGCGCTTAATTTTTCAGCTAACAATCTCATAAATGGTAACTGGAAAGTTTATTCGGCATTCAATGCGCCGGCGCAAAAGATTATTGATACCGGTAAAAAGGTCTATTACTTGTCGGGTGGTAATCTGTTTTCATACGATTTAAAAGAAGATGAAGGCATTAGTTATACTATTGGAAATTATCTGAATGACAATGATATATCCGATATATACTATGATTACGACAAATCGTTGCTTGCAATAGCATACACTTCAGGCAACATTGATTTATTATATTCTGACGGAAGAATTAAGAATCTGCCTGAAATAGCCAATGCCTCCATTTTATCATCAAAAAAAATCAATGATGTGGCTTTCTACGACGATTTGATGTTAGTGGCCACTGATTTCGGATTGGTAATTTATGATTTGAACAAATGCGAGGTACGTCGGTCGGGACGATATGATAAGGCAGTCACGTCGCTTACCGTAATGGCCGGACATATAGTAATTGGATTGGATAGTAAATTATGGAGCATCCCATTGGACGGCACCATCAATAAACTTGAAAATTTCAAAGAAATATGTTCGTGGACTTTGCCGGTGGAGATGTGTGCCGTTTCTGACACTAAGTTGATTGTACGTCGTGATGACGACAAGCGTTATCTATTGTCGCTGCTTGACATTGATGTAGAGAATGCCCGATTGATAAGATATGTAGCCTTGAACGACGATTTGCTTTACGACAAAGCGTCATATATTATGAAAGGGTCGGACGGCAATGTGTTATGTGTTATGGGAGATAGATTGTTTTCCATCGACTCTGAAGGCAGTGCGAAACTCATGTATGCTTTGCCGACTATATTGACGGATGATGTGATAGGTACGTATGACGGCCGAAAATTATGGGGTCTCGATTCCGACGGGCTGATGGGCATTGATAAGGATGGAGAAGATTATTCGGTAATATGTTCACGTTTTCGCCCTGAGCAGCTTGCCACGCATAAGGTAGCTTTCATTATACCCGCTAATGGAGCTGACAGAGTGTATCTGACCAATCTCGGATTGACGGCATATCGTAATAACGGGTCGAGTACCGAAGGGCTTGATATATGTCAGGCCACCACGCTCGTTTCGGATGGAACGATGATCGATGTTACGTCGCGCGACGCGCGCGCGAGAATTCCATTGGTGACGGAACGTCAGGCAAAATATGGCAATTATCCATTTTCTCCTACTCGATTGGCTGAAGATCCCGATGATTCGGACACCTATTTTCTCGGCACCGGAAACGATGGATTGTATAAGATATCATCGGGCGTGCTTGTAGGGCGATACGATGAGGACAATGCTCCCATGGCTCAGCCTTGGGGGTGGCGCGTACATGAAGTGAGCATCGACCGCGCCGGAAATTTGTGGGTGGGAGCTGACGCGCCCGAAGGAAAGTCGGGCATAATGGTGCTCCCGAGCGAAAAACGCAAACTTGATCCGTCGGAAGTAAAGCGAACCGACTGGATTGAAATTGACATACCCGAATATAAAAGCAACAAGGATATACGCATACTGCATTGCAAAAAGTCTGACATGGTGTTTATCATTGATTGCAATGTATCGTCGTCGCTCGTGGCATACGATACTAATGGTACGTTGTCTGATTTTGGAGATGACAGGTCGTTGGTATGGACCACGTTTGTCGATCAGGATGGTAAAAGCTTCCGTGCAACCCGAAATACTGCTCTGTGTGAGGATTCGGAAGGCAAAGTATGGGTTGGTACCACTTCGGGAATATTTGAGATCAGAAGGGCTGAAAATGCGCTTGACGCATCTATGCGCATTAATAGGATAAAGGTTCCGAGAACTGACGGTTCGGGCTTGGCCGACTATCTTGCCGGTGACGACGTAGTTATGGATATTTCGGTAGATAATGCCGGGCGAAAATGGATAGCCACTCAAAATTCGGGAATATATGTTACAAATTCCTCGGGTAATGAGATATTGGCAAATTTTACATCGTCAAATTCGCCGCTTAAGTCCAATTATGTTAATGCCGTATATGCCAATCCTTACGGATCGTCCGTTTTGATAGGAACGGATAGCGGACTTTTTGAATTTTTGAATTCAGCATCTCCGGCCAAAAACGACTATTCCAATGTATATTCATATCCCAATCCCGCCAAAAGTACAGATATGATAACCATAACGGGTTTGATGTCTGAGTCGTTGGTGAAAATAACCGATGTTGCCGGAAATTTGGTATGGCAAGGAAAATCGGAAGGTGGCGATGTGAAGTGGGATGGTTGTAATTTTGGCGGCAAACATGTAAGTTCGGGCGTTTACTACGTTTTCATATCGAAGGTCGATGGTAGCGGAACTTCAAAAGGAGCCGTTGCTAAAATTTTAATAATGAACTAATAATATTGTAAAAGGTTTTGATAATATATTAAGAATCTTTGAAAATGGAAAATATATTAAGTTATCGTAACGAAGACGACAAGTGTTATGGAGCAACCGGTATGGCCATAGGCATAGTGGTTTTTGATGGTGAGGACATGTTGTCGGCCATATCGCTTGATGCGCTTCCTCATGAAGTAGTGGAACTTAATGAAGAATATTTTTTCGCCGGAAATCCCGGAATTTCGGCGAAATCTGCCTGGAACAGAATACTTGGCAACTATAATCTGGCTGTTGCAATGTTGATAGCCAATGTAATGTGCCGACGTTATGTTCTCGACAAAAATTCCATATCCGCCGAATTAAAACGTACTATCAAAAATCATATAATTGATGAGGGTACGAGTGAATGCGCGCTTGAAGTTGACGAGATAAATCGTATTTTCGATAAAAATTACACTTACCTGCATAGGGTGTTCAGCCATAGCGGCGTTCAGTCGATAGCACATAATTTTGCCGATGTACTGAAACGTCAGCGTAGGTTGACTCGTAGCGAAATCATCGATAATCTGAGAGCATTGAGCATGCTTTAATTTATAGTTTTCCCGAACGGGATAAGTGCCAGAATTGCGAGTTTGAAATGTTGTATTCCAAATGGTATGCCTATTATGGTAATGCAAAACAATATTCCAAACCCTATATGCGACAAAGCTATTGGGATTCCTCCTATAAACAACCAAATTACATTCATTATTAAGCATATGCAACCATTGGACGAGGGGGAGTCCAATATCTTTGTTCCAAAAGGCACTAAAGCTACGCGAGCCAGTTTTATGGTCTGCAATCCGAATGGTATGCCTATTATGGTCAGCATCATTACTATGCTCAATACCACGTACTCGATGGCTATGATCAGTCCTCCGAATACAATCCATATTATGTTTAAGAATAAGTTCATTATTGGTTGTTGATGTTTGATTAATTAAATATGGGCGATATGGCTATGGCCATGCTGATGATGGCCAATCCTATCACGCCATAAAATATTCGGGCGTACGGTCTTTTTATACGCGACATAAATATTTTCACGTTGTAGGAAGTGAAAAACCAATCCCAGTTGGCTATTGCTGCACTTAACGACATTATTCCTGCTATGAGAAACAGTGCCGACAGTATCCATGTTGCAGTTTCCACCGACATTATTCAGGTAAGTTTATTATTAGTTGTCGGGTATTGTCGTCGTTTAACAATATGTCTACTCTCACGCTGTCGTCGGGCAGTATGTCGGCTATTTTATCGGGCCATTCTATGAAGCATAATGCTCCACAATCAATTATGTCTTCAACGCCTATGTCGAATGCTTCTTCCATGCTGTCGAGTCTGTACAGGTCAAAATGATAAATCAGTTCGGCAGAGGTGTTTGAACGATATTCATTTATCAATGAAAACGATGGTGATCCGGTTGCATCGTCCTCCACTCCCAGTTGGCGGCACAATTCATTTATGAAAGTGGTTTTGCCTGCACCCATACTTCCATAAAATGCAAAAACGGTGTTGTCGTTCATCAATGATATGAATTTAGCGGCCGCTTCAGGTAAATCGTCTATCGATTTGATTGTAATGGTATGTTTTGACATATTGTTATGTTTTTATTTTTTAGGGGTTAATACTATTGCTGGCACAAACATTTCTTCAAGTGATATACCGCCATGTTGAAATGTGTCGGTATAATACTGTACGTAATGATTGTAATTGTTTGGATAAGCAAAAAAGTCGCGATTGGTGGCAAACACATATGTTGACGAAACATTAGGCGACGGCAACCCGAAATCGGCGGGTCTGTTTATTTCATATACCTGTTTCGAATTATGATTTAAATTTTTGCCTACCTTATATCGTAGGTTGGTGTTGGTATTACGGTCGCCTACTATCTTAACGGCATTTTCCACTTTTATGGTTCCGTGATCCGAAGTAAGCACTATCTTGTAATTCTTATTGGCCAGGGTTTTGAACAGTTCCAATGCCGACGAGTGCTTGAACCACGACTCCGTGATCGAACGATATGCAGCGTTGGTCGATGCCAGTTCGCGCATCATGCGTGATTCGGTGCGTGCGTGCGACATCATATCGATGAAATTGAATATTATTACGTTCAGTTCGTTGTTGCTTAGCGATGATATGTTTTGTATCAAACGTTCTCCCGCTGTGTTATCATTTATTTTGTTGTACGAGAACTTAATGTTGCGCTTTGTTCTGCTTAAGTATTCTCTTATGAATGTTTCCTCGTTTGAATTCTTGCTTTCTTCTTCATTTTCTTCAATCCATAAATCGGGATATATCCGTGCTATCTGATTTGGCATCAATCCTGAAAATATGGCATTGCGTGAATATTGGGTAGCTGTCGGGAGTATGGAACAACATATATTCTCGTCGTAATTAAAGTATTCCGACAATGTTTGACGAATTATGCACCATTGGTCGAATCTGAAATTGTCGATTAGTATGAAAAATGCCTTATCGCCCGAATCAATCAGCGGAAACACAATGTTATTCATCAGGTTATGACTCATAAGCTCATCGTTTGAGTCGATCAAATTGCTGTAATTCCTTTTTATGAATTTGGCAAAAGTTGAATTGGCCTCATTTTTCTGCAATTCAAGCATCTGATCCATGTTGGTTGATGCAAGTGATAATTCGAGCTCCCAATATACTATTTTTCGGTATAGCGACTTCCAGTCCGATAGGCTGTATGATTCGTTTATGAGCGATGTTATTTTCGAAAAGTCTTGTCGGTATTCGTCTGTCGAATGTGACGTTACGAGTTCTGATGAATGAAGCAGTTTTTTTATCGACAACAATATTTGACGAGGATTTACCGGCTTTATGAGGTAATCGGAAATTTTACTTCCAATGGCCTTGTCCATTATGTTTTCCTCCTCGCTTTTGGTTATCATTATTATGGGCATTTGCGGTGCGCACTCCTTGATTATCGAGAGCGTGTCGAGACCCGATATGCCCGGCATGTTCTCATCGAGAATTACCAGATCGAAATCGTTGTGTTGTTTTATTGATTTTATTGCGTCAATGCCATTGTTGGCAGTGGTTACATCATAACCCTTGCTATTGAGAAATAATATGTGAGGCTTTAGAAGGTCTATTTCATCGTCGGCCCATAATATCTTGTTCATCGCATTAATGACTTAATCTGATTGCAAATATAAATAAAACAACTGATATAAGCGTCAGCATTGTCATTATTCTAATTCATCCTCTTTTTTCGATATTTTCAGTCGTTCCATTGCTTCGAAATATTCGTCAAACGATCGTCCTTCAATCATTAGACGTTTGAAATTGTCCTCGCTTATCATTACCGGCGTAACTCCTTCGGGCAACTTAAACGAATCGGGGCCGTTGAATGATTTTCGGTAGGCGAGCAATTCGTTCTGATTGGCAAATCCTTTTATTATCAGCAATCCGAGATTGCCGAATTTCATCTGTTCGAGGTCAAAATCTTTTACTGTAAACGTATTGAAGTTATGGTATGCCACATCATATATTAGTTGATTACCTGATATCGAGTCGGTAGAGTATAGCAATATGAGTAGCTGCGGAGCATCGGGATTAAGATCTATTTTTAATGAATCGGCATTCGATGCTTCATTTGTGGTTGTATCGTTTGTAAGTTTGGTTTGCCATATCATTCCACGTATGTTTTGCTCGCCGCTTTGTAATTCCCTGCCCTGGTTTAGCTGTTTGAGATACGACGATGCCAAAGGAGTCATGTCGGTGTCGGGATATTTTTGCAATAGTTCCTGAAGCGTCGATTTGAATTTTTCTTTGTCATTTTCCGTAACATATGCCATTGCTTCGAGAAACATGAATTTGGGCATTATTTCGCTCATTGGATATGCCTCGCGCATATGTTGGTACGACTTATGTACCTCGTTGTTTTCGTTATTGAGGTAAGCCTCGTAAGTCGATTCGTACAGTTCCTCTTGTTTGAGGTTCATGTTGCGCAGATTGTCGAAATAATCCGGATGCATCATGGCTTCGCCAAGCTTCGATTTTGGAAATTCGCTAACTATCAGTTGTCTGGTGCGTTCGGCATCTGCCGTTTTTCCTGATAGCGAATACATCAGATAGAGATTATAGTATGCGTCGAGTCTGTATATGTTATCGGGATATCTACGAAGCAATTCTTTGAATTGATGTTCGGCTGCTTTATAATCTTCAAGTTTGTCCTTCAATATTATCCCCATGTTGTACATACTTTCCTGTATGATGTCGTTTGAAGTGGTTCGTTCAATTTCGTTTGAAGGTATGTTTTTGAGATAAAATTCGGGGTAATGCGGATCGGTTTCGTGGTTTCGCGTGGCATCGTCCGTCTCCGCATCATCGCTTTGCTCTGTCGATGAGTTATCGGTTATGGTGTCGGTATTTTCGAATTCGTTGAAGTCGAACGACGATTTATTGCGCCGGCGCCAGTTGTCTTCGAGTTTTCTTTTGCCCCACCTGCGTTGAAATTCCGCGCGCCCCGCCTCTTTTGCGGTCTTATTGTAAAAGTACCACGAATCGTCGGTATTGCGCGTATAGTTTACGGGTGCCGACGAGGAGCCTGAGGCATTTACGGCTTCGGGTAATCGTTGTTCGTTCAATTCTTCGCGTCGGTTGTTTTCGGCTTCTTCTTTTTCCGATCGTTTTAATTGATCTATGATTTTCTGTACTACGGCGAGTTGCTGGTCGGCCGTCATATCGGCCAATTTTAGCAATGAATCCTGAAGTTCCACATTGTGCGCGTACAATCCAAGTTCATCGAGCACGTCGCTCCTCCGTTTTATGGTTTCGTAATCGGGGTAATCGTTTGAAATGGTTGCTGCGGCTTCGGCATAGCAGGGTTGCGCGTCGACATACTCGCCCTGTTCGAAGTATATGTTTCCGAGCGTGATGTTGGTCAGTGCGCGTTCGTTACCCGCTGCTGCGTTGTTTAGCGCCATTTTGAGATTGTTGATGGCCTGCAGTGTGTCGCCTGAATTTAGGTTTATTACGGCTATGGCATGGTATATGCGGTCGAGATACTGCTTGTTGCGTTCATAACGCGTCATTCTTTTGAGCGATTTTATCTCTTTTTCCGATGAGCTTCCGGCGTAAGCGTGGCTTTGCATTAGCCGTGCGTTGATTCGTGCGCGATACGATTTTGCCGTCTGCTCGGCCTTTATGAATGCCTGATACGCGTTCCCTTTCCGATCGTTGAGCGTTTCTATCTGTCCTAAAAGAAACCACAAGCGGCTCTTTTGTGAGCCCTTGGCATATTCTATGGCTTTCGGCAGCGTTTCGGCCGCTTTGGCATAATTGTTTGTATGTATGTAGAGATCGCTCAACGACAAGTAATAGAGCCCCCTTATGGCATTGTCGGTTAACGTTGACTCGTTGATTCGCGACAATATTGCTTCCGCTTCAAAAGTCCAGTTGAGCGAGCAGTAACAAAGGGCCTGCCATATCTTTGCTTCTGTAACCGTTTGCGGCAGCCAGTTGAAATGTTTCTCTATGTATAGAAACGTTGTCGCCGCCTCAAGATAATCGCCGCTCAAATATTGGCTTCGCCCCATGAGCATCCATGAATTGTGTATGAATGGATTGTATTCGTCGCGTTTCATCCATTTCTGATATTCCGGGTCACGCGAATGTCCCGGTTTGCGCTTTGGCTTCCGTTTTATCGATCTGAGCTGTATGGCTTTTTGGGCTTTCTCTATCGATGTTTTGAACGATGCCGATGGTTGAGGTGCCTTAGAGTCGGAATAAGCCTCTGCGGGGTGCACGAACAGCAGGCGGGTATAATCGTCCTCATATTCGTCCTCCATGGCCTTTAACGCTTCCTTGTAGTGTTCCGATCCGTTATAGTGAATGTTATAGCGTGTTATGAATGCCGTGTAATTACGTGTGGCGGCAGTGTTTTTTTTAAGGCTGCATGATGTCACCGACATTGCTATCAATATCGTGCATATGCACTTAATGTACTTGCTTGTCACCATAATCTGCGGGCATGTGCTTGTGTCGTCAGTGCGACAGATTATAATGTAGATGCTTTATTATCGAGGCCAATGCGTATGTGGCAACCAAAACCATTACTATCAGTGCCGAGCAAGGCACGTCGATGATGGTGCCGAGCATTAGTCCGCCCACGCTGCAAGCCGCCGACACTCCTATCGATATGAACATTATGTTCTTGAATCGGTTGCTGAATAATTCGGCTGTCATCTGGGGCAATGCAAGCATCGACATAAGCAACATTATGCCTACAAGCCGTATGGTAAGCACTATGCACACTGCCACGAATACGGTCATAGTGTAGTTTATGAACCGCACGGGCAGATTTATGACCTTGGCAAAGTCGGAGTCGAACGCACACGCCACTATCTGCTTGTAGCGCCAGGTAAAAAAGGCTGCAAGAATGATGGTAAATATGGCGAAAGTCCATAGGTCGTATGACGATATGGTAAGCACGTTGCCGAATAGAAACGTGTTGAGCTCAGGAACATATCCGGGAGTGAGAAACACGAACAGCACGCCTATGGCCATTCCGAGCGCCCAGATTACGGCTATCGCCGAATCTTCGCGCACTCGCCCGCGCGCCGACAGCCATTCGACGCCCAACGATGAGCATATGGCAAATATCGCCGCCATGAAAATTGGATTGACGCTGAGATAATATCCGAGGCCAAGTCCGCCAAAACAGGCGTGTGTGATGCCTCCGCTTATCGATACGAGACGGCGAGTCACTATGTATGTGCCGATGAGTGCCGATGCTATGCTTATTATCAATATGCCGGCTAATGCGTTTCTGAAAAAGTCGTATTCAAACATATCCGTAATGACTTCGAACGCGAAGTTACGCAAAAATTCAGTTTTTATGATTTAATGATTTGTGAAATTTGAAAAATAGATGCTATATTTGTAAAAACAACAATCAATATGCGAAACTTATTTCTTGCTACCGTCTTGGCTTTGACGGCTGTGTGGTTCGATTCTTCGGCCCGAAACATAATTGATTTATCGGGACGTTGGAACCTTTCGTTTGATGGAAAATCCTTTCAGTCAGAGGTATCGCTTCCGGGTACTTTGGATACCAATGGAAAAGGCAATCCGGTGGGTGATAATCAAAACACCACCCAGTTGTCGCGACTGTTCACATACGAAGGGCCGGCATATTATAGCCGTTATGTAACCATACCCGATGAATGGAAAGATTGTAGCGTTTCGTTGATGCTCGAACGCACGAGGCCTTCTACCGTATGGGTCGACGGAAAGCGCGTGGGCTCCATAACATATTTGTCGGCACCGCACGTTTACGACCTTACCGATATGCTTACCCCGGGTAAGCATCAGATCACGGTGATGGTTGATAATCGCGACAGCATTCCGCATCAGATACGATCTAATTCGCACGCTTGCACCGAATCGACTCAGACAAATTGGAACGGGGTGGTTGGCCGCATCGAACTGCAGTCGAAACCGAAGTGTCACATAGCGTCGCTCGATGCTTACCCCGATGTCGACAGCCGTTCGTTCAAGGTGGTTGTTGATTTGTCGACTCCTCCCGCTCGTAAAGGAAAGCTTCGCATATCCTCCGGGTCGAAGTCGGTCAATGTAAAGCTCGTGCCGTCACAATCGCATTATGAGGTCACATTGAGTCTTGGCGACAAAGCACCTCTTTGGAGCGATCGCTCTCCGGCGCTGCATGTGGTATCGGCAATCATACCCAAGGTTGACACATTGAGCGTTAAGGCCGGATTGCGTAAGATCGACATAAAGGGGATGCAGTTTGCCGTCAACGACACCGTGACATTTTTGCGCGGCCGCCATGATGCCTGCGTGTTTCCGCTCACCGGATTTGCTCCGATGGACGTTGAAAGCTGGCGTTCGTATTTTCGCACCATAAAGGATTACGGACTTAATCACGTGAGGTTCCACTCTTGGTGTCCGCCTGAAGCTTGCTTCGAGGCTGCCGACATGGAGGGAATATATCTGCAACCCGAACTTACCATATGGGGTACGTTTAGCAAGGATGAAAAGGTGCTCATGGATTATCTTCTTGCCGATGGCGATGCCATACATCGCGAATATAGCCGTCATCCGTCGTTTGCATTGTTTTCGCTCGGAAACGAACTTTGGGGCGAATTGGATATGATGCGCGAATTTTCCGATCATTTCCGTTCGTATGAAAACAGGCATTACTATGCGTTCGGTTCCAATTCGCATCTTGGATGGAAGGGCAATCTTGAAGGTCAGGACTTTTCCGTGACTTGCCGAGTGGGCGGAGGTGAAGGATATTCCACTCACACGCGCGCTTCGTTCTCGTTTGCCGATGCTCCCGAGGGTGGTTATCTCAACAATACCTATCCAAACACCGAAATGAATTTTGAAAAAGCGGTATTACTTTCCGACGTTCCGGTGATAGGCCATGAAACCGGTCAGTATCAGATATATCCCAATTATGACGAGATGAAGAAATATACCGGCGTGTTGCGACCCACGAATATGGAAATATTCCGTCAACGCCTCGAAAAGGCCGGTATGCTCGACCGTGCCGACGATTTTTTCAAGGCATCGGGCAAATGGTCGGCCGAGCTGTATAAGGCCGATATGGAGATGAACTTGCGAACTCCGTCAATGGCCGGATTCCAGCTCCTCGACATTCAGGATTATCCCGGACAGGGAACGGCATTGGTGGGCATTCTCGATGCTTTCATGGATTCAAAAGGGTTGATCGAACCCTCTGAATGGCGCAATTCATGTGCGCCTGTGGTTGCGCTTGCCGAATTTCCTACATATTGCGTGGTAGGGGGCAGTCAATGGCCCGTTTCGTTTGCCGTTGCGAATTACGGGTCGCGCTCGCTCGAAGGCGAGAAGCTTAATTGGGCGTTGCGCGATGGCGGCAAAGTGATTGCCGAAGGCTCGGCCGCAGTTCCTGATGGATTCGGTCTGCTGAAGGTCGATTCGACGATGGTTAATGTTCCGAATCTTGAAAAGGCGGTTCAACTGAGGCTCGATTTGGCCTTGTCGGGGTCGGATGTGGTCAACATCTATAAGATATGGTCGTATCCAAAGAACCGCGATATAGAGTATGGCGACGTTCACGTGGCTCGTAAGCTTTCCGACGATGTCGTTGCGCGCTTGCAACGTGGCGAGAAAGTGTTGTTGGCTCCGCTGCGCGCTGATGTCGACAGCGTTACCGTGGGCGGGTTGTTTCAAACCGATTATTGGAATTATCGTATGTTCCGAACCATTTGCGAGAACAATAAAGCGCCTGTTTCGCCCGGAACTTTGGGCATAATTGCCGATGCCTCGCATCCGGCTTTGGCCGAATTTCCCAACGACGGTCATTCCGATTGGCAGTGGTACGCCATAGTGAAAAATAGCTATCCGTTGATTCTCGACAGGCTCAACGATATCAATTATCGTCCGGTAGTGCAGGTGATCGATAACGTGGAGCGCAATCACCGTCTGGGGCTCGTGGCCGAATTTTCTGTCGAAGGTGGAAAATTGCTTATGCTTATGGCCGATATGGATAAGCTGTGCGACAAGCCGGAGGGCCAACAGTTTGTAAAATCGTTGGTCGACTATATGAATACTTCTGACTTCAATCCGTCGACGTCGGTGAAGGCCGATGAGCTGACCACGCTTCTTACCGAAGCAGCCGGTGGGTCTTCCATAACCACTTTGCGAAATATATCATACGACTAATCATAATTAAGACCCCGTTCTCCAATATTTGTTAATGCCGGGGAACGGGGTCTTATTCTTGATAATTCTTCATAATAGCCGGGTGAGCCTTTCGGCATGGGCTTTGGCTCGTCCGCGTAATGTGGCGAGTTGTTCGTCGTCTGTATTGTCTGCTATCATCATACCTCCGGAGAACGCATAACCGCCCCATTGCATGCCGCAATGATTCGGAATCCCGGCAAAAGCAGGCATCAAGTCGTCGATAGTCATTTTCTGGACTCCATACTTGCTATACATATCGGCTGAACTGCCGGTAGTGAACGATACTATAAAGCGTTTGCCTTTCAGTTTGTCGCCATTATGACCGTATGCAAAGCCATAGGCTAGTACTTCTTCCAACCATCTGTGCATGTCAGACGGACAGCTATACCACATTATGGGAAACTGCAACACGATATTGTCGGCTTCAAGCAGTTTTTCCTGTTCAGCTTTGACATCTATATTGCCGTCAGGGTATAACTCTGCTATGTTGCTCACCACTGCATCGGGGTTCAGGCGTAAAAATTCATCTACAATGGCTTTATTGGCCACTGAGTCATTCCAATAAGGATGACCCACTATCATTACGGTCTTGCTCATAGTTGTCTTGGTTTTATTTCGATTCGAGTTTGTTGTATTCTTCATCGCTTACCGGTTCGAGCCATACGCTTTCGGTATTTTCGCCGGGCACTTCAAAGGCAAGATGGGCAAACCATGAGTCTTTGGCGGCCCCGTGCCAGTGCTTGACGTTGGCGGGAATGTGGATCACGGTACCGGGAAGTATCTCCACGGCAGGTTTCCCTTCCTCCTGATACCATCCTCGGCCGGCAACGCCCACGAGCATCTGGCCTCCACCTTTCGTTGCCTTGTGTATGTGCCAATTGTTGCGGCATCCCGGCTCGAAAGTGACGTTGAAGAAAGGTATCTGCTCTGTGGATATGGGCGCAAGGTAACTGTTGCCAGTGAAGTATTTGGCGTATGCGGTGTTAGGCTCGCCGATGGGAAATATCATCGAGCGGGCAAATGCGGCTTTGGCGTCCTCGCCTTTGATGTCGTCGTTCCACACCTCTTTGGCGAGGTTGAACGCTGCCCACGCTTTCGGCCAACCGGCATAGAAAGCTATGTGGGTTATGATTTCGGCTATCTCGGTGCGGGTTATGCCGTTCTGCTTCGCCGTGGAGAGATGGTATTTCAGCGAGTTGTCGGTTATGCCCTGAGAGATGAGCGATGTGATTGTCACGAGGCTGCGATCGCGCAGCGAAAGTAGATCGTTGCGGCTCCACACTTCGCCGAAAAGAATGTCGTCGTTGAGGTGTGCGAACTCCGGGGCAAAGTCGCCGAGCTGCCGGCGACCTGCATTCTGAACTATTTTCTGTTGTGCCATAATCGGTGCAAATGTTATTATGCTAAAAACGATAGCGGTTATTATGCGGTTCATTTGTCAATTATAAAGTTTGTTATCTGATTGTCAGGATTCAATGGCGTCACATCGTCAAGCACGAGCGATTTGACCATATGTAGCGTACCTTGCTTGTATTTTTGGAAATGTGGCGATGCAATATGTTTCTTGTATGCCTCTTGCGAGGAGTATGTTTCAAGTATCGTGATATTGCATGGATTATCCTTGTCGGCCACGGCATACATGGTCAGAACACCCGGTTCGGTCTGTAAGGATATTGCGCCTACCTCAGTGGCAAATTTCATATATTCTTCAAGCCATTCGGGGTACACTTCTATTTTCGACAGTCGGGTTATCCCATCCGGCGACATAGGTAATTTTGCACACATTACGTGTTTCTTGTTTTCGTCACGGTCATATCCATATTCTTCATCGGTGACGGGTCGGAGCTGTACAACGTGTCCATCGACACCGCTCTCCGTCACGGTGATGCATACCAATGGTTTGTCGCTTGCGGCTCCGTTCCAGTGTTTTACGTCGGCCGGTGTCACAATGACATCGCCTTTTTTTATCCGTCTTTTCGGAGAACCTTCCTCTTGATACCAACCCTTTCCATCGAGTACGAGGAGAGTCTGTACGATTCCCGAATGATAGTGCCAGTAATTTCGGCTTCCCGGAGAGAAAAGGAAGTGGGTAATCATTGTGTTGCCACTGTCCTTCAGTAGTGAGAGCCTTACGTCGCCCGTATTGTTTGCCGGAGCGGTATGTTCAGCCGGAAATATCAGCGGATGTATATCGTTTTCCGTCTCTGCATAGATGTGTATTGTCATACAGATAAGTATAAATGTAACAAAAAAACATACCTTATCGTATTGCAACTTTTTTAGTATTGATACGGTTGCCGTTGATATATTGCACGATGTAGATTCCATTGGTTGCATGGTCTTTATCTGATATTGGTTGTCCCGACAGATTGAATATGCCGAGTATTTTTTCATTTTGAGCATCTGATGCCGGGTCGTTGATTCCGGAAATATTGTCATAGCCTATCGCTTTCAGCCAGTTTGAAACCATTGAGGCGGCGTTTGAGGTCTGCGATGACCGTATCCACAAGCTCGGCGACATAAAATCGCCTTTCGGAATCAGCCGTTTTGCATCAGACTCCACGCCTGATATTCCGCTGCTTGCGCTCGAAACTATCAGACCGATTTTCTTGCCGGCCATATCTTTGCCGTGGTGGAGCAGGAATGTTTGGAGCGGGGCGGCCATGTTGCTCCACCAAAGTGGTGCGCCGATTATCACACAGTCATATTCGGCGAGGTTGACTTTCACCGAGTCAATGGCGGGATATGATGAAGCATCGTTGGGTTTATTGCGTATGGCAGAGATTTGGGCGCTGCCTATGGCATAGTTGTTTGCCGCGTAGTCAACCCCTTTTTCGGCGGGTTGCACGCGGATCACATCAGCTTCAATCTGCTTTGTGAGCTCAGCGACGATTCGGTTCACGTTATTGGTGTAGCTATAATATACTACTAATGTTTTTGCCTGTACCGCCACATATCCGGCAAGTATCAGACATAATAGAATCAATCTGTTCATATTTTTAGTTTATTCAATTACTTCTATTTGTGACGGTGCTATGCCCAAACCTCTGCAAATAGCTATTTCATTGTCGGCAAGATGAATTGGTTTGGCGTATTCGGCTGTGTCAGAGTCTGACAAAATGCCCTCACCCCTTAAAAATTGCGTTATTACATCAAGGGGAGTCGTTCGATGTCGATTTGCGATATATACCACTACTTCATCTTCGCAATATGACTTGGGTAAAACTATTTTCGTGCTCATATTTCGGTGATATTTATTCGATTGCAAAATTACTCCGCTTTGGTCGCCTATATGTATAAAATATCTGTATATACATACCAATTTCACCGATGCCGGGGAAATATGTGGGATAAAATCCGTATATTTGCAACTGAATATCAAAGTAATATTCTCCCGATATATGGCCAAAATACTCAAAGTCAAAAAGCCGTCGGACTACAGTTTATGGCTTGGGCAGACTGATCGGCATCCGCTGGTCAGTGTGATTGACTATGGTAGAGTTTCACCGATACGTCACAGTCTTAATGACTACGATGTTTACGGCATATTTTTTCATGACGAAGCCGAAATATCATTGGAATATGGTTGTGGAAAATATGATTACAAGGAAGGAACGGTGATTTGTGTTTCTCCCGGTCAGATTGGCGGAAAAGAGGATAATGGCGAAAAGGTGATGCTGACAGGATGGGCGTTGCTGTTTCATCCCGACCTCTTGCACGGCACTCCGCTTGAAAAAGAGATCAGGCATTACTCTTTCTTCGATTATCGGGTCAATGAGGCCCTGCATATGACCGATGAAGAAAAAGATATTATTGTAGGCATAATGCGTCAACTCAGCAACGAGATTGAAAACAATCCGAAGGACGATTCACAAGACTCCATAATAATAGGCCTCATTTGGGTGCTTCTAAATTATTGCCAACGCTTCTATAATCGCCAGTTTCTTACCCGTAAGATAGTTAACAACGATATTCTATCAAAATTCGAGCGTCTGCTTAAGGAGTATTTCAGCAACGATACACAGAAAGAAAAAGGATTGCCTACGGTTCAATATTTTGCCGATGCATTGTGTATGTCGGCAAACTATTTGGGCGACGTAATCAAACGTATTACCGGCGATACGGCAGGAAACCATATCCGCAGAATGGTCATACAAGAAGCAAAAAACCGTCTTGCCTCCGGTCTCGGCATTTCGCAGACAGCTTACGACCTGGGGTTTGGGTATCCCCAACATTTCAGCCGTATGTTCAAGAAATGCACCGGTATATCTCCGCAGGAATATGTCAATAATAGAAGTTGAATATTAAACAGTGGATTTTTATTAGTTTTTATTATCTTTGTTTTTGCTATCGGGGGCTCATTTTTTCAATGATTTACCGGCACAATTTTCTAAAACATTATGCATATGAAAAAAACATTTTATGCTTGGGTGGTTGCATTTGCATCGTTTTTTGCAAACGTACACGTGTTGGCTTTGTCGCCTGAAAACGTAAAAATAGATGGTTACGTAGGCGATAAGATAAATCTTTGCATCGAGAAGCGAGTCAAAGCCCAGAATGTGGAGGAACTTGTGGCTCCATTCAGGCGTAATGATGATCATGGTTCGTGGCAGACTGAATTTCTTGGAAAATGGATGCTCGGTGCCATCGATTCTTATCGCTATTGCGGCGATAAGGAGCTGCTCGAAATGATAAAATATGGTGCCGAAGGGCTTATTGCCGCTCAGAAAGAGGATGGATACATAGGTAGCTACGATCCGGCTTCGCGACTTGAGCAATGGGATATCTGGGGGCGCAAGTACACCGCTCTGGCACTTATAGCCTACTACCGGCTCACCGGCGACGCGCGCGCCCTTACCGCCGTCGAGAAATCGATACAATGCCTTATGAAGGAATTGGCCGACCGCAATCTCGATATTGCAAGAACCGGCAATTATTTTGGAATGGCAAGTTGTTCGATACTTGAGCCCGTAGTTTATCTGTATGGTGCTACTGACGATGAACGTTACCTCGACTTTTCCAAAAGCATAGTGCAGGGCATAGAGCGCGAGGGGAGTTCGCAGCTCATCACCAAAGCCATGAACGGCGTGCCCGTATCGGCGCGTTCAAAGTTTCCGGAGCAATGGTGGTCGTTCGAGAACGGTCAGAAAGCTTATGAAATGATGTCGTGTTACGAAGGTTTGGTGGAGCTTGGCAAAATAACGGGCAATGACTCATATGTCGAAGCCGCTCGTCGAACCATTGAAAACATAATCGAAGATGAAATAAACGTCGCCGGGTCGGGGGCCGCTTTCGAATGTTGGTACAACGGACGTGCGCGGCAAACCATCCCAACCTATCATATGATGGAAACGTGCGTCACGTTTACGTGGATGCAATTTTGTGCGAGGATGCTCGATGCAACGCACAATGCCATGTACGCCGACCAGTTTGAACGAACCATGTACAATGCCCTTATGGGATCGATGAAAAACGACGGTTCGCAAATATCGAAATACAGCCCGCTCGAAGGACATCGCTTTCAAGGCGAAGATCAATGCGGAATGCACATCAATTGCTGCAATGCAAACGGTCCGCGAGGTTTCGCCCTCATACCGCGCACGGCATACACGGTTGACGGAAGCAACGTGTTTGTCAACCTTTACATTCCGTCAAACGCCAATTTCAAGCTTGGCAAAAACGATGTTTCGCTCAAAATGCAGACATCGTATCCCGTCGACGGTACGGCAACGATGAGTGTCAATCCTAAAAAGTCGGCCACCTTTGCCATTGCCTTGCGCATTCCCGAAGGCAACGAAGCGGGCTATGAAGTAAAGGTAAATGGTAGCCGGCAGGAAGGTGCCGAAGTGAAGGACGGATATCTATACGTCGATCGCAAATGGAAGGCCGGCGATGTGGTGGAGGTGACCATACCACTTGTAACAAATGTGGTGGAAATGGATAACGCCCAGGCAATAGTGCGCGGCCCCGTTCTGTTTGCGCGCGATAGCCGATATGGCGATGGCTATGTAGACGAATCGGCCGTTGTAACGTGCAATTCCGACAAGATAGTCAATGCCGTTCCGGTAGAAGTGTATGGCGGTTCGTCGTTCGAATGGCTATCGATGCAAGTGCCGATGGTGGTTGGTGCCAATCTTGAAGATGAGGCCGACAAAGCCGAAAAGATGATACGTTTCTGCGACTATGGATCGGCCGGCAACGACTGGAACAAATCAGGTCGGTACCGCGTATGGATTCCGAAAACGCTCCACGTCATGTCGCAACCATATCACAAATACTAACCGCCCGCCCCTGTCGCAATTATTACTCAGGGCATTCAACGAACGGTAAATATTATTTTGCGTTCATATTATGCTCCAAGAGTGGAAATAGGAACAACTAATACATTATCTTTTCTTCTGTATGCGAATGTTCCGGTTGCTGTAAGAACCATCAAGAACGAGGGTTGCTTCATGCGATTGATATCGATTTTGGAAGCAAGCCGTAACAAGCTATTTACTCCTTCGTCTATGAGTTTTTCTCCTCCCAATTTAATTTCTATCAGGGCATATTCCCCATTTTGCAGATGTATCACAGCATCGCACTCCAGCCCATTCTTATCTCGGTAATGGTAAACATCACCGGTCAATGCCTGAGAATAGACTCTCAAATCACGAATGCATAATGTTTCAAACAACAAACCGAATGCTTTGAGGTCGTTCATTAAATCTCCGGGGCCTATGCCCATTGCGGCTGTTGCTATGGATGGGTCGACGAAATATCTGGTATCAGCAGTGCGTATGGCCGTTTTAGATTTAAGATTAGGATTCCATGCGGGCATATCTTCTATCACAAACATTGAACGTAATGCGTTGAGATAGTTACGGATCGTTTTATCTTCAACAACATTCGAGTTGCCACCATTCATATCTTCGACAATTTGTCGGATAGACGTTTGCGTACCCTGAAATCGTGCATATGAGCGCATAAGCCGTTTTGCTCTTTCAACACTCCTATCCACACCATCCACTTGGCGGATATCAACGTTTACCACTGCATCATAATAATCTTTTGCCGGATTTAATGCA
Organism: Muribaculaceae bacterium; assembly: GCA_017621225.1. Taxonomy (GTDB): domain Bacteria; phylum Bacteroidota; class Bacteroidia; order Bacteroidales; family Muribaculaceae; genus Paramuribaculum. The sequence goes on along the minus strand of JAGATN010000019.1, from coordinate 96,929 downwards.
ACTTCTTCAGGCAGCTCTGAAACGACAGGCCACCCACCACGACAAATTAGGAATGCGATTCTTTGCAAATCAGATTTCGCTTCACATCCGATAGGCATATCAGGATTCTTGAATAACTTCGACAAACTAACGTCGCCGGTAGAATCTCCGGATTCAAATAGTGACATTGGGCGCATACGTAACCACGCAAACCTTCCTGTTCCTGAATGACTTATTTTTTCCCTGTCTGCCGGCTTTGCGGAGCCTGTCAATATAAACTGCCCCGTACCTGCTCTATGATCTACCGTATAGCGGACTGCATCCCATAGAATAGGGGCAAGCTGCCATTCATCAATTAGACGAGGTGTTTCGCCATTAAGTATCATATCCGGATTATCCTCTGCAAAGATCATATATTGTGAACGCCTGCGAGGGTCATCCATAAAAACGGCACTATTGCTATGATGTTCTGCCGTCGTGGACTTACCACACCATTTTGCACCTTCCAACACAATTGCTCCGATACTTTTCAAGCGTGTGGATAGTTCACCATCTATAATGCGTGGGCGATATTTATTAATCATAATTATTTGAGTTAATGGCGTAAAGATAGCTTAATTCTGCCTAATTACCCAATTTGGCTGTTTTTAATTACCCAATTTGGCCGTTTTTCATTACCCAATTTGGCTATATTTTAGCGTCAGGATGGCTTGAACTCTAAATATTCAATTATCAAAGTACCTATTTTTAACGCCATTGCACATTCCTGAATGCAGCAAAGCGGGCTATGGTGTAAAAATGCGTAAAAATAAATGGCAGTCAACAAGAAAGTTCCGAATTAAAAGACTGAATCTCGCGGAAAATGCTTAGATTTGCAATCAAAGCATACGTATGGCGTAGGTGGTAAAATAATAAATATTAGAGAACGATACCATCATTATGGATACTAAGACTCTTGAATTTGTAACATATTGCATCTGTAAATTAGCACAGGCGCTTAAGATGAGCTATCGGGAGGTTTATCGACGACTAAAGCAGTCGGGCATATTGTACGGTTATATTATACCGTCGTATGACGTGCTGCATACTTTTGGTTCACGCTATCTCGTTGAAGACCTTATCGATTATATGAAGGAGAAAGGAGTATTGCCATAATGAAACTATATATCTGACCTCTATTCGAGAACAAGCTGTAAGATACGCGCAGCGATTTATCCGGCGTCAACGAGAGGCGTGGATCAACGCCTACGAATTTAAATTTGATCCCTTGGAATGGAAAATTCTGGAGTTTAACAGCTACGATAAAGACTGGCTCAAATTTGTTGCCAACTGCCGGGCAGGCAAAGATGTTTATGATTTTGACCTCATAATTGGGGGCATCGCTAACGATAAGGTCATACAGACTCTTGACCGATATTTCGAAGGAGAATTGTCGGAAAACGAAACATTAGGCATACTTAAATATGAGCGACCTAATATTCAGTATTGCATTCGTTCGCAAAAGATGCTTGACAATTGTTTGGAACATATAGAAAGCATACAACTATGACAGAAGAAAGTAATATGACAGAAGAAAATAATATGACAGAAGAAAGTAAATTAGCTTTTCAAGCCGATAAAAGTGCCAACATCATAAAGAGTTTGTGCGACCTCTACGGATTGTCGCTACAAGATGCTACTGACATATATTATCAATCCGATACATCAGAACTGATCGAAGAAGGTATTGCCGATTTGCAGTGTCGAAGTGACAAATATCTTGCGTCTGTTATATGGGAGGAATATCAAGAGTCTCAAAAAAAATAGAAATACGGCTTTCTTCGTTTGTCGTGTCGTGAATTTCCCATTTTCACAGAATTTATTAATTCAACGTAATCATGAGCTTTACTTGTTACCGTTATTTTATTATGCGGTATGTCATTGATATAAAAGGCAAACATCTTGATTAAAGATATTTATGTATAGGCCTACAAATTCAATGAAAACATTTTTTGAGGAATGATAAGAATGCACAAAAAGATGATACACACGTTTTACAACATTTTATTGGATGTCATATAACTTTGCAACATAAATTAAATACTTAATTATATGACAAATAAAAAAACGATAGGAGAACTCATAGAAGATGAGGTACGCAGACAACAAATTCCGATTAAAGAATTTGCTAATATGATTTGCTGTGAGAGGAACAATGCTTATCATATTTTCAATCGTAGTAAAATGGATATTTTGCAGTTGAAAAAAATTTCAAAAGCATTGAACCGCAATTTCTTCAAGGAGCTTTCTGAAGATGTGGAACTTATAATCGATAGTGAAGAATCAGAGGAATATGTGGTGAAACAAAAAGCAGTATCGCAGTTTTTTAATGTTGTACCTGATATATTGCGAAAATTAGGTAAATCTTCTACCATAGTTTTCTGTAAATTAGATGAACCTGAATATGAAGATTGTCCCACTCCTGATTTTGGATTGTCTGACCAATTTATCACTTTCACTATTGGTGAAACGCTACAAGAGCGTATAGGAAATTGTGCTACACTTCCTATAAGTCCCATCTCCAACAATGATGGATGTATGGTAGAAGTCTGCACTAATATTGTTTATGGCACAATACTTGTAAATATAAAATTAGATTACAAGACGCTTGATGAATGGTATAATATTTTAGCTTTTGCGTTTGAGACATATGAAAGATATGTGAAGTAGATAGCTATATGCAGATAAACTATTATGTATCTTGTCTGTGATAATAAGGCTATGTTGTGCTATTAAATTGTTCCAAAGTACCGTAAGTTACAATATAAGAAGCGTGGGGCTGTGATGTTACATCTTAGTGTGGAGGTAGTCGGAATACCTTTATAGACAGATGTGGAAATTAACAGCCCCACGTATATGCTTGGAGACGGTATATCGATATTATGAATAGTTTCCGACGCTTTTTACACGCATATTCTATATCAAGGGAATAATACTTTAGTGCATCAAATTTTATATGCGCGATATAGTTTTATAACATACTCGCGTTCATGCACATTTTGACATTATGAATAGTATGAACGCACAATTTTTATTACATTTGCAAATGTATAAACGGCCGTTTGCCCGGGACGGCGCAAACTTAAACTCATATTCATGAAAGAAACAATGTCAGTCGGATTGGATGAATCCCGTAATTGCAGTGACGGCTTTTGCCGTCTGTCGTGGTTGCAGCGCATCGGATTCGGATCCGGCGATCTCGCGCAGAATCTGATTTATCAGACCATTAGCATGTATTTGCTTTTCTTCTATACCAACGTCTACGGTCTGTCACCTGTGGTTGCGGCGCTGATGTTTCTTATAGTCAGGGTTGTCGACGTGATATGGGATCCGGTAGTAGGCACGTTTGTCGACAAACATGATCCGGTATGGGGCAAATACCGCTCATATCTCATTTTGGGAGGTGTACCCCTCACGGGCTTTGCCATACTCTGCTTCTGGAACGGATTCTCAGGCTCGCTTCTTTACGCCTATGTCACATATATAGGACTGTCGATGTGCTACACGTTGGTGAATGTGCCATACGGAGCCCTCAATGCCTCCCTCTCACGCAACACCGACGAGATTACGATACTCACGTCGGTCAGGATGTTTATGGCGAATATCGGTGGCCTTGCCGTCGGCATGGGCATTCCGGTGGTGCTGCATCTTTTCGACCCTGACGAAAGGGGCGACCTCTCTACGCTCGACTCGGCATGGTTCTCGACCATGACCATTTACGGGCTTACAGGCCTTGCGCTTCTTTATTTCTGCTTCTCGCAGTGCCGTGAGCGCGTGGTGATGGACAAGAGTCAGACCGAAAATGTCAAGGTTTCGGATCTGTGGATGGAGTTCGGCCGCAACAAGCCGCTGCGCGTTCTTGCCTTCTTCTTCGTCACGACATTCGCCATGATGGCCATTGGCAATTCTGCCGGCGCATACTACATCAACTACAATATGCACGGAAGCGCTTCCGAACTCTCCATCTTCATGGGCCTCGGGTCGATACCGGCATTCATCTTTATGCCGATGATTCCGGCCATCAAGCGCAGGGTCGGCAAGAAAAAGATGTTCTACATTTTCCTGACAATAGCCATAGCCGGCATGGCCATGCTTTATGTCGTATCGATGAGCGAAACGGCGCGTCACAATATGTGGCTCGTCTATGTGGCGCAGTTCGTAAAGTCGACGGGCGTCATCGTGGCTACCGGATACATGTGGGCCCTTGTGCCGGAGGTGATAAGCTATGGCGAATATACGCACGGCAGACGCATATCGGGAATAGTTAACGCCTTGACAGGCATTTTCTATAAAGCCGGAATGGCGTTGGGCGGCGTGGTGCCCGGACTCGTATTGCAGTATGTGGGGTTTGACGGTGCCGATGCCACGCAGCAGACTCCCCTGGTGCAACAGGGCATACTTTGGCTTGTGGCAGTCATACCGGCGGCATTGCTGGTGGTGGCTATGTTCATAATATCACGTTACGACCTTAGCGACGAAAAGATCGACGGGATAAACCGCGAAATAGAGAAAAGAAACAAACAATAATTAAAGGGCTTGGACATGGATAAGAAACCGAGATATCTGGTGCCGGACGATTATATGGCCGATCCGGCGGTGCATGTGTTTAACGGCAAAATATACATCTATCCTTCTCACGATCGCGAGAGCGGAATAGAAGAGAATGACAACGGCGACCATTTCGACATGAAGGACTATCATGTCTTTTCACTCGACGATGTTATGAACGGGGAGGTCTGCGACCATGGCGTCGTGCTCTCCGTAGACGACATCCCATGGGCCGGACGTCAGCTTTGGGATTGCGACGTGGCCGAGAAAAACGGACGTTACTATATGTATTTCCCGTTGAAAGACAGAAATGACGTGTTTCATATCGGCGTTGCCATCGCCGACCGCCCCGAAGGACCGTTCACGGCGCAGCCCGACCCGATGCGAGGCAGCTATTCCATCGACCCGGCCGTATTTAAGGATGGTGAAAGCCATTACATGTATTTCGGAGGCCTCTGGGGTGGCCAACTTCAGAGATACCGCGACAACAAGGCTCTCGAGAATCCATATCTCCAACCTGACGACGAGCCTGCCTTGACCGCAAGGGTAGTGCGCTTATCCGATGACATGCTGCAGATGGCCGAAGAACCTCGCCCTGTGGTGATACTCGATCCGGAAACCGGACAGCCCCTCAAGGCCAAGGACAACGAAAAGCGGTTTTTCGAAGCCTCATGGATGCACAAGCGTGGCGACAGATATTATTTCTCGTACAGCACCGGCGACACACACAGGATATGCTATGCCGTCGGCGACAATCCTTATGGGCCTTTCGTATATCAGGGCTGCATCCTTTCGCCCGTGGTGGGGTGGACCACACACCACGCCATCGTAGAATATAAAGGGGAATGGTATCTGTTTTATCACGACAGCGTTCCCTCGGGCGGAAAGACATGGCTCCGCAGCCTCAAGGTGCGTCGGCTTAGTTACGACGACGAAGGGCGTATAATGGAGATGGACGGCATGGACTGACAACGATGTGACCGCACGGAAACACCGACCCGACTCTAAAGTCGTGCGATAGGTTTGTCAGGGCCGTTTGCGCATGAGAGTAAGGCCGTCGCGTAAAGGGAGTATTACGGTCTCGATGCGCGGGTCGCGAGCCACTATGTCGTTAAATTGCATTATGCCTTGGCTTTGGGCATCGGTTGGTGGAGGCGTCTGTGCCACTTTGCCATCCCAAAGGGTGTTGTCGGCCAAGATGTAGCCTCCCGGTTTTACTCTTGGCAGCAGTAAGTCGAAATATTGCGGATAACGGCGCTTGTTGGCATCTATGAACACCATATCCCATTGCCGGTCGATGGCGGGTATTATCTGTTCGGCATCTCCTATGTGCAGCGTTATTTTGTTGCCGTTGGGCGCGGTTTCGAAACGCTGCCTCAGTTCGTCTTCAAGCTCATCGTCAAGCTCTATTGTGTGCAGCTCGCCATCGTCGGCCATGCCTTCGGCCATGCAGAGTGCCGAATAGCCGGTGTATGTGCCGAGTTCAAGAACGTACGTGGGGTTAATCATCGACGTAAGCATCTTCAATATGCGCCCCTGCAGATGCCCCGAGCACATGCGCGGGTACAGGTGGTGCAAATGCGTGTCGCGATACAGTTTCTGCAAGTGAGGGGGCTCCGGCGATATGTGGTCGGTGATGTAGTCAGTCAATTCTTCCATCGTCCAAGTAGCGTGTGGTGGCGTTTATGGTGCGTGCCATTACGTCGACGCATTCGGCCGGATAGTCGCCTTGTGCCGTTTCGCCGCACAGCAGCAACGTGGAGGCTCCTTGCATCACGGCGCAAGCCACGTCGTTCACTTCGGCGCGCGTGGGATAAGGTTTGGTTGTCATCGATTGCAAGATCTGCGTGGAGACGATTACCGGTTTTTTCATTTGTCGGCATCGTTTCAATATCATGTGCTGAAGCGAAGGGATGCTTTCGATGGCAAATTGCGTTCCGAGGTCGCCTCGTGCCACGAGGATGCCGTCGGATGCCGCCATTATCTCGTCGAGATTCTTTACGGCCGACCGGCATTCCACTTTCGAATAAAGCTGTATGCCGCTTCCCGATATGAGGTCGCGCACCGCTTCTACGTCCGAGGCCGACCGCACGAACGAGTGGGCTATCATGTCGATGCCCCCCCTTACGGCCATGGCAATGTTTTCGGCATCGCGTTTCGACACGGCCGGGAGCGATTTCACGTCTACTCCGGGCACGTTTACCGTTTTGCGCGATTCGAGCACTCCGCCTCGTATGGTTTTCATCTCTATTTCGCCTGATTGGCCTATGGCGGTTATCTCGAATTCGATGGCGCCGTCGTCGACCAACGCATGCATTCCCGGCTCAACGTATTGGCCCATGTCGGTGGCGTTGATGCATATGCGGTTTTTGCAGGTGGGTTCGGCAGAGCCGACGAGTACGGTCGTGTCGCCCTCGAAAAATTCTATCGGCGTTTCGGTTGCCGTCGTTCTTATTTCAGGGCCCTTCGTGTCCATCAAAATCTTTATGTCGGGGCTGACGCTGCGTATGGTGGCTACCATTGCGTTGAACGTTTCGGCGTTAACGTGCGCCGAATTTATTCGTACGGCGCTCATGCCGGCTGCCATCAGTCGTCTCACGAATTCGGCCGTACATCTGTTGTCGGCTATCGTGGCCATTATCATCGGTTTCAATGTGCTGCTCATGACTTCAACAATGCTTCTATGCCCAGGCGGTAGCTGTCTAATCCGAAGCCGGCTATCACACCACGGCACACGGGCGATATCAATGATTTATGTCTTATTTCTTCTCGCGAATGCACATTCGATATGTGCACCTCCACCACCGGAAGCTTTATCGCGCTTATGGCATCGGCTATGGCCAGCGACGTGTGCGTGTATGCGCCGGCATTGAGCACTATGCCTTTATGGTCGGTTGAGAATCCTGTTTTATGCAGGCGGTCGATTATGCACCCCTCGTGATTGCTTTGATAATATTCTATTTCGACGTCGGGATATGCTTTGCGCAAGTCGTCCAGACAATCCTCCATCGACGCGTGCCCGTATATTTCGGGTTCGCGCTTGCCGAGCAGATTGAGGTTCGGGCCGTTTATGATCAGGATTTTCATTATGGTTTGGTGTTATATGATTGTTCTTATGGTTGTATTGGGTTCAGGGCAAGATAGGCCATGGACAGGTGCGACAGAACCATCAGGCACATCAGTATCCATGACACGAGAGGCCGCGTGGCATAGCAGATATATGCCAGATATGCCGACAAAATCACGTAAAACGGATATATGGTCACAAGAGTGTGCGCGGGGTTGTCGGAGCCCGTCTCTCCCATCAGCCAGGGCAGCTGGAATATGGGGATCGCCAGTATCAATATCAGTATCGTTACCCATGTGGGTGGTTTTGCGTGTGATGCCATGCGTTTTTATTGCTTCTTGTTGTCGGTTTGTTCTGATCGGTATGCGGCAACCGTGGCGCGTATCCCTTTTTCGAGGTCGAATTTTGGCGTGAAGCCGAAATCGCGTTTCGCGTCGGTGATATCGCACGTCCAGTTGCGCTGTTTCATTATCTTGAACTTGTCGCGGTTGAGAGTGCTTGGCTTCATCTTGGCCACGCCATATTTTTCGGCCACCACCGAGGCTACGTAGGCCATCCATAGAGGCAGTTTCACCGGTATTACCCATTTGTCGCCAAGTTCGTGTGCCACTATCTTGCGAAATTCCTTTTGCGAATATGCGCGGTCTTCTGATATGATGTACTTTTTGTGAAGCGTCGATGGCGTTTCAAGCGCGTCGAACGCAGCGTTGGCCAGATCCTCTACATATATGAACGTAAGCATCTGCTTGCGGTATCCTACGCCGAAATCCCAGTGTTTGTCTATCGACTTTATCATCATCAGATAGTCCTGCTCGTGCGGGCCGTATACGCCGGTGGGTCTGAATATGATCCACGGCACGTCGGGTTGGGTTTCGAGAAACGTTTCGGCTTTTATCTTCGACACGCCGTAGCGGGTGTTTGGTGCCGGTATCATATTGCCTTTCAAGGGCGAATAATGCTTTTCGTCGCCGGGGCCGAGCGCACTGAGGCTGCTCATATACAGAAACCGTTGCGGCATCATGTCGGCAGCTTTCAGGGCATCGATGAAATTACGCAGATACAGATAGTTGATGCGATTGAAGTCCAGAAAATTGGTGCATTTCGTGGCACCGAGATTGTACACTATGTAATCCCACTTTTCGTTTTCGGGCAATGTGTTGCGGAGGGTTTCGGCCAGTCGGTCGGCATTGTCGTAGTCGAAAGTCACGAAATGCAGACGCTCGTCGGCGAGATGACGTCGCGAAGTCGATTCGCGCACTCCCGCCCACACGTCGTAGCCGCGCTCGAGTGCACATGTGGCGAAAAACGAGCCTATGAATCCGCCGGCTCCTACTATGAGAACTTTCTTTTTCATATCATGGCAAAGATAATAATTTTCGTCGAGTTATCACACTACATGTAAACAACACTTCGAGCATGGCGGCCGAAAGATGGGTAAAGCAATTATCAACGGCTTTTGATTTCGTTATATAAAGCCAACCCTTTTGCCGTGAGCAGGTATTTTTGTCTCGGATGATTGGGCTTGTCAGGATACAACACCTTGACAATACCCGTCTCAATAGCAGTTCGGTTAATATACATTGCCGCAGTTGGTTGACCCTTGAAATATTGATTGCAAAGATGCTGTTAGTATGTATTTACGTACTAACGTATTGATGTCTGAACAAATGACTGTGTGACTGAATGATTATCTTACCAGCCATTTAAATTCTTAGTCATTAGATACTTCATCGTATGTATCTATGATATTCTGTAATTCAGCCTCGGAAGGAAGCAACTTGGCAGCCTTCTCGGAAATGAATTCTTTAAGCTGATATTCGGCAACCCCAAGCGGCTGATTCATGCCTCGGAACGACCATTCAACAACTGTATCATCTTTTGAGTTGCAAATCAATAATCCTATTGTCGGGTTGTCATCAGATTGCTTCATCAGTTCATCAACAGCCGAAACATAGAAATTCAGTTTTCCTGCGAAATCAGGTATAAATGGCACAACCTTCAGTTCACAAACGATATACGATTTAAGCCTTGTATGGTAAAAAATCATATCGGGAATGAATGTCTGGCCTCCCGGCATCTTCAATTCCATCTGACGACCGACATATGCGAATCCTTGCCCTAATTCAAGAAGGAATCGAGTGATATTAGTCGCAAGCTCATCTTCCGGTTGTTTCTCGGTAGTTATTTTCTTGTCGATGAATCTGAAATCATACGGACTTTTCAATATTTCCTTAGCGAGTCCGCTATATGGAGCAGGCAACTTTTCATCGAAGTTGGTAATGGCGTGGCCTTGTTTTCCATATAGATTATCATCAATCTCAGCGTCTAGTTCAGGACGGCTCCAATCATTCCTTATGGTTTCGTCTATATAGAAAAGTGCCTCCTCAACGGACTTGCTACGAGTAAATATGTCAATGTGGTGTCCCCACGGAACCATGCCAAAATCCGCAGGCATCTCAAATTCGTCAACGACTCGTTGACGAATTACATTATCTTGATTATAAAACTCATACCAACGTTTGGCATACTTGATGTTGGTTACGGAAAAGCCTGTCTGACCGGGAAAAGCCGTTTTGAGATCAAGGCTTAGGCAATCAAAAAATGCGCTTCCCCATTTGGCAGCCTCATAAAGCCTTGAAATATCTCGTCCCATATACCAATAATATTCAAGCATGGTAGTGTTGACCTTAACCGCTGCTTTTATCTGCGACCTGCGGAAACGCTCTTTCAAAGTGTTCAAGAGCCGTGCATACTTTTTGCCAGCAATACATAGTATCGCGTTTCACAAATGCCGGTTTATTGACTGTCTTTGCTATAACTGATTTTGCAAGTTTCTATTATAAATATAGATTTTATTTATTAGAAAAATAATGAATCATACCATTTTCAAGTTCTTAAATAAGTGGTTAGAATGTTAAAATACGCCGTACAAACAAGATTATTCGCTATATTATGGGTGATTCAAACCATTCATAAAGAAGAACCTATGTACGCTGTATTCGACAAATTTACAATAAAAACTGAAATATTACCCTATCTTTCGACCGCAAAACGCGGATATGAACATTTGAAATATCGTCTTGGTTGCTTCTTTCGTATTCAGTGACTCAGAATGCATTAAAAGTTCTGTCAGTTATGGGAATAATATAGAACTATCGTGCTGTTTTTTTACTGAATTTAAGCAGCATTGTCGATGATGAGATCAGCAATAATCATCTAAGGAATCTCCGCCATCCCATTCCAATCCTTGTGCAAGAGTAAAATGTTTTTCTGCACCTTTCTTTGTAAAGAACGTGTGTCCTGTATGAATGAATAGACCATCTTCAAAATTTATTTTTGCGACTGCATAAGGTTTAATTGCCTTCTTACCTTTGGACGATTCGCTCATAACACACATAGTTTGTTTGTCTTTGGAAAATCCACTATTGATTATCAGTGACGCTTCATATTTATTTTGTGTAAATACCTTTCCTTCTTTTAGATTCTCGGCATAGGCGGCAAGTGGGTTATCGTTGATTGTTTTGGGTGTGCAGGGAAATTCTGAGGGTGTATACCAATTACGTTGTGCCGCATTGGGTGTTAATGACATAATGTAATCAGGTCCTTTTGATATTTCTTTGGCTAATTTATATTTTGGGGATAACGGACGATATATCCATTCGCCCATTGATCCGTATGATGGCTGTTTGTTGCTTGCGGTCCATTCCAACAGATTTTTCAAACATTGTTGTCCTTCTTCTTTGGTAACAGTCCGCATCCAACTAAAACCTGCGTCTGGTTTGATTAAATCCCGATATTTTTCCGGGTTGTCAAGGAATTCTTCTATACTACAGCCACAGATGCATTCAATTTTCTTTCGTGAAATAGGATTTACCAATACATTTTCAAGCCTTGTGAGCCAGCGCAAATTTTCTATGCGATTGTTTTGTCGATTAGTGTCAATATGATCAACAACATAAATCTTGGTATCTCGAGCTCCATAGAACGCAATTGCCACAATTATATGAACACGTGCAGACCCAAATTCCATATAACCGGTTTTGTTATTGGGTTTACCGAAAGTCCATTGACAGTCATTTGGTCGTAGCTTCCCTTCTTCGCGAGGATGTCGCCATATCGCTCCATTATCACGAACCGAGTATCGCTCACCTTTATAAATGCATTCTTCTTCGCGGTTGTAATCGTTTACGTTTGGTTTCATATTTTTATAGTTTTTCAATCCATCTGTAATCATTCCCTTTCGTGCTCCACTGAAATTTCCACATATCTCCCGTGGCATCATTAATGAGATAATATTGATACATACTTATTAAGGGTTGAATTGAAAAAGTACATTTTTCATTATCAGGATCTAACTTATGCTCATTTATTGGTATGCAAAATAGCTCATCCAAATCTTGTGTACTATACTGGACTTGCCATAATCGTCCATTGTACGAATCTAATAGTATAAAAGTCCACATATTTTGAGTGCTAAACATCTGAAACCGATTAGTCCAATCCGAGGTTTTTTCGGGGTATGCAAAAGTGATTGCATTGATTGGTGTTGCAAACATATAGTCTTCGCCCTTTACGCTAAATTGGACTTGCCAATTTCGACCTGTATATGTATCAAGCATTATAAAAGTCCACATATTTTGTGTTTCATAAAGGCAAAATCGGCCCGCTTTATCGCCTAAAATCTCTCTCGCACTGCAAATTTCCCAAGATTGTCCATCGTCCTGAATTTGATGGACTTCTCCTGTCATTGTGTTTAAACGAAGTTGGTTATGGTAATTCTGCGTAGAATACATTTTATAGGTTTGTCCTGCTATCATAGACGGAATAAAGCAGAAAATACCTATTAACAATAATTGAATTAGACACCATTTTTCACATTTAGTATTCATCGTATATTTGTTTTGTGCCTTTCAGTTCCTAAAGACCTATATATACGCAGAAACGTGGAACTGCAATGCCACTTCTTTATTTGGAGGTCGTAGGAAACCCTGCATACAGATGTAGTAATAGCAGCCCACGCTATAGCGTGAGAACCACTATGCCATCTTAGTATGCAATTTGAAAATTTCCTACGTTTCCAAATACTTGATGAGCATAACGCTTCTTTATTTTTTATGTCCTGGAAAAGAGTCTCCTCAATTCACAACACAAAAATATATAAAATTCGTGATATAACATTCTATTATTGTGAAATTTATTTATGATTCATAGCGCTCTTGATGGTAAAAGTATATTTTCGTGGTACGCAATTCCGTCAATGGGCAAATAGGATATTTAAAGGCTTGTATATTGCGGAGATGGAAGATGGGCATTGTGCCGGCTATGTTACAAACGGCAAAGCGTAGCGAACGCTGTTTGAGCTGATTCGCTACGCTTTGGTTGTTGATTGATTCTTATTTTAATATAGTTCGTTTCTTAGATTTCGTCCCATTTTGGGGGATTTACGCCGAGCAGATGGCGCACGAAGAAGTCGTAGCGCTTGTGTTCGCCAAAATCTTCGCCCATGGTGTGGCGCGCGCCGGGAATCACTACGAGTTCAAAGTCCTTGTTGGCCTTTATGAGGGCGTTTACCACCTGCATGGTCGAAGCGGGATCTACGTTGTCGTCCATTTCGCCCACTACGAGCATAAGCGGTCGTTGCAGCAGATGGGCGTTCTCAACGTTTGAGCTTTTCTTATACTGATCCTCTACCGGATAACCCATCCACAGCTCGTTCCACCATATTTTGTCCATGCGGTTGTCATGGCATCCGCAAGCCGAGTAGGCGGCTTTGTAGAACTCGGGATGCAGCAGCACGGCGTTGGTCGATTCCTGTCCGCCTGCCGAACATCCGTAAATGCCCACGCGGTCAATGTCCATATACGGATATTTCTCGGCCGCAGCCTTTATCCATGCCATATGGTCGGGGAGCGCGGCATCCTGAAGATTCTTGTAGCATACGTTTTCAAATTCACGTGAGCGGAACGACGTACCCATTCCGTCGACCATCACCACTATGAATCCGAGTTCGGCTATCGATGTCATGTACCAATTGTACGGTATGAACGTCTTGGGCACATACTGGTCGCCGGGGCCTTGGTAAATGTATTCGATTATGGGATATTTCTTATTGGGGTCGAAGTTCGACGGACGCATTATGAGTCCCCACATGTCGGTCTTTCCGTCGCGGCCCTTTGCCACGAATGTTTCGGGGGCTTTCCACCCTTCGGCAAGGAGTCGTGAAATGTCGGCCGATTCGAGGTGCATCACCTCGTTGCCGGTCGCTCCGTCGCGCAGCGATGCTTCCGGAGCCTTGTCGGTTAGCGAGTAGGTGTCGACGAGATATTTCATGTCCTTCGAGAAGGTGGCTTTGTGCATCCCTTCGTCGGGAGTCAGGCAGGTAAGGCCTTTCCCGTCAAATCCTATGCGGTAATAGCGTATCAGATACGGATCGTTGTCCTCTACCATGCCGTTGGCCGAAAAGTATATCTGGCGGTTGTCCTCGTCCACGTTGAGTACTTCACGCACATACCACGGGCCCTTGGTTATCTGCCATGCCGGCTTGCCGGTCGAGCGGTCATACATATACAGATGGTTCCAGTTGTCGCGTTCGCTCATCCATATCATGCTTTTGCCGTCAGACAGGTCGTGGCGGAAGTGTCGGGTGTAGTTGATGTATTTGTCGGCCGTTTCTTCCACTATCGGTCTCACGTCGCCGGTAAGGGCCGACAGCTCGAGCACGCGGTAAACCTGATGTCCGCGCTGATTGTATTCGAAGGTTATGGCGTTGCTGTCGCCGTTCCATTGCGGTCCGGAGAGCGAATATTGTCGGTCGAACAGCTTGGTGTCGGGTATTATGGCTTTTCCCGACTCCACTTCATATATGCAAGGCACTTTAAACATCAGCTCGTCGCCCGGCTTCGCATATTCCTGCTTGTGAAGCTTCGGCTGCAACTGGTCGTTGGGCGATGACTCGACGTAATACACATAGCGCTTCTCGGCAGGACGTATCTTGCACGCGGCCACCTTTTTGCTGTCGGGCGACCAATATATGTACGACGAATAGTAGTTGCCCAGTGTGCCGTCGAAGCTTACCTGCTTCTCCTTGCGCGTGTTGTTGTCGCGCACGTAAATGTTGTGGTTCTTTATGTAGGCGGTATATTTTCCGTCGGGCGAATTTACCGGGCCGGCATTCTTTTCGTCGTCCACTTCCATCCAGTGTCGTTGCGGACGTTGCGGACGATAGGGTATCTCGCGTTCTTCGAGCTTGTTTTTCTTTATGTCGTAAGCCCAAAGCCTGTTGGCGTGGTAAAACTCGATGTTGTTTAGGTCATCGCTCAGTTTGAGGCGTTCGAGTCGAAGATTGTTCGGCTTTACCTCATGTTCGGTGGCCGTAGAGAGCTCCTTTGCAAGCTTTTTGTGGTCAAACATATCTTTGCGCGCCTTCTTGTCGGCATCGACCGTCACGTAAACAGGGCCGTCGGGCGTATTGCGCACGTACCAGAACGTATGCGAGTCGCCCACCCATTGCGGATCGACTCTTGAGAAAAACACCTTGTCGGCGCCGTATTTGCTACGTAATTCGTATGCCCGTCGATAATCTTCGACGGTTCCCTGGCCGAAAGCCGTGGCGTATGCCATGGCAACGGTTGCGGCAATGAATATATGCTTTAGTTTCATTGTGGTATGGTTATGTTTTTTTGTTGTCGTGATTTGCTGATGTTATTTTACGCTCCATTCAAATACGCCTGCCGAGTTGTCGGCGGGCAGTACTACTTCGAGCTTTACGGCCTTGGTTGTCACGTTGTCGAATCTTACCGTGTTGGCAACTCCTTTCGCCGTGCCGTAATTGTCGGCTCCTGTTACCGGCTGCCATTTGCCGTTCTGATCCATGTAATATATCTTCCAGCTTTGCGGAACGCGGCATCCTCCCCACGGAGCGTCGTCAAACCAGTGTACGGTTGCCGTTGAGATGGATGTAGGTTCGGGCAGCTCATACGAAATCCATTCTGTTGCTCCCTTTTTGGGCCACCAGTGGTAATACGGAATGGAACGGTCGTTTGCATCCGTAGGCGTGAGGCGGTCGTTGACGGCCGATAATGCCTTGTTTTTTGTCGAGGCATCCACCTTGCTCATCGAGGCAAGGCTCGGAGCCGGTACGGGGCGGGTGGCGTTGAGCTGAGCCGGCAGCCATACGGCCATGTTGCCCGCGCCGCGATGCGCCCACGCATAATATGGAATCATTGTGAGGTTCACATCCTTCACTTTGAGGCGTCCCTTTTCGTCTAATCCGAGTTCCTGAGCGGTGGTTTTGAGCGTATTTATGCCGTAAAGCAAATCGGGTCGGCTCTCTACTTCAAATTCAGGCTGCTGGCACATGTATATGCCGCCTATCGAAAAATCGTTGTCGGGCCATTCGGCGCAATACACAAGCGGTCCGCGTTCTATTGCTATGCGTCCGCGATCGGCCTCTACGGCACTGTTGGCAGTCACTATGCGCGGCTCCATGTCGAAGTGCAGGTCAATGCGGTCGCCCTTTTTCCAACGGCGCGTAATGGAGAAATATCCGTTTTCAAGGTCGGCCGATACCGGGGTGCCGTTCACGCTCACGCTGTATGAAGGCCGTTTGTTGTCGGCATAGGCATAAAGGTCGCTCGGCAGTGGAGTGTTGCGCACCCATCCCGGAATGCGCAGCTTTAAGGTGAATTCGCCCGCGCGATTTTTGTTGACGTTGATCGACACGTCGCCCGATTTGGGATATTCGGTCGATTGGCTGATGGTCACGTCCTTGCCGCCAACCTTTATCGTGGCATCGTTGCTCATGAACAGATTGACGTAGAGGTTGCGGTTGTTCACGGCATATACGTAGCCGGGGAGCGACGGAATGAAGCGGCATATGTTTGACGGGCAGCAGGCGCAGCCAAACCACGGCTGACGCTGATGCTGGCCGATGCTTTCGAGCGGATTGGGGTAGAAGAATCCTCCGCCATCGAGCGATACGCCTGAAATCAGGCCGTTGTACAGTGTGCGTTCGAGCACGTCGTAATATTTCGAATCCCCGTTGAGCAAAAACAATCGATGGTTGACGTAAACGTTGCCTATGGCCGCGCATGTTTCGCAATATGCCGACATGTTGGGCAGCTCGTAGTTTTCGCCAAACGCCTCGCCGTTCGAAGTCGAGCCGATGCCACCGGTAATGTAAATTTTCTTGCCCACTATGTTGTGCCATATTCTGTCGATGGCCGATATGTAGGCGGTGTCTCCGGTCAGCGCGGCCACGTCGGCCATTCCGGCGTACATATATGCCGCTCTTACGGCATGGCCCACGGCCTCGTCCTGTTCCACTACCGGTATGTGGGCCTGGCTGTATTTATCGCGTCGGCTCGTTTTGCCCCTTTGGTCGAGGAAAAATTTTGCCTGATCGAGATATTTCTTGTCGCCGGTCACTATGTATAGCTTTGCAAGCGCCATTTCGGCTATCTGATGTCCGGGCACCAATACTTTTTGTCCGGGATTAGGGCCTATTTCGCGGCACACGCAGTCGGCATACTTTATGGCTATGTCGAGGAAGTTGCGCTTTCCCGTAGCCTGATAGTGGGCTATCGCGCCTTCCACCATGTGTCCGAGATTGTAGAATTCATGGCTCAGATCTTCCACCTTTTCCCAACGTTTGCTTCCGGCCCATTCGTGCGGATGCTTGGGATTCATTGTGCGTGCGGTGTACAGGTATCCGTCCGGTTCCTGGGCGGCGGCCACTATCGTAAGCACGCTGTCGATGTAGGCTTCGAGCTTTGCGTCGGGATATGTCTGAAGCAGATACGATGCACCTTCGATGGTTTTGTACACGTCGGTGTCGTCAAACGAGAACCCTCCTATCTTGAATGTGTCGCTGGGATGGGCGGCTCGTTCGAAATTGAGGTAGCGCCCCGTTTCTTCACATTTCGAAAATGCAAGCGGTATGGTGACTTCGCGGCTTGCTTTCAGTCTTTGACCCCAAAACGAATCGGTTACTTTTACTGACGTAAACGGCACCGGCTCTATGGGATATCCTTTTTTAGTGTCGGCATGGCCAATGCCGACAGCCATAGAAAGGGATATGGACAATGCTATGATTTTGTTCATGGCTGATTGGAATAATTTGTAAATAATAAAGTGAAACTAACCTATTTTTGATTGGTATTTATATCCAAATCCACTACAAATATACAATAATGCGATCAATCCCACAACTTTATTTATCGGGCCGGCATTTCCCCGCATTTGTCGATGCCGGGAACAGGGCTATTAATGCCGTATTTTTAAGCGTTTGCTTTGGTAAAATTCAATAAATATATGCCGGGGCTGCCGGCATGTGGCGAATTATGATTAAATTTGTCGATGATGATTGCTCGTGAAACTTAGCATAACTAAACCATAATGAAAAGAATCATATTTTTGCAGCTTTTGTGTGCCATTGCAGTGGTGGCAAATGCCATCGACGTAAACGAAATCAGAATACGCGACCCGTTTGTATATGCCGATCCTACCGACAATACCTATTACTTATACAGGGCATCGAGTACGCCCGAAGGCTTCGGCGGGGTCGAGGTGCTTACGTCGAAAGACCTTAAGACGTGGACCGATCCGGTGAATGTGTTGGCGTTGCCCGCCGACAATTGGCTGACAGGCCCGATATGGGCTCCCGAAATGCATAAGGTAGGCGATAAATACTACATTTTTGCCACCGTCAACGGCGATGTGATATGGAAACGCGAACATGAAGGACGTAAATACGAGATGCGCGGTACGCAAATATTCGTGGCCGATTCGCCCAAAGGGCCGTTCAAGGCGTTCGATGACCGTCTGCCCGCCACGCCGGTCGGGCAAATGTGTCTTGACGGAACCTATTTCCATGATCGCGGCAAGCATTACATGATATTTTGCCATGAGTGGGTGGAGCTGCGCGACGGCACCATTGAAGCCGTGGAGCTTACGCCCGATTTGCAGCACACCGTAGGAAATCCCATTAGGTTGTTCTGCGGCTCGGCTCCCGAGTGGTCGACCGGTCGCACCGACGATGGCATGGGACGTTATTACGTTACCGACGGAAACTTTTTGTACCGGAGCCCCAAGTCGGGTAAGCTCTTTATGATATGGTCGAGCTTCATAAACGACGATTATGCCCTCGGCGTGGCCGAATCGCTGACCGGCCACGTAACCGGGCCGTGGAAGCAGATCGACACTCCGTTGGTCAAGTCGAACAGCGGCCACGGGATGATATTCAAGGACTTTTCAGGAAATCTGTGGATTGCGCTTCACGGCCCAAATTCGCCTTCGGGTGCCGAACGCCTGAAGCTGTTGCCGCTTGTTGACGATGGTGACAGTCTGAAGCTGAAACAGGCTCATTGAAAATATTGCTTTGCCGTTAGGGCAAAATGATTTAACTTTGTCGATTATGAATTATCGCATTTTTCCACCGGATGAATTGCTCGAAGCCGACATCACGTTGCCGCTTTCAAAGAGCCTGAGTAATCGAGTGTTAATAATAAATGCCCTTACCGAAGGGGCTCCCGATACGGTCGAAGTGGCCGCCTGCGACGATACGGATGTGACCGTGCGCGCACTCAGCTCCGATGCCGACTGCATAAACATAGGCGCGGCCGGAACCGCCATGCGCTTCCTGACGGCATATTTTGCCGCTACCCCGGGGCGCACCGTGACGCTCGACGGCTCTGACCGCATGCGCCATCGCCCGATACGCGAGCTCGTAGATGCGTTGAGGTGCTGTGGTGCCAAGATAGAATATGCCGGCGAGGAGGGTTTTCCGCCTCTGCGCATCACCGGCCATAAGCTCGTTGGCGGAAGCATAACGGTGAATTCGTCGATAAGCTCCCAATATATTTCGGCGTTGCTTATGGTGGCGCCTACCATGCAGAATGGGCTGGAGATTACGCTCGAAGGCGAAGTCATGTCGAGGCCGTACATAAATATGACGCTTGGCCTTATGAGGCAGCACGGCGTTGAGGGCGAATTCGTCGACAAGGTAATAACGATACCCCACGGACGATACGTGCCGTGTAGCGATAAAGTTGAGGCCGATTGGAGTGCAGCTTCGTATTGGTATGAGATAGAGGCGCTAACGTCGGGATGGGTTACCTTGCACGGACTCTCGAACGACAGCTTTCAAGGCGATGCCAAAGTGGCTTCGATATATGAAAACCTTGGCGTGAATACCGACTATGAGGGTGGCGAGGAGGAAACTGACGGCATTGCCCTCGTGGCGTCGCCCGATTTGTCGCCGCGTTTGGTGATGGATTTGTCGGATACTCCCGATCTCGCGCAGACGATAGTGGTGACGTGCGCAATGATCGGCGTGCCGTTCTGCCTTTCGGGCTTGGCTTCGTTGAAAATAAAGGAGACGGATAGGCTTGAGGCGTTGAAAACGGAGTTGTTGAAGGTTGGCATAATGGTGGAGATTGAAAACAATAACACTCTCGTGTGGGATGGCGCGCGCCGACCCATAACCGCGATGCCCGAATTTGACACATACGACGACCATCGCATGGCTATGGCTTTTGCGCCGGTTTCCATCTATCTGCCGGGCATAGTGGTGCGCAACGTCGAGGTGGTTTCGAAATCGTATCCCGAATATTGGAGCGATCTCGTCAAGGCCGGATTCCGTCTGGTTGATGCCGATGCGCCTATGGCCGAAGGGACTGACGCGGACGATTCCGAATGATTGCAATGACTGACTCGCTATGATCGGAGCTTTGATAATATTGGCGGTTGTGGTAGTGGTCGGGGTCGTTCTCCGGCTGCTCCATAAACCAGACGTGCCTCAAGCCGAGGAGCAAACAGACGCGCCGTCGGCTACTGTTGACGGCGAAGGCGAGTGCTGCGGCATGCACATCACGTGCGAACGCGACTCGTTGCTTGCCGCCGTAAGCGCGGAGATAGTGTATTACGACGATGAGGAGCTTGACGCTTATCGCGGCATAAAGGCTGATGAGTACGAGCCTGAGGCCATCGAGGAATTTCGCGACGTTTTGCTCACATTGTTGCCGCACGACATAGCCGGATGGGCGCGCAGCCTCCAGCTGAGAGGCATCGAGCTGCCTTCGGCCGTTCGCGACGAATTATTGATGATAGTTTCCGAAGCCCGCAAGGGTTGACCCGTCGGGCTCGTCGGGCTTGTCATTCGAATTTCCAGTAATCGAAATTGAATAATTTCGGGCCTTTTCTGCCTTTGAACACGAAATATACGTCATGTATTCCGGTTACGTTGGCGGTAGTCGGATTTTCGAAATATTTCCATTCTTCCCATCCGCCGGTGTGCGGCACCTCTATTTTGGCCATCAAGGGGCCTTTTACCGAATCGGTATGCACTTCCAGCGTACCTCCTCGCAGGGCCGATGCCAGCGATGCGCCGAAACTTTTCGCACCTCGTTTTCCGAAGTCTACGTTTGCCACTTTGATGTAATCGCCGTTATGTATGTCTGACACGTACACTCCCACCGCGTCGTTGGGCTCGGTGTCGACGCCTTCTGACCATGCTATCGTTTCCGCTTCCACTCTGCGATAGGGGTTGAACGTGGCTATTGCCGGTGCTCCGGTGGCCGTCGGGAGTATTTCGGGTATCGTTCCGTCGGCATTATATTTAAACGGCTCGACGGCAACGCTGCGAGCGAATCCGCCTCCACCCGGCAGCATGCCCGTATGGTAGAAGAAGTACGGCTGCCCTTTGAACTCGGTTATTCCGCTGTGGTTGGTAAACGAGCGGGTGTCGCTTAAAGGCATTATCTGACCCATCTGTTTCCATGGACCGAAAGGCTTTTTGCTCATTGAGTACGAGATATGTTCGGGTACGCCGCCCGACGCGTATAGCAGGTAATAATTCTTGCCATGCTTGTAAAACCACGGCCCTTCGACGTACGACTCTTTGTATTTTGTATCCTTGTTTCGCTTGTCGGGCGACGGCGCGCCGAATCCCTCTACCGTTTGTTCGAGAACCTTAACCTCGCCTTTCAACGAAATCATGTCGTCGTTGAGCTCCGCATAATATATGTTCGGGTTGCCCCAGTAAATATAGGCTTTTCCGTTGTCGTCAACGAATACCGTGGGGTCGATGTTATCCCAGCTTCCGTTGTCGAAAAGAGGATGCCCAAGAGCGTCTTTAAACGGGCCGACGGGCGTATCGCCTACGGCCACGCCTATTGCCATGCCGCCAGACAGCTTGGAGTGCAGGGGCACGTAGAAATAAAACTTGTCGTTGCGCTCCACGCATTGCGGTGCCCACGCGCGATCGTCGCCCCATGTGAAATCTTCGATGGCGAGTGGCGAGCCATGGTCGGTCCAGTTAACCATGTCGGTGGTTGAATAGACTCTCCATTCCTGCATCCAGAAAAAGTCGGCGTTGTCTTCATCGTGCCCGGTATAGACATATAAGGTGTCATTATGCACCATCGGTGCCGGGTCGGTGGTATATTTTGTTTGCACTATTGGGTTTATCGCCTTGATCGGGGTGCAGAGGCCGCTCATCAAGCCCATGACGAGCATCGTTTTCGCTAATCGTATCATATTGTTATAATTATATTTACAAATGTATGTATAAATTGATTAAGAACAAAAATAATGTCATGAATTTGCGTTATCATGGCTCCGACATATCGTAATATTATGAGTGATGTTATGGATATAATCTAATGAAAACTTTAAAAATAAAGAAAAGTGTAATTAAATTTTGATGTTTAAAAGCAAAATGCTACTTTTGCGATGTGATTAATATCTTTTTAAGATTGTTGATTAATATTTATTAAATTTACACGGTATGATTTTGAACAGTGGAAAAAACAACTTTGGGTGGTTTGTGATGCTTATCGGCTTGGTAGCCATCGGAATTATGGGATTAAGTATCGAAACGGAAGACGGGCTGTATGATCTTTCTAACGACCATTTGTGGGCCAATGTGGCATGGATGATAACCGCAACTATTTTTGTATTGATGATGACTCCGGGTCTGTCGTTTTTCTATGGTGGCATGGTGCGCCCGAAAAATGTCATATCCACTATGTTGCAAAGCTTCATAGTTATGGGTTTTGTAAGTGTGATATGGGTGGTTTTCGGATTTGGATTGACTTTTGGCGACGATATAGGTCACATCATCGGTAATCCGTCGGATTTCTTTATGATGAAAAATGTAGGAGTAGGAAATGTCACGGCTCCTGAAAATGAAACTTCGCAAATAGGCATAGTCACTACGACTATTCCGTTGGCGCTTTTTGCTCTCTTTCAGATGAAATTTGCCATTATCACGCCATCGCTCATAACCGGTGCATTTGCCGAAAGGGTTCACTTTTCAGGTTATCTGTTGTTCATGGGTTTGTGGACGGTGTTGGTGTATTGCCCGTTGGCGCACTGCACATGGCATCCTGAAGGGCTGTTCGGCATGCTCCACGTCCATGACTATGCCGGGGGCATCGTTGTGCATGCAGCTTCGGGTATCGCCGCATTGGCCGGCGCGATGTTTCTCGGAAAACGAAAAATTTATAAAAACGAATCGTCAAAGCCTGCCAACGTGCCTTTCGTGCTTCTTGGCGCGGCACTTCTATGGCTCGGATGGTTCGGCTTCAACGGTGGCAGCTCGCTTGCTGCTGACGGCATAGCCATATCGGCATTTCTCAATACCAATACTGCCGCAGCAACGGCGATGGTAACTTGGATAACTCTCGATGCCCTTCGAGGTCGCAAGCCGTCGGCAATGGGTGCCGCCATCGGTGCCGTGGTAGGACTGGTGGCCATAACCCCCTGTGCCGGATGGGTATCGGTAGGGCAGAGCATATTCATATCGCTTTTCATAACCGTGTGCTGCAATATGGCCGTATGTTGGAAGGGTTACAGCCGGTTGCTCGATGACGCTCTCGACGTATTTCCGACGCACGGCCTCGGCGGCATACTCGGCACTATGCTGACAGGCATATTTGCCTATGATTATTTTGCGGCCGGAGATCCGGAAATGATATCGCGAGGAGAATTTTTCGTCAACCACGTATTGGTGCTGTTGGGCGTGTTCTTTTACACGTTTGTAATGAGCTACTTTCTATACTGGCTTACCGATATAATAGTGCCCATGCGAGTGTCGGGGTGGAACGAGAAGGTAGGGCTCGACTCGTCGCAGCATGGCGAAGAGTATGGCACGGAAACGGCTCAGCTGCCTTCCGATGCCGAATGGCTTAAAAGTGTGGAACAGAATTGATGAAACAATAAATGATTAAACAAATGAGAAATCGCGGACTTTATGATGCACGATTCGAACATGACGGATGTGGTGTGGGTCTATTGGTCAATGTCAGAGGAATCAAGTCGCATCAACTTGTCGAAAAAGGATTGCAAGTACTGGAGCATATGATGCATCGCGGCGCCGAGGGTGCCGATTCGAAAACGGGCGACGGCGCCGGCATAATGGTGCAGATACCGCATGAGTTCATATTGCTTCAGGGCATTCCGGTGCCTGAAAAAGGACGATACGGGTCGGGCCTGGTGTTTTTGCCCAAAGATGCCGAAGCGGCACAGTCGATGCTCGATGTCATAGAGCGTGAAGCGCTTGATTTGGGCTTGAAGCTGATAGCCGTTCGCAAAGTGCCTACCAACAACGAGCAGCTTGGCGACATGGCCCGGCAATCGGAGCCCGACATACGTCAGATATTCGTTGCCGACGAGAGTTCGTCGGATATGATTGACGTGCGTCTGTATATGCTGCGCAAGGCCGTTGAAAACAAAATACGTCAGTCGCCGATACTCGGAAAGGACGATTTCTACATCGTGTCGTTGTCGTCGCGCATAATAATATACAAAGGTATGCTTTCGAGCATTCAGCTGCGCTACTATTTCCCCGACCTGATGCATCCGCACTTCACTACGGCAATGGCGCTCGTGCATTCGCGTTTCAGCACCAATACGTTTCCCACGTGGTCGTTGGCGCAACCGTTCAGAATGCTCGGTCACAATGGCGAGATAAACACCATACAGGGCAATCGCCTGTGGATGAAGGCAAGGGAATGCATTCTCAATCCCAAGGCATTCGGAGGACGCGACATGACACCGATAATACAACCCGACATGAGCGACTCGGCTTCGTTGGACAACGTGCTTGAATTCTTTGTGATGAGCGGAATGAGCCTGCCCCGTGCGTTGGCAATGCTGATACCCGAATCGTTTAACGACAAGAATCCGATATCGCCAGACCTGAAAGCCTTTTATGAATATCATTCCATACTTATGGAGGCGTGGGATGGTCCGGCGGCATTGCTGTTCAGCGACGGCCGGTATGCGGGAGGCATGCTCGACCGTAACGGCCTGCGTCCGGCCCGATACCTCATTACCAACAACGATACCGTGGTGATAGCTTCGGAGATGGGCGTATTGCCGTTTGAGGCTTCGGAAATAAAGAAAAAAGGGCGATTGAAACCGGGTAAAATGCTGATGATTGACATGGAGGAGGCGAAGATATATTACGATGCCGAACTGAAGGAACGCCTTGCTTCGGAATATCCTTATCGTGAGTCGTTGTCGCGCAACAGAATAAGCCTCGACTCCATCAGCAGCGGCCGAAAGGTTGAAAACACCGTCGACCATTACGAGCGACTGCTCAAATGCTTCATGTATCATCGTGAGGAGGTGGAACGAATAATAACGCCTATGGTGGCCGATGGCAAGGAACCGGTGAATTCGATGGGAAACGACACCCCTTTGGCAGTATTTTCGAAAGAGCCGCAACTGCTGTATAACTACTTCAGACAGCATTTTGCACAGGTGACCAATCCGGCTATCGATCCGTTGCGAGAGGAACTTGTCATGAGTCTCGACAGCTACATCGGGGCCGTGCGCGTGGATATGATGGAATTTTCGCCCGATTCATGCAAGATGGTGCTTTTGCGCCGGCCTATAATATCGAATCGCGAGTTGGATCTTCTGTGCAATCTTCGATACAAGGGTTTCAATACACGCAAGCTGTCGATGACCTTCCCCGTGAAATATGGCGTGAAAGGTTTCCGCGAAGCCATATCGCGGTTGTGCGCTGAAGCCGAGGAAGCTGTAAATCAGGGATGCAATTACGTGGTGCTAAGCGACCGTATGGTAAGCAAGGAGCTTGCCCCGATACCTTCGCTGATAGCCACTGCGGCGGTGCACCATCATCTGATAAATTGCAAAAAGCGCGTGCAGACGGCATTGATAGTCGAATCGGCCGACGCGCGCGAGGTGATGCACTTTGCGTTGCTCTCGGGCTATGGCGCGAGTGCCGTGAATCCGTATCTGGCATTTGCCGTAATCGATGAAATAGTGCGTCGCCACGACATACAGCTTGACTTTGACACGGCATCGGCAAACTACATCAAAGCCGTCGACAAGGGATTGCTCAAAGTGATGTCGAAGATGGGCATATCGACGATAACGAGCTACAAGGGCGCGCAACTGTTCGAAGC
Source organism: Muribaculaceae bacterium (assembly GCA_017621225.1). Classification (GTDB taxonomy): domain Bacteria; phylum Bacteroidota; class Bacteroidia; order Bacteroidales; family Muribaculaceae; genus Paramuribaculum. The sequence continues at coordinate 70,859 of JAGATN010000019.1, read as the reverse complement.
CATCGGCCTGTCGGAGGAGCTGTGCAGGGAATATCTCGGCGATACCGTCAGCAAGATAGGTGGAATAGGGATAGAGAAGTTGTGCGACGACATACTTAAAATGCATGCCGAGGCATTTGCCGACGATTTTGACACGGAGCTACCTTTGAGGCACATGGGGCAATACTCATATCGTAAGGATGGCGAGATGCATTCGTGGAATCCCGAAACCATAGCCACGCTGCAACTGGCCACGCGCATGGGAAGCTATAAGAAATTCAAGGAGTTCACGTCGCTGGTCGACAATAAGCCCCGGCCCATATTCATACGCGACTTTCTCGACTTCAAAAAAGGCACTCCGATATCGGTTGACGAGGTGGAGCCGATAGAGGCGATAATGAAGCGGTTTGTTACCGGAGCCATGTCGTTCGGCTCCATAAGCCGCGAGGCGCATGAAGCACTCGGCATAACAATGAACGCCATAGGCGCGCGAAGCAATACCGGGGAGGGCGGAGAGGACTCGGCCCGATTCAATCGGCGTCCCGACGGCACTTCGGCGCGTTCGGCCATAAAACAGGTGGCTTCGGGCCGATTTGGCGTGACGGCCGAATATCTGGTCAACGCCGACGAAATACAAATCAAGGTGGCGCAAGGTGCCAAGCCGGGTGAAGGCGGGCAGCTCCCCGGATTTAAAGTCGACAAGATAATAGCCCAAACGCGTCACTCCATACCGGGCATCTCGCTCATATCGCCTCCGCCGCACCACGACATATATTCGATAGAGGATCTGGCCCAGCTGATATTCGATCTCAAAAACGTGAATCCCTCGGCCAACGTCAGCGTGAAGCTCGTATCGGAAAGCGGCGTCGGAACCATTGCCGCCGGCGTGGCAAAGGCCAAGAGCGATCTGATAACCATCAGCGGCAGCGATGGCGGCACGGGCGCCTCGCCGTTGAGCTCCATACGTTATGCCGGCGTGCCCGTGGAGATCGGTCTGGCGGAAACGCAGCAGACGCTCGTGATAAACAATCTTCGCGGACTTGTGAAGCTTCAGGCCGACGGACAGCTTAAAACCGGACGCGACGTAATAATAATGGCCATGCTCGGTGCCGAAGAATTCGGATTTGCCACGAGCGCCCTGATTACGCTCGGATGCGTCATGATGAGGAAATGCCATACCAACAACTGCCCGGTGGGCGTAGCTACGCAAAACGACGAATTGCGAAAGCGTTTCGTCGGCAAATCGCAATATGTCATAAACTTTTTCCAATTCCTGGCGCGCGAAATACGCGAAACGCTTGCCGAAATAGGCGTCAATAGCTTGGACGACATTACCGGACGTGCCGACATGCTGTGCGTAAAGCCCGACATGGCCGAGTATGCCGACGAAGGTCTCGATTTTTCGAAGCTGCTGTTCATGCCGGAGGAAACGCGCCGAAATGCCATAATCAGCACGGTAAAGCAGAATCATGAAATAAGTCAGGTGCTTGACAGGGAGATAATAAGCCGCTCATATTCTGCAATAGAGTCGTCGATGCCCGTAGAGCTGGAATTCTGCGTCAGCAATACCGATCGCTCGATAGGAGCCATGCTGTCGGGCGTCGTGGCCGCTCGGTATGGCGAACGCGGTTTGCCCACCGACACCATTAACTGCACGTTCAAGGGAGCAGCCGGTCAGAGCTTCGGAGCGTTTTTGGCGCACGGCATATCGTTCCGTCTCGAAGGCGATGCCAACGATTATGTCGGAAAAGGGCTCTCGGGCGGCAGGATAGTGATAGTACCACCCACGGGCTCGAACTTCGCGCCCGAAAACAATGTGATAGCGGGCAACACGATACTTTACGGTGCCACTTCGGGCGAAATATACATAAACGGCTGCGTGGGCGAGCGATTCTGCGTGCGCAACTCCGGAGCCACCGCCGTGGTGGAGGGAGTGGGCGACCATTGCTGCGAATACATGACCGGCGGCCGCACCGTGGTGCTCGGCAAGACGGGGCGCAATTTCGCGGCCGGCATGAGCGGAGGCATCGCCTATGTGTGGAATCCCGACGGCGACTTCGATTATTTCTGCAACATGGAGATGGTTGAGCTTTCGCTGATAGAGGAGATGGCCGATAACCGTGAGCTGTACAGGCTCATAGGCAGTCACTACAAATATACGCACAGTCAGCTTGCCGGACGCATGCTCGACGATTGGAATCACTACGTGCAGCAGTTCATAAAGATTATTCCGATAGAGTACAAGAAAGTGCTGCATGACGAAAAGGTGGCAAGCCTCGAGCGCAGGATAGCATCGATGGAGGTAGATTGATTAAACGAAACATTCAACAAATTTGATTATGGGAAATCCTAAGGCATTTCTGTCGATACCGAGAAAAGAAGCAGGGTATCGTCCGATTCATGACAGAATAACTGACTATGGCGAGGTGGAGCAGACCCTCAATACCGAAGACCGCCGACTGCAGGCGTCGAGATGCATGGATTGCGGCGTACCGTTTTGCCATTGGAGCTGTCCGCTCGGAAACAAGCAGCCGGAATGGCAGGACAAGCTTTACCACAACGATATAAAGGCGGCATACGTGCTGCTGACCCAGACCGACGACTTTCCGGAATTTACCGGTCGCGTGTGTCCGGCATTGTGCGAGAAAGGGTGCGTGCTCAACAAGCAGCATGAGCCCGTGACCATACGCGAAAACGAAGGAGCCATCGTGGAGCGCGCGTTCGCCGAAGGCTATGTGGTGCCCAAGCCTCCGAAGTCGAGATCGGGCTTCAAAGTGGCCGTGATAGGGTCGGGGCCTGCCGGCCTCGCGTGTGCAAATCAGCTCAACAAGCGCGGGCATTTGGTAACGGTGTATGAGAAAAACGAGGCGCCGGGCGGTCTGTTGCGCTTCGGCATACCCGATTTCAAGCTCAACAAAAGCATAATTGACCGCCGCATCGACCTCATGAAGGCCGAGGGCATAACATTCGAGACCGGGGTTAAGGCCGGATCGGACATTTCGGCCGACGAGTTGCTGAAACGTTACGATGCCGTGTGCGTGGCCATCGGAGCGGAGGTGCCGCGCAATCTGCCGGTGGAGGGGCGCGACCTCAAAGGAGTGTATTTTGCGCTTCAGCTGCTTCAACAACAAAACAGGGTGAACGCAGGGGTCGAGATAGAAAAGCATGAACGCATCTCGGCCAAAAACAAGCGGGTGCTCGTGATAGGCGGCGGCGACACCGGTAGCGACTGTGTGGGCACGGCGCACCGTCAGGGTGCATTGTCGGTTACTCAGATAGAGATAATGCCCAAGCCGCCCGAAGGCGATAACCCCGACACGCCGTGGCCTTACTGGCCGATGGTGCTGAAAACGTCGAGCAGCCACCTTGAGGGATGCACTCGCCGATGGCTTCTGGATACCCGCCGTTTTCTGTCGGACGACAACGGATGCGTGTCGGGCGTAGAAGTCGAGGCCGTGGAATGGGAAAAGGATGCCGATACGGGTCGAATGACATTGCGGCACACTGGCCAAACGGAAGTGATAGAGGCCGATATGGTGTTGCTTGCCATGGGATTTACCAATCCGGTTTCGGAGGGCTTGCTCACCCAACTCGGCGTGCGGCTGACGAATCGCGGCACCATAGCCGTCGATGAATCGCAGCGCAGCTCGGCCGACAAAGTTTTTGCCGCCGGCGACGTGGTAAGCGGCGCGTCGCTCGTGGTTCGTTGCATAGCGTCGGGGCGCAATGCGGCGTTGGCCATTCACCGTTATCTGACGGCTAAATGAATCCGGTTAATAAAGTTTTTGTTTTTCGGGCCCTGATTTAGCAATGATTATCTATTTTCAAGTCAACGCCAAAGGCCGTAAACTTGTTTCTATATAGTTAATTAACCATTAAAAATAATTAATACGGAAAAATTTCCTTATTTTATTGTCAACATCCTCAAAAAAGTGATTAACTTTGCACCGATTATGAAGGGTGTGAAAGCCCCGAATGGCAAATGAACTAAATTATTTAACCATTTATATTTTCAAGTCTTACAAATATGAGTACTATCGATTTATCTCAGTATGGAATCACCGGCGCTAAGGTGGTTCACAATCCCAGCTGGGACCAGCTCTTTATTGACGAAACCAACCCCAACCTCGAAGGTTACGAAAAAGGTCAGCTCACTGAACTCGGTGCCGTCAATGTAATGACAGGTATCTACACCGGCCGTTCGCCCAAGGACAAATTTTTCGTAATGGACGACATTTCGAAAAATTCGATCTGGTGGACTTCGGATGAATATAAGAACGACAACAAACCCATCACTCCCGCTACTTGGGACGCATTGAAGAGCATTGCCGACAAGGAATTGTCAGACAAGACTCTTTATGTAGTTGATGCATTCTGCGGAACGAACCCCGACACTCGTTTGGCCGTACGTTTCGTAATGGAAGTGGCATGGCAGGCACACTTCGTTACCAATATGTTCATACGCCCCACGGCTGAAGAACTCGCCAACTTCACTCCCGACTTCGTAGTTCTCAACGCTTCTAAGGCTAAAGTTGAAAACTGGAAAGAACTCGGCATCAACTCTGAAACTTGCGTTGCTTTCAACCTTACTCAGCGCATGCAGCTCATCATCAACACTTGGTATGGTGGCGAAATGAAGAAGGGTATGTTCTCAATCATGAACTACTACAACCCGCTTCGCGGCATCGCTTCGATGCACTGCTCGGCCAACACCGACAAGCAGGGCGAAAACACCGCCATATTCTTCGGTCTGTCAGGAACAGGCAAGACCACCCTTTCAACCGACCCGAAACGTCTGCTCATCGGCGACGACGAACATGGTTGGGATGACAACGGCGTGTTCAACTACGAAGGCGGCTGCTATGCAAAGGTTATCAACCTCGACAAGGATAGCGAACCCGACATCTACAATGCAATCACTCGCGATGCATTGCTCGAAAACGTAACGGTTGACAAGGACGGCAAAATCGATTTCACCGATAAGTCAGTTACCGAAAACACTCGCGTATCTTATCCTATCGACCACATCAAGAACATCGTTAAGCCGAGCCGTGGTCCTGCCGCAAAGAACGTTATATTCCTTTCGGCTGACGCATTCGGCGTGCTTCCTCCCGTATCGATCCTGACTCCCGAACAGACCAAGTATTACTTCCTTTCGGGCTTCACTTCGAAGTTGGCAGGTACAGAACGCGGCATCACCGAACCTACTCCTACTTTCTCGGCTTGCTTTGGCGCAGCGTTCCTTTCGTTGCACCCCACCAAGTATGCTGAAGAACTCGTAAAGAGAATGGAAAAGAGCGGCGCAAAGGCTTACCTCGTAAATACCGGCTGGAACGGAACCGGCAAGCGTATCTCTATCAAGGATACCCGTGGCATCATCGACGCTATCCTCGACGGTTCGATACTTACTGCTCCCACCAAGCAGATGCCTATCTTCGACTTCACCGTACCGACCGCGCTTCCGGGCGTAGATCCGAAGATTCTCGATCCGCGCGACACTTATGCCGACGCTTCGGAATGGACTGCAAAGGCTACCAAGCTTGCTGAAATGTTTATCAACAACTTCAAGAAGTTTGAAAACAATCCCGCAGGCAAGGCTCTCGTAGCTGCCGGCCCGAAACTTTAAGAAACAGTTTAAAAATTTATTTTGTCTTGTCATTGAGGTCTTTGTCAGCATCTTGTTGATATTTATTCGGTCATTATGGGACCCCATAACTTCTTCATTAATATCAAAAATCTACTTGACAAATCCTCTCAATTCCTTTGACAAATAAATTTAAACAGTTTCTAATGAGATAAATTTTATTGTTTCATATCATTGATGATGGTGCTGCGGTTGTTTTTTGCAATCGCAGCATTGTCTTTTTTTGTATTGACCCGAAGATTACCTAACTTTGTATGTGAAATGCAGCTGAACAAACTCACACTACTTAATTTCAAGAACATCTCTGAAGCCACTCTCGAAATGTCGCCCAAAATAAATTGTTTTTTGGGCGATAACGGTATGGGCAAGAGCAACCTGCTCGACGCGATATATGTGTTGAGCTTCTGCAAGAGCTTTTCGGGCGTTCCCGACCGTATGCTCATGAAGCTTCAGTGCGATTGCGCCATGGTGAAAGGCGAATATCTTCGCCGTGACGCAAGGGAGGAAGTAGTCATGGGCCTTTCTGCGGGTCGACGCAAGAGCTTCAAGCGCGGTGGCAAGGAGTACGACAGGCTGAGCAGCCACATAGGCACGTTTCCGTTGGTCATGGTGGCCCCGAACGACGTCGATCTGATACGTGGCGCGGGCGAGGAGCGCCGCAAATGGATGGATATGGTGATATCGCAGGGCGACAGACGCTATCTCGATATGCTCATACGCTATAATTCGGCTCTCGAGCAACGAAACAAGCTGTTGCGCGACGGAGTGGTGGATCACAACCTGTATATGGCCGTGGAGATGGTCATGGATGGTGCCGCAAGCTATCTGCACGCGCGCCGGCGCGAGTGGGTCGAGAAGCTTACCGTGCTGTTTGGCCGATATTACCGTATAATAGCGGGGGAAGGCCGCGAAACCGTTGAATTGCGTTATGAAGGGTCGCTCGACGAGTCGCCCGACGGATCGATGACGGCATTGCTTGACGGTGCGCGGCGGCACGACGAGGCGGTGAAGCATACGTCGGTAGGGCCGCATCGCGACGACATAGCCATGACCCTCGACGACATGCCCATGCGCCGCACCGGTTCGCAAGGGCAGTGCAAGACGTTTACGGTGGCTTTGCGCATGGCTCAGTATGAATTTCTGCGCGAGGCATCGGGAGTGAGGCCGCTGCTGTTGCTCGACGACATATTCGACAAGCTCGATGCCGGGCGCGTGGAGCGCATTATGTCGTTGGTGACATCTGACGATTTCGGTCAGATTTTCATAACCGATACCAACCGCAAGCACCTCGACGAGATAATATCGCGAATGGGCAGCAGCTACCGGTTGTGGAATGTGGACGACGGAGTGTTTACCTCAGACGACGTGACGTTATGAAGCGCAGGGATCCTAAATCGATAGCCGAAATAATCGACGGAGCTGTCAACGAGGCCGGCCTGAGCGACGAGATGGCGGCTCAAAAGGCTTGCTATCTGTGGCCCGAGATAATGGGCCCGGGAGTAAACAGATATACTTATCGGCGTTACGTTGATCACGGCGTGCTTCACGTGTATCTGACTTCGGCGGTGCTCAAGAACGAATTGTCGTTTCACAAGTCAAAAATCATATCATTGCTCAATCAATCGGTGGGCGTGGATGTTATAACATCGTTAGTATTTCATTAAAAAAGTAAGACAATAGCAGATAAAAAACTATGAAACATTCGTCATATCTTCATTCCGACAATCCTCGTGTTCCGGCTGCCAAGCATCCGTTTGTGCATTGTCAGTCGATACAGATGCGCTTCAATGACCTCGATATGTTTGGCCATGTGAACAACAATGTGTATCTGTCGTACATGGATCTTGCCAAAATCAATTATTTCAGAAGCATAAATCCATATAAGGATCGCCCCACCAAAGTTGATGCGGTGGTGGTGCACATCGACACCGATTTTTATTCGCCTTCATATTTTGGCGACGAGCTTGAGGTGTGGACTGCCGTGACCTGCATATCCAAGCGTAGCTTTCATTTGGAGCAGAGGGTGGTGAATGCCACTACCGGCGAAACGAAGTGCATAGGACGCACCGTAATGGCCGGATTCGACATCGAAACGGCTACGTCGAAGCCTCTCGACCCTATGTGGGTGGACGCCATCGAAGCTTATGAGGGGCACGCTCTGCAGTGCGATTGACACAGATATATAATAAAAGGTATGCAGTCGGCCTCGACTGTGCGCAAAATGAAAGGCTCTCACATCCATCACGGACTCGGGAGCCTTTCTCATGAAAAAAAAATTAAATATTTCCGTTTATCTCGTTTCTTATTCAGCGAGGATTGAGGGGGCGTTGTAGACACGTGCGGCCAGTTCCTGGTCGAGCATGTACAAGCCCATTCCGTCGTTGCCGATGAGTGTGAACTTGTCGATGAGTTCCTTTGCGGTTTCTTCTTCTTCCACTTGTTCGCTTACAAACCAGTTCAGGCGGTCGCGAGTGGCGTAGTCATGTTCTTCTTCGGCAATTGCGTAGATATTGTTTATCAAGGCAGTAACCTTGCGTTCATGTTCGAGGGTAGCTTTGAACGCATCGAGGGGCGATGTCCATGATGCGGGCACTTCAGCTATGGGAGCGAGTACTACACGTCCGCCACGCTGATTCACGTAGTTCATGAAAATCTGGGCGTGAGCCTGTTCTTCCTTGAACTGGATGTTGAACCAATTTGCTATGCCTTTGCGGCCTTCTGCTTCAAAGTGCATAGCCATTGACAGATAGAGGTATGCCGACCAGAATTCGGCATTGATTTGCGCGTTAATCGCGTCTTGAATTTTGTTACTTAACATAGCTTTAAAAGTTTATATTGATAAGTTTTGATTAAAATCAGCGGCGGCCCTTGCTGTTGCGTCCGCGTTGTTTTTCCTGTTCGCGCAACATGGCTTGCTGCTTGCGTTGAGCTTCTTCGAGTCGAGCCATGAAGCCGCTCTTTTTCTTGGGCTTCCGTGCGTTTTCGCGCATTGTGGCGCGCACCTTTTCTTCGTCGACCACGCGACGGAATATGTAGGTTTGCACGATGGTGATCAGCAGCGACAGGAAGTAGTAGTAGCTCAAGCCAGAAGCATAGTTGTTGAAGAACACCAGGAACATCAACGGCATCAGATACATCATCAATTTCATGCCGGGCATTGAGTTGCCGCCGGGCTGATTCTGCATGTTGATGCGCGTGTAGATTATGTTCACCACCGTCATAAGCAAGCAGAACAGGCTTATGTGGTTGCCGAACGTTCCTGAGATGAAGGGTATGTTGGTGGTCCAGCTCACGATGGCATCGGGTGCCGAGAGGTCTTTTGCCCATAGGAACGACTCGCCTCGCAGCTCGATGGCCGAGGGGAAGAAATTGAACATTGCAACGAGGATGGGGAGCTGCAGCAACATCGGCAAGCATCCGGAGAATGGGCTTGCTCCCGCACGGCTATATAGGGCCATGGTTTCCTGCTGACGCTTCATTGCATTTTCGTTGCCGGGATATTTGTCGTTTATCTCCTTTATCTCCGGAGCCAGTACGCGCATCTTGGCCTGCGACATGTAGCTTTTGTAGGTGATCGGGAAAAGGATTAACTTGATGAAGATGGTGAGGAGAAGTATGATGATGCCGTAATTGGATATGAATCCGCCGAGGAAGTCGAATATCGGTATTATTATCAACGTATTTATCCAACGGAATATCGGCCATCCGAGAGGTATGAGCTTGGTGAGGTGCAGATCTTCATCGGGCAATATCTCTTTTTGCAGATCGGACAGCAAAGGATATGAGTTGGGGCCGAAGAAGAATATGAACGACAGCGGGTTGGCATGGTTGATCGAATAATCGATTGATGCTTCGGTGCTGAGGTTCTTTATGAAGTTGGGGTTGTTTTCGAGTACTTCCGAATCGAACGTGCAGGTGGTGAAGTTGGTTACGGGCACGAGAAGCGCCGAGAAAAATTGGTTTTTGTATCCGATCCATTTCACGCGTTCGGTGATTTCTTTGCGTTCGGTGCTGTTTTCGCTCAGGTTTTCGACATCGCCGTTGGCAAACATGTAGTACAGGGCGCTGTTGCGTTCCTCAAACATGCGTCCGGCTTCGTTTCGTGCCATTCGTTGGTTCCACGCAAAGTCGATGGTGGTGGTCGAAGTGGGGAGCACGGCCTGCATGCCTTCCTGCACCACGTCCATTTTTACGAGATACCCTGACTCAGGCAGCGTGTAGCGAATGCCCCATTTGGCACCGTCGCCGAGGTCGAGCTGCATCAATACGCTGCTGTCGCTTTCCACTATCGGCTTGAAGAAAAATTCGCGCGTCTCGAACCGCTGATTTGTAGTCGTCAGCGTGAAGCTGTAAGAGTCGGTTGCGGGATTGATGAGCTGCACGGCGGTAGAGTCGTACGTTTTGTAGTTCTTGAGTGCCGCGCGCGCTATCGCACCGCCTTTATTTGAAATTTCGAGTGACAGCACGTCGTTTTCGAGTTTCACCGTCGAAGAATCTCCGCTAAGATGACGGGCGAAACCGCGATAACGGGCCACTGCCGCAAGCGATTTTTTGAGATTGCGCACTGCCGTCGAGGCGACGTTTACGGGTATTCCCTCATAGTTCGAAGAAATTATGTCGCTCACCGGAACGAGCTGATTGTCGCTTTCGACCGATCCGCCTATCGCGCCGTTGGCGTCGAGCGTAAGCTGCATTTTGTCGGTTGACAGCGAGTACTGTCCCGACACGGAGTCGAGCACGCCGAATTGGCGTATCGTAGCCGCTATCGTGGCTTTTTCGGCTGCGCTTACAGAGTCGATTGTCAGTACGTTGTCGTTGATTGACGAGGCGTTTTCTTTTTCTTCCAATTGCTCGGCTAATTCGCGCTGACGTTGCAATTCGGCTTCGGAGGGCTTGTTGAGCCACATGAAGCCAAACACTACGGCTGCCATCAGCACTAATCCGAGTAAAGTGTTTTTATCCATATTGAGCTTTTAGTGGGTAAAAAGTTATTAATAGCCGGCTTCGGCGTTTTTTTCATTATGATATTCGATTGCCGCTTTTATGAAATCGATGAACAGTGGGCTTGGATTGAGCACGGTGCTCTGATATTCGGGGTGATACTGGGTGCCTATCCACCAACGTTTGTCGGGCAGTTCCACTACTTCGACAAGATGGGTTGAGGGATTTTCGCCTACGCATCGCATACCGGCCGATTCGAATTGCTTGCGGTAATCGTTGTTAAACTCAAAGCGGTGGCGATGACGTTCTTTTACGAACGTGGTGCCGTATGCCTTCGCGGCCCTGGAGTCGGGTAGCAATTGGCAATCGTAAGCGCCGAGACGCATTGTGCCGCCCATGTTCGAGATGCTTTTTTGTTCCTCCATGAGGTCAATCACGTTGTTGCGCGTGGTCGAGTTCATTTCGGTGCTGTTGGCATCGGCAAGCCCGAGCACGTTGCGCGCAAATTCTATGACCATGCATTGCATGCCGAGACATATGCCGAAGGTGGGTATGTCGTGTTCGCGACACCATTTCAGGGCCACGAATTTGCCTTCGATGCCTCTCTGTCCGAATCCGGGAGCTATGATCACTCCGTCGAGGTCGTTGAGCATCGAGTCGACGTTTTCGGGGTTTACTTTTTCGCTGTGTATGTATTTTAGGTTCAGCTTTCGGTCATTGTATGTGGCGGCGTGAAGCAGCGATTCGTTTATCGACTTGTAGGCATCCTGAAGTTCCACGTACTTTCCTACGAGACCTATCGTTACTTCTTCTTTGGCGTGGTGAAGCTTGTCGATGAAGTGCATCCACGGTGCCATATGCGGTTCGCCTTCGACGGGCATGCCCATTTTTCGCAGCACTATCTCGTCGACGTGCTGATGGTGCAGCATCAACGGCACTTCGTAGATCGACGGGCAGTCGATAGATTGCACCACCGCATCGGGAGTGACGTTGCAGAATTGGGCTATTTTGCGGCGCATGTCGGCCGGGATGTCCTTTTCGGTTCTCAGCACCAGAATGTCGGGTTGAATGCCCACTTCCTGCAATTGCTTTACGGAGTGCTGTGTGGGTTTTGTTTTCAGCTCTTTTGCCGCCTTGAGGAATGGAACGTAGGTGAGGTGTATGCTCAGTCCGTTTTGTCCGAGCTCCCAGCAAAGCTGTCGCACGCTTTCGATGAAAGGCAGCGACTCGATGTCGCCCACCGTTCCTCCGATTTCGGTTATTATGAAGTCGAAGTTTCCGGTGTTTCCGAGCCTTTTTACGTTGCGCTTTATCTCGTCGGTGATGTGGGGTATTATTTGGACGGTTTTACCCAGATAATCGCCACGACGTTCCTTGTCGATGACGCTCTGGTAGATGCGTCCGGTGGTGACGTTGTTGGCGCGTGTGGTCGGAACGTTCGTGAACCGTTCGTAGTGCCCGAGATCGAGGTCGGCTTCATGGCCGTCGACGGTTACGTAGCATTCGCCATGTTCATAGGGGTTAAGCGTTCCCGGGTCAATGTTGATGTATGGGTCGAATTTTTGGATTGTAACCCTGAAACCACGGGCTTTCAGAAGACAAGCCAGCGAGGCCGATATTATACCTTTGCCCAGTGACGAAACAACTCCTCCGGTGACAAAAATGTATTTAGTTTCCACGCTTATGATGTTATAAATAATTCAAGACGCAAAAGTACAAAATAAATATGAAAAAATGCTTTTTGCTTTTTAAAACAATGAGAAGTGATTTAAACTATGTCAAGTGGCGTGAGATTGTCGTCATTGAAGCGGTCAAAGTCCGATTGGAATAGTCGGTCCTGGATGACACGGTACTTCTCAAATTCGGATTCGGCAAAAGTCTTGGCAAACTCGGCGGTAATCTTTCCGGCATCCTGTAAAACGGCATTGTCGGTCGCTTCAAGAATCATGTCGATACGTTTTGCCCAATCTTCTATGGTCATTGGGATATGCCGTTTCGCCATAACCTCCGCCATATCGAGTACGGCGTTGACAAGTCGCCCTATGATTTCAAGTTCATTGCCTTTGAGATAGTTTTTGGCTATGCTGACATCGGTTTTCACGATTTTTCCTTCGGGCGCGTTCTCCCAAGTGGTCAGGCCCATATGTTCCTTCTCGGCATTGGCGCGTTCGACAATAAGCTCGGCGGCGGTATGACCATGCGTAGCATAGTGCATCTTATTCTGAATCTTCTTGAAAAATAGTCGGGTGGTGGGCGCATCCCGGTTATAGTCGATGGCCGTGGCATAAATATCCGTCAGCTTCTGATAAAATCGCCGCTCGCTTAGACGAATCTCGCGTATCTCGGCCAACAGATGCTCGAAATAGTCTATGTTGAGGAACGCTCCGTTTTCCATGCGCTTCTTGTCAATCACATAGCCACGGATGGCAAACTGACGCAAGATGAAAGTGCACCACTGCCTGAACTGCGTGGCGCGAGTGCTGTTCACGCGATACCCGACACTGATAATGGCATCGAGATTGTAGAATTTGAGATTACGATTTACCTGACGCTCTCCCTCGGTTTGAACTACCGAGAAATTCTCGGTAGTTGCCTCCTGAGTCAGTTCTCCGGTTTCATATATATTTTTTAGATGCAGACCAACGTTATCAGTTGAGCAGTCAAACAATTGCGCCATAGCCTTCTGCGTGCACCACACTGTTTCGTCATGGTACACCACCTGTACGCCTGATTCTTTCCCTTCAATCTGAAAGATCAGGAACTCTGCAGTGCTGTTTCGTATATCAACTTTCTTTGGCATTATAAATCTTATCGTTACGCTCACCGAAGACAAAATTACTGAAATATTCGTTATGGACTATGAGTTCTGCAAAGTTTTTGACGCCATGTTGCGCCGTTGGAGTATCGGGAAGGCAGAAAATATTATGAGGAGCGATGCCGTGAATGTGGGATGTCACGAGATTCTTGGCTTATGCAATGTGGCATTGATTATCTGAATGAGGCAACTTTTTGGTTGAAAATCCGCGTTTTTATATCGAAAAATATGTTGATATTTCAAAATTTATTGTAATTTTGGCAGGTACAGCAGACATAGAGCTTCTTTATGAATGGTCCTTAATATCCATGATATAGCGAATGACCCTAATACCATACTGTATTTCAATATTTTAACTGTTTAGTTGATGGCTTGAAATAAAGCTTAATAGTTGTTCAAAATACCAAACTAATCAATCACAGTGCAGAATGTATCTCTTAGGATATGACATTGGAAGTTCTTCGGTCAAGGCGGCTCTCGTCGACGCTTTGACGGGTGATTGCGTAGCCTCTGATTTTTACCCTAAATCCGAGGCCCCGATCAAGGCCCTGAAGCCGGGGTGGGCGGAACAGAACCCCGAGCAATGGTGGGAATACTTACGCCATGCCACGCACTCGGTACTTGCCGCATCGAAAGTGTCGCCGACCGACATTGCAGCCATAGGCATCAGTTACCAGATGCATGGACTCGTGGCAATCGACAGCGAACGTAGAGTGATTCGCGACGCCATAATATGGTGCGACTCGCGTGGTGTGCCTTTCGGTGAAAAAGCGATGAACGAACTGGGTGCGGATGCTTGCCTTTCGCATCTGCTCAACTCTCCGGGCAATTTTACCGCTTCGAAATTAAAATGGCTGAAAGAAAACGAGCCTGAATCATTTGATAAGATATATAAGATATTGCTCCCCGGCGACTATGTGGCCATGAGGCTCACGGGTGAATTGAGCACTACTATTTCGGGCCTCTCCGAGATGATGCTGTGGGATTTCAAAGAGAACAGGCCGGCAAAGTTTCTGCTTGACTATTTCGGCTTTGACGAATCCATCCTCCCGGAAATAAAACCGACATTCTCCGAGCAGGGCCGAATGACGGAGAGCGCCGCTGCCGAACTCGGTCTCGTGGCCGGAATCCCGGTTACTTACCGCGCGGGCGACCAACCCAACAATGCTCTTTCGCTGAATGTGTTTAACCCCGGCGAAATAGCCTCTACGGCCGGAACTTCGGGCGTGGTTTACGGCATCAACGGCTCGATTGATTACGACCCATTGTCGCGTGTCAATAACTTTGCACATGTGAATCACACTGCTGAAAGCACTCGAATCGGAGTCATGACATGCATTAACGGCACGGGCATCCTGAACTCATGGATCAAGAAGAACGTGGTTCCGGAGGGTATTTCGTATGCCGAAATGAATCAGCTTGCCGATAAAGTTGCGGTAGGCAGCAATGGCGTTACGATACTGCCTTTTGGCAACGGTGCCGAACGCGTGTTGCAAAACCGCGAAATCGGTTGCTCGATGCATGGCATTAACTTTAACATTCACAACCGTAATCATATAATCCGCGCGGCACAGGAGGGAATAGTTTTCTCTTTCTACTATGGCATGGAGATAATGAAACAGATCGGTCTTGAAATCAGACGCATACATGCCGGCCATGCCAATATGTTTCTCAGTCAGGTGTTCCGTACCACGCTTGCTTCCGTTTCGGGGGCATCCATCGATCTTGTCGATACCGATGGGGCCATGGGCGCGGCCAAAGGAGCCGGCATGGGGGTCGGAATCTACAAGAACAACGATGAAGCATTCGGCACGCTGAAAACCATCGAGATAGTTAATCCGGCCAATGACCGCACTCCTTATCTCGAGGCATATGAGAGGTGGAAAGAATGTTTGGAAAAGGAACTTAGGTAATGAAATTGATCACAAAATAACCATATAAAACAAAATTCAAATGGCTAAAAAAGAATACTTTCCCGGTATAGGGAAAATTCAATTCGAAGGCACGAATAGCTACAATCCTATGGCCTTCCGTTATTATGATGCCGAACGAGTAGTTCTCGGCAAACCGATGAAAGAATGGCTCAAATTCGCAATGGCCTGGTGGCATACTCTCTGCGCCGAAGGCGGCGACCAGTTCGGCGTAGGTACAAAGAAATTCCCTTGGAACGAAGGCTCTGACCCGATGTCCATTGCCCGTCAAAAAGCCGATGCGGGATTCGAAATCATGCAGAAGCTCGGCATCGAATATTTCTGCTTCCACGACACCGACCTTATAGGCGACCTTACCGATATAGCCGATTACGAAGTCCGTATGAAGGAAATCACGGAATATATCAAAGGTCTGATGGCCGAAACAGGTATCAAGAACCTGTGGGGCACGGCAAATGTGTTCGGCAATGCCCGCTACATGAACGGTGCGGCCACCAACCCCGAGTTTGATGTAGTGGCGCGCGCGGCAGTCCAGATAAAGAATGCCATTGATGCCACGATAGCACTCGGCGGCCAAAACTATGTGTTCTGGGGCGGTCGTGAAGGCTACATGAGCCTTCTTAACACCGACCAAAAACGCGAGAAGGAACATCTTGCCCGCATGCTCACGATGGCTCGTGATTACGCTCGCGCTAAAGGATTCAAAGGCACTTTCCTTATCGAACCGAAACCGATGGAACCGTCAAAACACCAGTATGACGTAGACACCGAAACCGTAATAGGATTCCTTAAGGCTCACGGCCTCGACAAGGATTTCAAGGTAAACATCGAGGTAAACCACGCCACTCTCGCCGGTCACACGTTCGAACATGAACTCGCCGTGGCTGTCGACAACGGTATGCTCGGCAGCATCGATGCCAACCGTGGCGACTATCAGAATGGTTGGGATACCGACCAGTTCCCCATCGACAACTACGAACTTACCCAGGCTATGATGCAGATAATACGCAATGGCGGGTTCGGCAATGGCGGAACCAACTTCGATGCCAAGACACGACGCAACTCGACCGACCTCGAAGATATCTTCCTGGCCCACATCTCCGGTATGGATGCAATGGCGCGCGCGCTCCTCAGTGCAGCCGACGTTCTCGAAAAATCGCCCTACAAGAAGATGTTTGCCGACCGTTATGCTTCATTCGACAGCGGCAAGGGTAAGGAATTCGAGGAAGGTAAAATGTCGCTCGAAGAACTCGTTAACTATGCCAAGAGTCAGCCGGAGCCTGCACAAGTTTCAGGCAAGCAGGAACTCTATGAAGCAATAGTAAATATGTATTGCTAACGATCGGTTAAATAAGGTAAACATATTGAGCCGTAGGGAATATGAGTTACAACTGTCCCTACGGCTCTTTTAAACTAAAATCTATAACCAATGGACAACAGCAATAATGGAAGCAGATCGTATCTGTTCTCGATAGTCGCGGTGGCCGTTCTCGGAGGGCTGCTGTTTGGCTACGATACGGCTGTGATATCGGGTGCGGAGAAAGGGCTTCAGGCATTCTTTCTTGGCGCAAAAGACTTTGTGTATAGCGACACCATTCATGGCATTACTTCATCGAGTGCGCTGCTTGGCTGCATAATAGGCAGTGCCATATCAGGATATTTTGCGTCAAAGCTCGGACGAAAGCCGAGTCTCGTATTTGCCGGCATTCTGTTTCTCGTCTCGGCGATTGGCTCATATTATCCCGAATTCTTTTTCTTCTCTTACGGCGAACCGACCGTCGGACTGCTGATAGCATTCAATGTATATCGTGTGATTGGTGGCGTGGGTGTAGGACTTGCATCCGCCATATGTCCGATGTACATAGCCGAGGTTTCGCCGTCGAACATCCGTGGCACTCTCGTTTCATGGAATCAGTTTGCCATAATATTCGGACAGCTTGTGGTGTATTTTGTCAACTTCCTGATTCTAGGCGAACATACCAATCCAATCATTGAGAAAGTAGGCGAGACTCTCTATGCCGTGCATCCGTCGTCTGACAGCTGGACCATTCAGGCCGGTTGGAGATATATGTTTGGTTCCGAGGCTATCGTAGCTTTGATATTCACCATTCTCGTGTGCTTCGTGCCTGAGTCGCCACGTTATTTGGCTTTGATGGGCAAAGATGCCAAGGCTCTTGCCATCTTGAGTCGTATCAATGGCCAAAAGGCAGCCACGGCCATTCTTGACACCATAAAATCAACCGTTAACGTCAAGACCGAAAAACTGTTTTCGTTTGGCGTCATGGTGATTTTTGTAGGTGTCATGCTGTCTGTATTCCAACAGGTGGTGGGCATAAATGCGGTGCTGTACTATGCACCTCGCATCTTTGACTCGATGGGCATGGGCAACCCCATGGTGCAGACCGTCATCATGGGCGTAGTAAACATAGTGTTTACTCTCGTTGCGGTGTTTACCGTTGAGCGTATCGGTCGAAAGCCGCTTTTGATATACGGATCAATCGGAATGGCGTTAGGTGCCTTCGGCGTGGCATTGTCAAACATCGTTAGCTTGCCGCCGCTCGTTCCCGTGGTATCCATTATGGTGTATTCGGCATCGTTCATGTTTTCATGGGGGCCGATATGCTGGGTGCTCATATCCGAAATATTCCCGAATACCATTCGCTCTGCCGCCGTGGCAATAGCCGTGGCATTCCAGTGGATATTCAATTTCATCGTTTCGTCGACTTTTGTGCCCTTATACAATATGAGCATGGGCGATATGGGCGATAAATTCGGACATTGTTTTGTCTATGCGTTGTATGCGGCCATATGCGTCGTGGCATCCTGGTTCGTCTATCGGTTTGTTCCCGAAACCAAGGGCAAGACTCTTGAACAGATGTCGGACTATTGGAAGAAAAGCACGCGTGAAAAGATTTAATTGACGTGAGATAGATATGAAATCAGCCATTTAGTTTTGCGCTAAATGGCTGATTTTTTTGTGGAATCGCGGTGGAAACGTGTGTTTTAGAGGTTGTTGCCCCACTTGGCAAGAAGCGCTGATTTCTCCTTCGATGTTATCGGCATCACTGAGCCGTGGCGGGGGAAGAAGTCCTTTGTGAAGGATTTCGGCTCAGCTGAGAAGTTCACAAGGTCTTTGGATGTCTGATATTCATATTTTCCGGAGGTGTAGAGGTCGTACATGAGCACATATTCGTCGCTGCCGTTCAGTTTGAATATGCCCGAGCCCTCCACCGGGGTCTTTCCGGCGTATGCGTCGATGTAGTCGAACGACTCTTTCCACGGGCCGCGCAGATTGCGGGCGGTGGCCTGCTTTATGCCATTCTTTATCTCCTTGCCGTTATCGTCTTTGGTGTTGCCCTTTAAGAACATGTGCCATTTTCCGTCGGGCCCTTTCACGATGTCGTTGTCGATGCATCCGTCCTTGGCGCGAAAGAGCACTTTGGGTTCACTTTCGAAGCCGGTAAAACTCTTGTTTGCGTAAGCATAGTATGTTACGAGTCCTTTACCGGCATCGTTGCGGCGCAGGGTGAAATAGATCATGTATTTCTTCGTTTCGGGGTCGTAGATGGTCTGAGGTGCCCAGACCCAATATGCGTCGGCAAAATGTTTCTGAAAATCTTTCGAAAGATTTACCGTCGAGTGCGACCAGTTCACGAGATCGTCAGACTTCATCATGACTATGCCGGGATTGGAGCCCCATCCGTCGCGCACGGTGTTCATGTCGGTTGCCACCATGTAGAAGCAGCCATCCTCGCCTCGGAGTATATGCGGGTCGCGGATTCCTCCGGTGATTGAGATGGTGTCGGATGATATTACCGGCGAGTTGTGGTTGAGTGCCTTCCAGTTGAATCCGTCGTCGCTTACGGCAAAGCGCAAATGCTCCTGAAGCCGGCCCTCGCCTCTGCCCTCGAAGTAGGCAAACAGGTAGGCATCGCACTGTGGCTCATCGGCATAAGCCAATACGCAGCCGCAGGCTATGCATAATGAAATGATGAAGTATATTCGGTATAATCCCATATTCTTAAGTATCATTTATTTAGCCAGCGTCCGATGTGGTTTGACGGCGTTGTGACGATGAATTTGTAGAATTTCGATTCAGGCAGCTTTTTCAGGTCGATGGTGGCCTTTTCGCTGCCGGGCTTTACGTCGGCCACTTTGATCCATTCGTCGGTGCCTCCGGTGTTGAACTTATTGTCGGTGGCGGCGTATATTTCAATCGGGGCATCGTTGGCATACGATTGCCATGACAGCTCCACTTTGTCGTCGTAAGGCATGGCTTTCAGGGTGTGTATGTCGGTTTTTCCGACGAACGGTATGCCGTCCTGTTCCCAAAGAATGTCGCGTGGCACCTCGAATCCCATGAATCGGCTTATCGAGGGGGCGATGTCGACTATCGCCAGCTTTTCCGACGCAAAATGCTCGTTGACAGGAACGTTGGTTGATATCCACGTGGTGCGCTCGCGCTCCGATTGCTGTCCGTGCCCGTGTCCGCTATCGGTGCGTCCGTGGTCGGTGGTCACTACTATCATCCATTCTTCGTCGAAATTGGCTTCGCGGTATTTTACGGCTTCCCATATTCTTGCCACCTGTTCGTCGGCTTTGTACACATAACGGTCGAACAGCTCTCCGTTGCCCCATATGTGGCCTGCGTCGTCGGTGTACCACAGATACACCCATGTCAAATCGGGGGCATCGTTTCTGATGCCTTCGGCCGCGTCCTTCGACACTCGCTCGTCGATGTCGAATATGTGCAAATCGTTCCCCTTCTTGGGGAAGGCAGCGTTGTCGTGGTCGTAGCCGTCCTTCACGTAATCGATTTTCAGATGGTTGGTCTCCTCCTTGCCTTCGCCGAGCAAAACGGTGCGATTGTCGGTCCAGCTCGAATATAAGGCCGTGGTTACGTCGCGCTTCTGATCTTTGGCTATCCGAAACAGCGTGGGGTAGTTGTAGTTTGGATTAAGGTTATCGTTGCCGTTTACGTTATGTTTGTTCATCCATGTGGATGTGAGCAGATTCGTGTATCCGATGGCCGAGATTGTCGGCGTCTGGGAATAGCTGCCTATTTCGCCGCCCGTGTATGCTCTTGAGTAGGCGCCTTTCGATGCTATGTCGTATATGGCGGGCGTGTGCAACCGCTCTATTTGGTCGGCGGGAACGCCGTCGATTATTATGAATACCGACTTTTTGGTTTTTGCCGACAGGCACAGTGCGCACATACATAGCGTTGCCGTGCAGCTGAATAGCCTTATGAATTTGCGTATGTTCATTTCCGGTGGTATGGTTTTGATTGGTAGGTTGGCTGAGGGCGTTAGCTTCGGTTGGCGCTTTTGTCGAGCCGCAAGGCTTTTTTGAGGCGCGATATTCCTATCTTTCCGAGAATCAGCAGTGCGGTGTATTGAAACGTCTTGGCCAGGCCGAAAAATGCGGCCCACAGCACTCCTTTGGTGGCGGCGGGCAGCGGAAGCAGCATCTGGCCGAACGATATGGCATAGCAAATCACGCACGTAATGGCTATGATGACGCCGGTTTTGAACGACATCGATTTAAGCCGTTGCTTTATGCGGCTCATTATGCCATTGGCCATGATGATGCGAGTGGGGGGGTGCTTATTTTACTATCTTTCTGATTACCGGCAGCACGGTGGCTTCCATCACTTCATATCCTTTGGCGGTGGGGTGCACGCCGTCATTGCTGTAAGCCGGATTGAGCGCGCGATTGTCGCCATGCACCAATGGGGTGTAGTAGTCGACAAACGGTATTTTGTTTTTCTTGGCATACTCGCTCAGGCGTTTGTTGAGCTTCGCTATTTTGTCGGAGCTGTCGGTTATGGCTCTGTTCCATCCGAATCCGGCGGCCGGGAGCACCGTGGTGAGTATCACCTTTATGTTGTTTGCCTTGGCCAGCTCTACCATCGACACTATGTTGCCGAAAGTGCGGTCTTCGTTGTAAGGACAGGTGTTTTCGGCCACGTCGTTAGTGCCGGCGTTGATCACTACGGCTTTGGGTTTGAGGTTTATCACGTCGTCTCTGAAACGAACGAGAAATTGATATGATGTCTGGCCGCTGATGCCGCGTCCTACGAAGTCGTTTGAGCTGAAGAATTCGGGACGTTGCGCCGCCCAGCCTTCGGTGATGGAGTTGCCCATGAATACCACGCGACGATTGTCGGGGCCTTTTTTGATCAGTTCGACGTTGTCTTTTTCAAAGCGTCCGTGATTGGCCCAATCTTTGTTTTGGGCTGAAAGCGATAATGTGAGTGCCGATAAGGCAACGACGAGCGATAGGCGAAAGTTAGTCATAATTTGAAGTCGTTTTAAGGTGTTACTTATGTAATGCAAAGATAGTCATAATAATCGGCCTGCGGCACTCTGCGGGCCTTAAACTTTTAAAGTTTGTTTTTAAACAACCTCTTAATCGCTACTGAAAAAGTCGTGATGAAACAATATTTTGCTTATCTTTGTTGCTAAAGACGAAAAATTATAAAAAAGTTTGAACTATGACAAAGTTTTTATCGGAATTCAAAGAGTTTGCCATGAAGGGCAATGTGGTCGACATGGCCGTGGGCGTTGTAATAGGTGCCGCATTTGGCAAGATAGTGTCATCGCTTGTCAACGACATAATAATGCCTTTGGTGGGTGTGGCCACGGGAGGCATGAATTTCACCGACTATAAGTTGGTGGTGCAAAAGGCCGTGATGGATGGTGCTGAAGTGATAAAGCCCGAGGTTACGCTCAATTGGGGCGCGTGGGTGCAGACCATCGTCGATTTTCTGATCGTGGCCTTCTGTATATTCGTCATGGTTAAGTTCATGAATCAGCTTCGCCGCAATCGTAAGGAGGAGCCCGCTGCTCCTGCTCCCGCTCCGGAACCTACGAAAGAAGAAGCGTTGCTCACCGAGATACGCGACATCTTGAAATCGCAGCAAAAGTAAACATACTATAACGTTACGTTACGGGCTTTCTTTTCGGGTGCGGCCTATGGTCGCCGAAAGGGAGCCCGTGTCATTTTCGTCCGAAGTCGGCCGGAATTTCGCCCCATTTCTCGGTTTCCCACTTCACTATGGGGTTGAGAAGGCGGTGGCTTAGAAGCCATGCTTCGGCGCGCGCCACGAGCTGTCGTATGCGTGCGTTTGCTTCGGTGGGCACGATGGTGGTTTTTGCGTGGCGATTGCGCACCCAGGCCATTGCCGTGCGGCTGTCGGTGTATATGGTTACGTCATGTCGGTTTTGATTGTCGAGCATTGCCAGTGCGTGCACTATTGCCAGAAACTCGCCCATGTTGTTTGACCCTCCTTCGAGCGGGCCGACGTGAAACAGCCTTTTGCCAGACATTACGTCGACGCCCTGATACTCTACCGGACCGGGATTGTGCCTGCATCCTGCGTCGACGGCTATTGAGTTGAGCGTTATTTCGGGTATCGCGGCATAGTTTATGTTTTCGGCCTTCTGCTTTGCGATGGCCTTGATTATGCCTATGTGCTCGTCGGCCGATCCGCGATAAGCCTCAACGGCCGCCTCCTGCGAGTCGAAGCTTTTGTAGCGCGCGCCCGGAAAATTGCTGACTGCTTCCTTGCATTCATCCCACGTGTCGAATATTCCGGTATGGTGTCCGGCCCATACTACGTAAAATTTTCTTCCTTTACCCATGTCGCGTCACGATAATGTAAGGTATATGCTTATGTCGACGTGCCTTATGCCCGCTATCGAGGCTATGCTCCTGTTCACCGGCTTGCCCAGAAAGGTATATGCCGCTTTCTGGAATCCCGGCAGAAGCTTCAGCGCGTTGGTTACGCCTTCGCATGTCATGAGGTCGCTTAGCATGGTGAGCAGCGTGTTGCTCAGCGCCATCGCGGCGGTGCGCGGAACGGCGCTTCCTGCATTTATGTAGCATGCTCTCGTTGGCTCGGCCGGCGACGACGGTTGCGCTATGGCGAGGTCGACGAGCGGTATCGAGGGAAACGCCTTGCCGCAATTTGCCGTGAGGTCGTAGATGAGAACGCCCCGCTTCATGTCGGCCACCATGTCGGAATTGACGGTCATTCCGCCGGCAACGTCGGTAAATATAACTACGTCGGCCGTGCGCAGGGCGTTTGTGAGCACTCGCGGATGTAGTGCCGATCCGATTACACCCGGGCCGAGTTCGCGAGTGGCTTGACGGAGGCGATACACGTCGTTGTCAAACATACGCACCATTGCGCCTGCTCCGAAAGCCGATCGCGCGGCGGCGCAAGCGGCAATGTCGCTACCTATCACCGTTACTTCGCAAGGCACTATCCCGGCCACGCCGCCAAGCAATATGCCTTTTCCCCTTATGGGGTCGGCCAGCAGCGCCGCTGCGGTGGCTATTGCGGCGCGGCCATCTATTTCGGCGAGTATGTCGGCGAAGGGGGTGTTTCCTTTCGAGTCCTCGACGAGGTCGAGAGCCACGGCTATGATGTTGCGTTTCAGCAATTCGCATATCGACTCTTTCGTTTGGCGGCACAGTGCCAGCAGCGTGAGCAGCAACGCGCCGCGTTTCAGTCGCCTGATGTCGTCGGGGCATAGAGGGTCGAGGTGTATCACGATGTCGCATCGCAACGCTTCGTCGCGGCTCGACAGCTCCACTCCGCAACGTGCATACTGATTGTCGGTATAGTGGATTGAATCGGCCGCTCCGTTTTCCATCTTTACTATGAATCCGCGCTCCATCAACATCGCGGCGGCTTCGGGGGTTACGGGAAATCGGCGTTCGCCGGCGTTTTTGCATTTCGGCAATCCTATCGAGAAGGTTCGCCGTGCCATCGTAGATGCCAGAGGTTGCTCCAAAGGTATCGGGGTATTTTCCACACTTTCTTTCATGGCTGTACTTCTTGATTTTGTGGTTGGCTTGCCGGTATTCCGAGAGCGTCGATGAATCGTCGTGACGTGTCGGCCACTTCCGATTCCGTTTCAAGAAGGTCGGTTACGAAGTTTACGGCGGCTTTGCCGTAATGCACGCTCCGTTCGCCGAGGGCCTTTATGATGAATTCGCGCAGTTCTTGGTCGTTTTTGTCGGCTATCAAGGGGCGTTTGTGCCGGCCGCGCATCAATCGCGAGTGCAGAATGTCGACCGAGGTGTTGAGCCACACCGTAGTGCCGTGGGCGTTCATGAACTCCATGTTGTCGAAAAAACAAGGCGTTCCGCCGCCGCAGGCTATTATCACGTCTTCAAATTCCGATACTTCATGCAGCATCCGGCGTTCGAGGTCGCGGAATCCCTCCTCGCCCCGCTCGGCAAAAATCTGCCGCACGTTGGCATGGAAGCGGGTCTCGATGTAAGTGTCGAGATCGATGAACTGCAGGTTGGTTAATTTGCTTACGGCGCGGCCTATCGTTGATTTTCCGCAGCCCATATAGCCTATGAGAAATATCGGTTTCATCGGGTGAAAAAAGTCATTTTTTTGTTAGTTCCGTTTTACGGGCAAGTGCATTTGCAGTTGGCGCGGATGGTTATGAACGACAAGATTTATAAGCGTTTACCATCGTAATTACCCGAAGCAAAGGTAGTAAAATTCTCCGTTATCCCAATGAAAAATTCGCGGTATTTTCCCTATGACGTTGAGTCATAGCCACTTTATGGCGCATCTGTGTGGCATTTCGTGGATTTGCTCATTAATCGAATTAAAAAATTCGTAGATTGGTAAAATTTTGTTAAATCTGCAGCGTATACATTAAAGATTTTACAACAAGCTCGCGAAGATGCTTGTAACTGAAGATTCAAAAACTAAAATTGTTATGAGAAAAATTTTCACAGCTATTGCTATGGCGTTTGTTGTGCTATGTGCAAACGCAGAGTCGCCCGTATCGGTGTTTAATCATCTTGGAGCCGGAATTGGCTTCGGTACTACCGGTGTTAGTTTTGAAGTCGCTACCCCGATAACGCATTGGGTTCAATTGCGTGCCGGCTTGTCGTGGATGCCTTCGATAACGTTTAACTCCGATGCCGATTATACTTTAGTGGATCCGGTTTACAACACCACTCATGATGGAACGGTGGATCTTAAGGGCGATTTGGGCCGCACCCAGGGACAAGTGATATTCAACCTTTATCCGATGTCGCATAACACTCCTTTGTATGTGGCTGCCGGTGCTTATTTCGGTGGTGGCGGACTGCTGAAAATAACTGGCCATTCCGACGAAATGGCCGGCGAAAACGCTGAGGTTATCATTGGTGACTATAGGATTCCCGCAAATGCCGACGGCGACATATCGGGTGGCTTGCGCGTGAAGAAGTTTCGTCCTTACCTCGGCTTGGGTTGGGGAAGTTCCATTCCCGGCCGATTCATGAATTTTGTGTGTGAGCTTGGCGTGCAGTTCCAGGGCAAGTCGGAAGTTTACACCGATTATGGCGAAATTGACGAATCGATGCTCGAGGATGACAACACGTTCAATAAGGTGCGCGAAAAGCTTACCGTTTATCCTACGCTTACGTTTAAATTCAATTTCAAGGCATTCTAAAATACTCTAAGTAACCCCTTTTTCATATAAATGCCCGGCTCGATTTTCTTCTCGATGCCGGGCATTGTCGTTTTCGGTTGGCCATATTGGCGCATTATGGCGTGTGGGCGGTGTTAGTTTTGCGGCTGATCTTTTTAAATGTGATGTGTTATGAAAGAGTATTTGTCTGATTCGACCGTAAGGTTGATGATTGGTGTGGCGGCAATATTGGCCGTGGAATATGTATGTGTGCTTGGCGCGGTGCTGGCCGACTTGCGTAGCGGCATACTCAAGGCCCGTCGCAATGGCGTGCGGCGTACGTCGCGAGGCTATCGCAGAACGGTTGAAAAGCTTGGCCGCTACTACATAATGCTTATGGCCATGACGTTTATCGACGTGATGATTATAGTTGCCTCGCTATATCTCAAGGGGGTGGCCGGTTGGAACGTGCCTCCCTTTCCCTGGTTTTCGACCATCGGGGCCATAGGGCTGTCGGTCATAGAGCTTAAGAGCATATGCGAAACGTCGGACGAAAAAGGCGATTATTCCGAATTGTTGAAGTTGCTCAAGCGTCTGATGCGCGATGCCGACTTGCGCGATCTGTTGAAACGTTGACGCCCAACTACCTACGTTAGTCGTCGTCCGACTCCGAATGTCGGGTCGATTCATGCTTTAGCCGAGATATCTCGGCTTTTGCTTTCTGTAGCTCGAGCCACAAGTAAGCGCACCCCGACAAAAGCAGGAGCACTATGATTATGAACACTATCACGCCAAAAGTGGCTGCGCCGTCGGTAGGACGGTAATCGTAGTTTTCGTCAGATGGTTGTGGTTGTACCGCCTTTTTTGATGCGGCCTTTGTGCCGTTGTCGGGTGCGGGCTTTTCGGGTTTCGCCTCGTCGGCCGATTGTGGCGTTTCGGCGGCTTTTTCGTCATTCGATTCAGTTTTTTCGGGCGCTGTCGATTCGGTTATGTCGCCGGCCGATTTAATGTAGCGTGCAATGTCGGCCTCAACCTTTTTACGCGCTTCAGCCTTATTGCGTCCGGGTTTGCTGAAAAAGTCATTGATCAGAGGCGTAGAGCCGTCAAATATGGTAGTGCTGAAGTAGGTCTTTGCTTCGTCGGCCGTCGAAAAATTGGAGCGCAACCCCGATATTTTGTCGCAAAGTTGGCGGCTGCGGGTATATTTTTCGGGGATGGCCTTTTTTACCTGCTCCATGGTTGGATTAGAGAGCTTTGCAAGCTCGGCATTGTCGTTGGGCAATGAAATCATGTTGAGTCTGCGTGCCACGAGGGCCTTCATATGGCTTACGGCATCGGGCTTTACGCGTGTGTCAGACTGGCCGTTGGCCGGCATTGCGGATATGAGCAACGCTATTGCCAATAGCAACTTAATGTGCAGAGATGTGCCGTGCGTCGTCGGTATGCAGGTAAATAGCTTCATAATCGTTGATTTTCGGGTAAATAATACAAATTTAGAATTTAAAGTTTAGAATTTAGAATTATTTTGATTGCATATTCTGCTTCTTCGATTTTATTATCGCTGTCAACAGAGCCTTTAATTCGGAAGAATCCTGATTAAGGGAACGATACTCGGCTTCGGATAGATAATCGGTTCGGTGCAGCAATCGTATCCAATAGCACGTTTCACTACATTCTTTAAGAGAAATGTATAGTTTGGCAATGAAATCGGAATCGCTTTGGGCTTCTTGCGCTTCTGCTATATTTGCTCCTATGCTGGTGCCGCATCTAAGTAGCTGTTTTGACATTACATATTCCTGCCTTTCAGATTGCAGAACTCTATAAAGTTTCACAATCCTTACAGCGAAATCCTCGCTTTTGCTGACTATAATATTCTCGCCCATAATCATAAAGGAATTTAGAATTTAAAGTTTAGAATTGAGAATTTTATAAAATTGAGAATTGAGAGTTTGTAGAATGGAGAATTGCGTAGCCTAATTTTCCATTTTCCATTCTCCATTTTCAATTTTTATCCTCCATTCTCCATTTTCAATTTTTTTGTGTCATTTCGGCGCCAAAAAGCGCAGCCCGACTCCTGATTTCTGTGACAGGTCAACTTGAGTAAGCCCGAACTGCTTGCGCTTCTCTTTTACGTATTTAGCCAATTGAGTCATACTATATATACCCTTTTGGGTGTAAAGATAGTGAAAAATAGTGATATTACACCATAAGGGGTATAATCTATTTCAAAGAACTGCTTATTATACCCTTTAGGGTGCATCGATGCCATGTTTGTCTGATAAAACTTACCGTCTGCGGCAGTATATTCCAAAATGGAATGAACTGAATTTTCATCAAGTTCTCCACTCTCAAATATGTTCTTCAGATATTTAGATATTGCAGATTTGATGCGGTTTGCTCTGAATAATTTACCCATATTGAGCGAATTATAACTGTTTTTTGTATATTTGCATATGGATTGAGATAACTCTTTCCACGACATTGATAAAATAAGAAGCGTTATGCTTATCTTGTGAATTGGAAACGTAGGAAATTTCACAATTACACACAAGGATAGCATAGTGGTTCTCACGCCTATAGCGTGGGCTGCTATTTCTACATTCGTGTGTACAGGTTTCCTACGACCTCCAATTCAGAACGTGGCATTGCAGTTCCACGCTTCTGCATATTTAACGACTCAATTGGAACTGGAGAGTCAACAACCTAATTAAAAGTATGAAAAGAATTTCAGTTACTTTAATGTTACTCGTTGCAGTTATTTGTGCAATGGCGCAGGAACATCTCTCATTCAAGGGCATTCCGATTGAAGGAAGTATGACAACATTCTGTCAGAAACTTGAAGACAAAGGTTTTGTTTCGGTTGGTAGTGATAACGACGTAATGATGTTTAGAGGTGATTTTACAGGGCGAGAAGCTAACGTTAATGTGATTGCAACAGACAAAGGTAAAAATGTTTTTTCCGTGGTAGTCTTTTTTGAGCCAAGTGGGGAGTGGAATACCCTCGTTAATACCTATAATTATTACAAAAACTTATACACTCGCAAGTATGGAGGCCCTGAACACTTAGAAGAAAGCAATCCCGCCTATTCAAATACCAATACATCTTTAATGCTGGAAGTTTTTCAGGGAACTGTTGTTTATGAAAGTATGTGGAATGTAACAGGTGGAGATATATTGCTTTCGATAGAAAAATACACAGCTGCCGCATATGAGCATAAAGGTATTGTAATAATTACCTACCGTGATTCGCAGAATAATGAAGCCAAAATCAAGAATGATTTAGATGAAATATAAATCTATACTATTAGGCATATGCAATGATTTTGTAACGATAATTGTGTTTTCGTATAATTAATAATGTCATCCAGATTATTAATTAGTTGAAACTAATAGCTTACATAAATGGGTTGTAAAGATGGCTCTGTTGATCACTTTGGGTTTATGTATCGCTGCTGTGGCTATTATTGTCATAGTAGCGATACGCTTATTCATAATGAGAAAATTGAAAGAGATGTCTTTACGGTTAGGAGGTATTGTCACTTACCAAAGTTCGCATAATTCCGGCAATGAAATGTTAAGACAGCATGGCGAATGCTTTTTTAGGGACATTGAAACCGACTTGGAACGCAGTTTTGACAATCAGTTCATAACTATTAGAGAAATGAAACAATTTACGAACTATTATGCCGATTTGTATCATGAATTGAAAAGCCTTTTGAAATGGATTGAAACTTTTCATGTAAAGCCGTCAGAAATAATCGAAAAATTTGTGTCTGATTTTGAGAATATACAATTGTTTGTGGAGAGTCATAATAAACGATATATTAAAGAAGAATTAGATAACAATACGGATTTTTTCGATCATTGCTTAAAATATCCGTTGGACAAGCAACAAAGGCGCTCTATCGTTTCTGGTGAGGACAATTGTTTGGTTATCAGTAGTGCGGGGAGCGGTAAGACATCATCCATAGTAGGAAAAGTAAGGTATCTAATTGATGTCAAGCATGTCGAACCTCAAAATATACTTCTTATAAGCTATACCAACAAGGCGGCTGCCGAACTGACTATAAGAATGGGTGTAGCCGGCTTGAGAGGTTATACATTCCATAAACTTGCCATTGATATTATAGGGAAAGCTAAAGGTCAAAAGCCGTCGATATGTAGCGATGCGGACGCATTGATTTTAAAAATATACCACGAATTATTAACTGATAAAAAATTCAAAAGAAGCATAGTTGAATACATACTGGACTATCAAACACGAAAATCGGAATGGGAACGAAAAAAGGATGAACGTAGACAACAATTATCGGAGCAAAAAGATACTCGTCTTAAAGCGTTGTATCCTGATATGGATGGAAAAATAGTTTATGTACGAAGTGAACAGGAGCGAAAAATATGCCTTGCTCTGTCATTGCTTGGTGTGAAATTCAGGTACGAAGAACCTTACGAATATCCTTTGGCGGATGAAACGCACTCTCAATACAAGCCAGACTTTTCTATCTATTTTGAACAAGACGGAGAAACTAAGCGAATATATTTGGAACATTTTGGTGTGGATGAACATAGTCGTGTGCCGTTGTGGTTTGCAGAAGACAGAGGTATTACTTATGAGGA
Organism: Muribaculaceae bacterium; assembly: GCA_017621225.1. GTDB lineage: Bacteria > Bacteroidota > Bacteroidia > Bacteroidales > Muribaculaceae > Paramuribaculum. The sequence goes on along the minus strand of JAGATN010000019.1, from coordinate 40,499 downwards.
AGCCAATCAGCAATATAACGATGGCATTTTATGGAAGGAGGCCGCTCATAAAAAGTTTGGAACAACATTGTTGACAACTTCAAGCGCGGATTTTAATCATTACGACATCAGATACAGACTTAAATTATTATTGGAGGAAGCAAATGTTCCCATCAAAGAAAAAACTGATGAGGAGCTGTATGATATGTATATGCCACCCAACAGCAAGCAAGAAAAACCATTCATACGGCTTGTTATAACCTTTGTGACATTACTAAAATCAAGCTGCAAATCTTTGGATTTTGTATTAAAACAGACAAGGGACGCTGATGATGAACGAAGTGAGTTTATCATTAGAAATATTTTTCGGCCTGTTTATGAACGGTATATCGAGGAATTAAAAAAACTCAATCAAATAGATTTTACCGATGCCATTTTACAAGCAACTGAAATCTGCCGTTTCTCTGATAATATAAAGTATGACTATATTATCGTCGATGAATTTCAGGACATATCGCTTGACCGTTATAATTTCTTGAAAGTTCTTCGTGATGGGACTCCACCGGCTAAATTATACTGCGTTGGTGATGATTGGCAATCCATATATCGCTTTTCAGGGAGCGATATGTCTCTTTTTAATCAGTTTCAAGATTATTTCGGGCCTACGGATATTAAAAAAATTGAAACGACATATCGTTTTGGAGAACCGTTAGTCAGTTTATCATCGCACTTCATTCAACAAAACAACGCTCAAATAAAAAAGGATATTCATTCATTCGATTCGCAAGTTAAAACCGAGCTTCAATTTTGCGAATATGAGCGAAGTAGCTATTGCGATGTTATTAGGCGGTTGGTTGCGTCCATTCCGTTAGATAAAACAATATTCCTGTTAGGACGATATTCGTTTGATGATTATTACCTTTCTTATAAATATAAATCCATAAAGGAAGGCAACCGATTCTTCTATTTTATTGAGAATAGGAAAATAGAGTTCTTGACGGCTCATAAATCAAAAGGACTCGAAGCGGACTATGTCATAATTCTTCAATGCAACAAAGACATATACGGATTCCCGTCTCTCGTTAGTGACGATGCAGTGCTTAATTATGTCTTGACAAAGAGTGATGAGTATCCTTATGGAGAAGAACGTAGATTGTTCTATGTAGCGATAACAAGGGCCAAAATAAAAACCATCGTGCTATATGACAAGCGCTTCCCTTCGGTGTTTGTTGATGAGTTACTATATTCCGAAAAAATCGAATAAAAGCATACCGACGCTATAAAAGGTAAACGAACGGTGATGACTAATATTCAAGACCGCCAACAGGCATATTCGGCATCAGGTTGCCGACTTTTAGGCCGGAGAATGGAGAATAGTGTGTAAATGAGGCGTTATTTCTTTTTTGGCATGGCCGCGCGCATTCCCGCTACCACTGATGCCGAAAATCCGCCTGATTCCATGGCGTTGAGTCCGCGTATCGTCAGGCCGCCGGCCGTAGTTACTGCATCGATGGCGTCTTCGGGATGTGCTCCGGTGGCTTCGAGCAGAGCGGCCGCTCCTTTTATGGTCTGTATTACCGCTTTACGTGCTTCGCCCGGACGCAGACCCAGCTCTACGGCACCTTGCTCCATTGCGCGCATATATCGCATGGCAAACGCTATGCCGCACGAGGCCGTAACCATGCCGGCGTTGACCATGCGCTCCTCTACGAGCGAAACCTTGCCGCATGCATCGAACAGCTTTGTCACGTCGGCCACCTGCTTCGCGCTGCCGCGACGGTGAGTCATGAAAGTCATGCTTTCGCCTGTCAGCGCGGCGGTATTTGGTATTACGCAAAACAGAGCCGGACGGCATTCGCTCCCCATCATGTCCTCAAGGTCGTCGAGGCCAATGCCGCCTGCCATCGACACTACGGCGGGCATGTCGCGCTGCATTATGTCGTGTAGCTCGTCTACGACACCGGGAAGAATCCACGGCTTGACGGCCAGAATGATCACCGATGCACCGTCGGCAGCCTCGGTGTTCGAAGTGGTCGTTGCGATCCACGGAAATTTTTCGCTCAGCTTTTTCAGCTTGCCCTCCGACGGGTTCGACACCGTCATCTTCACCTCCGGAAGCACCGATGCAATGCCGGTGGTCACCGCTCCTCCCATGTTTCCTGCTCCGATTATAGCTATTTTCATGTCTGTTGATTTTTTGGAATGTTAAACTGCCGCGCCGCCTATGCGCAGTAAGAGGCCGTGGGCTTTGAGTATGTGCGTAGCCTGCGTTTCTGGAATTGTGCCGCTGTAAAGCCTATCGCAAACCCTATTACCGCCACGAGCACCATCACTATCAGCAAATCGCCGGCCTCGACCTTTACGGGATATTCGGTTATTGACAGCTGCGAATGGTCGCCGTTAAGCTTTATGAATCCGCCCCATTGCTGTGCAAGGCAGAGCATTACCCCGATCACAATGCCGGCCGCGCCGCCGGTGAGCGATATCAGCCAGCCCTCCCAGAGGAATATCCCCGAAAGCATTTGCGGGGTGCCTCCGAGGGCGTTGAGCGTGGCGATGTTGTCGGTCTTTTCGATTATGAGCATCGACATCGTTGAGAATATGTTGAACGATGCTATTATGAGCACGAATGCCAGAATGAGAAACGTGACCCACTTCTCTATGGCTATGATGCTGAACGAGGATGCCTGCTGCATGAGTCGGTTGGCGACTACGTAGTCGCTGCCGAGCTTCGCGGTTATTTCGTCGAGCAGCCGGTCGACGTCGGTGCCTTGCGTGGCGCCCACTTCTATTGCCGAGCATTGGGTGGTGTAGTCGAGCATGCGTCGGGCCGCGTCGAGCGGCATTATCATCGTCTCGGCATCATACTCGTTTTGCTCAATCTGATACACTCCGCTGACTAACAACGAGTCGGCTCTGAATGCGTCGAGCGGGTTGGAGGGATTTATGCGCCCTACGCGTTGCGGCACGTATATTTCGAGCAAATCGTAATATCCCGGGCGCGCGCCCAGTCGCAACGCCGCGCCTACGCTGAGCACGGCGCAGTCGTAGTCGCCATCCGACAATTTGAAGTCGCCGTCTATCACAGTCGAGGCTATTGCGCTCGTCGATTCGTAGCCGTCGGGCACGCCCTTTATGCTCACCGGCATCTGATGTTGGCCGAAAATGGCAAGGGCCTGTTCCTCGATTACGGGTATGGCCGATGCAACGCCGTCGATGCTTTTTATTTCGGCCATTATCGAGTCGGCGTTAGCTATGGTCTTTCCGGCGGCAGGCGATATCTTTATGTCAGGATCGATTATCGACAACCTGTCGGCCGTAAGTTCGGAGAATCCGTTGAACACCGACAAAACGCACACTATGGCCATGGTGGCCACGGCCACCCCGGCTATCGACACGTACGATATTACATTTACTGCGTTGTGGCTTTTTTTCGAACGCAGATAGCGCAAAGCTATGCGGAGCGATATCACCGTTGCTTACTTTTCTTCGTTGTGTTGCTCGGCTTCCGATATCTCCTTGTCCTCTTTTTTGAGGAGGTTGTCGATGTTTTCGATGTAGTCGAGCGAGTCATCGAGATAAAAGCTCAGTTCGGGCGTCTTGCGTAGTTGGAAACGCACCTTTTGGGCCAGCTCATACCTTATGGTCTTGCTGCTGCGGTTGATGTTTTCGATTATCTCGGGCGCTTTTGCCGAAGGGAACACCGAGAGATATGCGCGGGCTATGCTAAGGTCGGGCGACACCCTTACGGCGCTTACCGACACTATGACTCCGTGCGTTTTCGAGGTCTGCTGACGAAATATTTCACTTAGCTCCTTTTGTAGCAGGCGCGATATTTTTGCTTGACGAGTTGATTCCATAATTCTTGTGTTTTGGTTTATATATATGTATCTAACACCCGACGGGCCGTTTTGGCTCAAAACCTCCATCGGATGCGTGAAGGCATCTGAGCCGCCGGTGTCAGAACAGATTGTGGAAATGAATCATTTTTATGGCAGCTTCGGCGGCTTCTTTGCCCTTATGGCCGTATGGTCCGCCTATCCTGTCGAGGGCCTGCTGCTCGTTGTCGACGGTTAGCACTCCGAATATCACCGGTATGTCGCAGTCGGCATTGAGCGAGGTGATGCCTTGCGTAACGCTTTGGCACACATAGTCGAAGTGGGGAGTTCCTCCGCGTATCACGCATCCAAACACTATCACGGCATCATACATCGACGACTCTATGAGCTGCGATGCGGCATATGTGAGCTCCACGGCTCCGGGCACCGAATATACGTCGATATCCTTGTCGGTAATTCCGTTGGCTTTCAATGTTTCGAGGGCGCCGTCGGTCAGGGCGCCGGTTATGTGCGCATTCCATTCGGCGGTGGCTATGGCTATGCGTGCGCCCTTTACGTCGGGCAGCTTGGTGGTGGGTTTGAACGTTGACATGCGTATGTGCTTTTTGGGGAGATGTTGTTATCTTGGGAATATCTTGTGCCAGAATCCGAGTATGTCGAGCTTCTGGTTTTTTGCGTTGAGAAGTATGTCGACTATGCGCCGGTGCTCGTCTTCGGCATTTATCTTGATTGCCTTGTGGAGCATGGTGTTGAGCAGATGTATGCCTTTGTCGCGCGACGTTTTCACGTTGAGCAGCGCTTCGCCCAGGTCAATCGACAGTTCGAGGTGGCGTTTGGTGAATGTCGGGTCGAGCTTGGTGAGATATTTCAGCGCGCGCGTGAAGTATTGTATGGCTTCGCGGTGGCGGCCCATTTTCGACAGAGTGCGCCCTTCGGTGGCTATCGATTCGATGAGGCGATTGCTTGCGTCCTCGATGCCTGAGTTGACCATCTGCATGTAAGTGGTCGTGGCCACCTGATGGTATGCAAGCATGTTCACCTGCTTTATGCGCGACCGATACACGTCGGTCGATGCATCGAGCGCCAGTATGTGCGCCGGGCCGTATCGTTCGGGGTTTTGCTTGGCCAGACGTTCGAATAGCTTCATGGCTTTTTCTATTTCGCGTTCGGCCTGTTTGTATTGTCCGCGCTCGTTGTGTATGAGCGATATGTCGTAGAGCAGCGATGCGAGGATGCTCAGAAAAGCCTCGTCCTTGCGTCGCGGATCCTGTGCCAGAAGATTGAGCGCCGTTGCCGCCGTCGACAGCGCCTCGTCGTGGTTTTGCGCATATATGTACAGCGCCGTAAGTATCTGCATCAGCGCTATGTGCAAGTCGGGGGCCGCGCTCGAGTCGTCGATCGATCGCATGACCATCGAATCGAAATCTATGATGCGTTCTATGGCTTCGGTGGTCGAGCGCTCGTCGGATAGCTTGCGTGCCAGGGAGCGAAAGAAGTCATATACGGCATTGAAGGGCACTTCGTTCAGCAATGTGTGCAATTCTTCGGGCGACGCATTGCCGTCGGCAAGTTTTGCCATTGGTGATATGTCGGTGGTGACATTCAGAAATATCGGTTCGAGTGAATTGCTTTTCATATTGTCGTTGGGAGAAATGATGATGTATTAATGGTCGATGGGTGCTTTGTCGGCGGCCGACTTGGCCTCGGTTGCCATACGGTCGGCGATGCGCGCCATGGCATCGGAGTCGATGCCGACGGTCGACCGTATGTCGAGGTCGATCAGGGCCGATATCAGTCCGCTCAGCGTGCCGGCGTTCCACATCAGCGACTGATTGGCTTCGGGCGTTTCGGCTACGGCCTTTTCGTTGCGATGGAAGCAGGTCACGTTGTGCCGCGCGGCGTCGGCATTGATGTAGGTATCGGCGTAAAAACGAATATGCTTTTCGAAGCACTCCTCGGCATTCGTCGTGCCGAATATGGTCTGTATGTCGGCGGTGCGCGTGAGCACGATGTCGGCTGCTTCGAGATTTTCTATTATGTAAGGCATTACCTTGGTGATGCGCGGAGCCTGCGAGGGGAGGAAGCCCGGAAGGTATATGGTCATGCTCCGACGTTCGGCGGCATATTTCAGCAGATCCTGCAATTGCTGGCGCATGCGCGGATCGATTGAAAAGTAGGTGCCGAACACCACTATGTCGTCGGGGTCGATGCGTGGCCATATGGTGTCGAAGTCGTTTTCGGGCGAGTTACGATATACCACTGCGCTCGCGGGGCGTTGCGGCCCGTCGTCGGGGAAAAATATGTTCACCGACGTAGAGCCGTCGGTGTATCTGTCGATCGATTCGGTGTGCACGCCGTTGGCCGTCAGGAAGCCGGCAATCGCGTCGCCGACTCTGTCGCGCGCCATTTCGCTCACGAACGTCACGTCGAGTCCCTTCTGTCCGAGCAGGGCGCTTGCGTTGAGCAGTCGGCCCCCGGGCATTGCCGTGGTGGCTATCAGGCCGCTCTTGTCGGTCGAGGCCGGAAACATTATGTCGAGCGAACATTCGCCAATGAAAATAACCTTTCTCATAGTCGCATCGAGGGGCGGTCAGCCTGTCATTCTCTTGATTTCGTGCCGAGATATCCTCCGTGGTGGCGCAGCGCGTACTCCGCTTTGCTGAAACCGGTGGCCTTCATGGTGTTCACCACGAGTATGTCGCCTATCACGGTCATCATGGTGGTCGACGTGGTGGGGGTAAGCCCGAGCGGACATACTTCGGGGGCGCCTCCGGTCCAGAGCACCGCGTCGGAGCATGCGGCCAGTTCGCTTTGCGCGTTGCCGGTTATTATTATCGTCGGAATGTCGGGATACAATCGCTTAGCCAAGGCTATCAGCTCGATTATCTCGCGTGTTTTGCCTGAATTCGACACCAGCAGCATCACGTCGTTGGGCTGTAGCACGCCGAGGTCGCCATGTTGCGCTTCGGTGGGGTGTAGCGTAACGGCCGGGATGCCCGTCGACGAGAACGTGGTGGCAATGTTCATCGCTATTTGTCCGGCTTTACCCATTCCCGACGTTACGAGCTTACCTCCGCGTCGGTGCACATGCTCTACGATCATCTCCACGGCCTTGTCGTAGTCGGGCGAGTAGGGTATGGAGCGGACTGCGCGACTTTCGGCCTCGAGAATTTCGACCATAGTTTCCTCAATATTGCTCATGTTGAAATCTTAATTCAAAATTAGTGTTGGGTTACGGTCACAAAGGTAATGAAAAAAACAGATTTTTTGCGTTCGGTATCAAGAAAAACTACCGCCGCATCTTCGGCCGGCGCAACGGTATGTGGCGCTCGATATGTCGGGAAAATGCGGCCGTGCATTATTTTTGACATCGCGATATGCGGCAAATGTATTATCTTTGCATTTATTAATCAAATGGACTTTGCCTGATGTTCGGTTTCGGCTCAAAGCCGCCATATAAGATGGGGCTCGCCCTTAGCGGCGGCGGTGCTCGAGGATTTGCCCATGCCGGGGCCATAAAGGCTTTTGACGAGATGGGCATACGGCCCGACATCGTGGCCGGAGTGAGCGCGGGCTCGGTCGTGGCCGTGATGTATGCGGCCGGGCTGAAACCCGATGAGATGCTCAATCTGTTTCTCGATGCCAAGTTTTCCGATTTTTGCGAACTCGGGGTGCCGAAGGACGGATTTTTCAAGCTCGACCGCTTCAAAGCCTTTCTGCGGCGCATAATACCGTACAAGAACCTCGAGGATCTGCCCATACCGACTATAATCGGAGCCACCGACTTCGACCACGGCAAGCCGGTGATGTTTGACAGCGGGCCCATTGCCGAGCGCGTGGCGGCGTCATGCTGCATTCCTATCGTGTTCAAGCCGGTGCGCATTGGCGGCGTGCGATACGTTGACGGGGGTGTGTTGCGCAACTTGCCGGCGTGGACCATACGCGACCGCTGCAAGTATCTGATAGGGGTCAACTGTTCGCCGCTGAGCAACGACACGGTGAAAAATACGATACTCGACATTGCCATACGTTCATACGAGCTGATGGCCAAAAACAATGCCGTAAGCGACATGGAACTGTGCGACATCGTGATACGGACCGACGAGATAGCCAAATACAAGGTGTTTGACCTCAAGGGCATCCGCCGGGTGTTTGACAGCGGTTATCGCGACACCATGAATTTTCTGCTCGAGAACGGCTTCAGGCATCCGGGCGAAACCACAAAGTGAAATAACAGATATCAATAATACCAAAAAAAGACAATCATATAAAAAGCATGAATCGAAAACCGATTATTTATCAACTGTTGCCTCGGTTGTTTACGAATTATAACGAAAAGTGTATGCCCAACGGAACGTTGGAACAAAACGGATCAGGGAAACTCAACGACATCACGCCCAAGGTGCTCGACGCCATAAAGCAGCTCGGCGTGACGCACGTGTGGTATACGGGCGTGATAGAGCATGCCCACTGCGCCGACTACTCCGATCACGGCATAGAGCGCGACAATCGTCACGTGGTCAAGGGGCAGGCCGGATCGCCTTACGCCATCAGCGACTATTACGACATCGATCCCGACCTGGCCGTGAACGTCGATAAGCGCATGGACGAATTCGAAGCTCTCGTTAAGCGTACTCACGAAACCGGCCTGAAGGTGATAATCGACTTCGTTCCCAACCATGTGGCGCGTCGTTATCACTCCGATGCCGCCCCGACCGGCATAAAAGATCTCGGTGCCGACGACGACAACTCAAAATTCTTTTCTCCCTTCAATAATTTCTACTACGTGCCGCGTCAGAAGTTCTCGCCGTCGGTCGACATGGGCTCGGGCAACGACGCTTATGTCGAATTTCCGGCAAAGGCTTCGGGCAACGATTGCTTCACGGCGTTCCCCGGGCGCAACGACTGGTACGATACGGTGAAGCTCAACTACGGCGTGGATTACGGCGACAATACGCAGCATTTCCACCCCATCCCCGACACGTGGTTCAAGATGCTCCACATATTGCGCTACTGGGCCTCAAAGGGCATCGACGGATTCCGCTGCGACATGGTGCACATGGTGCCGCTCGAATTCTGGCAGTGGGCCATACCCATCGTCAAGGAGCATTACCCCGAAATAGTGTTCATAGCCGAAATATACGATCCGGCGCTTTACCGCGACTTCATTAACTTAGGCGGCTTCGATTACCTTTACGATAAGGTGAATCTCTACGACACGCTTCGCGGCATACAGACGTCGGATGTGTCGGCGGCGCAGATTACCGGATGCTGGCAAACCGTCGAGGGGATTGCCGGCAATATGCTCAACTTCCTCGAAAATCACGACGAGCAGCGCTTTGCCTCGGCATTCTATGCCGGCGATCCCGTAAAGGTGATACCGTCGTTGGTGGTCAGCTCCATGATAAGCACCGGCCCCATGATGATATATGCCGGACAGGAGCTTGGCGAACCGGCCGCCGATGCCGAAGGTTACAGCGGATACGACGGGCGCACCACCATATTCGATTACTGGAGCGTCGACACCTTGCGCCGTTGGCTCAACGGCGGAAATCCGTCGGAGGCCAATCTGTCGCCGCGCGAACGCTGGCTGCGCAATGCCTATTGCCGCATTCTTGGCATATGCGGCAGCGAAAAGGCCATCGGCATAGGCCGCTTCTTCGACCTGATGTATGTAAACTACAATAATCCCACCCTCAATCCGCACCGTCAGTATGTGTTCATACGCAGCTACGACGACGAGGCATTGGTGGTGGCCGTGAATTTCGGCGCCGAATCGTGCGACATGAAAGTAAACGTTCCGAAGCTTGCTTTCGAAATGTTGCAGATACCCGAAGGCACTACGGAGATGGTCGAATTGCTTACCGGCGACAAGGCTACGGTAACGTTCTCATCCACAACGCCTCTGCCCGTATTCTTGAAGCCCTATGGAGCCGCCGTATGGAAAGTGGTGCACAAAAATAATGTTGCCGCCGGTAAAAAAAAGGTAGTCCAATCGGGTAAGAAGTCTAAAAAGTCGTAACTTTGCACTTAGTTTTTCATATCCTTCATCATTGTTATGAATTCAATTATCCATCCCATCAAGATTTTTGCCGGAACCAAGTCTCGCTACATGGGCGAGGAAATTTGTAAATGTCTCGGCATTGAGCTCGGTAAAATGAACATTCAGCATTTTGCTGACGGCGAGTTTGAAGTTTCGTTCGAAGAGCCGATACGAGGCTGCGAAGTTTATCTCGTTCAGTCGACGTTCCCCAACAGCGACAATCTTATGGAGCTTCTGCTTATGATCGATGCCGCCAAGCGTGCGTCGGCACACTCCATCATTGCCGTGATGCCATACTTCGGTTGGGCTCGTCAGGATCGCAAGGACAAACCGCGTGTGTCGATAGCCGCAAAGCTGGTGGCCGACCTGTTGAGCGCGGCAGGCGTAAACCGTCTGATCACAATGGATCTTCATGCCGATCAGATACAGGGCTTCTTCAACGTACCCGTCGATCACCTGTATGCTTCGTCGGTGTTCATCCCATACATCCAGTCGCTTAAGCTCGACGACATGGTGATAGCCACTCCCGACGTTGGCGGCGCAAAACGTGCCAACAGCTACGCAAAATATCTCGATGTTCCCTTGGTGCTCTGCCACAAGCAGCGCGCAAAAGCCAACGTGGTCGAAACGATGACCGTGATTGGCGACGTGGAAGGAAAGAACGTGATACTGATCGACGACATGGTCGACACGGCAGGCACCATCGCCAAGGCTGCCGACCTTATGATGAGCAAGGGCGCAAAATCGGTAAGAGCGCTTGCTTCGCATGCCATCATGAGCGATCCCGCATCGCAGCGCGTCGACGAGAGCGGCCTTACCGAAATGATGTTTACCAACAGCATTCCGTTTACCAAAGACTGCAAGAAAGCAACGGTGATAAGCGTGGCTCAGCTCTTTGCCGACACCATCAATCGCGTTCACAACAATCAGTCAATTTCGTCGCAATACATATTTAAATAAAGCTAAAGCTTCACATACGCGGGTCCGGACTTCGCATCAGAAGTTCGGACCCGTAATGTATATGGGCGTGTGGCGTGAGGCGAAAACGAAACCGCCGGCAAATTCATTCAGAGTTTGTCGGCGGCGTGTATTTTAGAAGTTAGCGGATTAGCGTATCACTATGCGTCGGGTCGACGAGTAGTTGGGTGAGCTTACGCGGAGAATGTAAACGCCCGGGGCAAGCGATGCGGTGGCGAGAGTCACCGTGTCGTCCGATGCCGAAGCCTTTGCCGCCGTTTGTCCGGCGATGGTATACAATTCGGCGGTGAGCTGCTTTTCGCCGGCCACGAAAGCCTCTACCTGTCCGTTGGTCACGGTCACTATCAGGCGTTCGTCGTCGGTGGGCTGTCCGTCGGCGCCTACTCCGTCAATGCCGCTGGGGTCGAGAAGGCGTAGGGCTTCCTTCACGCCGCTTAAGGCATCGATGCGTCCGTCGCCCCATCGTATTGCCGCGCCGTCAAGGTCGTTTTTACGCGATGTCTTGGCCATGATGCCTGCCACGTCGGCATGCGTCAGGTTGGGGTTGGCTTGCAGCCAGAGGCCCACTACGCCGCTTACGAAAGGCGTGGCCATCGAGGTGCCCTGCATCGGTCCCCAATAATTGGTTTTGCGTTCGCCCTGGGGCTTTGCCGTGGCCGTGGTGTTGTTGTTGCGGTCGGTGGTCGACAGCTTTTCCATGTAGAATCGGCTGTACGACGATATTATCTCCGAGCCCGGAGCGCATATGTCGGGCAGCTGACGGCCCTGGTAGGTGGTGCCGTACGATGAGTATCCGCTTATGCCGTTGAGCACGTTGTCCTTATAATAATACACCGCTGCATACGGTTTGCTGCGGTCGCCGAATACCGGCCAGTAAGTGCGCGAATTGTATGAGCCCACGCACACCACGTTTTCGCCGCAGGCCATGTCGTTCACCGAATTGTCGGGCGTTCCGGCGGTGAAGTCCGATCCGGTCACTCGTGCAAATGTGGCGTTGGTGCTTCCGTACATGTAAATCTTCTGTCCGCTCTTGCCCTCGACGGTTATGGCGAGATATTCCACCGAGCTTGAGCTTTTGGGTCGTACGTTAGAGAATTGCAGCTGCACCTGATAGCGGTTGTTGAGGTTGCTGACACCTTTGTATATTCTCAACGTGCCGTCGAAGTAGTTTGCAAACTTCGTATTGGTGGAGTTGAGCGTAAATCCGTCGATGTCGGTCGATCCGAGTTCCGTGAATTTCTTGGTAGTGCGGTTGTATAGCGACAGGGTCACTTTAACGGGGTCGGGGCCGTTGGTCCATATGTCGGCCACGCCGTCGGCCTTGTTGCCTGTCATGGAGGTGCGCAGCGTTGTGTTGTCGGCGGTAAATTCCTTTACTATCGAGATTGGCATGGCGCCCTCGTTGCCGGCGGCAATGCATATTATGGCGCGCTTACCGAGTTCGGCCATTGCGCGGCTGAAAGCCGTAGAGCCGTCGTGCGGGCCTGTCGTGATGCCGAGCGAAATGTTTACCACGGCGGGCTGTCCTTGCGCTTCGGCGTATTCCACTATTTTTGCCACGCCGTTTGCCACGCTTGTGGTGCCGAGATTTCCGCAACCTATGGCTATGTCGCTGGCGGTCGATACGCCGTAGTAGGGCATGTCGCCGTCCTTGCGGCCGCCGACGGTGCCACTGGGCTCGGTGAGGAACGCGAAGTCGCTTGCGCCCTTATACGAACCGGCCATTATGCCTGCCACGTGCGTGCCGTGGGTCTGGTTGGCGTTGTCGGTGGTAAACGAGGTGATGCCTCGCGCGGTTATATATTCGTTGAGCGAGCCGTTGTCGGTGTATTGCCACACCCCTTTGACGCGCAGATTGCCATCGGCATCCTTGAAGTTAATGTGGTTGGGGTCGAGGCCGGTGTCGTACACGCCGGTAACCACTCCCGCGCCGTCAAATTTCACGGGGTTGCCGTTGAAGTCGAAGCCGTTTTGAGTTTCCGTCACCAATGCCGACGGACGGGCGAAGTCCATGTTGGCGTTGGCCGTTTCGCCGAATTCCACATATTTTACCGCTCCGAGCGCGGCCACTTCTTCGGCTTTGTCGAGAGGCAGGTTCACTATTATCACCGATCCGAGGTCGGTGGTCACTTCTATGCCTTTTGCGGCTATGTCGTCGGCCGAAGCTCCGGGGTTGAGTACCACGAAAGCCGACGTTACGGGCGACTTTTGTGCCTCGTCGGCGTTAGTTTTTGCCAATTCGGTGCGCTCGGCGTTGTAGCGGTCGAGCATCGCGCGTCCTGACAGATTGATTTTTTGCTGGGCGAGGAGCGACATCGACAAGCCCGAGGCGATAAGCAAGGTGTAGAATTTTCTCATATTCGGAATTATAATGGATTGTTGGCAAAATTAATAAAAAATAGTCACCCGCCAAATATTTTTATTTGACGGGTGACGTATTGATGGTTTTCGTATGTAGGCTAACGAGTAGCTACGTTACGCGCTGACATTAGCGGATAGCTCCGGCGGTCATTACTTTGCCGGCGAGCTTTTCGGCCGATACCACCTTGCCGCGTATCGAGTTCGAAGCCTTGGCATTCGATTTCGTAGCGTCTTTGATTTGCAAGTTGTTGAGGTTGATCGATGCCTTCTGAGTGGCTACGTCGGCAGGCGAAACTCCGTTTACGTCGAGGCTGAAATCGCCGTTTTTGTCGGAGTAGTACCATCCGCCGCCCTGATAAAGCGTCATCGACATAAGAAGGGTCTTAGGGGCGGGGAAGGTGATTACGCCATCCTTCATCACGCCGCAAAGTCCGGCTGCCTTTATCGCATCGAGGCTATAGCCATCTTCGAGTGTCAGGTATGCATCTGACGAAACGCAGAATTCGCCGTAATCCGGATTAAGCTGGATGCCGAGCGATGAGGTTTCTACATACACACCTTCGGGATCCTGTGCGTTGATGATTATGTAATGCTTGCCGGGGAGCGCAATTGACGGATCCCATGCGGGCCATGCCTGTCCGTAAGGTTCAACCAGGCGATATACGCCGGGCTCGCTCTTGTGCTCCTGTACTTCTACGGCATAGGTGAAGGCCGGTATTTCGAACCATGACGATACGAAACCGTCGGTATACTTGCAAAGGCCAAGGTCGTTCCAGTCGGCATTGGGGTCAACCATCACCGATTCGAAATCGAAGGTGAACGATGCGCTTGTCTGCATTGCACCTTCGGCCATGCCTACGGCGATGGCGGTGTAAGTGCCTGCTTCGAGTTGGAATGCCACGTTGCCCGATTCGGTAAGCTCATCGGCTTCGCCGTCGGCGGCAAGTGCGTTGATGGCAGCCGTGAGGGCATCGCCGGTAACTTTGCCTTGAAGCACTTCGTATTTCACGCTTGCGAGGTCGGCCGACTTGTAGAAGTTGAGAATCTGGTTTTCAACGCCGTTGTCGTCAATCCAGTGTCCGTTCGACGAAATCTCGACGGTGTAATCGGCATATCCGGGGAGTTGCAGATAGTTGTCGAATGCGCCACCCCACCAGCTTACTTTATTGCCGTTGATCATAAAGTATGCGATGTTGAGCGTAAGCAAACCGGTCTTGGGGTTGAAGTTGCTCAAGCCGAGGTATTGGCCGGGGTTGTTGCTGTTCAACACTTTGGTGTATAGCGTATAGCTGTCGCAATATCTGATGGGCAGATCGTTTTGCGAATCACCGTTAAGCTGAAGGGGCACGGTGACGATGTTGGTTGAAAGATCGAGTTCGATGATCATTTCAGGTTCCCACAGGGCATAGTTGCTACCGTTGTCGGCCGGAATGCGATATTGCACCTGATTGGGGTCGATTTTCGACTGACGCATCTGGAGGTCAACCTCATACGATCCGCTGTAAGGCGTGTTGAGGGTGTATACGCCGCGTTCCGACAGAGCCGTCCAGGCACCCCAGGGTGAGTAGACCACGCTGATGTTGATTGAGCTTTTGCCGTAGGGAGTGGCATCGCCCTCGGCTATTGCTATTACCAGAGGATAATTGTCGTTGGCTTTTACCTTGCTGAAGTCGACGCCGACGTTGATGGCGGCGGTGGCTTCGCCTGCCGCGAAGCTTACCGACGTGGGGACGGTGAATATTTCCGACGAACCGGTTGAGGTGAGCTGTACGGTAGCCTCGCCGGTAGCGTTCTGACGGCTGATGTTGACCGACAGTGAAGCCTGACCTTCAGCCAAAGCTATCGAAGTGGGGTCGTCAGCCGAAAAATAAGCCGCAGTAGTCGACGATGAAGATTCGCCGGGCTGCCAAACGGGCTCGTCTTCGCTGCAGGCCGTCATGGTAACGGCCATAGCAGCGGCGAATAATCCGAAAAATATCTTTTGAATTTTCATAATGCTTTATTTAAAAGAGTTTTGGAGGGAGTGGTTTATTGACGACCTATGTCGGGGTTGTTGTATCCACGGAATCCGGCGTTGAAGTCGCCCTCATATTCGCATATCGGCAGGTTCATCCAGTCGGGACGGCCTACGGTGTTGAAGCGGCAGAGGTCGGGCCAGTTGGTGCCGGGATAGTCGCGGGTCACCGATTTGTTGAGGCGTTTTACGTCGAAGAATGTCTGTCCTTCGCCCCAAAGCTCGATGCGTTTCTGCAAGAAGCACTGGTCAACTACGCCTTCAGTGTCGGTTGCGTTGCAACGATAGTCGGCGTAGCGATACGTTTTCATGAACGTTTCGAGGAGCTGCTTGCCGGCCGTCGGGTTGGTGTGGGCGGTGGCTTCAGCCTCGATGAGATACATCTCTTCGACGCGCATCAACGGAATGGCGGTGGCCATTACCACGTTGAAGTCGGAGAGGTCGGCGTTGCCGGTGCGGAACTTCAAGCTGGCATACGGATCGATTTCACCCTTGAACAGTTCGGGGTGAGAGTAAACTTCCTGACCCGAGAGAGGGCTGTCGGCCGGAGCCACCCATGAGAGCTTGCGCCAGTCGTTGTCGGGAATCGATTCGTAGAGCGACTTGTCGATCGTGAACCACAAGTGGTAACGTCCGGCATAGCCTATCTGTGCTTCCGAAGCCACGAACGAGGTCCAGCAGCTGTAACCGATGGCGGCGTCTTCCTTCACCATCTGCAAGCCCCACATCCATGCCGGAGTCGACAGGGTGTTGAAGCCGTTGACGGGATCGAACCATTCGTCGCGTGTGAGCGGAGTGGCACCCGAAGCGTTTATGGCCATGCGGGCAAATTCGGCAGCTTTGGGATAATCTTCAACCCACATGTACAGACGAGCCTTCAAGCCGTAAACCACGCCGAGGTCGGGCAGGGTTTTGTTAGAGCGGGCGATGCCTGCCTTTTGCATGTAGGCGGCAGCGTTGTCGAGGTCGTTGAGGATGAATTCAAACATCTGCTGACGAGTGGCGCGGGGATTGTTGTCGGCCACGATGTCGGGGTTGGTGGGGTCGGTGATGGGCACCGTGAGGTTGGTCACGTCATGACCTTCGCTTACCAAGCCGCTGGTGGTGGCGTTGGGGAGGAACTCGTAGTAACGAGCCATGTCGAGATAGGTCGATGCGCGGTATGCAAGAGCCTGAGCGAGGCCGTTGAGCATATAGTCGGAAGCGCCTTCGGGGTTGATGGCGGCCACTACGTCGTTGGCGGCCTTTACCTGGAGGTTGTAGTAGTACCATGTAACCTGGCAGAATCCGTAGCCTGCGTCGAGGCCGAGCGAAATCTGCTGGCCCTGCCAGAAGTGCTGGTATCCGTTATAGGGTTGGAACGCATCCTGAGTCAGGAAGTCGCGGATCAGCATCTGTGCGGGATAACCGAAGTCCCATGCTTCAGATGTCCATACATGGTATTTCTTCATGTACGAAGGTATACCGCCGATAGCGGCTTCGATTGCCGTTGACGATGCGCCAAGCTGATCCTGGGTGACGCTGTTGGTCGGTTCGGTTTCCTCGATGCAGCTCGTCATGACGAAAGGTGCAATGAGTGCGCCGGCTATTAGTGATTTGTAATTTACTTTCATGCTGTTTTGAATGTCAAATTAGAGAGTAACGGTGAAACCGCCCGAAATGGTGCGGATGGGAGAGTAGTAAACATTCGTTGACGATCCGCTGATTGACTGGCGCGGGTCGAGACCCTGACGCTTCGACCAGAGCCAAACGTTTTCGCAAGAGAGATATACGCGAAGCTTCTGGAGTTGCAGACGGTTTACTATCGACTGAGGCAGAGTGTAACCGAAGTTGATGTTCTGGAGGCTCAGGTAAGAAGCGCTCGTGAGGAAGCGTGAGCTGGTCACGTTGTCCTGGTCGCTGAAGCAGAGACGAGGAATGGTGTTGTTGGGGGCTTCGGCCGTCCATGACTTCAATATGTCGGCGTGCATTGCGTTACCACGGTTCATGGTGCCGGGCGACGACATAAGGCTCTGATAGTTGCCGTCCATCACCTGGCCGCCGAGCTGATAGTTGAATGCAAACGAGATGTCGAAGCCTTTGTAGGTGGCCGATGTGCCGAAACCGCCATATACTTCGGGCAGTGCGCTGCCGCAAAGATAACGTTCGGGCGAAGCGCCTTTGTAGCCTTCGGGTTCGTCAGATGCGGGCTTGCCGCTTGCATCGACGCGTGCGCGACGTACTATCTTGCCGTCTTCCTTCACGTCGGTATAGTAGAGGGCGCGTCCGGTTACCTGGTCGACGCCTGCATATTCGTAGCAGTAATAAGTGTAGAGGGGGAGGCCTTCGGCTATGAAGTTGCCGCCGCTGGCAGTACCTTCGTAACCTTCAACGGTCTTTGAGCGGCTCGTTTCGGGCAGACGGGTAACTTCGTTCTTATACCAGGTAAGGTTGAAGTTTACGTCCCAGCTGAAGTCGCGGCCCTGAAGCAGGATGCCGTTCAATTCGGTTTCGATACCGGCGTTCTTCATGTCGCCGAAGTTTTGCCACTGGTTGGTGTAACCCATCGAAACGGGGAGCGGTTTCTGATAGAGCATGTCGGTGGTCTTGCGGTAGAAGCCTTCGAAGCTGCCGGTGAGGCGATCGTTGAACATGCCGAATTCGACGCCGATATTGAAGTTGCCGTTCTTTTCCCAAGTAAGATTGGTGTTACCCATTACGCTCGACGGAACCACTGCGGGCTTGCCGTCAGAGTTGACTATCGAGTAAGTGTTGGTGTAGCGGTAGTTACCGATGTTGTCGTTACCCTGTTCGCCATACGAAGCCTTGAACTTCAACATGTTCATCCACTGCAGGTCGTACCATTCTTCTTTCGAGATGATCCATGCGCCGCCGAGCGACCAGAAGTTACCCCAACGGTTGCTGGGATGGAAGCGTGACGAAGCGTCGCGACGGAACGAGAACGAACCGAAGTAGCGAGAATCATAGTCGTATTGTGCGCGCATGAGGTAGCCCTCGTTGTTGTAGTCGGTGGTGTACGATTCCTGACCGCCGTCGACCACTGCGCCGTTGAGTTCCTTATTGTCGGGCGAGAACATCTGAGTCTTGTAGCCGTTGAGGTAGTAAGCCTTTATCCAGCTGTTTTCGTGACCTAAGAGGATGTTCACGTTGTGCTTGTCGAAGTTCTTGGCCCAGGTGAGCAACTGCTGGAACTGATAGTTCATGTAGCGGTTGTGGCTCTTGGTTACGCTACCGCCGGTGGCCTGACCCTGTCCGAACAGCGGGTTGGTCACGCTCGTGCCGCGATATTCGTCGATGTACACCGTGTTGTTGGTGGTAAACTTGAAGTCCTTCAGGAACGTGATGTCCATGAAGCCGTTTACGTTAAACGAGTTGCCTTCGGTGTTGCTGGTGTTGTAGATGGCTGATGACAGGCCGTTGGCGCCCGAGATGGCCGGACGGTTGAGGCCTGCGTTCATGCCGTCGCCGTAGTCATATATGATGAGACCGTCGGCATTGCGCATGTACTGGCGCTGTGCGTCGCGGAGATACATCGGGTAGATGGGAGCTATGCTGGTTGCAAAAGCGAGGGGGTTGACGGTTGATGTACCGCTACCGTCGCCGGCCATTGAGTTGGTTTCGTAGTGCGTGTAAGCAAAGTTACCGCCCACCTTGAGCCATGATTTGGCCTGAGTGTCGGCAGCCAGACGGCCTGTGATACGTTCGAAGTCGGAGTTGGGTATGATACCTTCGTTCTTCAAGTAGCCTGCCGATGCGTAGAACGACGAGTTTTCGGCGTTGTTCGATACCGAGAAGTTGTATTCCTGACGCATTGCGCCTTCGTAGGTTTCATCGAGCCAGTTGTCGGGCTGAATCCAGTAGTCGGTGCCCTTGTAGTTGACCATGCGGCCGATGGTGGCGTTGGGGTTGAGCTTGCCGTTTGCGCCGATGAGCATTTCGCCTGCGGGATATGAGTAGATGTTGTATCCCAAACCGAACGAACCGTCAATCAGGTTGCTGTTGGCCGAAGCCCATGCCGAAGCCGGAGTTGCGCCGTTCTGATTGAGGTAGTAGTTGTAGAGCGATTTGTAGTAGGTTTCGTAGTAGAGGTTGGGGTCGTTGATGGTGTTGTAGTCCTGAGTGGCACGTCTGTTGGCACCCCACTTTGCGTCGAAAGTCACGGTGGCACCGCCGCCCTGTCCTTTCTTGGTGGTGATGAGGATCACACCGTTGGCACCGCGCGCACCGTAAAGGGCGTTTGCAGCGGCATCCTTCAACACGGTCATCGACTGGATATCGTTCGAGTTGATAAGGCTTACGTCGCCGCCGAAGGGAGCGCCGTCGACCACAACGAGGGGCGAGTTGCCGGCGTTGAGCGACGATATGCCTCGAATGCGTATCGACGAAGGCGACGAACCGGGAGCACCCGACGTATTGTTGATCTGAATGCCGGCTACCTTACCGCTCAACACGTTGAGGGCGTTGGACACCTGCGAGTTTTCGATATCTGATGCGTCGATCACGGCAGCCGACCCGGTGAAGGCCGAGCGCTTTGCCGTACCGTAGGCCACCACCATGACTTCGTCGAGGCTTGTGTCGGCATTTTGCATCTTGATGAGCATCTTTTCGCCGGTAATTGCAGCTTCAACGGCATGCATGCCGATGTAGGTGAAGCGAAGCTTTTTCACGTTGTTGCTTACCTTGAGCGAAAATTCGCCGTTAACGTCAGTAGTTGTTCCTGACGATGATCCTACCGGGATGACGGACACGCCGACAAGCGGTTCGCCGTCACCGGCATAGACAACTTGGCCCGTCACGGTACGCGTCTGTGCCGACGCGATGGCGATCGTAGCCACTGTCAAAAGTAATAGAAACAGCTTTTTCATACTAAAAAATAATTAGACATATAATTAATTGAATTTCAGAGTCTTGTTGCGATGTCTGAACGTCGCCTCTCTCCCGCAGAGAGGCGATGCACAAGGTTCGGGCCTTCAGCATACATATATATAATTAAGGTGTGGCCATGGCAGAGTGACCGCTTCTCTCCCGCAGAGAGACTATGATTTGACCCCATTTTAGGGCCATTTCGGGCCATTTTAGGCGTTAACTTTATTTTGTCAAAATGGAGATTAACAAATTGTTCGTTTTAGGGGTCAAAAACGTCATAAATGAAGCATAATCACCATTATAATTTTTCATTTTTTAAACGGCGAAATGTTAACAACTAAAAAATAAAGTCGTAATTCGTTGGTTTTATGATAAAATATGTTTATCTTTGCCGCCTGATCGCCTCTCTGCGGGAGAGAGGCGGCATGCAAATACAAAAGCAGAACTCTGAAATTCAATTAATTATATGTCTAATTATTTTTTAGTATGAAAAAGCTGTTTCTATTATTGGTAGCTATCGTGTCGGTAGCGATGTGTGCTTCAGCTCAGACGCGCACAATTCGAGGCACGGTGCTCAGCGATGCCGATGGCGAACCGCTCATCGGCGCAACAGTGCTTCCGCTCCCTTCGGGCAGCGCATCGGCAGTAGTGACCGACGCTGATGGTCACTTCTCGTTGCGTATACCCGCTTCGGTAAAGGAAGTAAAGGTTTCTTATGTGGGTTACGAGAGCGTGACGCTCCCCGTAAGCCAGGATATGGAAGTGCGACTCAAAGCTTCCGACAGTCGTCTCGAAGAAGTGGTGGTTACCGGTTACGGTACGGGCCGCAAACTCGGTTCGGTGGTAGGTTCGGTGGCCGTGGTCAGCGAGAAAGCTTTCGAAAACAAGCCTTCGACCACCTTCGTCGATGCACTTCAGGGTCAGGTGGCAGGTCTTTCGATTTTGTCAAGCTCGGGTGACCCCTCGGCAGTTCCTTCGTCGATACGTATACGTGGTGTAAACTCCATCGATGCTTCAAACACTCCGTTGTTCATTCTCGATGGCGCTCCTACATCTTCGTCGATATTCACAACCCTCAACCCCAACGACATCGAAAGCACCACGGTGCTCAAGGATGCCGCAGCTACGGCCATTTACGGTTCACGTGCAGCCAACGGCGTTATCGTGATCACCACCAAGAAAGGTAAGCTGGGTCAGAAGGGTCGCGTTACCGTTCGTGCAAACGTCGGATGGTCGTCGCTCGTCGAAGACCAGATAACGATGATGAACTCGAAGCAGTATCTCGAATTCCGTAACAAGATCAACCAGCCCATCGTAGACAAGGGCGCTCTCGATGCCATCAACAAGTATAACATCTCGACCAACTGGCGCGACGAGATATTCGACAACGCCGCTCTGCTCTACTCGATAGAGGGTGCCGCTTCGGGCGGTAGCGACAGAGTGCGTTACTACATCTCGCTCCAGCACTACGATCAGAACGGTCTGATAGCTTCGTCGGGCATGCACCGCGAAACGCTCCGTTCGAGCATCGACGCGAAGGTCAACGACTGGTTCAGCGCCGGCATCCAGACCAACCTCGGTTTCACCGGCTACGAAACCAACGGCTTCAACTCGTCGGGCAACTATAACAACGCGAACAACCCTGTGTTCGGCGCACGTAAGCTCATGCCGTACGACTCACCTTATTATTATACGGTGGATGAAGGCGGCAACATACAGTGGGGCGAAAAGGCCGACTTCTACCACTACTCAGGTATGTGGAACCCCGTTACGCTTATGTCGTATCAGCCCTCAAACCGCAGCAACCTTACCGCCACGGTCAATATGTATGAAACCATCAATCCCATCAAGGGCTTGACCTTCAAGGCTCAGCAGGCCGTTACCGGTTACGACTACCGCAACACTGCCGTTCGCCCCGACACTCACCTCTCGGGAACTCCGATGAGCCCCACCGACGGTGTGCTCGACTTCAGCGGCCGCCGCAGCGAATCTTTCCAGCGCTACTATCAGTTTACTTATACCAACACCGCCGAATATCGCTTCTCGCTCAACGACGTGCACAACATCACCGCTCTCGTTGGTCAGGAATCGATAATTTCGAAGAACAATCAGTTCAGCATTGCCACCGAAGGTCAGACCGACCCGCGCCAGATGCTTCTTACCAACGGTACGGAAGTGAAGATGAGCGGCGTAGGCCAGAGCATCTCGGAATCGACAATGAACTCTTACTTCGTTAACGCAAGTTACAACTACGACGAACGCTACTTCTTCGACGGTTCGTTCCGTCGCGACGGCAGCTCGAAGTTCGCTCCCAGATCGCGTTGGTCGAACTTCTGGTCGATTGGTGCCATGTGGAACATGAAGAGCGAAGAATTCTTCAAGGATTACACTTGGCTCGACAAACTCCAGTTGCGCGCCAGCTACGGTACGGCAGGTAACTCGGGTATCGACGACTACACTTACTTCGGCCTCATAGCTTCAGGCTCAATCTACAACGGAAACGGTTCGCTCGGCATCTCGCAGGCTCCCAACTACGACCTCAAGTGGGAAACCGTAAAGGGCTATGACTTCGGTCTGGCATTCGGCATCTTCGATCACCTGACGGGTGAAATCGACTTCTACCACAAGAAGACTTGCGACATGCTCCTCGACATTCCTTACAGCTACACTACCGGTTTCTCGGAAGGTTCGGGCAACATCGGCTCGATGACCAACACCGGTATCGACATCGACCTCAATGCAGCCATCTACAAGTCGAAAGACTGGTATGTAGGCGTTCGCGCAAACATGAACTACAATAAGAACAAGGTTACCGAGCTGTTTAACGGCAAAACGTCGTATCCTATGCCCAACTACCTGACTTCGTATGAAATAGGTAAATCGGTAGGCCAGTTCTACATGGTTGAATATGCCGGCGTCGATCCCACCGACGGTAAGCAGATGTGGGTTGACTGCAACGGTAACCTCACCAAGACCTTCAACGAAGAACGCGACGCCAAGGTGATGAACAAGAGCCAGTATGCTCCTCTCTCGGGCGGCTTCGGCTTCGACCTCCGCTGGAAAGACTTGTCATTGCGCACCGACTTCGCATGGCAGGGCAAGAAATATCTTGTCAACAACGACCTTATGTTCATTCGCAACGCCGCCAACGCAACGTCGATCAACCAGATGGTCGAAATGCTCAACGTATGGACCAAGCCCGGCGACATCACCGACATCCCCGGTCCGAGCGAAGCCATCGAATTCGATACCCGATTCCTCGAAAACGCTTCGTTCTTGCGTATGAAGAACGTTACGCTCCAGTATTCATTGCCCAGAAGCATCATGAATAAGCTCGACATGGCAGGCATCGCCTTCCATTTCACCGGCCGCAACCTCTTGACGTTTACAAACTTCACCGGTTATGACCCGGAACCGGAATCAAACTTGGTTCTTTTCCGCTACCCGAATACCCGTCAGTATGAATTCGGTGTTGAAGTTACATTCTAAATTAAGATACGCGCAAATAGATTATGAAAAAAATATTATTATCACTCCTTGTGCTGTGCGGCACCCTCACTTCATGCGACATGGATCTGAGTCCCGCCGGAAAATTGGACGACAGCACTGCAATTGAATCGGCCAACGACTGTTTCCGATTCCGCAACGGTATATACAGCAGCATTCGTAGCATGGGCGCCGGAGGTTGGATCACAAATACCGAAATGCAGATGGACCAATTCAACGGTCTCATCTCCAACGGTAACCGCATGGGTGTGCTTGCCAACGGCAACATCAGCTCGAGCAACGGCGACATTAAGGACATCTGGGCCGGCCTTTATGGCCGCATAGCCAGCGTCAACTACTTCCTCGGCAAGGCCGAAGCCATACTGGCAAGCGGTACGCTGACCGAAGACGACCGTCTGGCCGTTGAGCGCTACATCGGCGAAGCTCACTTTGCCCGCGCATACTACTACTTCTACATGATGGATCACTTCTGCCAGGCTTACACTGCCGAACGCGGTTCGCAGCCTGCTCTCGGTTTGCCCCTCGTCACCGTCTTCAATCCTACCGGCCTTACCGGTTCGTATCCCGGCCGTTCGACGATGGACGAAACCCTCAAGCTGATCAACGACGACCTCGACGTGGCCATGAAGGCGCTTGCCGACTATGAGGTGGATCACAAGGAAAACCTTGCTCCCAACGCTTCATATCTGAGCACCTGGACCGTAAAGGCCCTCAAGGCTCGTATTGCCCTCCATACCGCCGACTACGCTTCGGCCATGAGCATTGCCAACGATTTCATCAACAACAGCCCCTTCAAGCTTGCCAAAGGCGACGCTTATGCCGACATGTGGGTGTATGACGAATCTGACGAGCTGATATTCGTGCCCTTCGTCGATTCGAGCGAATCGGGTTCGATAGGCAACACTTCGAATTCATGGATTTCGTATCAGGATGTCACCAGCTCCGACTACATCCCCTCGCAGACCACTCTCATGGCCTACGATGAAGGCGACATTCGCTTCGACCTGTTCTTCACCGTATGGAAGCTCACCATCGAAGGCGGCAACTATCCCAGCTACGTGTTCTATAAGTATCCGGGCAACCCCGATCTCGTGGGCTCGGGCATCAACTATCGCAAGAACAAGCCGAAACCCTTCCGCTTGAGCGAAATATACCTCATCGCTGCCGAAGCGGCTGCCGCCGACGGCAAAGTGGCCGATGCCAACCGCTACCTCAACGCACTCCGCGCTGCTCGTATCGAAGGTTATGAAGATGCCAACTACAATGCATCTGCCATCATGGATGCCGTTCGTGCCGAACGCTCCAAGGAGCTCATCGGCGAAGGCTTCCGTATGAGCGACCTTCGTCGCTGGGGCCTCGGATTTACTCGCGACGCTTCGTATGAGTATGTCAATCCCGATCTCGAAAGCGTGCTCGTTCGTGCCGGCATGTCGGTGCGCTACGAAGCAAATGACTACCGTTACGTATGGCCCATCCCCGCTGACGAAATGGATATAAATCCGCAGCTCAAGGGTCAACAGAACCCCGGTTATTAATTTGTGTGTGTCACCTATTAACGAATAAACAATCATGAAATTATATAAATTATTCACAATCGCTCTGGCAGCCGTCGCAATGACGGCCTGCTCGGACGATGACGATTTCAACAGCGCTTCGGGTGTATCGGTAGGCATGCTCAACCCCGAAATGAGCGTAAAGGAAACGAAGGGCCTTTTCGACGTGCCCGTGGTGGTGACCGGCGAAGCTAACGGCCCCATATCGGTGACCATTGCCGTGGAAACGGTTGGCTCATCGGTAGCCGTTGAAAACGAACACTACGTAATCACTACCAAAAACCTCAACATTCCCGCCGGTGTGAAGTCGGTGAACGTTGAAGTGAACACTATCGACGACGGCGACCTGATCAACGATCCCCGCCAGTTCCAGATAGTAATTACCGAATGCAAGGGCGCTACCATCGGACAGCCCTCTACTTTGGTTACCATCAAGGACAGCGACTCTGAATTCTACGAAAAGCTGCAAGGTAAGTGGACATTCAAGTACTCTAACAACAAGGGCGTGGAACAAAGCACCAACGTGACCATGACCGGCGCAGCCGACGATGCCGATCCTGACTATAACAACGTGCTTTACCTGAACGGTTGGCAGGGTTACAACTGGGTTAGCGCGGCAGTGCTCTATCACTTCGACCTCACCACTAAGGAGGGCTATCTCGAATTCCCCTACGGTCAGATAATAGCCGAAGGCGTAGACTTCGGTGACGTAGGCATATGCGACATCGTTTTGGGTACCGCAGCCGACGGGTACGCTGTATTCGACGGTAGCGCGGTGGCTCATTGGGACAGCACGTTCAAGAACATCACGTTCGACCCGGCTACCAAGTTCTATGGCTTCCTGTTCGACAATGGCAAGTTTAATGGCTACAACTGGTTCAGCTATGTCAAGATGTCGATGGCTAAATAATCGCTGAGACATACGATTGACTACATAAAGCGGCTCCCCGTCAGGATATCCTGACGGGGAGCCGTGTCTTTAGATATTTGGAAACGGTGGCTTGGTGATGGCCGAGGCATCACACCGTCACACCGTTACTTCGCCGCACAGTGAATGGTCGAAGTTGCGTCGTATCTCCGCTATGCTGTAATCGAGGCCGAGCAGGTGCATCATCTTGGTGATGGCGGCTTCGGCCGTTATGTCGTGGCCCGAAATGGCCCCGGAGGCGGCGAGAGAGTCGCCTGCGGCGTATATTTTGTGCACGCCGCCGTTCACGCACTGCGTCACGTTGAGTATCACTATGCCGCGATTTACGGCCTCGCGTATGGCATCGGTAAACCAGCCTGCCGTCGGGCCGTTTCCGGCACCGTAGGTCTTCAGCACTATCCCTTTTATGCCGGGAGTCGACAGCTGATGGCGCAGGGTGGCTTCGGTGAGCCCCGGAAAGAGGTCGATGAACATCACGTCGGAGTCGAGGTCGTAGTGCACCTTGAGCCGGCGGTCGCGGTTGGGGAGCCTGAACAGCGCTTCTTCGTTGAAGTGTATGCCAAGGCCTATCTTTGCGAGCGGAGGGTAGTTGTTGCTCTTGAAGGCGTTGAAGTTGTCGGCGCTCATCTTTGTCGAGCGGTTTCCGCGCCACAGATAGTTTTCAAACAGAATGGCCACCTCCTGCACCATGGGGCTTCCCTGGCTGTTTACGGCAGCCGCTATCTGCAGCGCCGTGATGAGGTTTTCTTCACCGTCGGTGCGCACTTCGCCTATCGGCAGCTGCGAGCCGGTGATTATTACCGGCTTGGAGAGGTTTTCGAGCATGAACGACAGCGCCGAAGCGGTGTAGGCCATCGTGTCGGTGCCGTGCAGCACCACGAATCCGTCGAATATCAGGTAATGCTCCTCGATGGTCTTTGCTATCTGCACCCAGTGGGCCGGGTCCATGTCGCTCGAGTCGATGGGGGGAGTCAGCGAAACGTTTTCGATGTCGAAGTTGAGCTTCTTTATTTTCGGCACGTTGTCGATGAGATGCGTGAAGTCAAACGGCTTCAGGGTGGCCGTTTCGGAATCTTCTATCATTCCGATCGTTCCGCCGGTGTATATGATCAGTATGCGGGGTTTACGGTCGAGATTCATAAGCTTTGATGTATGGTTGCGGTGAGGGTGTGTGAACGGGGTGCATCGCGTCAGCTTATCTTTGCTCCCGGAACCACATTGGCCGACGGGCTTATGACCACGAGCGAGCCGTCGGCGTTAACGGCCGACAGTATCATGCCTTGCGACTCGATGCCTTTGAGCTTGCGCGGCGGCAGGTTGGCGATGAAGCACACCTGCTTGCCCACGAGGTCGGCCGGATCGTAATGCTTGGCTATTCCCGACACTATGGTGCGCTTCTGCATGCCGTCGTCGATGAGAAATTTGAGCAGCTTGTCGGCTTTGGGCACTTTCGTGCACTCGAGCACCGTGCCCACGCGCAGGTCGGCCTTCATGAAGGTGTCGAAGTCTACGTCGGGCGCTTGCGGTTCGGGACGGAAATTCTTGATCTGATTCTCCTTCTTTATGCGGTCGAGGCGCTGCAATTGTGCCTGTATGGCGGCGTCGTCAATCTTCTCGAACAGCAGTTCGGGTTGTCCGAGTGCGGTGCCGGGAGCCACGAGGTTGCCATTGCCCAGGTCGGTCCATCGGGGCATGTCGATCGACAGCATTTTGCAGAGCTTTTCGGCCATGAAGGGCATGAAAGGCTCGAATGCCACTGCTATGTCGGCGCAGAGGTTTATGGCGAGGTTGAGTATCGTGGCCACGCGGTCCATATCGGTTTTCGCCACTTTCCACGGTTCGGTTTCCTGAAGGTATTTGTTGCCGATTCGTGCCAGCTCCATGGCATCTTTCAGCGCTTCGCGGAAATGGAACGTGTCGAGGTTTTGCGACAGCTGCTCCTTGATGCGCTTGATGTCGGCCGTCAGGGCTTCGTCGACGGGTTCGAGCGTGCCGGCTTGCGGCATGCGTCCGTCGAAGTATTTGTGGGTAAGCACTATGGCGCGGTTTACGAAGTTGCCGAGTATCGCTACGAGCTCATTGTTGTTGCGCGCCTGGAAGTCGGTCCAGGTAAAGTCGTTGTCCTTGGTTTCGGGGGCGTTTGCTGTAAGCACGTATCGGAGCACGTCCTGCTTGCCGGGGAAGTCGACGAGGTATTCGTGCAGCCATACGGCCCAGTTGCGCGACGTCGAAATCTTGTCGCCCTCGAGGTTGAGGAACTCGTTGGCGGGCACGTTGTCGGGCAGATTGAATCCGTCGCCGTAAGCCATAAGCATGGCGGGGAACACTATGCAGTGAAACACTATGTTGTCCTTGCCTATGAAGTGTATCATGCGCGTTTCGGGGTCTTTCCAGTAACGCTCCCACGTGTCGGGCAGAAGCTCCTTGGTGTTCGATATGTAGCCTATCGGAGCGTCAAACCACACGTAAAGCACCTTGCCCTCGGCGCCCTCTACCGGCACCGGCACGCCCCAGTTGAGGTCGCGGCTCACGGCACGAGGCTGCAAGCCCATGTCGAGCCATGACTTACACTGTCCGTAAACGTTGCTTTTCCACTCGGTGTGATCTTTCAGAATCCAGTTGCTCAGGCGCTCCTGCCATTTGTCGAGCGGCAGATACCAGTGCGACGTCTCTTTCCAGCTCACGGGCGACGAGGTCAGCATGGAGCGCGGATTGATGAGGTCGGTGGTGTTGAGCGACGAGCCGCACGCCTCGCATTGGTCGCCGTAGGCATCCTCGTTGCCGCAATGCGGGCAGGTGCCCTTCACGTAGCGGTCGGCGAGAAATTCGCCTGCTTCGGCATCGTAGGGCTGCAGAGAGGTCTTTACCTCAAACTGTCCGTTGTCGTACAGACGGCGGAAAAATTCGCTTGCCGTGGCGTTGTGTATGTCGGAGGTGGTGCGTGAATATATGTCGAATGAAATGCCGAGGCCCTTCATCGAGTCTTTGATGATGGTGTGGTAGCGGTCGACGATGTCCTGCGGCGTGACGCCTTCCTTGCGTGCTTTGATGGTTATGGGCACTCCATGCTCGTCGCTGCCGCCTATCATTATTACGTCCTCGCCCTTCAATCGCAAGTAGCGGGCGTATATGTCGGCGGGAACGTAAACGCCGGCGAGATGTCCTATGTGTACCGGGCCGTTGGCATATGGCAGAGCGGTGGTGATGAGGGTTCGCTTGAAATTCTTTTCCATCGTCGAAAAAATACAAATATGGTTTTAAATTTAATGTTTAATGAACGCAAAATTAGTGCAATATTGTCGAATTAACATAACGTAGCCTATGGAAACTGCATACGTCTATTGAATTTTTAACAAAATGTCGGCGATGAAAAAAAGCACTGGTAAGGCAAATGTCGTTGTTTTTGTATATTTTTGTCGAAGCAATCCACCCCTCGCCCCAATTGACGATGAAAACATATACCATAGCACAAGTGGCCGAAATGCTCGATTTGACGCAGAAAGCCGTTCGCCGGCTGATAGCCGGCAATAGTCTCGAGGCTTCGAAGTCGGGTACGCGTTACGCGATTTCCGACGCGGCCGTGAGGCGTTATCGCCGCAATCTGCACAAATCGGCCGTGCAGCCGAGCTTGTTTGACGCGCCGAAACGCATGTCGGTGAAAGCGCCGAAAATGCCGGAAGGCGAAGTGAACTGGATCGACATTTCCGAAGCGTGGAACGCCGTGGAGCCTTCGGCCATGACGTTTGTCGACCTGTTTTGCGGTGCCGGCGGGCTGAGCAAGGGGCTCGAGATGGCCGGGCTTGAGGGGATATGCGGGCTCGACTTCTTCAAAGAGGCGTGCATGACGTATGAGCGCAACTTCGACCATCCGTTTGTGAACGGCGACATAAAGAGGCCCGAAAACAAGCGTCGGTTTTACGACGAGGTGGCCCGTAGGCTGGCCGGAAGGCATCTGAGCGTGGTGGCGGGCGGATTTCCATGTCAGGGATTCAGCATGGCGGGCAATCGCATTGTCGACGATCCGCGCAACTCGCTCTACCTTGAGCTCGTGGCCATAGTGAAGCATCTGCAGCCCGACTTCGTGGTGTGCGAGAACGTGAAGGGTTTGCGCAGCATGCTCGGCGGTAAGGTGGAGCGGAAAATAATCGACGATTTCAGGGCGATAGGCTACGAAATGAACGTGGCGGTGCTGTGTGCGGCCGACTACTTCACGCCGCAGAAGCGCGAACGCGTGATATTCATCGGCAATAGGCTCGGACTGAAGAACTATCACCCAAAGCCGCTGCTTGAGCCTGCCGACTATGTGACCACCGGCAGCGCCATAGCCGATTTGATGGACAGGCCCGATGATCCGGCATTCAACCATGTGGCTACGCGCCACCGGCCCGATATGGCCCGGCGCATGCTCGAGCTTGAGGAGGGGAAAAGTTTGTACAAGGGATATTCGGATGCGTGGAAAAAGTGTCCGTGGAACGAGGCTTCATGCACCATCAAGGAGAATCACGGCGGCGTAAACGTGCATCCTAAGTTGCCGCGTGTGCTGACGGCGCGCGAAATGGCTCGTTTGCAGTCGTTTCCCGACGATTTCATATTCGAGGGCACGAAAAACAAGCAGCTCGTTCAGATAGGCAACGCCGTGCCGCCGCTTCTCGGCAAGGCCATAGGATTGGCGTTGCGATATTCAAACAACGACTTACGCATTTGACGGACGGTTTCGCATAATCGTCGGGCTTGAGGCAATGTAATTTTGCCGCAAAAATCAAAAAACCTGATGATTATGAGAAGAAAACGTGACGTGGTTAAAGTTGACACGTTGATACCCGATGAAATGAGCGGGTGCAACGGGGTGGTGAGTTGTGTGAATTTGTGGCGGCGACGCGGCGGCGACGGACTGAGCCCGGCACCGCGACCGGTGACGCTTGCCGACGGCGCATGGGTGCCGCTGATGGAGTGGCGCGGAAATTCGCGCGCGGCAATAATTGCGAAGCGCGGATGCGACGTGGGCGTGATATGCGAGGGCGTTGTGCAGCGCGTGGCCACTCTGTCGTCGGAGGCCGCCTGTGCCGTTTCGTACGGCACCGATTCGGTGGTGCTGATGACAGCCGAGGGGCCCGATTTCATCGATTATGATGCCGCTGCCGGATTGTGGCATCATCGCGGCCCGTTGCCTAAGTTTCCGGCCGTTCGTTTCGTTGCGCGAAAATTGGGCCGCCTATCGGCCGAGGTGCCGCAATATCTGCCGAAGGATGGCGATTTGCGGCGCGCGAGGGTACTTGGTTTGTCGGACGAAAAGGCGCTGAAGGCGTCGCTGCTCGGCGCGTATGGCCAATTGTGCGCCACGGCATCGGCTGCCGGCGGATGGATTCAGCCCGTCATGATGCGCTGCCGTTACGTCGACGACGAAGGTAGCACATTGTACGAGTCGGTTCCGGTGGCGGTCATGTTGCCCGATGGTGGTGCCTGCATCGAGCCTGTCGATGTAGCCGTATTTAAACGTAGCCTTACCGATTGGACCATCGAGCCGTTTGCGCTCGAAGCCGATGCGTTCGACGTTTCGGTGGTGGTGCCGCGCCTCGACATCGGCGCGCTCCGGGCGGCACGTGTGGCTGCAATCGAAATACTTGCCACGCCCCAGTTGCATCCGGTGGACGGTTCATCGCTTTTTTCGTATAGGGCTATGCATCCGTCGTCGAACGAGCCGTTGCTGCGCGTCACCTTGCCGCGCAACGCTTCGTATGGCAACGCCGCCGCGCTGGGCCGCCTGGTCGATAGGTTTGATGAGGCTGCCGATGTGGTGACGCGCATAAAAATGCTGCACGAAGGCGGCACGGTCACTCTGACCAATGACCGCGCGGCCACTCCCGACGATGAGTGCGCGCGCGTCAATGCCGTGCTTGAGCGGAGGATGCCGGCGGTCGACGCGCGGGTGCGTTCGTTTGGCGCGCCGCACGGCTTTGCGGCTTCCGTCTGTGTGTCGTCGGGCGACGCCGTGGTGTGGGGCAACGTGACGCGCATCCCCGGCACCATAGCCGATTTGTCGGAATACGCGCTTTCGTGCGGCGACGGAGCCTGGACTGGATGCATCGAGGTGGTCGGAGCGTCGGGGCTTATTGCCGTTAACCATATTGAGGGATCGGCGGGTGCGCCGCTGTTGTTCTCGCCCCTGTTGGCTTATCCCGACGCCCGCGCCACGGAGCTTCGCATTTATGTGCGCGCCGCTTCGGGAGCGGTTATGACGGGTCAGTTCGACCTCGCGCCCACGGCCGACGGAGGCCATGCCGTGTATGTTGACGCCGGTTTCAAGCCGGTGGCGCTCGTCGACGTGGCCGATTCGCTTCCGGCGCAAAGCCCGGTCGAAATTCCACGCGCGAACCTCCCCGGAACGATAATAAGCGCAACGTCAGCCAATCCGCTGATGCCGGTGTCGGTGCTCACCGTGTGCGCCGATGCCATATCGGCAATAACGCCGGCGGCGCGGTCGCAATCGTCGTGGGATTTCTCGCGAAGTCATCTGTATGCGTTCGCGCGCTCGGGCATTTATGCCGTGTCGGTGGGAACGTCGCGCCGGCTCGTCTCGTCGACGCTCATCGACGTTCGCGGCATCGACAGCCGGTGCGCGCCCGCATTTACCTCCAGCGGCGTGGTGGCGGCTACCGAGCATGAGCTGCTTTGCGTTTCGGGAGCGCGCGCCCGAGGATTGATGCGCATGGACGGAGTGGTCGGCACTGGCTATGATTCGTCGTCGGGCCGACTGTGGGCGGTCGTGGGCGGCGATGAGCTTGTGTCGGTCGACCTCGACCGCCTGACGGCGGCAACGCACGTCGGCGCGGCAGGGTCGGGAGTGTCGGTGAAGTCGCCCGGCGCCACGGCCTATCTGTGTGGTTCGGATGCGTTGATGGCGTGCGCCGATGCCGTGGCCGCCGAAAGCGAGGTGCGATGGGCGTTGCGCCGCAACATTGCCGGAGGGCGGCTTGTGGCCGTGGAAGTGGGAGTGCGTGCAAGCAATTTTACCGGCTGCATATGCCTGATGGCCGACGATTGCCTGCAACCCGACTGCGCGGCCCCGATGATAAGCCGTTTCGACGTTGACGGCAGCGTGGTTTCACCGTTGCGTTTTAAGGTGGCCATGCCTCGTCGCCGCTATCTGACCATATCGTTGGAAGGGCAGGTGAGTACTGATTTTGAATTCAATTACGTGAAAATGGAGATGGTATGACGGATGATGTAGTGGTTAATGAAACAGTTCGGGATGTCGATGTCGAGAAGATGCTTTTCGTCAATGAGCGGCGTAAGCGTAAGCTTGTCGACAGGTATAATCCGGTAAAGGGCCGCAAGTGCTGCACGTATCGCAGGAAAGCATGGGTGAAATGGGAAGGAATGGGGGTGTATCTCCCCGTTGCCATGCTCGACGACCCGGAGTATGGCAGCTTGTCGAGCGAGGTGGATTACGTTAAGTTGCGGTGTAAGCATGATTTTGAGTATTGGGCCGCCAAATGCGTAGTGATAAAGCATAAGCTTACCGGCTGCGACGTGGCGTTCGTGCTAAACCGACCCCAACGCAGGGTGGTCGACATTCTCGAGGCCGATCGCATTGCCGGGCGCCCATTGCGCCTCATAATGCTCAAGGCACGTCAGTGGGGCGGGTCGACGCTCGTGCAGATGTATTTTGCGTGGATTCAGTGCGTGCATCGCCGAAACTGGAATTCGCTCATATGTGCGCACGTCACCGGCACGGCGGCGGTGATACGAGGCATGTATTCGAAGATGCTGGCATCGTATCCGCATGCATACTGGACGGGCGACGAGCCGCCAAAGCTCAAATCGTTTGAAGGCTCGAAAAACATACGCGAGATAGCGGGCCGCAATAATACGATAACGCTTACGTCGAGCTTTGCGCAGGAGGCCACCAGAGGGCTTGACTGCGCAATGGCGCACCTGACCGAGGTGGCTTTCTGGCGCGATACCAACAGCATGACGCCCGAAGCGTTCGTGATGGCCGTGTGCGCCGGGATTCCGATGGTGCCGTACTCGTTCATAGTGCTCGAGAGCACGGCCAATGGCGTGGGCAATTATTTTCACAAGGAGTGGCTGCGTGCCGTGAAGGGTAAGAGTGACAAGCATGCCGTATTCGTTCCGTGGTACGAAATAGAGATGTGCCGTCAGGAGGTGGCCGATGCCGGGGCGTTGATAGGCGAAATGGATGAGTATGAATGGCATTTGTGGGATAACGGCCTTACGCTTGAAATGATACAATGGTATCACACCAAGCGGATGAGCGTGCAGAGCCAGACGTTGCTGCGCGCGGAGTATCCGGCTACGCCCGATGAGGCGTTTTGCAACACCGGCGCCGGAGTGTTCTCGGTGGAGAGCGTCGAGGCGTTGCGGCAGGGTTGCCGGCCCCCGATGATGGTGGGCGAGGTGCGCGGCATGGACGCTTGCGGGCCCGGCGCGCTCGACAATGTGTCGTTTAAGCCCGATTCGGCCGGAAAGCTTTCGCTGTGGCGCATGCCCGTGTCGGGGTGCATGCCGTGCCGATACATAACGGTGGTGGATGTGGGCGGACGGTCGGCCGACAGCGACTATTCGGTGATAGCCGTAATCGATGCCGGTAATGCCCGACAGGAATGTCGGCCGGAGGTGGTGGCGCAATGGCGCGGACACATTGATCACGACCTGCTGGGCTGGAAGGCGGTGTCGATAGCCAAATGGTATGGCAACGCACTGCTCGTGGTGGAGAGCAACACCCTTGAGAGCGAGGGCGACGGACGCGCCGCGTTCATACTCGAACAAATCGACCGTTCGTATCGCTGGGTTTATTCGCGCGGGGGAGTACAAGGACGGCGGGTGGGATTCCATACCAACCGTCAGACCAAGACCATGATAATAACAGAACTCATAGCCAAAGTGCGCGATGGCGGATATGTCGAGGCCGATGAACTGGCCTGCAATGAGATGCTTACCTATCAGCAAGCGCCGTCGGGAGCCTATGCAGCCATTTCAGGCGAGCATGACGATGTGCTTATGACAAGAGCCATAGGGCTTTATGTGGCCGGAATAGTGTCGAAGTCGGCCAATAGTGTGGGGAGCGATTTTCACAAACGCCGACGCTCTATCTGACTTCGTTGCGGTAGTGATATTCGTTGCGCAGCGATTCGAATTGTTCGGGTCGGCTTTTGAGTGCGGCGGTGTCGGCAGCCGGTGAATATGACGTTGAAATGGATTGTGCGTCGACCCGTTTTGCCGCTCCGGGAGCCACATTATGCTTGAATTCGGGCTTGGGAAGATTGAAATGCTCTGTAAGTGCCTTTACGGCAGCTTGGGTGGCACGGATTTTTCCCTCGCTCGAATATCCTGCTATATGGGGTGTGGCTATGGCGGCTTTGTCGAGAAGCGTTTTGTCAATGCACGGTTCGTTTTCCCAACAGTCCACTATAACGTTCGATATTTTCCCGTTGTCGATGCCGCGCAATATCGCCTTGGTGTCGAAAACGGATCCCCGCGCCGAATTTATGAGAATCGGTTTTCGGGCGAGAGCGTCGACGAATGAATCATCGGCCAGATGAAAAGTAGGGTGCGCGCCGCTCTTTGTAAGAGGCGTATGGAATGTTATTATGTCGCATTCCTCGGCAAGCCGCTGCAATGGGTCGAAATGGTCACGGCCCTCCATTTCGGCGCGCGGCGGATCGCAAAGCAGCACCCGCATTCCGAGCTGTCGGCCCCATTCGGCCACTATCGAACCTACGTGCCCCACTCCGGTAACGCCTAATGTCAGGCCACTGACATTCTCTCCGAGAATATGCAGTATCGAGGCGAATACGTATTGCGCCACCGCCGGAGCGTTGCATCCCGGCGCGTTTACGACCGTGATGCCTTGTCGGCGGCAATAATCGAGGTCGATATGGTCGGTGCCTATCGTTGCCGTGGCGATGAATCGGCAGCGCGAGCCGTCGAGCAGGTCGGCGTTGCATCGCGTGCGTGTGCGGATTATCATTGCATCGGCATCTTTTACGGCTGCGGGCGTTATTATGTAGGGCGACAGGTAATTCACGTTGGCCACGTCGTCGAGCAGTCCGGATATGAACGGTATCTTGTTTTCGATTATTATGTTCAGAGGCTTATGTTCCATGAATAGAGCATTGAATAAACTATTATGAGAATCAGAACCGGCAAGTATGCCCGACGCTGTCCGTTTATTCGGAAAAATATTCCGGTCTGAAATGCCACGCAGCAGTTGAGCAGCGGAATGTAGGTGGGCAGGTTGGCGAAATCGACTATGCAGAGGGCTCCGGTGGCCATCGACAAAAGAGCCATCAGGCCGTTCAAAGCTCTTGAGCGCGCATTGTACGAGTACACTTTTATGAGGTTCGTCACGCCGAATATCAGCCCTGCAATCAGCGTCACACCTACCGTCGAGGCCATAACGACGAAATCATGTCGCGAAAAAGAGGCGAAGTTGCCCATTATTATCGACAGGTCGAAATCGCCGAGATCGGCAATCCCAAATCCCCATAGTATCCATGTCGGAGTGACGATGCCCACGAGGGCGGCCAGTATGGTGCGGAAGGTGAGCACGCGCATCTGTGCGCATCCGGCCAACAGCACCGGCACATAGGCCATGTAGGCGTATTGCATTAGTGCTCCCGACCCCAGGATGAAGAAGGCCAGGAATATGCGTTTGGTTTGCCATGGCTCCATGTATATCGAATAAATCAGCATCATCACGCAGAGCATGAGTATGCACAAAATCGTTCCGTCGCCAAAATTGACCATCGTGGCCGGTACGGACATCTGTATTATCATGAAGAAGCCGAGAAAGAACCACGATACGGAGCGTATGATGTTGAACGTGCGATTTATGAGCCACATTATGAACACTATGGCCGCGTTGCCCGCCATGTTGAGGAGGGATGAAAGACAGGAGTCGTCCAAGTCGGACCATGAGATGGAGAATATCAGTCCGCGAGTGGACGGAAGCGGCGACACGTTGAAGTGCCTGCATGCCATCCACGCGGATATGACGGAAACGACAATCATCAGCCACGCGATGCCGCGTGACCGAAGAATGCGTGTAATATTAAGTTCGCCGGTAGTCAATGCTATTGACTTGCTTATTAGCTACGAAGTGAGTGAACGGGGAGGCGAATCAGCTTTTCAGGTCGCGACCGATGTCGGTGCGTGAATACTTGCCTTCGAATTGTATGTTGCGTATGGCCTGATAGCTCTTTTCGAGCGCGGCGAAGATGTCGGGGCCGTAAGAGCTTACCGACAATACTCGTCCGCCTGACGTTACGAGACGGCCTTCGGCATCGATTGTGGTTCCGGCATGGAACACTATGCTGTCGGTCACTTTTTCGATTCCTGAAATCACCTTGCCTTTGGGGTATGATCCGGGATATCCGCCCGAAACCATCATTACCGTAGCGGCGGCTTCATCTTTTTCGCGCAACGCCAAGTCGCCGAGGTTGCCTTCGGCGGCAGCTTTCATCAGCTCTACCAAATCGCTGTCGATGCGCAACATCACGGCCTCGGTTTCGGGGTCGCCCATGCGCACGTTGTATTCTATTACCATTGGGTTGCCGCCCACGTTTATGAGTCCGAGGAATATGAATCCGCGATAGGTTATGCCTGCCTTCAAGAGACCGTCGATGGTGGGCTTTATGATGCGTTCATGCACCTTGCCCATGAAGTCTTGATTGGCGAACGGAACGGGGCTTACCGCTCCCATGCCGCCGGTGTTGGGGCCGGTGTCTCCTTCGCCTATGCGCTTGTAGTCTTTTGCCACGGGGAGAATGCGATAGCCGCCGTTGCCGTCGGTAAGCACGAAAACCGAGCATTCGATTCCGTCAAGGAATTCTTCTATCACCACCGTTGCGCTCGATGCGCCAAACATGCCGCCAAGCATTTCGGCAAGCGATTTTTTTGCTTCGTCGAGGTCGTTGATGATCAGCACGCCCTTTCCGGCTGCGAGGCCGTCGGCCTTGAGCACGTATGGCGGCTTCAGGCTTTCGAGGAAGGCGTATCCCTCGTCGATGTTGTCGGACGTGAACGATTTGTATCGTGCCGTAGGTATGTCGTTGTCGGCCATGAACCGCTTTGCAAAATCCTTGCTGCCTTCGAGTGCCGCACCCGCCTTCGACGGGCCTACCACCAACACGTCGTTGTCGATGAAATAGTCGTAAATGCCGGCTACCAAAGGATCTTCGTTGCCCACTACAATCATGTCGATGTCATGGTTTTTTACGAATTCGGCAATCGCCGAAAAGTCGAGCGGCGACATTTTTACGTTTTCGCCGTATTGTTGTGTCCCGCCATTGCCTGGGGCTATGTATAACTTGTCGAGCAGAGGGCTTTGCGACATTTTCCAAGCAAGCGCCGATTCGCGGCCGCCGCTTCCGAGCAAAAGTATGTTCATATCGAGTTGTGGTTGAAATGGGTTACATTAATCGTTTTCGGGTTCGTTTGAGTTGTCGGGGCGACGCCATCCTTTTCGTGCGCGCATCACCACGCCGGCCGAATCTTTGGGCAGCGACGGCATTTTTCCGATGAGCATCTTCAATGCGGCTTCGTTGCGGCGTTTTGCCAACGGATTTTCCGATTCTGTTTCCGGTGCTTCAAACTTCGGACGCGAATCGGCGCGTTCGGCAAATCGGGGCGATCGACGATCGGCGTTTCGCTCTGCGTGTCGACCCTTTGAGGGGCGATATTTCTCCTCGAGCGCGCTGCGTCCGGGCACTTTCGAGCGTCGGCTATCGGCCGACTTGTCGAATTTTCGCATCGGTCGCGGGCTGCGATCCTGCTTTTTGTCGCGCGCGCCCGCTCTTTGGGGCCTTTCGTCGCGCGCCATCTTGTCGCGTTTTATCGAGCCGCCCGATTTTCTGAACGACTTGTAGTCGCCTTCAAATATCACGTATTCGCGCAATTCGCATTCGAGGGCTCCGTTGAGCAGCTCCATTTTTTGTGACGGAGCCAATCCTATCTTATGGAAGTATTCTTCGTGATAACCTATTATCCAAGCGTGATAGCCTTTGAACACATGCTTCAGCTTCGACCCTATCATTTCGTAGAGCGCATCCATGTTGTCGGCGCTGATTCGTTCGCCGTATGGCGGATTCGTTATCAGGACCCCTTTTTCGGGCGCTTCGGTCCATTGCGACAGCGGTTTTATCGACAAGTCGATGTATCGTCCAACGCCGGCTTGCTTTATGTTCTGTTCGGCTATCGAGGCTGCTTTGGGCGAAATGTCGGCACCATAAATTTTATGGGTCAGCTCTCGCTCCATGCTGTCGTCGTTGTAAATCTTTTCAAACAGCTCCTCGTTGAAGTCGGGCCATGATTCGAATGCAAAATGCCGACGATACACACCCGGCATTATGCCTGCTCCTATCAATGCCGCTTCGATGAGGAATGTGCCCGATCCGCACATGGGATCGACGAACGGACAATCGCCCCGCCATCCGCTTTTCAATATGATTCCGGCTGCGAGAACCTCGTTGATAGGCGCTTCGGTCTGGGCCACGCGATATCCGCGTTTGTGGAGCGACTCGCCCGACGAGTCGAGCGACAGCGTGACCTGTTCGCCCGCGATGTGAACGTTGATCATTACATCGGCATCCTGCAACCTTACGCCCGGGCGTTTGTCGGCGCCGAATTTGTCTTTGAAAAAGTCGACTATGGCATCCTTGACCTTGTAGGTGACGAAGCGCGAATGAGTGAATTCGTCGGAGTAGGCCACCGTGTCGATTGAAAACGTTTTGTCGAGCGACAACACTTGCAGCCAGTCGAATTCCTTTACTTTTTCGTATAGTTCATCGGGGTTTGAGGCCTTGAACTTGTAAATAGGCTTAAGGATTCTCAAAGCCGTGCGGCAGCACATATTGGCCCTGTACATCATCTCCAAGTCGCCTTCGAATGACACCATTCGTCGTCCGGGTTCGACGTTCAATGCTCCGAGTCCGCGAAGTTCCTCGGCCAGAATGTCCTCCAGGCCTTGGAATGTTTTGGCAACCATTTCAAATTGTTGGTTCTCCATAATCGTCTGTATGTTATAGTTATTTCAGTCTGAATAGTAGCGGTTGGCGTGGCCTAATCGTCGGGCGACATCATATCGTCGTGACGTGTCGGCTTTTACATTACCCCAATATTCTGCAAAGTTAGATGAAAATCGCGAGATATCCACATTGGCGGCGCATTAAAAATCGCATTTTGCAGTTGCAGTTGCAGCTGAAATGCCATGTGGTGGCTATCGTTTGGGCTATGCATCACATTCCAATCGGTATTATTGGTGCGTTTTGATTCATTCCTGTTTGCGTTCTTGATTTGCCTTTGGGTTGTTTGTTCCAGCGGTATTGTATTTTGAACAGAACGTATGAGGGGATGACGTTGCTCACCGTTTCGGTGCGCGCCTGCGCATTGACGAAGTGGGTCACGTTGT
>JAGATN010000018.1 GCA_017621225.1 Muribaculaceae bacterium | reverse complement strand
GTTTGTTTTGGCGTCATCGCCTCGGTCCGAAAACCTCGACGACTTGCGACACGGAATCGACTTCGGTCGGTTCGTCCGACGCAGGACGGCTTCATTGACTTTTGAATTGACTTGAGCTTTTGGACCGATTCTCGATCCGACTCTTGTACTACTTCGTCTTATTGCAAATGCTTTCAATGTTCTCTTGCCTTCGGTCGGCCTCGGTTGGCTTCGTTCCCGAAAGCGAGTGCAAAGGTAGAGCCTTTTATTTTATCCACCAAATTTTTTATGAAGTTTTTTACGTCATAAAATGAACTTTTTTGTCCATTCGTTGTTTTTAGATTATTTATCAGGGATTTACATTTTAGCCTTTTTCCGAGAAAATAATCGGTAAAAATCATCAAGGACAAATGATGGATTACAATTTCTTTCGATATGCCCTACGTCTGCGATGCAACCTGCGCTCAAAATACTGCCATTGCAACTGAACGTTGGCATTATCTTCAAGCTCGAGATTACTTTCGGCATATTTATAGCCGTTCTTTATATATGTAGGCAACAAGTCGGCAAACAACAATGCATTTACCCCCTTGTTCTGATATTCGGGCTTCACGGCAATCAACATAAGATCGACAACGTCATTCCGCCCCTTAATCGCTTTCAGTATGTGAACCCAACCAAACGGGAACAATCGACCTTTTGAACGTTGCAAGGCACGAGAGAATGAGGGTATGGATATGCCCACGCCCACCAGATTATCGTCGGCATCAACTATGACGCTAACGCAATCGAGCCTCAATATGCCCAAATATTTACCTATGTAATATTCAATTTGCTTTTTAGACAGCGGCGAGTAGCCGTACAATTGATCGTAAGCCTGATTTATCAATTCGAACAAAGCCACCCCATAGTCATCCTTCAACTTCTTGCGATTGGTATATTTTACCGTCCGCAACCCGTATTTGCGCCTTACCACATCTGCTATGCGCATATATTTATCGGGAACTTTGTCGGGAACCGTAATGCGGTATTCAACCCAGTCGACATCTTTCACATATCCCAATTGTTCGAGGTGCGCGGGATAATACGGAAAATTATATATGGTGGCCATTGTGCCCAACTGGTCAAAACCATCGACCAACATACCTTCATGGTCCATGTCGGTAAAGCCCATGGGGCCAATCATTTCCGACATGCCATTCTCACGGGCCCACCCCTCGGCAGCTTCAAAAAGAGCCGACGACACTTTGGGATCATCGATAAAATCGACGAACCCGAAACGCGCCTCCTTGCTCCCCGTGCGCTCATTTACGGCATTATTTATGATGGCGGTGATTCGGCCCACTGGCTTTCCGTCGTCATAAGCCATAAACGATTGCGCCTTACAAAATTCGAAAGCAGGATTTTTGTCAGGCATCATGGTTTCGACTTCGTCAAATATCAACGGTGGCACGAAACAATCATTTCCGTCATACAGATCTATGCCGAATTTAACATATCGAGAGAGTGATTTTTTATCAGCAGCGATAGGCAATACTTCAATGGCCATAACAAGCAATATAATTATCAATATTTAAACAAGTCCGGAATACGGGCTCGGAAGATTCATAGAGATTAAACCAAACCAAAAGAGCAGCCACTATAATCAGAAATACAATTATAGCCGCGTATATCTTATTATCGGAACGATGAGCCAAAGCCATTCGCAGTTCATGTATGCTGTGATAGCGCGACTTCGGGTCTTCGGCCATGCACCGCTCGGCAATTTTGTCATAATATGACGGATGATCGGGCACTTTCGCAAGCACGGCTTTCAGCACTCGGCCAAAATTGCATATATCTTCCTCGACATCAGCCGGCGTCAAATATTCTTTTTGGTCAAACCCTACATCTATGAGCTTCAGATTGTTGATGTTTTCGGTATATATTATGACTTCGGGGCGAATAGGCGAATGCACCACATGATTGCGCTGAATGTAATCGAGCGCATCGACAAGCTGCGTACACAACCGCTCAAGATGAATATGCTCCACGGCATCCTCATCGAGCAGTTTGCGCAATGACTTGCCATAAACGTCGTCGGTTATTATGCACAATCCCAACCCCGGAACTTCCTCAAAATCGTTTATCATCACGATGTTGGGATGAGCCAAATTGTATCGGGCATCGAATTCGTTTTCAATCATAGCCTTGAAACGCCCGTCGGCCTTATAGGCAGGCTTAAGGGTCTTAAGCATCACC
This sequence comes from Muribaculaceae bacterium, assembly GCA_017621225.1. Taxonomy (GTDB): domain Bacteria; phylum Bacteroidota; class Bacteroidia; order Bacteroidales; family Muribaculaceae; genus Paramuribaculum. Next base: position 20,894 of record JAGATN010000018.1, on the reverse strand, counting down.
CATTTGCCATGTTTCTTCGCCGTATACACGTCGTAGAACTCCTCATCCCATTCGGGCAGAAGTTCCAGTTCAGTCCATTTTTCCTTTGTTTTTTCCATATAACGTCAAGCTTCAATACATCCGAAACACCAGCCTTGCGCCATCACCGTCGATCGACATCAAAACCAACTTAGATCCTGACACATACCAACGATAACGCCACAATTCATCCCAAATGTACACATAAAGTAAGTCGTCGTTAGTTTCCCACGCTATGGGAGCCGTTATTTCATAACCGTCAACATCGTACGATTCATATACGCCCTCGCCCGATGAATAGAAGGTGAAATACGATCTGTCATATTCGTTTACCACGGGTCCGTAATTGTCCTCGACAAGAACCCAACTACCCAACAGAGGCGAATAAAACTCATATTCTTCTTCAGGGTCGCAACTCGAAAACAAAGCAGATGCCGACATAATGACAGACAGCATAAGCATAAATTTAAAATTTTTGATATTGGCAATCAATCGTAACATAATATAACGTCATAACTTATGTGGCACAAAAGTAACTAATTATTCGCACATTTTGCCTCCAAAGGTTGAAAAAAAGCCTTGCCGAACAAAAAAATTGACATCAAACAATGCTTTTACAAAAATGCACGCACCCAATATTTATGGTTTCAAAAGTTTTCTTTATGTCGTTTTTTTCGTACATTTGTGCAAACGAATACAATCGTTAAGAAATGAATTTGACAAGCTTACTACGGCCCTATTTTATGAAGCGCGTAGCCGTATCCGAATCATGGATCGACAACGCTGAAGCCACGCAGCGCAACGAACTCGGCATGTTGCTGAGACACGGTTCGCAGTGCGCATGGGGACGTGAGCACAATTTTCGTGACATAAAAACGTATGAGGATTTTCGCGAACGAGTGGAAATATCGCCATACGAAACCATACGTCCGTACGTGATGCGCATGATAGGCGGCGAACGCGACGTACTATGGCCCGGCCGGGTTAAACATTTCGCTCAGTCGTCGGGCACATCCGACGGCAAGAGCAAATACATACCCATTACGGACATGTCGTTTTCGCGCAGCCACTTCAGGGGCAGCTCGGACGTAGTGGCCCATTATCTCCACTGCCGCCCCGACAGCCGTTTGTTTTCAGGCAAAGCCTTCATACTCGGAGGCAGCTTTGCCAACGAACTCGGCACATATGCCAAGGGGATACGAGTGGGCGACTTGTCGGCCAATCTGATAGACAACATAAATCCCCTGGCCGAAATGGTACGAGTGCCGTCGAAAAAGGTGGCCCTCATGGAAAACTGGACCGAAAAACTTCCGGCCCTCGTAGAGTCGGCAAAGCGCCAGAACATCACCAACATTTCGGGCGTTCCGTCATGGTTTCTGACCGTTTTGCGCGAAACCATAAAATCATGCGGCGCCAACACCATCCACGACGTATGGCCCAACCTCGAAGTTTTTTTCCACGGAGGCATATCGTTCAAACCGTATCGCGAACAATACCTGAACATAGTGGATCGGACCAAAATGCATTTTCAGGAAACCTACAATGCATCAGAAGGCTTCTTTGCATTGCAAAACGACCTGTCAGATCCATCCATGCTGCTGCTACTCGATGCGGGCACGTTCTATGAATTCAAGCCCATCGACAACCCTGCGAGCAAACCATTGGCGGCGTGGGAACTCGAGCAAGGCAACATATACGAACTGATCATAACCGGCTGCAACGGGCTATGGCGATATCCGATAGGCGACACCGTAAAAGTGGAGTCGACACGTCCGTTGAAAATCACCATTGCAGGCCGAACGAAACATTATATAAATGTGTTTGGAGAAGAGGTGATGGTTCACAACACCGATGCGGCCATTGCCAAAGCGTCAAGCATGACCGGATGCGAAATAGCCAACTATACGGTAGGGCCGATTTACAGCACCCCCAACAGCCAAGGGCGGCACCAATGGCTGATAGAATTCAACGTTCGCCCCAACGACATGGCATTATTCGAAACCACGCTCGACGAATGCCTTTGCAACGAGAACAGCGACTATCAGGCCAAGCGCAGCGGCGACATATTTTTGGCTCCGCTAACCATCGACACAGCTCGCAAAGGGCTGTTTGACGATTGGCTTGCCACGACAGGAAAATTGGGAGGTCAGCGCAAAGTGCCCCGGCTATGCAACGACCGTCACATAATAGACTCAATGCTAAAACTAAACAATTAACGAACAAACAAGAACCAAATTAAAAGAATCTGTATGAAAACTTCTTCCATCATTTCATCGGGCATCATAGCCATAGGATTATTATCGCTCGGACTATGCCTCAAAAGCGGATTAAACTCGTTTTCGACACGCGACAGAGTCGTCGACGTGCGCGGCCTCGCCGAACGAGAAGTAAACGCCAACAAAGTTACATGGCCAATAGTATTCAAGGAAGTGGGCAACGACCTTCCGACCGTATATGCCAAAGTGTCGTCGACCAATCAAGAGATCGTATCGTTCTTAAAAGCAAACGGCATAAGCGATGCCGAGATATCCACGTCGGCACCCGAAGTCGAAAACCTTCAGGCCAACCGTTACAACAGCAACCCCGTGCCATACAATTACAGCGTACAATCGGTGGTCACCGTCAGCTCCAACAAAGTAACGGAAGTACATAACCTCATCAATCGTCAGGGCGAATTGTTAAGCAAAGGCATAGCCATAACGTCGAGCTATCAATATCAAACCACCTACGACTACACCGACCTTAACAGCATAAAGCCGGAAATGATAGCCGAAGCCACAAAAAATGCAAGAGAAGCCGCGAAGAAATTTGCCGACGACTCCGACAGCCACATAGGCAAAATAAAAACGGCCCGCCAAGGTCAATTCACGATAGAAAATCGCGACGAATTCACACCTTTCATCAAAAAGGTAAGGGTGGTGACTTCGCTCACATATTATCTTGAGGATTAATATGGCATACAGGTGGCCTTGACGGTTGACAACTCTCCGCATCAAGGCCACCCTGTTTTTTTGCTCCTTATATCTAATAATAAATCAATCACCTAATCATTACCATCTACATCACAGCGCAATGGAATATTCCAATACCATCAGTAGACGAGAATTCTTAAAAGAGCTCGGCATACTGGGAGCCGGCATCTTGGCTACCACAAGCCCATGGCTCTCTGCTTTCGGCGAAATTTCGCATACCAACAACGAACGTTGCCGCATCGGCCTCATCGGTCCGGGATCGCGAGGACAATTTTTGCTCAGTTTCCTAAAAAAGAATCCAAAAGTAGAAATAGCAGCGTTTGCCGACATCTACCAACCGTCGCTCGACGAAGCACTCAAAGCAGTGCCGACGGCAAAAGCATACAAAGATTACCGAAAGCTTCTTGACGACAAGAGCATAGACGCCGTGGTAATAGCTACGCCGCTCAACACACATTGTCAAATAGCACTCGATGCATTCGATGCCGGGAAAAATGTGTTTTGCGAAAAAACGATAGGTTACAGCATGGAAGACTGCCTCAAGATGTACAACAAGCACCTTGAGACGAACAAAATATTCTTTTCGGGCCAGCAACGATTGTTCGATCCGCGCTACATCAAAGCCATGGCAATGGTACATGACGGAGTGTTCGGACCGGTTAACTGCGTACACGCTTATTGGAACCGAAACGGCGACTGGCGCAGGCCGGTACCCTCGCCGGAGCTCGAGCGGCACATAAACTGGCGCCTGTACAAAGAATATTCGAAAGGGTTAATGACCGAACTCGCCTGCCACCAACTGCAAGTGGGAACATGGGCTCTCGGAAAACTGCCGCAAAAAGTGATGGGGCACGGCGCCATAACCTTCTGGAAAGACGGACGCGAAGTGTATGACAACATAAACTGCATATACACATTCGACAACGGCGAAATGATGACCTGGGGCTCGGACATATCAAACAAATTTTACGGATTGGAAGAACAGATACTCGGAAACCTCGGCACGATAGAACCGGAGCGCGGCAAATACTATTTTGAAAACATAGACCCGGCTCCCGCATTCCTGCAGATGATAAACGAGTGGGAAAACAAACTGTTCGGAGCAATGCCATTTGCCGGCACCAGTTGGGCACCGGAAACCGCCAACGAGAACCACGGGGAATACATATTGGGCAAACGTCCCGAAACCGACGGAACGTCGCTCAACCTTGACGCATTCGTGGAAGCGGTGGTAACCAACAAGCAGCCCGAACGCATAGCCGAGGAAGGATATTACGCCAGCCTGCTGTGCCTGCTCGGCCACGAAGCCATAACGAGTGGCACGATCCTCGATTTTCCGAATGAGTTCAAAATCGATTATCCCTCTTACAACACAAAGGCAATCAAAGAATCATGAACAACATAACAATCACTCCCAAACGACAAAAAACGGAGATCATAACTCTAATAATATGCTTCGTCATATCATTCGGACTCAACGCCTACGCCATTATAGCGTATAATGCGCCCGCAAAGGAGTTGATAACATCCATTTTCTACGTAATCACATTTGCCATTGCGCTTTATGCCGCATGGACAATATTGCGACTACTCATTCTCCCACTGAAAAACATTCTGCTTAAATCAAATAAAAATAAATAAACATGGCTTCACGACGAGATTTCATCAAAGGAATGGGAATGGCCGCCGCCGGACTTGCGTTCGGATCGCAAAACAATCTGTTTGCGCAGCCATTAACATCAAAAGAATGGGCTTCGGCCAAGAGCGACAAAGTAAAGATAGCCTATATAGGCATTGGAAACAGAGGCGAACAAAACATCGACGAATTCGAAAAGACCGGAATGGTTGAGGTAACGGCGCTGTGCGACGTAGACCTCGACGGCAAGCAGTGCCAAAAGGTATTGGCAAAATACCCCAAGGCCCGACGAGTGCGCGACTTCAGGGAACTTTTCGAAAAATACGGAAATACATTCGATGCCGTGTGTGCCTCGGTGCCCGATCACATTCACTTCCCCATAGCGATGATGGCATTGAAACATGGCAAGCACATTTATGTCGAGAAACCGATTACCCGCACGTTCCAGGAAGCGGAACTGCTAATGGAAGCCGCCCGACAGAATCCGAACGTAGCCACCCAAGTGGGCAATCAAGGACATTCAGAAGCCAACTATTTCCAATTCAAGGCATGGAAAGAGGCCGGAATAATAAAAGATGTGACGGCCGTAACCGCGCACATGAACAATGCCCGCCGCTGGCACAACTTCGACCCGAACATGACCAAATTTCCGGATGCCGACAAGCTGCCTGAAAACATGGACTGGCATACATGGCTCGGCGCATGCCACTATCATGACTATTCCGAAAAATTCCATCAGGGCAACTGGCGCTGCTGGTACGACTTCGGCATGGGCGCATTGGGCGACTGGGGAGCACACCTAATCGACACAGTGCATGAATTTTTGGAATTAGGGCTTCCGTATGAAATTACGATGAAGTATGCCAAAGGTCACAACGACTTCTTTTTCCCATTCTCGTCGACCATATTATTCAGATTCGGCGCGCGCGGCAGCATGCCTCCCTGCGACATAATATGGTATGACGGAATCGACAACCTGCCTCCCCTGCCCGACGGATACGGAAATTCGGAATACAATGCCAACGTGCCTTCGACCAATCAGGGAAGCACACCCGTGGCAAAACTGAATCCGGGCAAAATCATATATTCAAAAGACCTCATTTTCAAAGGTGGCAGCCACGGCAGCACGCTGAGCATAATACCGAAAGAGAAAGCCGAGGCCATGAAGGACAAATTGCCGGAAATACCCAAAAGCCCGTCGAACCACTACGTAAACTTCCTCAGAGCATGTCAAGGCACTGAGAAGACACGTTCGCCATTCGAAATAAACGGCGTTTTAGGACAAGTGTTCTGCCTCGGCGTAATAGCCCAACGACTCAACACCCAGCTGTTTTTCGACACACGCGCCAAACGTTTCACCAACAACGAATTTGCCAATGCCCTACTCACCGGCCTGCCGCCAAGAAAGGGATGGGAAGATTTTTATAAAATTTAAAATTCACATTAGTCATGAAAAAAGCTATCATATTAGCCATAGGCGGCCTATTGGCATTTCAGGCAATGGGCCAGAACTGGAAACCGCTTTTCAACGGAAAGGACTTGAAAGGCTGGCATCAACTAAACGGCAAAGCGCCTTATAAAGTGGAAAACGGAGCAATAGTGGGCTATTCGAAGCTCGGCACCCCCAACTCGTTTCTCTGCACCAAAGAAAAATATGGCGATTTCATATTGGAATTCGACTTCAAGGTTACCGACGGACTCAATTCGGGCGTACAATTCAGAAGCGAAAGCCTAAAAAGCTACAACAACGGACGCGTACACGGCTATCAGTTTGAGATAGACCCGTCGCAACGGGCATGGAGCGGGGGCATATACGACGAAGCACGCCGAGGATGGCTATATCCGCTCACAAAAAATCCGAGCGCCAAAACAGCTTTCAAGAACAACGAATGGAACCACGCACGCATAGAAGCCGTGGGCAATCATATGCGCACATGGATCAACGGCATACCCTGCGCAAACATATGGGACGACAAGACCCCTGAAGGATTCATAGCGCTCCAGGTGCATCAGATCGGCAACAAGGCCGACGAGGGAAAGACGATTCAATGGAAAGACATTCGCATCTGCACCGAAGATCCACAGAAGTACATGACAGCCACCGATGCCCCGGAAGTGAATTGCATAGACAATTCGATTTCGCCACAGGAGAAGCAGGATGGATGGACGCTGCTATGGGATGGCAAGACCTCAAACGGCTGGCGTGGCGCAAAATTGAGCGATTTTCCGCAAAAAGGCTGGACCATTGAAAACGGAATACTGAAAGTGCAGCCAAGCGACGGCGCCGAATCGGCAAACGGAGGCGACATAGTAACCACCCGCAAATATCAGGACTTCATATTGTCGGTAGATTTCAAAATAACCAAAGGCGCCAACAGCGGCGTGAAATATTTCGTAAATCCCGACATGAACAAGGGCGAAGGCTCGGCCATAGGATGCGAATTCCAGATATTGGACGACAACGTGCACCCCGATGCCAAACTGGGCGTAAAGGGCAATAGAAAACTCGGCTCGTTGTACGATCTGATTCCGGCTCCCGACAAAAAGCCATTTGACATCAACGGATTCAACACTGCCGTAATAATAGTAAAAGGAAACCACGTGGAGCATTGGCTCAACGGAACCAAACTATTGGAATATGAGCGCAACAACGACATGTGGAACGCACTGGTGGCTTATAGCAAATATCGCAACTGGCCCAACTTCGGCAACACCGACGGACACATTCTGCTCCAAGATCACGGCGACGAAGTGTGGTTCAAAAATGTAAAGATCAAGGAACTATAAGAGTATGTTTACTCTAAGCGGTTCGAACCGATGATTCTGCCTCGCATCTGCAAAAAGTCTCCTTCGGGAGAGATGATATATTACACGTGGTTTCAAGCCATGCATACACGCATTGACGTAGCCATTGTAAGTTGCGAGGCAGAAGCATTTTTAAACGAAGCATCACAACGAATATACCATCGAATACTCGACATAGAGCACACGGCCAATTGCTTTGACGAGAACAGCGAGATATCAATAGTAAACAGGCAGGCCCATTTAGGGCCAATGACACTGAGCGACGAACTATATCACATTTTGTCGCTTTGCATGAAATACAACAAGCTAACATTCGGATTATTCGACATCACGACCGATTCGGAAGGCTTCACGCGCGAAACAATAACGCACGTAGCATTGACCGACGAGCGAAAGATAAAATTCGACATACCCGGCATACGCCTTAACCTATCGGGATTTCTAAAAGGTTATGCATTGGAGTCGATACGCAGCCTGCTAAAAGAATGCAACATCGAAAATGCCCTGATAAACATGGGCAATAGCTCCATAATGGCCCTCGGCAGGCCCCACAGCACACAAAAATGGGCCATAAGCCACCATATGCAAAACACAGAGCCGATACAATTGGAAAACGAATGCCTGACGACGTCGGGCAACGACACCGACACACGATTGCACATAGTAAATCCTCGCACCGGAAAAACGATAGAAGGGCGCAAATGCACCTCGCTCGTGACAAAAAGCGGCATAGAGGGAGAGGTTTTATCCACGGCGCTTTTCATAGCGTCAGACGAAGACGAAGAAGCCATTTTACAACGGTTTCACGTTGACCGCATATTCCATTTAGGCTGAAAAAAACTCCCAAAGCAACGAATTATGCAATTTTTTTGAACAAAAGTCTTTTTAATTTGAAAATTATCGCTAATTTTGAGACCGATAACAACATAACACCTCCTCCAAAACGGAGAACGCTCACATTGGAACTTAAAAATCTAATTTCTTGATTATGGAATTGCGTAAAGGGTCAATAATTCCGGATCAACCGGAAGCCGACCAAACCTTGAATGAAACCGTTGACACAACTGAAGCCGTAACTGAAACGCCCGTAGAAAACGAAAGCAAAACAGTTACGAAAGAGTCTTTGTTGCAGTCATTATCGGACATTGCCGAGCTTGAAGCTGAAAACATAGCTGCCGACAAGGTGGCTCTAATCAAGCAGCAATTCTATATGATACACAATGAAGAAATAAAGGCGGCCAAAGAAGCTTTTGTCGGTGCAGGCAACGCGCCCGAAGCCTTCGTAGCCCAAGCCGACCCGGATGAGGAGAAGCTGAAAGAGATACTCAACGCAATAAAAGCGAAAAAAGGCCAGCTCAGAGAACGTCAGGAAGCGGAACAACAACGCAATTACGAACGTAAACTCGAAATAATAAAAGAGCTCGACATAGTGAGCAACGACACCGACAACGTGAACCGTCACTATCCCAAAGTGAAAGAACTGCAAACGGAGTTCAAATCTATGGGCGAGGTGCCGCCGCAACACGCAGCTGCAGTATGGAAAGCCTATCAGGAAGCCGTAGAACGATTCTACGACCAGTGGAAGGTGAACAAGGAACTACGCGACTACGACTTTAAGAAGAACCTGAGCGAAAAGCAATTGCTCGTCGACGAAGCGCAGAAGCTCGTTGAAGAAAAAGATGTAATCACCGCCTTCAAGCGTCTGCAGGAACTTCACGAAAAGTGGCGCGAAATAGGTCCGGTGGCAAAGGAACTGCGAGAGGAAATCTGGAGCCAGTTCAAAGATGCATCGGCCGTCATAAACAAGCGTTATCAGGCATTCTTCGAAGAACGCAAAAACCGCGAACGCGAAAACGAAATGGCTAAAACGGCGCTGTGCGAACGGTTGGAAGCCCTTGACTTGAACGCGCCTGCATCGTTTGCCGCATGGGACGACATGACCAAGCAGATATTACAAGCCCAAGAGGATTGGAAAAAGCTCGGATTCGCCTCGAAAAAAGCCAACAACGCATTGTTTGCTCGTTTCCGCGCCATATGCGACGACTTCTTTGCCCGCAAAGCTGCATTCTTCAAGCAGATGAAAGATACTCACGCCGAAAATCTTGCAAAGAAGACGGCATTGTGCGAACAGGCTGAAGCGTTGAAGGATAGCACCGATTGGAAGCAAACTACCGATAAGCTCATAGCCCTGCAAAAGGAATGGAAAACCATAGGCACGGTTGCCAAAAAGCACAGCGATGCCATATGGAACCGCTTTTTGGCCGCATGCGACTATTTCTTCGAACAGAAAAAGAAAAATGCCAGCGGAACACGTAAGACCGAGCAGAGCAACTTGGCAATAAAGCAGGATATAATAGCACAACTAAAAGCATTAAACTCTGCCGACGACAAAACGCCACGCAACGAAGCCATAAAACAGCTCCACGAATTGCGCAACAAGTGGCAAAACACGGGGCACGTGCCGTTTAAGGAGAAAGACAAGCTCCACGAGACGTATCGAGTAGTGGTAGGCGAATTGTTCGACAAGCTCGACATCCACGAAAATAAAGCAAAGATAAGCTCATTCGAATCCTCGATAAACGAGATGGAAGGAGACGAAAACAAGTTGTATCGCGAACGCGAACGCCTGTTGCGCGCATACGAAAATCGCCGCAACGAGCTCCACACTTACGAAAACAATTTGGGCTTCTTCAACTCAAGATCGAAAAACGGCGACTCCATGCTTCGCGAAATGCAGCGCAAGATGCAACGCATAAAAGAAGACTTGTCACAGCTTGAAAAGAAAATCGAAATAATTGACAGCAAGCTGTCATAATCAGATAAATTCCCATACCGGAACATGACCGGATTGAAACAACAACGAGGTCGGTACGGACGTTATATCCCCGTATTTCTTACGGGGATTGATTTTTTATTAATCAACATAGCCGTAATAATAGGCATTACGACAACAGGCAATGAATCGGTCGACATACATATGCGCACCGTATGGCTACTTGCCAATTTGTCGTATCTGCCAATAACGCGGTGGTCGACATCGGTGCATAGCCTACGCCCAATTAAAATGGAGCGTCTACTCGCCAATTCATTGCGCACCATAATCAACCATGCCTTCATATTTCTATCGGCTCTCTACATACTGCGCATCGACTACATCCCCTGGACGTTTTTCGCCACATTCTACGGAGCGTGCCTGATATTACTGCCCATATGGTGGCTTGCATCTCGCCTGATAGTAAAATATTGCCGTCGACGCGGGCTCAATTTCAGCAGAGTCATAATCGTAGGAACTAACAACACCGCCTTAAGGCTTCTCAACGAATTGTCGTCGGATGCCGGATTCGGATATAAATTCATGGGATTTTTCAACGACGTGCCGTCAAACGACGTGCCGTCAGAATTCTATCGCGGCTCGATTGACGATCTTGACACGTACATAAAGGAAAACGCCATCGACGAAGTGTTTTGCACCATACATGACGAAAACGAAACGGCCATCAACCGCACCATCGCCATTGCCGACTCAAATGCCACCCAATACCATTATGTGCCGCAATTCACCAAATACGTATCACGACAATTCGACACCTACGCATTGGGGACCATGCCCATATTGTCGGCGCGGAGCAATCCGCTGAAAAACATATCCAATCGCATCGTCAAACGCACCTTCGACGTAATCGTATCGGCCACGGCGTTGATTTTGTCGCCATTGGTTCTGATACCGCTCTCCATCGCCATAAAAATATCGTCGCCGGGCCCGGTGTTTTTCAAGCAGCGTCGCACGGGTTACAAAGGTCGTGCCTTCATATGCTGGAAATTCCGCACCATGAGGGTGAATGACGAGTCCGACAAACGTCAGGCCACCCAAAACGATAATCGCATCACGCGGCTTGGGCGCTTTTTAAGGCATACGAGCATAGATGAGCTGCCTCAATTGTTTAACGTACTGAAGGGTGATATGTCGTTGGTAGGGCCTCGACCGCATATGCTTCAACACACCGACATATATCGCAATCTGATAACCAAATATATGGCCAGACACGTAATAAAGCCGGGCATCACGGGATGGGCTCAGATACATGGATTTCGCGGCCCGACAGAAGAATTGTGGAAAATGGAGAAGCGCGTAGAGTACGATGTATGGTACATTGAAAACTGGTCATTGATGCTTGACCTGAAAATCATTGCACGAACCATAACCAATATATTCTCCGGAGAGTCAAACGCCGTTTAACAGATGTGTCCAATGAACGAACCGACAAATACCCCCATGACATTGCTCGAACGAAAAGCTACATCCATATTACAACGATTTTATGGATACAGCAGCTTTCGCCCCCTGCAGCTCGACATAATAAAGCACGCAATAAACGGAAACGACTGCGTTGTATTAATGCCTACCGGCGGGGGAAAATCGCTATGCTTTCAAATTCCGGCCCTGATAATGGACGGATGCACAATAGTGGTAACGCCGCTAATAGCGCTCATGCAAGATCAGGTATCGGCACTGATATCAAATGGCATACCGGCGGCCACCATAAACAGCAACCAAAGCGATGCCGACAACCGTCGCATACTCGACGGCATTTATGAGGGTAAAATAAAGTTGCTTTACATATCGCCCGAACGTCTGCTAATAGAGATGGAGCGTTGGTCGAAGGAGATAAAGATTAGCCTCATAGCCATCGACGAAGCACACTGCATATCACAATGGGGCCATGATTTTCGGCCCGACTACACGCGATTGTCGAAAATAAAGGAGGTATATCCCGACGTTCCGATAATGGCTCTGACGGCCACCGCCGACCGATTGACGCGCGACGACATAGGCAACCAGCTGAAGCTTTCCAATCCACGCTTGTTTCTCGGATCGTTCGACCGACCAAACATCAGCATAAAGGTACACCATAATCTATCGGCGTCTTCCCGATTTTCGGTAATATGCCATATGATCGACAAATACGAAAAAGATTCGGGCATTGTGTACTGCATGACACGAAAAACCGCCGAAAAGCTCAATCAAAAGTTAATGGAATCGGGTTACAGGTCGACGTTATACCATGCAGGGCTATCGGCAAAAGCGCGCAGCGAAGCCCATCGACAATTCATAAACGGCGACGTGCAGGTGGTATGTGCCACGGTAGCCTTCGGAATGGGCATCGACAAGAGCAACATCCGATGGGTAATACACAACAATCTTCCGCCAAACATCGAAAGCTATTATCAGGAAATAGGGCGAGCCGGACGCGATGGAGCAAACGCCGAAACAATATTATTTTATAACGTATCCGACCTCATGGTGCTACGAAACTTCGTCGACGAAAGCGGTCAGGCCGACATAAATCGAGAGAAGCTCAATCGTATGGTTCAATTCGCTGAAGCATCCGTTTGTCGACGCCGAATACTGCTGTCGTATTTCAGCGAACAATACAACCATGACTGCGGAAACTGCGACGTATGCTCAAACCCGCCATCGCGTTTCGACGGCACCATACTTGCCCAAAAAGCCATCAGCGCCTTGCTGCGACTCAATCAGTCGGTTGGCATCAATACACTGATTGACGTACTGAGAGGATCGGCGCGCGCCGACATCATAAGCCGAGGATATCACAAAATAAAGACTTACGGAGCGGGGCGCGATCTGTCGAACAGCGAGTGGCGCGATTACATCTCGCAAATGATCATGACCGGCATATTCGAAATAAACTATTCCGAAAAGAACCGATTGTCGATTACGCCATACGGATTGTCGATAGTAAAAAACGGCGTTACCATTCAATTGGCTCGTTACGTGCCTCCGTTATTGAAACAGAAAAACAAAACGACAAAAATCGAGACATTAATTGCGCCCGAACAACAATTATTGTTCACACTGAAAGAACTGCGTTCGCGTTTGTCTAAAAAATACGGTTTACCGCCATACATGGTGCTTTCAGACAAATCGCTCGAAGCGATGGCCAATAAAGCGCCGATCGATATGTCGCAATTTTGCGAAATAGAGGGCATCAGCGAAATAAAAGCCATCAAGTACTGGCGCCCGTTCGTAACGTCAATCCGAAAATACAAGGGCATCACGCAACCGATGCCATCCGGGCAATCGGAATCGGAAACATTGATGCTGATCGAAAAAGGACATAGCGTAAAATTCATAGCCGAAGCAAAGAACATACAGGAAACGACAGTTTACAAGCACATCGTATCACTTATTCGAAACGACAAGCTAAAATCGTTTGACAACATCATTACCAAACAGCAGTATCTGAGAGTGATGGATCTGTATCGCCAACATCGCGAAGTCATGTATGAGATTCTCAGAACCGAGATGCCGCAAGGATTGCCTGGAGTTGCATTGGCCATAGCCGACTTTCTGCTTCGACGCAAGGCAAACGAAAACAAGTGACATTAAAAACGACATTGCAATGAAGCAATGATGCTTCGCGGACGTATGCGAAATGTATATTCCGACCGCGACAACGTGCCGTAGTTTACATATTCATACATACGTTTGTTCAAAAGATTCGTTGCCGTAAGCGACAACCGCATTCTATCGTTAATTCTCCATACGGCCGAAGCATCAAACAGCACAAGATTCGACTTGGACCCTTCGGGAAAACATGTCACAAAATGATCGGCACCGACTGTAAAATGCCAAAAGTCATTAGGCATAATAGTGGCAAATAGGGCTTGAGTGAACGAATTATACGATGTAGACTCATCTTTGACTTTTAATTTCGAAAATCCATAATTGGCCTCATAATTAACCGAGAGCCACCGCATCAAGCTCCCCTTTAAATACGGCTTGGCCACAGCGGTAAACTGCCGATAAGAAACGACCTCGTCATTGCGCATGGAAGATGCCGAGGAGGTTGAGGCATTGACATCGCAACCCACCACCATCCTGCTGTGTCCGAGACCTTTGCTGAAACCGCCGTTAACATACCATGAGTCGCTGTTGCTCAACCTGTCGGCATAGGTAGAGACTATGAAATCGCCTGTGAATAATTGGTTTGACATAATTGAGCTACGGCTATGGTTATAGGTGGTCGATAGATTGAAAAATAGTGATTTAAGCGGATTGCGGTAACGGTATGAGAGCGTTGCCGCCACTTTCTGTGAATATTTGTCGGGATTCTCTGCAATGAATAGATTGCGGTAGTCGGAAAGCACGGGAACCGTGATGTTCAGATAAGGCTGCGGAGAACCGAGACTATATGCAGCAGAACCGGATACATCGGATTTGGACGTAAGTTGCTTCCTGACATATAGGCGTGGCGAGAGATTGACATAATCGTGCTGCCCTCCGACAGAGTAATGCAGCCATTTCAAGGGCATGCGGAATGAAGCCCGCCAACCATTGCGCTCATAATCCACCTGCGGGGCCGCATAAAGATTTGACAGGAACGCTTCGTGGACACCGTCGTTGTCAAATTCGCCGAGTCCCGAAAGATTACTGTTCATACGGTACCAATCAAGGTCAAGTCCGCCGGAAACATAATATTTCCAGAAGCGTGTCATCTTTCCGAATTTTGTCTCCGTAGTGCTTCTGAAATCTATCGTTCCGAGAGACTGCGCCGCGTCTTCTTCGCCGGCTATAAGCAGGCGGTCGGGACGATACTCAAACGAATTGCGGGATATCAGGGTAAACAGCTTCTTCTCATTGCGCTTCACGAGTTTCAAATCGTTGTTGGCGGAAAAACTTTTTCGGCTTACGCGCTGGCCGAGATCAAATGAGCCTGATATTGTCGAATTTGATTTGTCATATACACCGGCTACGGTCAACTTCTCCTTAAGGAAATAGCCGCGCTTGTTGGTCTGAGAGTAGAACTGTGCCGACATATCATGCTTCTGCGTCCGTTGAGAATTGCGCTGCACAAACTGTGGAATCTGATTGCTGAAATAGTCAGTTGTCACGCCTGAATTGTAGTCGAGACGATCACCCATATAGTTGAGGTTAAGTCGCATAGAGGTGTCACCCTTTTTCCATGCCGTGATGGCGTTTGCCAGCCACGAGAGATTATCACGTGTACGTTTCTCCGTCAATGGAGCGTTCACCATATCGGCAGAGATATATTCCGGCCAAAGAGTTGAAGAGTAATCCGACGAGAACATATCGTCAAAATCATGCTCCTTTATCTCATTGGCAGGATTCCACCCGGTATTGTCGGCTTTTAGTGTGACGATATTCTGAACTTTAGACCCGATTCGCATAGCGTAGAGCGATCCGTCATAAAGGAACGGCTGCACTCCGGCCGCAGCCTGGGCCACGCCCACCCATCGGCTCCGGGCATCCTCCTTCAGCTTGAGGTTGATACCCGCCTCCTCGGGGAACTCGATTCCTTCAAGAGCCTTGACCGGCTGATGATTCTCCATCACCTCAACCGAAGCCACATCCTTATGCGATATATTGTTGGTCGCAAGGCCATATTGCCCTCCGATAAAGTCGTTGCCGTCAAGATAGAACTTGTTGATGGGCTTTCCCTGATACTTTATCGTGCCGTCCTCCTCGACCTTGATTCCGGGAAGTCGCTTGATAACGTCGATAATGGCATTGTCCTTGGCATTGGCATATTTAGCCACATTGAATACTAATGTATCTCCCTTGGCATATATGTCGGGGGCCTCCACTATCACGTCATTAAGCTGTGTTGCTTTCGGATGCAAACGTATGCACGAGAAGTCGGCGGTGACCGGCAGCGAACGCGATTCGTAGCCCATAAAGCTGAACGACACGGAGTCCGCGCCTTCTTTCGGCGTGATCACGAAGCGTCCGTCCTTATCTGTTGACGTGAACGCACCTTTGGATTTCACGATACACCCGATTATTGGTGCATCGGTATCGGCATCAACGACTTTGCCACGCAGTTCGCCCGGGTCTGAAGCCAAAACCGGCAGCAGACCGAGGAGAACGCAAAGTATGAAAAAACCGTATCTGTTCATTTTCGCCAGTCAAGTTCGAGATAATCATATGAAAGCTCTATCGGGTCGTAGGCATCCGCCAGAGGATTTCCGCTTTCATCGAGAACCGTCACATGTTTACCGGTTGTCGCCTCATAGTAGGCGTAAGGATTCGTATCCCATTGGTGTTTGATGTCGTAATATCCCCTGCGGTCAGTATTGTTGAACGGCACCTTGTAGATAGTGATGGGACGGTCGGCTTTCGACTTGATTCCGATGCACTCGAAAGTGTAGTGTTCTTTTTCATCCGTGGCTTTCATGATAAGTCCGGGGAGGCCGTGAAGTTTCCACGGGCCATCCATCAGTGGAATATCCTCGGTGTAGAATACAGTCCATTCGCGTCCACGGAACTTGCAACGCGCGCCATGACATTCGTAGCCGAGCACGTTTGTGACCGAGTCGGTAAGCTCCCAATCAAGCCGGGGCATCTCCTCATCGTAGCGAAACCAGTCCTGACATATTTTTTCGGTGTGGGTAATGCGTCCGGCGGGATAGTTCTTGTAGATGGTCATGAACTCGCCCGTACTGAGCTTCCCTTCTATCGCGGCGTCTGCAATCTGTTCCTGAGTGGAACGCATGAGGATGGAATCGACTGTCAGGTTCTTGTAGCTTGAGAACTTGGATAGGCCGTCGGGACCGATCTGGAGAAGCATATTGTCGCTGTCGTAGTTCTCCGCGAGAGCCCCGGTTGTATCCACGCAGCAGCGGTAGTCGTAGACGAACTCCATGGTTTCGGGAGCGATGGTTTCGGTCTCGGGAACAGATGCCTGAAATATACTCATTTGACGGCGTACCGTTTTGCCGAAGGCGATGGATGCCGTGACGGCTGCGAGAGTGAGAATCAAAAATGTTTTCTTCATATAGTTTAAGTTTTTTGTTGTTTTCGATTGACGCTGCAAAGTTACTTTGGCCATTTCCTTCGGGCCGAAAATAATCATTACTCAAACATTATGGAATTATTACTAAATTATTACTGTCAAGGAAATGACTTGATACTAATGCCTTATGTCTGACTGTAATTTACTAATTTTGCGCCATGGAAAAACGGATAAAGACATTATATATAGTCACCATCATCGCCATTCTTGCCTTTCTCGGAATGCAGGTCTACTGGCTGCATGAGAGGTATGAGTTTGCACTGAGAGATTATGAACGAAATCTGAGTGAACGGATTGTGGTGTGCGTGGACGAGTATAACAAGATTCGCGAGGAGTCAACCGACTCAAAAGCTAATTCCTTGAAGAAAAAGGATAATGTGGTTGACGCTTTCAGCGTTCCTACATTTTCATTGGAACAACAATACGGAGACACGGTCAAGACAACTCGCACCGCCAGAATCTACACCTATCTCTTTTCCGCTCATGAGCTTCTCGGCCTGGAACCGGGAACCCCGCTTACCGATGAGCACAAGACGAAGGCTGCTAAATTGGCCCAGCAGCAGATGAAAGAGCCTGCCGACTCGATGATATTCGACGCTTCCGGAGCAAGAGATGAGAACGAAGCGTGGAGCGCAACCCGCAATGTGCAAAGAGAGAGAAGTTGTCCGTTCCGTGCCGATGGAATAGATTCCGTACTAAGCAAGGCCGGCATAAGGGCCGACATAACCCTGGTCAGAGCTGACAGTATTGTATGGGATAATAAGATAGTCAATCATAAATCGGCGTTTACTCCTGAGGTTTCGCTGACGATACCTTATTCTCAGCTGCAGGGGCTAACCGTTCAAATCGTCAGCAGGATTAATCCTATCGATGTATTGCCCGGTATGTGGCAGACGCTCGTAATAACTTTGTTGGTTTCATGTTTGTTGATTGTCTGCCTTGTCCTGCAATTTTCGACCGTTCTCAAACTTTCTCATCTCGACAGGATGCGAAACAGTTTCATCACCACAATGATTCATGAGCTGAAACGCCCTATATCCACACTGAAGATGTGCGTGTCGGGACTCGAGAGCGAAAGGATGCTTGAAGACAGGGAAACACGAAAGGAATTGTTGACCGAGACTCGCACCGCACTCGACAATCTCTCCGCTTATTTCTCAAAACTACGCGATATAACCTTCAACAACGTCGAGCAGATTCCCTTGAATATTCAAAGCATCAATCTGCATGATTTGTTCGATGCCGTGGCGGATGCGACGCTCCGGCCTTCGGGCAAAGCAGTTGCCATAACCAACGACATCGCTCCTAACACCGTTGTTTCCGCAGACCGCTCGCACCTCTTTAATATCCTCAATAATCTTGTGGAGAATGCCGTAAAATATTCCGGAACGGAAGTTGAAATCAATGCGTCGGCAACTGAAAATGACGGAGTCATCGAACTTATGATCAAAGACAACGGCAACGGCATCCCCTCAGGCGACTTGAAACATATCTTCAGGCGATTCTATCGCGGAAAGGCATCGACGGGAGAGCAACCGGGCATCGGTCTCGGTCTGGCATACGTAAAACTGCTTGTAGAGGCTCACGGGGGCGAGATAACCGTGGAAAGCGATGAAGGACGCGGCACATGTTTCACCATAAAACTACCGCAATGATGAAAACGATAAGGATTCTTTTGGTTGATGACGACCTAAAAAACTCAATGCTTCTCAAAAGGTTCATCGAGGCTGAGGGTTATGAGGTCATTTACGCCAATAATGGGAAGGTGGGGCTGGAAATGTATCGGGAGGTACATCCCGATCTTATTCTTCTTGATATAAATATGCCCGAACTTGACGGTTTCGAGATGGCGAGAATAATACGGGAGACTGACAAACGTGTGATAATATTCTTCCTGACCGACCGCACTGACAAGGTAGACCGCCTCCACGGTTTTTCACTGAAAGGTAACGACTATATTCCGAAACCGTTTTATCCCGAAGAACTGATTGCCAAGATCAACGAGCGGTTCGAGAGCATAACCGTGAATCAGGAAGTAGAGTATCAGTTGGGTGATACTGTTTTCCGTCCTAATCTTTCCTCGCTAACCTATAAGGGAGAGACACACTCGCTTTCGGTGCGTCAGACGGAAATCTTGCAGATGCTTGCCGAAAACATCGGCAAACCGGTTGAGCGCGACACCATTCTTGAAAAGATATGGGGCGATGCGAGCTATGCCAATTCGCTGGCCCTAAACGTGCAGATTACCTACCTGCGACGACTGCTTACCGATCCGGCCATAACCATCGCCGCCATAAAAAAACGAGGCTACATACTCAACGCATAGCAAATACAGGCAATTTATCACTTAAAATTCAATTTATTTAATTAAATATTCAATAATTCTTTGCAAATATTCATAATATGATTAATTTTGCGATATGCAGTTATCAATAAACTACACGATCGACTGACCAATCAACAAATCCAAACCAATGAAATCAAAAAACAAATTATTTAAAAGCATAATAGCCTGCGTAATAATAGCCGCACTCTCTTTATGCCAACCATTGGAATCGATTGCAATGTCGACAATAAACCGAAGCGATCTGCTGGAACAAGACACACCGGTGATACTTCGCGTATCTGAAACCACTAAAATCAAAAATTCTGAAAAAAACGGATACCTGCGTTCAACCGTTGACGCCGACGTATATTCGGCCGACGGCACGCGCATTCTAATTAAAGCCGGTACACGAGCGTTTATCGACTTCAGCATCGAACCGGGAAAATCGTGGGGCAGACCCGGAAAAATATGTTTCACCCATGCACGAACGAGAGCCATCGACCATAAATCAATATCGTTACGTCTCAGCAACTGCGAAAAAGGAAATAGCAACCTCGCTCCGGTAATCATAATCTCCATTGCGCTTTTCCCTTTCGGTCTTTTCAGCTGCTTCATGAAAGGCTCCATGCCAACCATAGATCAAGGAACGACGTTCAATGCACTCGTAATGCAAGATGTATCAGTCGCTCAATATGACAACATCTACCAATGATACATAACCCCATTACGAAAAATCATAACAAACGCCATCACGCCATCATTTATTTCACAACAGTCTAACAAAGTAGAAAATATACATACAATCCGCTTCAAATACTATCTATAAAGCAGGCAGGAGATAAGCATCGTTAACGAGCGTTTATCTCCTGCATTTTTTTATTATTGCCATCAGATAAAATGGTGCGATGCCTTGCCGAGCGAGAAGTAACATACTCCGTACCCCGCGTACCGACCTCTGTTTACAACAAAATACAGGCCGTTAATATTGTAATTGAAAAATAGTTAGTACTTTTGTCAAAACATTGCCGTTTATTGACACCGATACCCATTTCGATTCATTCTGAAATTTATCCATTAAACCAATGAACATACTCGTAACAGGAGCCAACGGCCAACTCGGAAATTGCTTGCGCAATGCCTCGAAAAGCTCCAACGACAATTACATATTTACCGATGTCGCCGAGCTCGACATAACCGATGCCGACGCCGTGAAAAAAGCGGTGACCGACAACGACGTAAACGTCATTGTCAACTGCGCCGCCTACACCAACGTTGACAAGGCAGAGGATGATGCCGACTTT
>JAGATN010000017.1 GCA_017621225.1 Muribaculaceae bacterium | reverse complement strand
TTTAGCGACGGTTTTTTTGTTAAAAATTTGGCTTTATGGTACCGTTATGTCGCATAATGGCATTTTTCGGGCTGTGACGTATGGGCGTAATGTGTTGTGGCGTAAGATTTAAGGCACTGTTACAAATCTCTTGGCAAGAGAACGTGAAAAAAGTTGTATCCTAATTTTGTAACAAATCACCTTGTAACACTACTATTATACACGCTTTTTACCGTAACGGCTTTAATAAAACAAACAACAAAAAACAAATAGGAATTCGTTTTGCTATGAAACCGATACGACTTCTTTTAACAGTATTTTTAATCTCTATGTCCGGAACAATCTTCGGACAAAAGATGGCATTAAAAACAAATTTACTTGACGATGCCATCCTCAACGTAAACATAGGGGCCGAAATCGGGCTTGCCCCAAAGTGGACTTTAGACGTTCCCGTAAGCATCAACGCCTGGAATCTAAGTCACCAACGCAAGTGGAAACACTGGTATGTGCAGCCAGGAGTGCGTCGCTGGTTCTGCGACCGCTTTGCAGGACACTTCGTAGGCGTTCACGCCCACGGCGGACAATACAACATTGGCGGCTTCGACGGAAAAATCAACATGCTCGGCACCGACTTCCGCAAGCTCAAAGACTCGCGCTTTCAAGGATGGTTTGCGGGCGCGGGCATCAGCTACGGCTACTCCTGGATTCTCGGAAAGCATTGGAACATCGAAGCCGAGATAGGCTTCGGATGGTCATACACGCGCTACGACCGCTTTGAGTGTCTTGGCTGCGGACGAAAAGTTGAGTCCGGAAAATCGCACAACTACGTTGGCCCCACAAAGGCAGCCATAAATGTGGTTTATTCATTCTAACTGACATAATATGAAAACTACAATAGCAAATATAGTCATGGTTGCCGCCGCTTCGTTTGGCTGTTACGCGGCAGCAAGCGATGTCAACGTGTTGCCGGGCGTCACAGTCAATGAATTGCAACTCAATCATTCGGGCAACTTCATCACCGTCGACATGCAGATTGGCCTCGCCGGGCTCGACGTGTCGTCAAACAAAGCCGTGCTCATCACTCCCCTCATCGTCAACCAAGCCGACACGCTCCGTCTGCCGGCCATAGGCGTTTACGGCCGTCAGCGTTACTACTACTATTCGCGCAACTTCGGCGATCGCATGCTGTCGGGCGCAAACGAAATGTCATATCGTTCATCCGACCGCCCCGACCTCATCGACTACTCGCAGGTGGTGCCGTTCAGCGAATGGATGAACGGATCGAAGCTCCTGTTGTCGGTCGACGAATACGGATGCTGCCACAAGCAGCTGGCCGCCCATTCGGCCACCATCGGAGGCTACGAAGGCACATGGATGCCTCAGTTGGTATATGTGGTTCCGCAAGGACGCCCCGATAAGACATACTCCATCGAAGGCTCGGCCTTCATCGAATTTCCGGTCAACGAATCGGTCATCAAGCCAGATTTCCGCTCCAATCACGCCGAATTGGGCAAGATTCTGGCAAGCATCGACTCTCTGCGTAGCGACGACGACGTGACCCTCTCGGCCGTATGGCTCAAGGGATATGCGTCGCCCGACGGAAAGTACGAAGCAAACGAACAGCTGGCCAAAGACCGCACCGAATCGCTGAAAAAGTACGTCAACAATCTCTACCACTTCCCCGGTGGAACCATCAAGACCGCCTACGAGCCTGAGGACTGGGCCGTATTGCGCAAATTCGTAGAAGGCTCAAACATGCCGAACCGCACCGAAATACTTGCCGCAATCGACTCCGACCTAGCTCCCGATGCCAAGGAGTGGCGCATAAAGTCGCATTGGCCCGACGAGTATGCCTATCTGCTTCAAACGGTTTACCCCTCGTTGCGCCACACCGACTACAAGATAGCCTACAACGTGCGCAAATACACCGATGTCAACGAAATAAAGCAGGTGCTGGCCACGCGTCCGCAAAACCTCGACCTCAACGAGATGTACCTCATAGCGGCTGAATACGAGCCGGGATCCGACGAGTTCATCGAAGTTTACGAAAACGCCGTGCGCATGTTCCCGCAAAACGCCGAGGCCAACCTCAATGCGGCCAACGCTGCCATAGCGCGCAACAACATCCCTGCTGCCGAACGCTACATTGCCAAGGCCGGCAATTCAGCCGAAGCAACATATGCACGTGGCATCATCGAATATCGCAAAAACAACGTCGACAAAGCCTGTGAGCTTTTCAGCGAAGCCGCAAAAGCGGGCCTTGCACAAGCATCCGAGGCTCTCGACCATTTCAAAAAATAACGGCGCAGTACGAATTGTCACCGATTTCCAATGCACGATTATCTTTTTTGAAAAGATATGCACTTTCTTGCTTCTTGCATCAAGCCAAACGAATGACTTAACACAAGCATATTAACCCAAAGTCGAATAAATATAGTAATAACTTAATAACCTAACTTATGAAAAAAAATCTTTTTTATTTGTCAGTGTTTGCAGCCTTATTTACAACAAGCTGCTCTAACAACGACGAACCCAATCCGAGTGGCAATGCCACCGGCGAACAGTACATGGCTGTAACCATCAAAGATGTCAACTCCGGAAGCCGCGCAGTAACCGATGGCGGATTCGAAAGCGCCATAGATGGTGAAGGCGATATTACGGCCGATAAATTATACTTCTTTTTCTTTGATGAATACGGCAATGCTTTCCCGTTGGTTTATTCAAATGTAAACGGTGCTGAAGTCAAGACCAATATGGTGAAACCGTTAGAGCTAAACAAATCTGATGAGACCGATGGATCGGATGCCACCGGAACATTAACGGGAGTGCTCGTACTTGGCAAAGCCGCAGGCGAAGGTTATGTAGGCACTACACCCCATCAAGTGTTATGTGTTGCCAATCCGAGGACTGAGGTTATGAAGAATCTTGAAAATAAAAATCTTAATAGTGTCATTAGTCAAATCACAAACGTCCCTCATGAAGGATGGAGTGCAAAGGATACACCATTCGTAATGACAAATTCCACATACGGAAAAACCACAACCACTGATACAGAGGTTATCACAGCGGTAAACGTGAAAGATAACATCCTCACTACCATCGATGCTGCAAAATCCAATCCTGCCGTTATTTATCTTGAACGTCTTGCCGTTAAAGTACGCGTTAAATACGATGCATCATATCCTGTTCAGAAACGTGATGCTGATAACAACGTGTCCGTAGGAGCCGGAACGTTCATACTTGACGACCAAAAAGTGACTTTTACCGCCGAAATAAATGGATGGCAACTTTACAACACAGCAAAAACGGCATACGCTTTCAAGCATCTCAGTCCTGAAAAATACAACGGATGGGGTGACTGGTGGAACGATCCCACCAAACACCGTTCATACTGGACAGAATCCGAACCGGGAGCTGAAAAAAGAAAGACTTCATACGACTTATATAGCCCCAATCATTTTAAAGCCCAATCCTTCAATACTAACACCCCGTCAGAGAATGTGATATATTGTTATGAAAATACATCAAACCCTGACATTGAGATAAACGATCGCAGCAAAAACAAAGCTACCGCCATAGTCATAAAAGCCACAATTAAAAAAGATGGCAAAGCAATCGACATGCTTCGTTGGGCGGGTGCATACTATACAATTGACGCGCTTAAAAGTAAAATAGCGAAAGCTTATGTAGCACAAAATCCCGATGCTCCGGAAGATGCATCAAAAGTTGAGTTCGTTCAGGATGCAAAAAAAAATACCTGGCATGCCGTTTACAATGTATCGGATGACAACACAGTTGCAATGGGAACATTCAAAGACATTCTTTGGTGGAAAAATGGTGTTACCTCATACTACGCAAACATTGAGCATCTTGGCAAAAAGATTGGCGTAGTACGCAATCACATTTACGACTACACGGTAGATGGTATTGTAGGTCTCGGCATTCCGGGCAATGACCCCGATACACCCACAGAAACAGAATCGTTCCTTGCTTGCTATGTACGCGTGCTCAACTGGCACTTGTTGACAAACAACATTACGCTCGAATAAGCAGTATACACATCACTACGAAAATATGAAATGGAGCTTCGCCACGGGCGGAGCCACCTCAAGCGAAGCTCCATTCCATTATAACGCCAATCATCATTCACAATCCCACCAATCTCACTTAGGTAGCTGCACATAACTCTACCACAAAGTAACAAATCTCCTCAAATCAAACGCACGATTAGCGGCCCACTGCCGCCGATCCACTAAAAACAGAACATTCACGAGCCTTACCACAATTAGGCTACTGCATATACCCAACCGGCGAGCCCGCAGCTCGTCACCATCAACGAACCTTAAAAAACTATATATACATAAATCAGCATGAAGCTTAAAGCGAAAATATGTAAACTGACATCCGGAATATTCGCAACCGCAGCGTTGGCCACCACGATTAGCGGATGCGACTCGATGATCTACGACGATAGCGATTGCGTGGAAAGTTACAACGTGATACGCTTCGAATATACCCACAATATGAAATTTGCCGATGCGTTTGCACCCGAAGTCGACCGCGTGACACTTCTGGCGTTCAACAGCACCACCGGCAAGCTGGCTAAACGAATCGAAGCAACGAGTGCCGACCTTAAGGACGGCAACAAGATGGTGCTTGCCATAGAGCCGGGCGAATACGACCTGCTGGCTTGGGGCGGCGACTACGGAAAGTCGTTCGACATTGCCGCCGGACAGGAAGGAACGTCGACTCTCGCCGACTTCCACTGCCGCATGCAGCGCACCGAATCGGCCGACGGTCATCACGTCGACAAAGACCTCGCGCCGCTCTATCACGGACTGACCCACGTGAGCCTGCCGTACGCAAGCCCCTCGGCTCCCAACGAAGTGCTGCTGCCGGTAAAGAAAAACACCAACGTAATCCGCGTGGTGTTGCAGCACATATCGGGCGAAGTGGTCGACCACACCAACTTCGAATTCTCGATCACCGACAAAAACGGCTGGCTCAACCACGACAACACCTTGCGCGACGGCACCACTCAGATCAATTACCATCCGTGGCATCTCGCCACCGGGTCGGTCGACATCAACCAAAATCCTACCGACGCCCCCGGCAGTAAGGCTTGCTCGGTCGAAGCGTCATCGCGCGCCGTGCTCGGAGCATCGCTTGCCGAGTTCACGCTCAACCGCCTGCTCGTCGAAAACAACCCCATACTCACCGTGACCAACAAAAACACCGGCGGCACGGTGCTGAGAGTGCCCCTGAAAGACTACGCACTGTTGGTCAAGGGCTTCTACCACCAGCAGATGTCAGATCAGGAATATCTCGACCGTCAGGACGAATATAACATGACATTCTTCCTCGACGAAGGGCTGAGATGGGTCAATACGGTGATAATCATCAACAACTGGCGCGTAGTACGCCACGAAATGCCATTCGAATAAACCTACACAACGCACATCACAAACATTGACGCTTAAATGAATTTTTCAGCTATACATAAAATACTAACCAACACGGCCATATGCGCCATGCTTTGCATGGGGCATTCGTGCGTCAACGACAATTCGTCGTGCCCCGAGGACAGCCCCGGCTTTCACGAAGGCAATGAGGTGTGGCTATCGTTCGACATAAGCGGAATGGACGGCACCGACAGCAAGCGCTCAAGCAGGGCCGACATAATCGACCCCGACGGACATCCCGACGAAGAAGCCACCGCCGCCGAAAACTACATAAACGTCAACGACGTAAGCGTGTTTCTGCTCGACAACAACAAGCGCCTGCTCAAGGTGTTCAATGCCGGCGAATACGCAATAACCGAAACCGACGCAGACCACAAGAATTACACGCTGACGCTCAACGTCAATCGCGAGTATTTCAACTACGCCGGCACCTCATCAGTCACATTCTCCATCATGATCGTGGCAAACAAATCGGGCATAAGCAACAATAACGATGCATCGTTCACCAACGACATGTTTGCCATGTCGGTGAGCCAAATGGCTAATCAATACAAATGGTTCGGCTCGGTGGCCGACGGCTGGACACCCGACATAGCGCTGCAGATGCACATTCCCATGGCCGGAATAAGCACCCCCGCAACGCTAACCAAAGAGGCTCTCGACGCCGCCAAAACACCCGAAACGGCATCCAATGCCGGCGAGATACTCATGCAGCGCGCATTGGCCAAAATCAGAGTAATCGACGCTTTCAATACCGATCCCGCCAACAAAAACGGCGAACGAATACAAAGCGTCAGCTTGGTAAGCCTTACCGAAAAGGGTGCATACATCCCCGTATCAGACACATGGCCAAACGGCACTTGCGTACTCGAAAACGCCACGATGCAATCCGACTGGTTCTCAACGGTAAAAAGCCTGACGCTCACCAACACGGCCACCAACACATTTACCGGCTACGTGACCGAATGCGAGGTAACCAACCTCCGAAACCCCAAACTGATAATAACGGTAATCGACAACGACGGCAAGACTCAGAAATTCGAATATGCGCTGAGTTCGCTCAAAAATCCGGGCGTAAAGGCCATAAGCCGCAACCACATATACGAATTTGAGGTGACCAAGGTGTGGGAACAGAACATAAACCTGAATTACACCGTATGCCAATGGGGATCAGCTTCTACCGACATCGACTTTAACTAATTCAAAGGCTATGAAACTTTCGTCAACAAAACATATATCATACATTTTAGCAAGCATATTCGCCATCGGCATGCTTACGGCATGCAACGACGAAATTGAATGCGACGTTCCGACAGCCGACGAGCCGGGCATTCCCGTAAGCGTGAACATCAAATATCAGATAGGCGACATGCCCCAACTTTCACGCGCCGAAATGGCCGAAGGTCGCGACAAGGAGATAAACTCCCTATGGATAGCATTTTACGACGGCGACGGCAACCTAAAGCACGAATACTCAGGCTCAGCCGGCCAAATAGGCCAAATGGATCAGGAGTTCAGGGCCATAAAAGATTTGAAGATAAGCACCGGCACTTACACCATTGTGGCGGTGGCAAACCCAACGGGCAACTACGGAGTTCGCCTTGGCGAGGGAGGCACCAACACGCCAACCGACCTCATGCAACTGCTGTCAGAGTCAAAAACGCTCGAACAATACAAAAACATAGCCGTGCGCATCGATCCCGGGTCGGTCGACACCCCGACAGGCAACCTCGTGATGCAAGGCATATATCTCAGCAATGACACCCACGACAAAAATGCGACTTCCGACTTCTGGGCCGAAAAATTTTCGACAGAGAAGGTTGTCATAAACCGCTCGGGCAACGCATCGGTAACGCTCCCCGGTGCCATACATTTCCGCAGGCTCATATCGCACGTAAAGTTCAACTTTTCATACGACGCCGGCAACATACGAAGTTTCGATCCCGTAAGCGCAACCATCCACAACATACCCACCCTCTCATGGTTGGCCGAACGATCGGACAGTACGCCCGGAAACACAGTGACCAATGCCGGCGATACGTCGGGCGATGCCGACGCGTTCACCTCGTCGCAACGCTTCTACAACTTCAACAAATCAGGCAACACCTATTCGATCGACTGGTATCAGATGGAAAACCGCCGCAAGGCCGTCGAAACGGTAACATCGTATGCGCAGCGCGAGGAGGAACGCAAAAACGACGACGGCACCAATACC
>JAGATN010000016.1 GCA_017621225.1 Muribaculaceae bacterium | reverse complement strand
TTACAAAAAACAAA
This sequence comes from Muribaculaceae bacterium, assembly GCA_017621225.1. Classification (GTDB taxonomy): domain Bacteria; phylum Bacteroidota; class Bacteroidia; order Bacteroidales; family Muribaculaceae; genus Paramuribaculum. The sequence continues at coordinate 6,897 of JAGATN010000016.1, read as the reverse complement.
ACAGTCAAAGACCTCATATTGAAGAATAAGACAATCGGCATACACTTCGTTTATGAGGGAGATTTAGACGGAAACGGAACAGATGAATGGGGCTATATTACAGAATGGGAAACATCTAATTGGATGTGCTATCATGCTTTCACAAGCATAAACGGAGAATGGCGACATATCATTGCCCCAACTCCTATATGGCTTCCGCATTTATACCCTCAAGACAGCTTATCATATAGAATTACAAAAGAGGATATTTTACAGCCATCAGAAAATAGTGGATTCCTTAAAGTCAAATTTAGCGATGTGCGCAATGACGGCGAGGTTTTTCTATTAATTGACTCTCTGATTCAGATAAAACCTCAGAATTTAGAGGACTATGAATAAACAAAGAGGGACATTTTTCAACTTCTCCGTTTTTATAGGGTAGATACAGAAACAGTCAGTTGTCAATGGTGCCATTAAGATATTATAAGATAAGTCGAAAGCTAAAATTCCATTATCACCGTCTAACAAGTTGGTGGCACTATCTATGGTTATTTACAGCAATCACAGCCTTGTCGCTTTTTCTATGTTTTCTAATTAGCTCATGGGCTGATATATACGGCAATGATTGGTTTAAAAATTACCATTACGCATTAATTCACGGATTCAAAGGGGCATACGAGAACTATATACACAGCTTATATGTGGATTCAATATATGAATCTGCTATTTTATCAATTCTTGTGTTATTTGCCATAATCATATTCATGTCATTGCTCCGCTTTGGTCTATGGCTTTTGGATGGTCTATGTCCAATCGCAGCCTATTTTGGACTATATCTAAAAAGGTACATTTTTCACGGATTTTTCTTTTTATAGGGTAGATTCAGAAAAAGTACCATTCATTGAATTTCACGTTTTATATTAGGATTCCAATAATAAGACAGCAAGAATCCTCACATATCATAAAGTGCTTGAAATAAAACACGTGGATGCAGTCCGATTCCATGTTACTGCTTGCACAGTCCATTGATTATTATTACCTTTGCATACCGAGAACATATAACGATATTATTAACCCACTCCTCTTGGTTTTATCCACAAAGTTAAACTGTGAGTTAAACCGATTGAATGTCAGATAACGGTTATACGAATTATATCGCTTATAAGCGGCAGTAGCTCAGTTGGTTGCTTTACGCCGCGAAGCGGTGTAAAGGCGTAGCAGCTCAGCTCTTCCCAAGCTGAGGGTCGCGAGTTCGAGCCTCGTCTACCGCTCAATGCACAAAGCGCTGAAAGTCGGCCTGTTATAGCTTGCTTTCAGCGTTTTTGCTGTGTTTATAAACGTCAATTATCTCTAAAAATTATATTTTAGAAATGGGGAATTAACGGATACACAAAATTAGCAAGCGAAGCTATGAACGAATTACAGACAATCCAAAGCAAGATATGTAATGCCGTAAATTCTGCGTATTAAGGCTACAAAGGGAAGTGGAGCTATTGCCCTATGTTTTTTTACCATCGGCCTCCCCTCTATCATCGGAACCAGGGTACAAATTATACCCCAGTTGGCGTTAAGTTCCGGGTCGCGAGAATGCATCTTCTTGATATACGGCTTTGGGTTAACGCTATCCGTAGGGACTTCCACTACGTCAACAATGGAGAAATGCCATTCCTCCTTGTCGCCATCCAACACCGTTCTAACCTTTAAGGCTGTTTTTGTTTATTTTAGAGACTGTTTAAAAATTTATTTTGTCTTGTCATTGAGGTCTTTGTCGGCATCTTGTTGATATTTGTTCAGTCATTATGGAACGACCCCATAACTCCTCATAAATATCAAAAATCTACTTGACAAATCCTCTCAATTCCTTCGATAAATAATTTTAAACAGTTTCTTAGACAGATGTCATACTTCCAAGCTTTTCGGCGAACTGCCTTACTTTTTGGTTTATCTTTATGATTGTGCTCGTCCGTGGTTGTTTCAACCCTAACGTGTATTGCCTCATTTGGCTTGGATTTATTTCGCATATGCGGGCAAGGTCATTGGGTTTGAGTCCATATTGACCGATAAACCTGCATATGTCAATTATTTGTTTAGACCTCATGTCAAAGATTACGCATAAAAGCGGAAAATTCCTTTATGTTGTCAAAATTCCTGATGGTGGAAGTGTCTATCGGCCTATGCCGACCCATTTTCCTTGACTCGGAAACTATGTTGTACAAATCAAGTACGCTACCTTGCATACCGGTTATTTTAAGGTTGTGATATTTGTCTGCAATAATGCAAATCTCATCCGCTACGGAACGAGTTATGAACACAACGCCGGAAAAATCGGCTTCTATGGTTGCTCCTGTTTTTGCCGCTTCGTGCAGGGGGGCCATCGTGTTGCGAGACCTTATATCCTGCCCGATAAAATCTGCTATGATAATAAAATTAGTCATATTCTTCATTTTACGTATTTATGATAATCAAAACCCGCAGGCGCTGAAACTGGAATGCGCATAAGGGTTATGGTGCCGTTCCAACAAATGTCAGGAGGCAAATTTACAAACACGCTCCCATTGGTATCATATCTATGAAAAGCTCCGCCCGAGAGCATAAAAAACTGACCACCAAGTCCATCCACAAGCATACGTTTGGATGTCGATATGCCGAATCCCCTTGATTCTGCTCCGGGTAAATCCTTTGTTGAATATCCGTCATTGGCAAATCTCAAGGCGAAAGCCTCGTTATCGCCAATTTTGTCAAGAAATCTATTGCGCCGTACATAGCTGCCGTGTATGGTTATTCCCGCGTCAGCGATACAGATGTTGATTGCTTTTTCAGAAGGTAGATATTGGGAATAAATATACCCATACTTGCTGTATGCATGCTCCTCGATATTGCCCACTATTTCACCTAACATATATGACAGTGGAGTCCTCAACTCACCTGACATTTTAGATTGCCGCTCTATGATTTCTTGAAGCACGGACTGGATGCAATCGACATCGGACCCGGATGATGAAACAAAACGACATATCGGAATATATGATTTACCAAGATAGCCGTTAAGCACGTTTTGTGCATTGTCAACGGTATGAATGTCAAGCGTATTATCGAATTTTATCAGATTGAGGTATTTGTCAAGATGTCCGTGGCGGTTGGTTGCGGTTATTGATTTGCCGCAGTGCTGCTTGTAAATGGCGAGTGGGGCGATGAAAAACGGATGAAAAAAGGCGCAATGGCTGAAATCCCATTCAACTTCCGTTGAATCTGAATTGTCAGTCGCATAGATGACCTTGAACATCTCGTTAAAGACGCTGCCGATCCTTTCATCACGCGATACGTGGGGTATGTCTATTCGTGTAGCCATATTTATTATATAACACGTAAAAGTAACTATTATTGTTGCCATTTACAATAGTTTTTATCGTTTTTTACAAAATTTATATTTTGACGCTATTTCCTGATTAGAATATTGTTATATATGTCGTTGCTTAAGATATGATGGCTCGCAGTGGCAACGTTGGTGAGGCGCATATTGCCGTTATGGGATTAGAGTTTCGGCTGTACGATTTTTTGGGGGACGCTTCCGTGGGCTTTCGTAAATAATTAAGGTGGGTGCTATTGCAGGATTAGCGTTATTTGCATATCTTTGAGACGTAATCGGTTGATAAGGGCCGATTCTGTGTGCTGATAGTATTAAAAATCTATATAAAGGTCTTCATCGTATGAAAAAAATTGTTTTTGTGATGCTAACATTCATCACGGCATTGGGTGCAATGAATTCGTCATGTACGTCGGCTTCGGCTTCGACGGCCATCGATTCGCTGGCCATGCGCGTTACGGAGGGAACTTCGGTCGGTCGCATAATATTCAAGGAAATGCCGGTGGACGGTGAAGATTATTTTGAGATAGACAAAACCGGTAACCGCGTGGAGATTTCGGGCAATAACTACATCTCGATGGCCGTGGGCCTGAATTGGTATCTAAAATATGTGGCCGGAGTGCACATAACGTGGAATAATCCTTCGCAGAAATTGCCTGACGAACTTCCGCTTCCCGAGAGTCCGATAAGAAAATCGACCAATCTGAAAGACAGATATTATCTGAATTATTGCACATATTCGTATTCGATGCCATTTTGGAATGAGGCTCGTTGGGAGCGCGAGATAGACTGGATGGCACTCCACGGAGTTACGATGCCGTTGGCCATGACCGGTATGGAGACGGTGTGGCGCAATGTGTTGCTCCGGATGGGCTATTCGGACGACGAGATAGGCCGCTTCATCAGTGGCCCGGCTTATATGGCGTGGTGGCAGATGAACAATCTTGAAGGGTGGGGCGGTCCGCTTCCCGAAAGTTGGTATGACCGTCAGGCCGATTTGCAGAAAAAGATTGTTGGCCGAATGCGCAGCCTGGGCATTGAGCCGGTGTTTCCCGGTTATGCCGGAATGGTGCCGCGCAACATCGGCGAGAAGCTCGGCTACGACATTGCCGACCCCGGCAAGTGGTGTGGATTCCCGCGTCCGGCGTTCCTGTCGCCCGAGGATGAGCACTTCGATGCCATGGCCGATATATATTATGAGGAGCTTGGCCGTCTGTACGGACAGAGCCGATATTACAGCATGGACCCATTTCATGAAGGTGGCAGTACGGAAGGGGTCGACCTTACAAAGGCCGGGCAGTCGATAATGAATGCCATGAAACGCGCCAATCCCGACGCTGAATGGGTGATACAGAGCTGGCAGGCCAATCCGCGCAGAGCCATGATTGACACACTCGCCAAAGGCGACATTGCCGTGCTCGACTTGTATAGCGAGAAAATGCCGAAATGGAACCGTAACGATGGTTATGGCAAGCATGACTGGCTTTACTGCATGCTGTTGAACTTCGGTGGCAACATAGGCATGCATGGCCGCATGTCGCAACTCATCAACGGTTTCTACGACGCGAAAGAGCAAAGCGCCATGTTGTCCGGAATCGGAGCCACGCCCGAAGGCATAGAAAACAATCCGGTGATGTATGAGTTGCTTTTCGAGCTTCCGTGGCGCGAGGAGCGATTTACTCCCGAAGAATGGATCGACGGCTACCTGAAGGCCAGATATGGCAGCGCGCCGAGCGATGACGTTCGGGCAGCCTGGGGAGCTTTGATTGCCACCGTCTACAATGCCCCGATCGACTATCCCGGCGAAGGCACCGTGGAGTCGTTGCTGTGTGCGCGTCCGGGTTGGGATGTGTCGAGCGCGTCGACATGGGGTTACAGTCAGCTGTTTTACGATGCCGACTCTACCGCGCGTGCGGCGCAATTGATGCGCGATGCGGCCGCCGATTATGCGGGAAACAAAAACTTCGAATACGATCTTGCCGACATATCGCGTCAGGCAAATGCCGACAAAGCCAATGTGCTGTTGCGCCAAATGTCGGCTGCACACAAGCGCAACGCCATTGACAGCGTAAAGGTGATGGCCGATGAGTTTCTGAATCTGCTTCTCGAGCAGGACAGTATGTTGAAGGCGCATCGCGACATGAATGTCGACACATGGCTCGATGCGGCGCGTAATGCCGGCACCACTCCGGCCGAAAAGCAGCTGTACGTGCGCAATGCGGCTCAGCTCGTAACGGTGTGGGGCGACGATACGGCAGCCAATTATGGCGGCTTGCACGATTACTCGCATCGCGAGTGGAGCGGATTGTTGAGCGAACTATATTATAAAAGGTGGAAGGCATTTTTCGATTGGCAGCTTAACGGCGCGCCGGAGCCTGACTATTATAAGATGGAGTTGGATTGGATCGACTCAAAGGTAAATTCGGTGACTGACTAATGACTATCCTGTCCCGATACATAAAACGAATCATTGTCCTGTCGGCTTGCCTGCTGATGTGCGTGCCGCTGTTGTCGGCTCGGGATTTGCATGACGACAAAGGCATTTCGGGCGTTGGCAAGGATGCCGCCGCCCGAAAAGAGATGTCGGGCGACCGGCACGATGCACGTATGCTGATGGTGTCGCGGCACGTGTCGATGCTCTCGCCGATGGCTTACGACAGGCTTACCGGGCTCACGTATCGTGCTCCGTTTGTGTTTGCCACGAATTTCGAAACGGTCAATGCTTCGGGCGTGGCTCCCATAGCCATGTGGAACGACGGCATGCTTTATGCTTCGGGTGGCCGTCAGTCATATCCCGGCATGATGGGCGTGGAATCGGGCAGCATTACCCTGATGCATACGTCGGGGCCATTGACATTCACAGGTAGCCTTATGGCTGAAAAGACGGGCTATTTTCGCGGGCTGCAAACCATTTACGGCGTAGGAGGCAGTGTGGAGTGGCGAATGAGCGACGCACTGTCGCTTACGGTGTTTGGCAGCTATTACGGCAATAGCCGCTACCTCGGCCCGGCTATGTCGCCATTTTTGCCAACCACCAATTTCGGCGGATATATGTCGGTGCACTTCAACGAACATTGGGGAGTTGACGTTGGCGCGCAGTCGGTATATAATCCGGCTACCGGACGAAGGGAGTTGCGCCCCATCGGAGCACCGTTCTATAAGCTCGACAATGGCGTGAAGCTTGGCGTAGACGTGGGTGGCATCGTTTATGAGCTGATGCGCAATGCCTCGTTGCGCTCAAATGGCGGACGTAATCGCGGCAATAACATAATAGGGCCGCCCATTCCTATGGGGCCGCCGCCCGTAAGGTAACTTCCTTTGATCTCGAACGACCTCTCGAACGACCTCGAATGTTTTTTCGAAAAAAGCAGAAAATTTTTTGTGCAACTAAAAACTTTAGTTTATCTTTGCCGAGGATAATCAAAAAACTTATATCTGATTGAATGTCAGAGTAGATTGAGAGTAATGGTATTTTAAGGTAACGATTTAGCGAAAATGCAAGTTCACTGATATACTGCGGTTTGCTACTCCTAACAACTCTATTGCAAAGGTAG
>JAGATN010000002.1 GCA_017621225.1 Muribaculaceae bacterium | reverse complement strand
TTCTGATCTGTCTGATGCCTTCATTCGCAGAGTTCAGCATAAAATCAACCGCAGACCACGTAAAAAACTCAATTTTGATACTCCGAAGAATGCTTTCTTCCGACAAATCGCTAATTTTGCACTTGCCAGTTGAGAGTAGGCTTTACGCCCTTTTGGGTAATAGTACAGGCTTTCGGTTATGATCTCGTCGCGGGTGCAGGTGAAAGAGTATTCATGCTCTATGCCGTTGACGATGAAACGTATGTAGAACTCGCTCGGCGCGTTTTTCTCTCCAAATTTGAATGGCTTGAATCCGAAGCTGTCGCCCTCGTTGTAGTTGTGAGAGTCGAGAATTATGTCGACGGCAGCTTCTACGGCCTTGATTATGTTGCTTTTTCCCGATGCGTTGGCTCCATATATCGCAACGGTTTTAAGCAGTCGCTCGTTGCCGACACTGAAAATGTTGCCGTCAAGCGCACGAGCTTCCTTCGTCTGGATATTGGCAGCCTGCAAATCAAGCGTTATCTTCTCGTTTATCGAAAAAAAGTTGGTGAGAGTAATTTCTAATACCATTTTAACCGCTGTATTTGTGATTATTTTGCAAATATAACGCTTTAATTGATATTATTGCTCCTCATACCTCATTTTTATGTCGAAACACAGCAATATTTCTGATGCAATCTTCTTGCCGGATATGGTAGATTGTCGCAAAGATGTGTCGCTTTACAAGCTGATGAGATAAATCTGCCTCTTGCTCAATGATTCTGTCTTTTGGGATTTTCTTCCGTTTGTTTTTTGAAGGCTGCAATTCGGTTGTTTCTTCTTTCGTTCATGGCCTTAAATTCAGCTTCGCCTAACATTGATATGATCTTTTCTGCAACTATGTGCATTTGTGTGGAAAACACATCAGGTATGCCATCTTTCTCGATATAATTGTTACGGCTGTTTTTAATGGCAATGTCAACGGAATGAAAGGCTTGCGTCGTTTTAATGCCACCCGGTATAATCTCATTCAAGTACTCTTTGAGCCAGTTGCTTCTATCGCGTTCAGATTTCGACAGGCCCTCTTTGAGAAGCGATGTGTCGTCGTTGTAGTGATAGAATAGCCAAATTTCAAAGGCCGGGTTGCTTATGATCCAATGAATTGACGATTTGTCGTAATCGGATTTTAATTGTTTCGTTAGCTCTAATCCAAATTCGTCGACATCTTGAATCAGATAAATTATATCTCCCTTCTCGATATGATATGAGATGTTGTCCTCTGTCGTAAAACTCTTGCTACTTACGAATTCTGAGGCTAATGACGCTAACTCATACGGCTTAAGGCCTTGCCCCTTTTTTGATCTGAATGCAATCTTTACATTGTGAATTTGCTTGTCAATCTTTAATGGCCTGAAATAATCCTTCTCCCGCTCAGAACCTCCGGATAGAATAAATACAATCCCGGTATCGATGAATGGTTCTCCTTTGGTGTAATCGGTGTCATCGGCACCCATTCCACCAATTTCGGCGAATTCATCAGGTTTGTTAGCTTGAACGACTTCCGACTCAATGGCCTTTGAGCTATCCTGTTTTGAATAATATAGGTTGTCAAGATTCATCGTCGGAGCTATTTGTTGACTTTGATATGTTCTTTAACAAATCAATAGTACCCAGGAACGGAATAGCCCCAAATCTTCCATCAAGATAGCCATTCTCAATAGACAATGTTTTGTGTATCTTAAAATCGTTAAGGGAGTACATTTTTGACGTGCCATCTGTTTTCTCGATCATCCATACCTCATCCGGCCTTAAAAGCTCTTGCTGATTGAGTAGCGCCGTTTCGTGAGTTGTGAATATCAATTGTCCGTTAGATGTTGAATCGCCAAAAAACTTAATGATTCCCTTAATCAAAATTGGATGTATGGAATTATCTATTTCATCTATGACAATGGTCTTATTGTTGTAGATGGCATAATAGAACGCCGGTATTAAGGTTAATAGCCTAAGGGTGCCGATCGACTGAGCGGAGCAATCCATCGTTCCTATGAATCCATTCTTGCCAAATTGGTGAAATAGCAGCTCGCTAACGGTGCGAACGCCATCCTCCTCCGTTATGGTTAGAAGTGGAAAATGCCTGTTCATTTTAGAAAATGACTTGCTGCCATCTTCATTTTGAGGAACGGACTCCAAGAAATTGGTGATTGCCGATTTATCTTCGGCATCGGCATGTTTGAGCCAATCTTCAAAAGATTCATTCTTGATGGATAAATCCTTTATTCCCAAACCAATGTTTGAGAAAACTTCTTTTACGAACTTGAACACGTCTGACTGATGACGCAACTGATCGACCAACCATGGTATCTTATGGTCAACATCAATTATTACTAATTGGTCATTAAGCCAATTGTAGGCATCGTTAATGTGATTGTCTTCAACGAGATGCAATTTGCCTATAATCGACATAACGGATTGTGACGGGTTTGACGTGAGTTGCCGATTAAAAACTCGTGTCATTTCCTCCGAGGCGATGTCTTGGGCGAAAGATACTTCGTTGGCATTTCTGCGGAATATCAGTTTGTTGGGCGATTGTCCTTTGCCCGAAATGTATAATGCTTCTTCTGATAATACGCCGGTTTCGTTGATTTCAATTGTGTAAAGGTATGTATCCAATTTGCCTCCAAATTCAATTAAGAAGCTCATAGGTACATCGTTAGGCATTTTGGGCAATTTGAATCGGTTGGCGTTGAACACGGAAGTCAACCAATTGGCGTTTACATCGAGATTAAAGTCGGTTGCAAATTCCTTGATAAACTTTAATGCTCCGATGAAATTCGACTTGCCGGAACCATTAGCGCCATATAAGGCACAACTTTTTAATACCGGAATCGTTCCCGAATCATGGTAAACGTGATTTGGAAAATTTTCCCGCTTCATATTGGGAAACATATCGAATTGCACCGGCTCTGCAAACGATGTCCAATTGCCTATTATAAGTCTATATAACATAAATTTGCTGATGTTGTGGATACAAATTTAAGAACAAAATTTTGAACGGGCAAGCCCTCGCGTGAATTTTTCACGCGAGGGCTTGCCACACATTGATTCGTGCCGTATCTTGCGTTGGGGGCCATCGCGGCATGTCAGGATACAAAAAATCCTCCGTCACCTGATTGGTGTATGGAGGATTTTCCGTGCGCATGAAGGGACTCGAACCCCCACGTCCTGAGACATTAGATCCTAAGTCTAACACGGCTACCAATTACGCCACATGCGCGGTTATTGTTTCATTACGTGATGCAAAGGTAGCTATTTATGTTGAATTCTACAAATATATTCTTTAAGAAACGACTGTTTAAATTTATTTGTCGAAGGAATTGAGAGGATTTGTCAAGTAGATTTTTGATATTTATGAATGAGTTATGGGGTTCCATAATGACTGAATAAATATCAACAAGATGCTGACAAAGACCTCAATGACAAAACATTTTTAAACAGTTTCTTAAATTGTGCGTTCAACGTTCCATACAAATGCCCTCAGACCAAGCTTCGGAGTGGCTAAGTCCATTTCATGCAAGGCATTGAGCACCGTGTCGACGCGGCTGTCGTCGACCACTGTTATTATGGCCGACGCAAGCGACGGCCACGCGTGCGACCCATAATGCGGTTCGCCGTTGTGGCTGCCGCGTCCCTGAACCTCGAGCCACGAGGTAAATCCTCGGCAGTTCGATTTTTCGAGCAAGGTTATGATGCGCTCGTAGTAAGCCTGATCGAATGTTATAAGTATTGATTTCATTTCTTTTCGATTGATAGGTTGATGTTTTTACGCTTGCGCTTCACGCCCACGTAGGCAAACAGGCAGTAGAGAGCCGGCACAAGAAGCAGGGTGAGTATGGTGGAGAACGTGAGGCCTCCGATTACGGCCGTGCCCATCGGTCGCCACATTTCGACGCCCTGACCGGTTCCGACGGCCATCGGCACCATGCCGAGAATGGTGGTGAGCGTGGTCATGACCACGGGGCGCAGACGCGACTTGCCGCCGAGCACCACGGCCTTGCGTATCGACAGGCCGCGTTCTCGGTTAAGCGATATGTAGTCTATGAGCACGATACCGTTCTTAACCACGATGCCTATGAGCATGATGGCGCCGATCATCGACATCACGTTGAGCGTGTGGCCCGACAGATAGAGGATGATGAATACGCCCGAAAATGCAAACAGAAGCGACGTCATGATGATGGCCGGATAGGTGTATGACTCGAACTGAGCCGCCATGACTATGTAGACCAGTATGACTATGAGCACCGCCAGCGTGAGGAGGTCGCGGAACGAATCCTGCTGATCCTCGTAGCTACCCGACAGCTCTATGTTGATGCCCGTGGGTATGTCGAGCTTGTCGATTTCGGCCTGTGAGGCTGCCACGACTTCGCTCATGGGCACTCCCGACACCACCGTCGACACGGTGATGATGCGTTCGCGGTCCTTGCGCTCGATGGTAGGAGGCGTAAATCGCTCCACCACCGTGCCCACGTCCTTTATGCGCACGCCCTGGCCTGCCGAGTTGTACACGAGTATGTTTTCGATGTCGGCTATCGAGGTGCGGTGTTCGGGCGCATACATTACCTTTATGTCATATTCTTCGCCATCCTCGCGGAATTGCGACGAGATGCTGCCGTTTATGCGGTTGCGGAGGTAGTTGGCGGCCGTTTGCAGGTTGAGTCCGTAGAGCGCCAGCTTTTCGCGGTCGAAGTCAACCTGATATTCAGGCTGATAGTCGGAGCGCGAAATCATGATGTCGGCCGTTCCCTTGATGTTCTGCAATATGCGCGACACCTGTTGTGCCACCGAGTCGGTTTCTTCGAAGTTGTAGCCGTATATCTCGTAGTCGACTGTCGACTGTCCGCCCATGGCGCCGCCACGGTTGCCGCCCACGTTTACCTGGGCTTTCTTGAATTCGGGGTAGTTTTTGAGATCCTGACGCATGAGCGATGCTATCTCGGTGATTTTCCGCTCGCGGTCGCCCGGATCCGACAGGCGGATGTTCATCGAAACGATGTGAGAGCCGTTGTCGCTGAGCGATGCAAACGTGTTGTCGCTCGACGCTTGGCCGGTGGTGTAGTTGAGCACCTTTATTTCGGGATACTTCTCGCGCCACTCCTTGGCGAGGCGGCTCGTGACCTCCTGCGATATCTCCACGCGCGTGCCTATCGGGAGCTCGAGCTTCACGCCCAGGCGGCCGTCGTCGGCGGTGGGGAAGAATTCCGTTCCCACGTACTTCAGCAGAAACAGCGAGCCGGCAAATATGGCCATGCACACCGTGATGGTGACGGTTTTGTGCGACACCACCTTCGTGAGCAGTCGGCCATAACCGTTGTCGAATGCGTCGAGGCCCTTGTTGATGGGGGTAAACAGCAGCTTGTAGAGCTTTCCGTGCTTATTGTTCTTGCGGAGCAACTGCGAGCAGAGCATCGGGGTGAGCGAGAGAGCGCACACGGTCGAAATGATCATCATGATGGTCACCATCCATCCGAGCTGACGGAAAAGCACGCCCGTCATGCCCGTCACGAGGGTGAGGGGGAAGAACACCGCTATGAGCGTGAGCGTCGACGCTATTACCGACACGGCCACTTCGTTGGTGCCGTGTATGGCGGCTTGCTTCGGGTCGCTGCCTCGCTCTATGTGGGTGGTTACGTTTTCAAGCACCACTATGGCGTCGTCGACCACCATGCCTATCGATATGGAGAGCGCCGACAGCGAAACGATGTTGAGCGAATTGCCCGTTACGGCAAGGTATATGAACGATGCTATGAGCGATATAGGGATGGTGATGGTGATGATGAGCGTGGCGCGCCAACGGCCCAAGAACGAGAACACCACTATTATCACGAACAGCAACGCGTAGAGCACCGTCTCGACGAGCGACGCTATGGTGTTGCGTATGTTGTCGGATGTGTCGACGATTATGTCGAGCTTCACGTCGGAGGGGAGTCGCTTTTGCAGTTGCGGCAGCATGCTGAGCACCTTGTTCGATATTTCCACCGAGTTTGCGCCCGATTGCTTCTGGATTACGATCATGGCGCCCTTCTGCTCGTCGTTGTATGTCTGTTGCGCGCGCTCCTCGAGCGAGTCGTCCACGCGGGCCACGTCGCGCAGATATACGTTGCTGCCGTTCGACGACCCCACTACGATATTTTTCAGCTCGTCCGACGATTTGAATTCGCCTTGCACGCGGAGCGAGTAAGTATCGGAGCCGACGTCGAACGCGCCACCCGGTATGTTTCGGTTTTCGGCCGCTATTATCGACGAAATCTGCTCGATGGTCAGCCCGTAGGCTTCGAGGCGTTGCGGGTCGACGTACACGTGTATTTCGCGCTTCGGCGCACCCGAAATCGACACCGAGCCCACGCCCGATATACGAGCCAATGGATTGGCCACGGCATCGTCGAGTATCTTGTAGAGGCCCGGCATGCTCTCCGACGCGCTAACCGACAGCATGACTATCGGAATCATGTCGGAGCTGAACTTGAATATTATCGGGTTTTCGGCATTGTCGGGCAATGCGCTTTTCACCATGTCGAGCTTGTCGCGCACGTCGTTGGTGAGAACGTCGATGTCCTTTCCATATTCAAATTCGAGCGTTATCACCGAAATGTTTTCGCGCGACTTCGACGTGATGTGTTTCAGGTCGTTCACGGCATTCAGGCTGTTTTCGAGCGGTCGGGTGATGTTCTGCTCTATGTCCTGCGCGCTCGCGCCCTGATACGACGTCATGACCATTATGGTGTTGGTCTCTACGTCGGGGTATAGGTCGATTGGCAACGTCGACAATGAAAACAAACCCAATATTGCCACCGCCACGAAACACAGGGTGGTCATGATGGGGCGTTTTACTGCACTGGCATATAAACTCATGGCTGCAATTGTTTTTTTATTTGTTTTTGTCGATTACGTCAACCTTCACTCCGTCGGCCAGGCGCGTTTGTCCTGAAATCACCACCTTTGAGTCGTTGGCAACGCCCGAGAGCACCTCGTAGGTGTTGTCGATGCGGCGTCCGAGCTCTACGCGGTTGTAGCTTACCGTGCCGTCGTTGTGGTATATGTACACGTATTTGTTGCCCGAGCCGGGTTGCTTCACGATGGCGCGGTCGGGTATCACCACGTGGTCGGCCTCGCCGAAGTTCATGGTGACGCGGGCAAACATTCCGGGCAATACTCGTCCGGCGGGATTGTCGATCGTTATTTCGACCACGAACGTACGAGTGTTGGCATCTACGCTCGGATGAATGAGATATACCGTGCCGGTGAAGGTCTCGTCGGGATACACGTCGAGGTTTATGTCGACCTTCATTCCCTTCTTAACTTTCGTGAAGTCGGTTTCCGATACGTTGACTATTACCTTTACGGGGTTGATCTGTTCGATGGTGAGGATGGGTTGCGCGCCGGTCATGTCGCCCGGGTCGTAATTGCGCTCGGTGACCACTCCCGCTATCGGCGACGTGAGGATGGTGTTTTCAACCATGTTGTCATACTGACGTTGCGAAGCGTCGAGCTCCGTTTTGAGCTGATCGACCGACTGCTGCGTTCCGCCGCCAATTTCAAACAGCTGCAATGCGCGGTTGTATTCGCGACGAGTGTTTTCGAGGCGTACGCGCAACTGCTCGATGTTGGCATCGTCGAGCACGGCCACTTTTTGTCCTTTGGCCACTTTCGACCCTACGTCGACGAGAATGCTTTTGATGCGGTTGGGCGTTGACGACGAGATGTTGTTGGTTTTGAAAGCTTCGACGGTAGCGGTATATTCGCCTATTTGCGGCACGTTTTGTGAAAATACCTGCTGTAACTCTACTTTGGGAAGTTCTTCTTCGGTTTTTGTCTCTACTTTCGAATCGGATGACGAGCAGGCCGATGCGGCAAGCACTATCATTGCTGCGGCGGCCATGCGCAGTGTTAAATTGGAGGTACGCATATGTTTATATTGACTATTTTTTATTGCGGTGTGATGTTATGTATTATTTCTCAGGTTCGGTCCACGTGCCAAGCAGCAGCTCGAGGTCGCTGTCGGCTATCAGGTAGTTGTAGATCGACTGCAGGTAGGCGAGGCGCGATTGCGTGAGCGCAAGCTCTGAGTCGCGCAACGACAGATATGATTCCGACCCTACCACCGTGAAGCTCTTTTTCATGATGTCGTGAGCCATTTCGGCCTGCTTCACGCTTTCGGCGCATGATGCTATTTGCTTCACGTTCATCTGTATGTTGTCAAACGCCATGTCGGTTTGCATGTTTATCGATCTTACGAGGTTTTCGCGTTGCCACTTCATTTCGTTGACCTGTATGCCGGCCTGCTTTATGCGCGAGTAGCGCTGACCGCCCTGAAACAGGGGCACCGAGAGCGTGAATCCGATCATCGAATACGGATTCCAGCGGAAGTTGCGCATCGGGTTGCCGTTCGACATGGAGGTCCAGTTGTAATTGGCCGAGAGCGACAGCGTGGGATACCACGACATTTTCTGTACGGTTAGTGCGTCGCGCAGCTGTCGTGTCTGTATGTCGAGTTGTCGAAGTTCGGTGTTGTTCGATATGTCTTTGCGGTCGATGCTGAACACGCGGTCGTACATCGTTTTTTCGTAATCCGACAGTTGTGTGGCTGCTTCGACTTTCATTCCCGTCGTTCCGTCAAGACCCATCAGAATCATCATCTGCAGTCGGGCCTGCTTGATGGCGATGGTGGCTTGGGTCAGTTCGGGCTCTACGTTTTTCACGGCCACCTCGGTGCGGAGCACGTCGTATTGAGATGCCGTTCCGAGTTTGAATTGCTTGGCATACATGTCGGCGGTAAACTTGGCCATGTCGTAGCTCTCCTGAATCACCTTATATGAATCCTGTGCCAGCAGCAGGGTGTAGTAAGCGTTTTTCACCTGGTTGACCAGGGCCAGCTTCGACGAGCGGGCCTGCTCTACGGCCTGCAATATCTGGCTGTCCGATAATTTCAGGCTTTTCCACAACTGGGGGGCGATCAGTGGCATCGATGCCGAGAAGCCCATCGAAAACGAGTTGTCGAGGCCTACCTTTATGCCGTTGTTGCCCGATGGTAATGGCGAAGACTCGTCGCCGCCTTCCGGCTCATCTTTGTCGCCCGTCGATCCGCTGCCTCCCATTTTGCCCATGTTCATGTACATGGTTTGCTTTGCGAGGGTGCGATTGTAGGTGGCGCCGAAGCTTATGTTGGGCAATAACTGCCCCAAAATCTCCTTTTTCGAGTAGTCGACACGCGAAATTTCCATGTCGGCCACTTTTATCGTGGGATTGTCGTCGAGTGCTATTTCAATGCACTTTTCGAGGGGTAATACTATCGTTGAGGTGTCGCTATCGGCAGTCGGTGAGGCGTTCGATGAAAAGGCACATGTTAGTAAGATGATTGGCAGTGAAATGAACCTATGTCTCATAGCAAAAGCTGGAAAATATTTATTACATTATTTTATTGCAAAATTGTATTACAAACTTACTACAATATTCCGGTTAATTAAATAAGATAAGCCAAAATGGATAACAATGTGTCCATTTTGGCTTATTATTGGTTTGAATTTGTTGTCGGGGTGTTATCCGATCACTTCAAAACCGCCTTCGCGAAGGCCTTTCTTGATTTCTTTGATGTGGTCGGCGTTGCGCGTTTCCATTTCGATGTGTAGACGGCAACCGTTGATGTTGGTGTTTGACGACGTACGTTCGTGCTGTACGCTGAGGATGTTGCCACCCATGTCGCCAATGATGTTGCACACTTTCGAGAGCTGTCCGGGCTTGTCGCTCAGGCTAAGCTCTATCTCGCAGTCGCGACCGCTCTTTACGAGACCGCGCGTGATAACTCGGTTGAGGCTCGTCACGTCGATGTTGCCACCCGATACTACGCACACCACTTTCTTGCCTTTGATGGGCACCTTGTCGAACATGGCGGCGGCTACCGATACTGCACCGGCACCTTCCGACACGAGCTTCTGCTGTTCGATGAGGGCGAGTATGGCTGCTGCTATCTCGTCTTCGCTCACGGTTACGATGTCGTCAACGTACTTCTGGCACATGTCGAACGTGTTTACGCCCGGCTCTTTCACTGCTATGCCGTCGGCAATCGTCGAAACGCTGTCGAGGTGAACGCGCTCGTTGTTGTGCATCGATTCGACCATCGAGGGAGCGCCTTCGGCCTGTACGCCATACACTTTAATGTCAGGCTTCAAGGTCTTGAGGGCAAATGCCACGCCTGAAATAAGGCCACCACCGCCCACGGGCACTATCACGGCTTCAACGTCGGGCATCTCCTCCAGTATCTCAAGGCCGATGGTGCCTTGGCCGGCGATTACCAACGGATCGTCGAACGGGTGAATCAACGTGTATCCGAACTCTTTCTGAAGTTCAAGGGCCTTCTGATAAGCGTCGTCGTAAACGCCCGGTACGAGGCACACTTCGGCACCGAGGGCCTTGGTGGCTTCAACCTTCGATATGGGCGCGCCGGCGGGAAGGCATATCAACGACTTGATGCCGTTGTGAGTGGCGGCGAGGGCCACGCCCTGTGCATGGTTGCCGGCCGAGCAGGCTATTACGCCTTTTTCCTTTTCTTCGGGGGTGAGTTGCGAAATTTTGTAGTAAGCCCCACGTAGTTTAAACGCTCCGGTATGCTGTAAATTTTCAGGCTTTAGATATACTTTAGCCTCGCGATTGAGTTTTGTGACTCCTATCAAGCGCGGATGCCGCGCGATGTCTTTGAGCACTTTGGCTGCATTGAAGACTTCTGCAATGTCAAGTTCTGCCATGGTTTTTTCAATTTGATGGGGCAAAGGTAACATTTTTTTTGTAAATTTGTCACCGATTTTTGAATCATATTTTAATTAATGAACAATGGCGCTGCAGAAGCGTATTATCCAAAGTTACTTAACGTAAAAATTTATTTACTATGTCAACTGTATCGAAAGAGGCGGCTCTTGATTATCACCGCCAAGGCAAGCCGGGCAAAATTGAAGTTGTGCCGACTAAACCCTATTCAACCCAACATGATTTGGCGTTGGCTTATTCGCCCGGAGTGGCATACCCCTGCAAGGAGATAGAGCAGCGTCCGGAGGATGTGTACGAATATACCGACAAGGGTAATCTCGTTGCCGTAATATCGAACGGAACGGCCGTATTGGGCCTTGGCGACATCGGTCCGCTTGCCGGCAAGCCTGTGATGGAAGGAAAGGCATTGCTGTTCAAGATATTTGCCGGTCTCGATTGCTTTGACATCGAGGTTGACGAAAAAGATCCCGAAAAATTCATATCGATAGTAAAAGCCATATCGCCCACGTTCGGCGGCATAAACCTCGAGGACATAAAAGCTCCCGAATGCTTCGAAATAGAGCGTCGCCTGAAGGAGGAGTGCTCCATACCGGTGATGCATGACGACCAGCACGGCACGGCCATAATCTCGGCAGCCGGATTGCTCAATGCTCTCGAAATACAGAAAAAGAACATCTCCGACGTGCGCCTGGTGGTGAATGGCGCGGGCGCGGCAGCCGTTTCGTGTACGAAGCTTTACATAGCGTTGGGCGTTCGTCACGAAAACGTGGTGATGTGCGACAGCAAGGGCGTGATAAACAGCAAGCGCAAGGATCTCAACCCGCAGAAGGCCGAGTTTATGACCACTCGCGACATTGATACGCTTGCCGAAGCAATGGTGGGCGCCGACGTGTTCCTTGGCCTTTCGGTTAAGGATGTCGTTACGCCCGAAATGGTTAAGTCGATGGCCGACCGCCCCATCGTGTTTGCCCTCGCAAACCCCGACCCCGAAATAGCCTACGACAAAGCAATGTCGTCGCGCGACGATCTTATTTTCGCTACCGGACGAAGCGATTATCCCAACCAAATAAATAATGTGCTCGGATTCCCGTACATATTTCGCGGCGCGCTCGATTGCGGTGCCGTGTCGATAAACGAGGAAATGAAGCTTGCAGCGGTGCATGCCATTGCCGATTTGGCAAAAATGCCCGTTCCGCCGGTGGTCAATGCCGCATACGACATCACCGACCTTAAGTTCGGACGCGACTACATTTTGCCGAAACCGCTCGACCCTCGATTGCTTACGAGCGTGGCTCCGGCCGTTGCGCGCGGCGCAATGGAGAGCGGCGTGGCCCGTCGTCCGATAACCGACTGGGAACAGTACAAGGAGCGTCTGCGCAAGCTTATGGGCTACGACAACAAGCTTATGCGTCGAATCTCGGAGCAGGCCAAGGAGCATCCGAAGCGCGTGGTGTTTGGCGAAGCAAATACCGACAATATGCTGAAGGCTGCCGTAATAGCCGCAAACGAAGGCGTGCTGATACCTATCTTGCTCGGAAACGAAGAAATGATTCAGAAGCGTGCCGCCCGTCTCGGTCTCGACATATCGGGCATAGAGATAGTGAATCTCCGTCACGATCGCGAAGCCGACCGTCGCCATATGTTCGCGCTCAAGCTTGCCGAAAAGCATCAGCGCGAGGGTCTGACATATCCCGAAGCTCTCGAAAAGATGTTCGACCGCAACTATTTTGGCATGATGATGATAGAAGAAGGCCACGCCGATGCATTCCTCGGCGGCACTTATTCGGCTGCCCACACAACGGGCAAGATAGCCGAGGAGGTTGTTGGCATACGTCCGAGCTACAAGCATTTTGCAGCCCTGCACATCATCAATACCAAACGAGGCACATTCTTCCTCGCCGATACGTTGGTGAACAAGAAGGTGGATTCGGAAACGCTCCTCGACATTGCACGACTGGCACGTAACTCGGTTGAATATTTCGCTCACGAACCGGTAATGGCTATGGTTTCGTACAGCAACTTCGGCTCGAGCGCCGAGCCCGAATGCCGCAACGTGCGCGAGGTGGTCGAAAAGATGCATCAGATGTATCCCGAATTGCCCATCGACGGTGAAATGTCGCTTAATTATGCATTGAACAAAGATGTGCGCGACACCACTTTCCCGTTCAACCGCATAAAGGGCAAGGAGGTAAATACACTCATATTCCCCAACCTCAGCTCTGCAAGCACCGCTTACCGAATGATGCTTGAAATGGGTCTCGGAAATGCCATTGGCCCGATTCAGATGGGTCTTAACAAGCCTGTTCACTTTGTCAGCGTAAACTCCGAAGTGCGCGACATAGTAAACATAGCCACCATTGCCGGACTCGATGCCGCAGTGCTCGAGCGCGCCGGCCAAGCTGCCGACAAATAAACGAGCCGTATGGGCATACAGCAACGTGATTATATAATGCGTGAAATAGATAAGATAGCCAAAATGCTTGGCTATCTTATCGCACGTATATTGGGCCTTAAGCCCGAAATCGGAATTGAGGAGGCGTTTAATGAAACGGCCGTGTCGATGAAGGAGGAGATCGACTTCGACCTGAAGGCGTGGCTCGATGTCGACGACGGTGCGGCCATGGACCAACTGATGGCCATGGATTTTCGTTACGAGCACTTCGACAAGCTTATCGACTTGCTGGTGGCTATGGGCGATAAGATGCCATCGGACAGTGCGTTGCGTCATAAGATATATGAGCGTTGCGCAGCTCTCGACGAGTTCTCGTCGCGACAATTCGGCATTACCTCATTCGAAAATTATTACCGTCGGAATAAAATCGAGGCAAATTTGTAAAGGCTGATTTATTTGCAAGAAACGGGGATTTATTGTAATTTTACGACTCTAAAAAAAATCGTAAAGCGAAAGTATCATGAAACTTAAAACATTTTTGGCATCAGTATTGATGGCCGGTGCAATGACTACGTGGGCGGCTGCTCCGAAATACATCTTTTATTTTATAGGTGACGGCATGGGTATGGGTCAGATTTCCTGTGCTCAAGGTTACGTTAGAGCGGTAGCCGGTCCCGACAGCTTGCTTACAATGATGAAATTTCCGGTAGCATCATATGCGTTCACGCAATCGGCTTCATCGCCCGTTACCGATTCGGCGGCAGCCGGAACGGCCTTGGCAACCGGACATAAGACCAATAACGGCATGCTTGGCGTAACGCCCGACACCACTTCGGTGCAATCGATAGCCGTCGACCTCAAGAAGCGCGGTTATGGCATAGGACTTGTTACGACGGTGGCCCCCGACGATGCCACTCCGGCAGCTTTCTATGCGCACGTGCCGAGCCGTTCGATGTTTTATGAAATAGGCAAGGATGCGGCTGCATCAGGTTTCGAATTCATAGCCGGAGCCAATTTGCGCGGTACGAAGACCAACGGCAAGCCCAACGACCTTTTGAAGGTGTTTGCCGAAAACAACGTATCGGTGGTAAGAGGTCTTGACGGTTTGAAAAAGGCCAATAGCAAGAAGGTGCTTTTGTTGAACACCGACTCGGTGTCGATGAATGAGGTGGGCATGGCGATCGATTCGCTCGACAATGTGCTCACGCTTCCCGGAATGACGAGAGCTTGTCTCGACCATTTGATGGCCAATTCGCCCAAGAAGTTTTTTATGATGGTGGAAGGCGGCAGCATCGACCATGCAGGTCATGCCAACGATGGTGCAGGCAACGTCATAGAGACGGTTAATTTCAATAACGCACTTGCAATAGCATATGAGTTCTATAAAAAGCATCCTAAAGAAACTTTGATACTCGTTACCGCCGACCACGAAACGGGCGGCATGTCGCTGGCAAGTCCCGGACTCAGCTATTATGCACGTCTTGAATTGCTGCAATATGTCAAGATGTCGAAGGATAGATTCGGCCAGGAGGTGAGGGCGATGCTTAAGTCGCGCCGCGCGTACACTTGGTCCGATATGAAGGAATTCCTTTCTGAAAACTTGGGCTTGTACTCGCACATTCCGGTTTCGGAACGCGAAAACGCACGCTTGATGGAGACGTTTGCAAAGACTTTCGTACTTCAGAACAGCGATGAGGAGAAAACGATGTACAATAACTACAATGAGTTCGAATCGGCCGTGTTTAAGGTGATAAGCAACGAAACCGGCATTGGCTGGACCACTTCGGCGCACTCGGGCGGCGTAGTTCCGGTGTATGCCATTGGCGACGGCGCTTATAAGTTTGCCGGCGCACAGGACAATACCGACCTGCCAAAGAAGATACGCGAACTCGTAGGCATTAAATGATGTTTCGGCGCATGCGGTAATGTGATGCCGTGAGTCGCCATAGTCAGCAATAATCTCTTTGATGAAAAAGAATTGGATAATCGCCATAATTACGGTAGCCGTCGTGGCATCGGCCGTAAGTATGGCGATTTTCTTTAATCGCGGCAACTCGTCCGAGCCTATGATACTTGGGTCGGGCGACATGGAGATTTATGCCGATAGCATGCTGTATGGCGAAAATTCGTACGTGGCCCGAAATTCGTATGAACTGATGCGATGTGCCGACGATGATTCGGACTACATGGAAGAAAAAGAGGTGTGGTGCATGGTCGACGGACTGGCTACTCGGCGCATCTTGCTTGAGTCTGACCAACGAATGATCGACGTGCTGTTTAACATGTCGATGAGCGAATTGGACTCTATTCTCGCTTCGGATCACGAGCGCGTAAGCCGGATGTTTGATGCGATGTCGACTCGCGAATTGTCGTATGCCGTATATGCGGCGTTGGGATTGGTGGCTCCCGATCTGTCGATGGAGCTTCTGAGGGGGAGGATAAAAGATGGCATAATCGACCGTGGGCTTGGCGGCGATGAGGTGTGGCCCGTGTATTCCGACGGCATAATATGGGCCGTAGCGGCTTGGGAAGTATATAAGACGACCGGCAACCGCGAGTGGCTGTCGGAAGCATACGAGGTGGTTAAGGGCACCTTGTCGGCCGATGAGTTCACCGGATGGAACGACTCTTACGGAATGATGCATGGCGGTAGCGGCAGTTATGTGTCGCGCGGATACATGGCATATCCTCGATGGATGTCGGCCAAGGATGTTTATGAAACCTTGGGGCTTGCCAATAACGTGTCGTATTCGGCGGCATATTCGGCCTTGTCGGGCATGGCCGAGGCATTGGGTCATGACGGAGCCGAGAGCAGCCGGAAGGCAAAGTCGATGGCGCGCTCCATCAATGATTACCTGTGGATACCCAACTTGGGGTATTACAGCGAGTATTTGTATGGCGGGGTATATCCGATACAGTCGCAGGCCGCCGATAATCTCGGACAGGCCATGAGCATAGAGCTTGGCGTGGCCACGGCCGACATGACAAGGTCGGTAGTGTCAAAATCGCCGTTGCTCGAATCAAGCATTCCACCTGTCTATCCGATGCTTAACGACGTGAAAGGGGTGGAGTATGAACAAGAATGCTCCTTTTTGCCGTCATGGTGGGTCATGGCCGCATCGAAAGCGCATAATGCCGATGCCATGGAGTATGTCATGGAGCTGACGGCGTGTGAATATCTGAAAGATGTCTATTGGCTCAACGACGGCAAGTCGGGAGCCGACGATCAGCGCCTTAAACATTGCATCAACTCGGTTACGGCACCGCTGCGCGCCGTTTTCGGAATACGCTCTAACGCTGACGGATTGGCGATAACCCCGGTGGTGCAGTCTTCGTTGCCGGGCGTTAAGAAAATGCTCAACCTGCCTTATCGAAACATGCTTCTCGACATATCGGTGAGCGGCACGGGGGCTTCAATCGAATCGTTTTCGATCGACGGAGCGCCGGCCGATACCTGCATGGTGCCGGCCGACTTGACAGGCCGACACAGGGTGGAGATAGTGATGACCGACGAATCGCTCGAATCGTCGAAAATCAATCTGACCGAAATGGTCAAGTTGCCGGAAACGCCCGTGCTCGAATGGGAGAACGCGCAAAATGTGCGCATAGTGAATTTTGTGGAGGGCATGGAGTACGGCATATGCCTCAATTCGGTTTTCGAAGAAGAAATACCTACGTCGTCGTACCGGCTTTACGATGCCCAATGCTATACGGTGGTCAACGTGGTTCCGGTGGCCGACGACCGCTGGATAGGATATTCGGCACAGCCGCGCGGATTCATTCCCAAAGGGCAGGCGCGAAAGTTCAAGGCCCGCGACGTGACAGGCGGTGGAACGGCCTTGATAGCCAACAGGCGGCAGGCGGCCGGATTCGTAGAGCTTACGGTGGATTATAACCGTAGGGTGACGTTTGGCATAGATTGCGACGAGGACGGCACGTATTTTCTCGATCTGTGCTACTCGAACGGAAACGGCGCCATGGATCGCCAATACAAATGTTCGCTGCGCACGCTCGTTGTCAACGGTGATGTGGCCGGAGTCTTCGTCATGCCTCAGCGAGGAGTGGATTGGTGGACGTCGACGGCCTATTCCAATATGCTCGTTGCCAATCTTAAGAAAGGACGTAACATCGTGAGCGTGGAATATCGGTCGCCGTATAATCGCAATGCCGACGTGAAGGTCAATACGGCTCTGATAAAATATCTGCGCGTAATAAAAAAATAGAATCGGTTGGCAATTTTTTTGCCATGTGAATATGTTATATATGATAACTCGAACTATATGAGATATGAAGCGAATCGGAATACTTAGCGACACGCATTCGTGTTGGGACGACCGTTATGCAAAGCATTTTGCCGAGTGTGATGAAATATGGCACGCCGGCGACGTGGGCGACATTTCGATAATCGAGCGTCTGCGCGACGTGGCTCCGGTGGTTCGCGCCGTAGCCGGAAACGTCGACCACGGGGAGGTGCGACGGCTTTGCCCCGAATTGCTCGAATTTGAGGTTGAAGGCTTGAAGGTGTGGATGTCGCACATTGCGGGATACCCCGGGCGATACTCTCCGGGCGTGAAAAAGCTGCTGGCCGAAAATCGGATAAAGCTGATGGTGGCCGGACATTCGCACATACTGAAGGTGATGCCCGATGCCGAGCTCGACTTGCTGCACATAAATCCCGGTGCAGCCGGATATCACGGGTGGCAAAAAGAGCGTACGCTCGTGCGTCTTACCATAGATGCGGGAACGATGCGCGATCTGGAAGTGATAACTCTTGGAAAACAAAAAATTTGAACATATGAACAGATTAGGATTTATAGCAATAATTGTTCTTGCGGCATTGGCTTCGTCATGCAAGACCAATGAGGCAAACTACAAGGCCGCCTATGAGAAAGCCAAGGAAAAACAGACGTCGGAGAAGTATGACGATCCGGCGCTGGCGGCCATGAAAGATCGTACGATGCCCAAGATGAGGGTGATTGACGGCGATTCGCTCCTTGTGAGAGTGGAGCGCGTAAGCATATCGAAGGATGGCGGAAATGCCGACGGCAAGTTGCTGCGGTTTAACGTGGTGGTTGGCGAGTTTCATCAGCTCTTTAATGCCAATTCCATGTGCGAGAGGCTGATGAAGGATGGCTATCCAAAGGCTTTCCTGTTAAAGAGTGCCGATGCGCATTATTTCGTGGTTTGCGACGAGGCCGCAACCGCCGGTGATGCCAAAAAGATAATAAACAAGGTGAAGAACGATTCGAAGATGACGTTGAAATCGCCTTATCCGTATGTGTTGATACCTTCGCATTTGAATTATTGATATGGTTAGATCTACTGTAATTGCATTGTTGTCGTTGTGTATCGCGGCAATTATGTCGGGATGCTCCGATTTTGGCAAAACCGATGAGATGAAGGCTTATGAAGCCGCTGAAGCGAAAAAGTGGGATGATGCGCGTCAGTATGCCGACAAGGCATACGAAAACCGCAGCGACCTTGACTTGGAGGGGATATGTCGCTTGTCGGTGGCGTATGCGCTCATAGCCACCGTGAACGGTGACGATGAGGCTTCTGATAAATTTTTAAATTGCTATAAGGAGTCTATTGAAAAAGATGAGCAGGGTGCCGAGCGCTTTTACAATTCGCTCGACGAGGACATGTCGCAAAATCTCGTCATAATATCGGGCCTGATAAAGCTTTCCGAAGCCTTGGGAGGCAAGGGAGTGGCCGGCTCGTGGCCCAAGACCGAATATGTCAGCGCCGATTCGACTGACGTAGCCGTTGATGACGACGAGGAGTTGTGAGCCCCTTTCTCGTTTGTCGATAAATAACAAAGAGGGTCGGACGAAATCCGACCCTCTTTGGTTACTATGTTTTTTCGTATGCAAGTGCGTCACATTACATCATGCCGCCCATGCCACCCATGCCGCCTGCGGGCATTGCGGGTGCGGGATTTTCTTCTTTCTTTTCGGCAATCACGCATTCGGTGGTAAGGAACATACCGGCTATCGAAGCTGCATTTTCCAAAGCTACGCGAGTCACCTTGGCGGGGTCGATAACGCCTGCGGCGAGCAGGTTCTCGTATTTGTCGGTACGTGCATTGTAACCGAAATCGGCTTTGCCTTCTTTCACTTTTTGAACCACAACGGCGCCTTCAACTCCGGCATTTGCCACGATCTGGCGAAGCGGTTCTTCGATGGCGCGCTTAACGATGAGTATACCGGTGGTTTCGTCGTCATTGTCGCCCTTGAGGCTTTCGAGAGCTTCAACGCAACGTATGTAAGCTACGCCGCCGCCCGGCACGATGCCTTCGGCTATTGCAGCGCGAGTTGCGCTCAAAGCGTCGTCAACGCGGTCCTTCTTTTCTTTCATTTCAACTTCGCTGGGAGCGCCGATGTGGAGCACTGCTACGCCACCTGCCAACTTGGCAAGACGTTCCTGAAGTTTTTCGCGGTCGTAATCGCTTGTTGTCTGTTCGATCTGCGACTTGATCTGAGCTACGCGCGATGCAATTGCATCCTTGTCGCCGGCACCGTTTACGATAGTGGTGGTTTCCTTGTTGACAGAAATCTTTTCGGCGCGGCCAAGATAATCGATGGTGGCGCTTTCGAGCTTCATGCCCTTTTCTTCAGAAATCACAACGCCACCGGTGAGAACGGCGATGTCTTCGAGCATCTCTTTGCGGCGATCGCCGAATCCGGGAGCCTTTACTGCACAGATCTTGAGCGATCCGCGAAGACGGTTTACAACGAGAGTTGCAAGTGCTTCCTGGTCTACGTCCTCGGCAACGATGAGCAACGGACGTCCGCTCTGTGCAGTGGCTTCGAGGATGGGGAGCATATCCTTGAGGTTCGAAATCTTCTTGTCGTAGATTAAGATGTAGGGCGATTCCATTTCGCATTCCATCTTTTCGGTGTTGGTTACGAAGTAGGGCGAAATGTAGCCACGGTCGAACTGCATGCCTTCAACGATGTCGACGGTAGTTTCGGTGCCTTTGGCTTCGTCAACGGTGATTACGCCTTCTTTCTTAACCTTTCGCATGGCCTCGGCGATGAGCTTGCCTATGGCTTCGTCGTTGTTGGCCGATATGCGGGCTACATCTTCTATCTTCTTGAAGTCGTCGCCTACTTCTTCGGCCTGAGCGCGTATGCCTTCAACCACCGAAGCAACGGCCTTGTCGATGCCGCGCTTGATGTCCATGGGGTTTGCGCCGGCAGCCACGTTCTTCAAGCCAACGTTGATGATTGACTGTGCGAGAACGGTTGCGGTAGTTGTTCCGTCGCCTGCGTCGTCGCCAGTCTTCGAGGCAACTTCCTTTACGAGCTGTGCGCCCATGTTTTGGAATGCGTCTTCGAGCTCAACTTCGCGTGCCACGCTCACGCCGTCCTTGGTGATGTGGGGTGCACCGAATTTTTTCTCGATGATTACGTTACGGCCTTTGGGGCCAAGCGTTACTTTCACTGCATCGGCCAAAGCGTCGACGCCTTTTTTGAGCTCTTCACGAGCTTTGATTTCGAATTTTATTTCTTTTGCCATTTTTCTATCAATTTAAAAAATACGTAAGTATTATTCGGTTATGACTGCCAGTATGTCTGATTGGCGCATGATGAGATATTTCTCGCCTTCAAATTCAATCTCGGTGCCGGCATACTTTCCATAAAGCACGTTGTCACCGGTTTTGACTGTCATTTCCTCGTCTTTTGTGCCGTTTCCGGTTGCAAGAACTACACCTTTCAACGGTTTCTCTTTTGCAGAGTCAGGTATGATTATACCTGCCATCGTAACTTCCTCAGCAGGAGTGGGGCTTATTAACACCCGATCAGCTAATGGTTTGATATTCATAACTTAAAAGTTTAATATAAGATATGTTATTGTAATTGTTTCTATCTCTGTTACTGCACATATCGTGCCAAACGGCATCTTTGTCTGCCGACTGACAAAATGGCAATATCGGTTTCATTAGCTGATAACGTGACGGCGCGAACAGAAGTTCACGGCATATGCTGAAAAATATGAAATATGATTTAAAAATTATATTACACCATTAGGTGGCATATGCAAAAAATATGTATCTTTGCATGCAATAAAATTTAAGAGAAAAGCTTATGTCGTTTATTGCTGATAGAGTAAAAATGGACGGATTGACATTCGATGACGTATTGTTGATTCCGGCATATTCTGAAGTGCTTCCCAGAGAAGTAAATCTCAAAACAAAGTTTTCGCGTAACATCACCCTTAATGTTCCCATTGTATCAGCGGCGATGGACACTGTGACCGAAGCGCGCCTCGCCATAGCCATAGCGCGCGAGGGCGGTATCGGCGTGATACATAAAAATATGACCATTGCCGAGCAAGCCCGTCAGGTGCATGCCGTGAAAAGAGCTGAAAACGGTATGATATATGATCCCGTGACGATAAAGCGCGGTAGCACTGTGGCCGACGCCCTGGCAATGATGGAGGAATATCATATAGGTGGCATTCCCGTGGTCGACGACAACAAGAAGCTTGTCGGCATAGTGACGAATCGCGATCTTCGTTTCGAACTCAATCTGTCTCGCCCCGTAGATGAGGTGATGACTTACGAAGGATTGGTGACGACCACTCAGTCGACCAATCTCGAAGATGCGGCACAAATATTACAGGAACATAAAATCGAAAAACTTCCGGTAGTGGACAATGACGGCTGTCTGATAGGCTTGGTGACATATAAGGACATTACCAAGGCAAAAGACAAACCGAATGCCTGCAAGGATTCGCGCGGTCGTCTCCGCGTGGCAGCCGGCGTGGGCGTTACGGCCGACAGCATGGAGCGCGTTGACGCATTGGTGGCTGCCGGTGTCGACGCAATAGTCATCGATACGGCTCATGGCCATACCAAGGGCGTTGTAGGCGTATTGAGGGCCGTAAAGGAAAAATATCCCGAAATTGACGTGGTGGTGGGCAACATAGCCACCGGCGAAGCTGCCAAATATTTGGTTGAAAACGGTGCCGATGGCGTGAAGGTCGGCATAGGCCCGGGTTCGATATGCACCACTCGAATAATAGCCGGCGTGGGCGTGCCGCAGTTGAGCGCCGTTTACGACGTGGCCAAGGCTTTGAAGGGAACGGGCGTTCCGTTGATAGCCGACGGTGGCATACGCTATTCGGGCGACATCGTTAAGGCATTGGCTGCCGGTGCATATTCGGTAATGCTTGGCGGAATGCTTGCCGGCGTCGAGGAATCGCCCGGCGAAACCATAATCTACAATGGCCGTAAGTATAAGGCATATCGCGGAATGGGTTCGCTCGAAGCCATGGAGCGCGGATCGAAGGATCGTTATTTCCAGGCCGGCGAATCGGACGTAAAGAAATTGGTGCCCGAAGGAATCGCAGCCCGCGTACCTTTCAAGGGCGCGTTGTACGAGGTGACTTATCAGATGCTCGGCGGTTTGCGTTCAGGCATGGGATATTGCGGCGCCAAGGACATAGAGTCGCTCCATAGTGCCAAGTTTACCCGCATCACCAATGCAGGCGTGGCCGAAAGCCATCCCCATGACGTGGCCATCACGAGCGAGGCTCCCAATTACAGCGCTTCGCATCAGTAAAATAGTATGATTAAAAATGCTAAAGCGGCGGTTTTGACCGCAGGCATATTGTTAGTAAACGTTATCGCGTCTTTGTCGGTCTTGTCGGCAAAGACGCGTTCGGTAAATACTGACAATGACGTGGTGCTTACCGTGGCCGGCAAGCAGGTGACGTTGGCTGAATTTGAATATTCGTATCGTAAAAACCGTAGTCATGGCGAAGCGATTGCTACGGACGATTTCGAACGGCATCTTGCCGGACTTGCTGACTACAAACGCAAGGTGGCCGAAGCCGAGGCCGAGGGGCTTGATACGATGCCACGGTTTCGAAACGAGTTTTACGAATACAAGAAGGAGATGGCCTGGCGCTATCTGCGCGACGACGCTTTTATCGACAGCATTGCGCGCGTGGCATACTCGCATTTATTGGAATCGATCGACGTATGCCATATAATGCTGCCGCTCCTGCCGTTCGACGAGCAGAGGCAGCGCGCCGACAGCATTCGTTGCGCGCTCGCTGGCGGAGCCGACTTCGCGGCACTCGCAACGATATATTCGATAGATGCATCGTCGAAAGATGTCGGCGGAAGTCTGGGTCGGGTGTCGGCGGGCATGTATCCGCTTGCATTTGAAAATGCGGCATACGATATGGCTGAAGGTGAAATATCGGGGCCTGTCAGGTCGCCGTTCGGGTGGCACATAATAAAGTTGGAGGGCCGTCGGCGCGCCGAGACGGCCATTCCTACGTTTGACGAGTTGCGCAATGACATCGATGCCATGCTCGAGCGCAACGGCGTGTTTCAGGAGGCGTATGTCAGGGGACTGAGTCGATTGAAGGCGCGTTATGCTTCACCCGGCGGAAAAGTGATTGATGAATCGGAAGTGCTGTCGGCCGCAATGGATAGTCTGACTGAAAATGTGCCCGAATATGCGGGCTTGATAAATGAGTTTTACGACGGTACGTTGCTCTACGAGATAAGTCAGCGCAAGGTGTGGCGCGATCCGTTTGCCGATAGGGAGGCCGTGGAGTCGTATTTCGCAGCCCATTCCAATGATTTCAAATGGGCCGAACCCCGATTCAAAGGCTACGTGGTTTTTGCGTCTGACAGCCTGACCATTGCCGGCGTTGAATCGTATTTGGCATCGGTTTCGGATGTGGCTGACGAGCTAAAGGCCGACTCGCTCAAGGCTCTATTCGGACGTGGAATAAAGGTGGAGCGGGTGATTTGCCGAAAGGGCGAAAGCCCGGTGGTCGATGCCGTTGCGTTTGGCGGCGATCCTTACCGTTCGCCCGACAAATGGTCGCATTACACCGCTTACGGGTGGCGCATTCTGAATGCTCCCGAAGAAGCCGCTGATGCCGGGTCGGAGTTCGTGAAGGCATATAGCCGTCATCTTGAGGATGAATGGTCGGCCCGGTTGGCAAAAAAATATCCGGCTAAAATCAATAAAAAGATACTGAAACGAATTAAATGATGCATATTTAGTCTATTTTTGCATATAATATTAGAATCGGATGCTTAAAATTTAGTAATTTTGGCGGATAAAATAAAAAAGCATTAGAGTGAAAACCAATAGAATATTTCTTTTGATAGCATTGGCGTTGACGGCATTAGTGTCGGGAGCGCAGAATAACATAGTGGAAGAAGTGGCGTGGATCATCGGCGATACCCCGATATGGAAAAGCGACATAGAGGAACAATATAACAATATGAAGGCCGAGCGAACCGTCGTAAACGACCCCTATTGCCTCATACCCGAAATGATGGCCATTGAAAAGCTTTATCTGCATCAGGCCGATATCGACACGTTGCTTGCCAATGACGCCATGGTGATGTCGGAGGCCGATGGCCGAATAAGCCGATACATGGAAAGAGTGGGCGGCAAGGAAAAATTGGAAGAATACTTCAATAAACCTTATGCCGAGATACGTCAGTCGGTTACCGACATGATAAGAAACGACTTCCGAGTGCGAATGGTGCAGCAGAAACTGACCGAAAACATAAAAGTGACCCCGTCAGACGTAAGAAAATACTTCGAACAGCTTCCGGCCGACAGTCTGCCGTTCATCCCCCTTCAGGTTGAGGTGCAGATCATAACGGTTAATCCGGTAATTCCCCGTCAGGAGATAGAGGATGTAAAGGCTCGTTTGCGCAGCTATTCGGAGCAGGTGACAAATGGCGAAAAAGATTTCGGCACTCTTGCGGTGATGTACTCCGAAGACCGCGAGTCGGCATTTCAGCGAGGCGAACTCGGATTTATGGGTCGCGCCGAGCTCGATCCCGAATTTGCCGCCGTGGCATTTAACCTTAACGACCCCAAGAAGGTGTCGAAGATAGTGGAGAGCGAATATGGCTATCATATAATTCAGCTGATAGAAAAGTTGGGCGACCGCATCAATGTGCGTCACATATTGCTGACCCCCAAGGCCTCGGAAAATGAAATAAACGACGTGGTGTCGCGAATGGACTCGCTGCATACGCACATAATGGCGGGCGAACTGACATTTGACGAAGCCGTGCCATACGTATCGCAGGATAAGGACACGAAAAAAAATCACGGCGTCATGGTGAACGTGAATAACGGTAACTCCACTCGCTTTACCATGAAAGAGCTCCCGACGGGAGTGTCGAGCGTCGTCGACACCATGAAGGTGGGTGAGGTATCGGCTCCGTTCGTAATGATGGACGAAAAGAAAAATCGCGAAGTGGTTGCGATGGTTAAGCTCAAATCGCGCATCGAAGGGCATAAGGCCAACCTTATCGATGACTACAACGTGATAAAGATGATGTACGAAAACTCATTGCGCGAAAAGATACTCAAGGACTGGCTCGAAAAGAAGATATCCGAAACATACGTGAGGGTCGAACCGGGATGGCGCAATTGCGATTTCCAACATAAAGGGTGGATCAGGACAAGTGATACCAAATGAAAGAAAAATCGTTTGACAACAAGAAGATGAAAAATAAATATTCAAGCATGCGAACCGTTCCGGTAATCGCATGCTTGATGCTTTTGTTTCTCCCCATGCTGATAAGCGCGGGTGTCGACGACCGACGGTCGCAGGGGACTATGCGCGACAGCATCGCGCGGAAGCGCGTGCGCCCGATGATTCCCGACGCCGACCGCTATCAGGAGGGCAAGATGTTTCTCGAGCGCGCCGACATATGGCAGTATGACGAGCAGACGGGACCTGACGTGGGCGAACAGTATCAGGTGCTGTCGGGCAACGTGGTGTTTCGTAAAAACGACATGTACATGTATTGCGACAGCGCGCATCTTTACGAACAGTCAAACTCGGTGGATGCGTTTGGCAACGTGCGCATGGAGCAGGGCGACACCCTGTTCGTTTATGCCGACGAGCTGAACTATGACGGAGCCACTGAAATAGCCGTGCTGTATGCCGACCCGGGCAAGAAGGTGCGCCTGATAAACCGCGACGTAAAGCTTGAAACCGACGTGTTTAACTACGACATGGCCGAGGAGGTGGGCTATTATAACATCGGCGGCGTGCTTGCCGACAAAAACAATCGGTTGAAATCGCTCGAAGGGGAGTATCACCCTAATACCAAATACGCATATTTTTATTTCAACGTAGAGCTTGAAAGTCCGCGCGAAAACGATACGGTGATGATGTATACCGACTCGCTCGAGTATAACACCGGTACGGGCATAGCGCGCCTCGTGGCGGCTACGCGCATAGTGAATGCGGATGGCGAAATTTTGTCGACCTCGGGCACGTATGACACCAATTCGGGCCTGGCCGACCTTTTCGAGCGCTCGACGGTGGTGACCTCGCGCGGAAACACTCTTACCGGCGACACGCTTTTCTATGACCGCAACAAGGGTTATGGCGAAGCTTTCGGCAATATGGTATTTGTCGACTCAACCCGACAGACGTCGCTGCACGGCGATTACGGCTATTACAATGACGTGGCCGACAGCGCATTCGTGACCGGACGCGCTTTGGTAAAGGAATATTCGAAAGGCGACACGCTCTATCTTCACGGCGATACCGTGATAGCGTATGTCGACAAGGCCGATACGATGCGCGTTACCAACGTGTTTCACAAAGTGCGTTTCTATCGTTCCGACATACAGGGATTGTGTGATTCGTTGAGCTCCAGCGAACGCGATTCGATATTGTACATGTACAGGCATCCGGTGGTGTGGAGCGACAACCGCCAGATATTCGGCGATGTAATAAATGTGCATCTGAATGATTCGACCGTCGATTGGGCGCGATTGCCCGAATTCGGCTTTATGGCCGAACATATTGACGAAGATTGCTATCAGCAGCTCACCGGCAATGACATGACGGTATATTTCAATGATTCGACCGTCAGGCGCATGTACGTGGAAGGAAGCGTGCAGCTCATCATATTCCCGATGGAATCGGATTCGACGTACAATAAGTTTGCCTACGTTGAAAGCAGTTACATGGATTCGTATTTTGCCAAAAATACCATAGAGAGCATTCATTTTTGGCCGGAGACCACCACTAATATAACGCCGCTCTATCTTGCGAAGAAAAAATCATATTTCTTGCCGAAATTCGCGTGGTATGAGGATATGCGCCCGATGTCGGCCGAAGATGTGTTTACGATTCCCGAATCGATGGTCAAACTGATGCGTACCGCTTCGGCGAAGCCGATAAGAAAGCCGGCTAAAGTACAAAACAAGCCATTGCTCCCCGAAAAGAACGACGCCGGCACTCCGGTTTCGGTGTTGCCGGTCGGTGAGGCCGCGCCTGCCGATGCCGAAAAGACGGAAACAGGCGCAGCGGTCGAGAAGAAGGAGGGCGACGATTCGACAACGAAAGAATCGGAAGAAACGAAGGAAGCTGAGGAATCGGAAAAATCGGACGAATCGAAGACAAAAGAATCGGAGACCGAAGAATCGGACGAATAGCCCCCGCACGACCTGCATCCGTGAAATCAATATATCTGGTAAAAAGTTATCAACTTGAGTAGATAACTCTGTTTGCAATAACGAACGGATGGTAGTAAATTTGCCGTCGAATTAAGGAGTATTTGACAAATGAGCGACATAATAAGACTATTGCCCGATTCAGTGGCCAATCAGATTGCGGCCGGTGAAGTTATTCAACGTCCGGCATCCGTTATAAAGGAGCTTGTGGAAAATGCCGTTGACGCAGGTGCCACCTCGATTCAGATAATAATCAAGGATGCAGGGCGTACTTTGATTCAGGTAGTTGATAACGGCAAGGGCATGAGCGACACCGATGCCCGAATGGCTTTTGAGCGCCATGCCACTTCAAAAATAAGTCAGGCCAACGATTTGTTTGCCCTGAACACGATGGGCTTCAGGGGCGAGGCGCTTGCTTCGATCGCCGCCGTGGCACAGGTCGACATGCGCACCATGCAGCAAGGCGCGTCAATAGGCACGCGCATACTCATAAATGGGTCGAAGGTCGAGTCGCAGGAGCCGGAAGCATGCGTGGCCGGATGCAATATGATGGTCAAGAATCTGTTTTATAATATTCCGGCACGACGCAAATTCTTGAAAAAAGATGCCGTGGAGTTGGGCAACATAATGCGCGAATTCGAGCGTCTGGCACTCGTGAATCCAAACATCGACTTTACGCTCGTCAACAACGATACGATTACCCATCAGTTGCTCAAATCGTCGCAAAAGCAGCGCATTGTCGATCTGTTCGGAAAGGTGCTTGACAAACAGCTCATACCGGTCGAAACTGAAACGTCGGTAGTCAAGATATCGGGATTCGTCGGGCTGCCGCAATATGCCCGCAAGCGCAATCCGCTGCAATATCTGTTTGTCAATGGCCGCAATATGAGGCATCCGTGCTTTCATAAGGCCATAACGGGCTGCTACGAAATGCTGATACCGGCCGACGAGCAGCCAAACTATTTTCTTAACTTTACGGTCGATCCGGCAACCATCGATGTCAACATACATCCTACCAAAAATGAAATAAAGTTTGAAAACGAGTCGGTGATATGGCAGATTCTCGTGGCAGCCGTAAAGGAGTCGCTGGGGCGTTATAATGCCGTGCCCGGAATAGATTTCGATGCCGATGATGCCCCCGACATACCGGCGTTTGCGCCGAATCAGCAGGCTATGCACGGCGTTGAGCTCGACAGAAGCTACAATCCGTTTGCCATGCCTGAAACGTTGCCCGATCGCCGCCCGTCGACGCATTCCGACAAGCCTGTCGAACGTCAGAGCGCGCTCAACGCCGTGACGCATGACTGGGAGCGGCTGTATGACGACTTTGCCTCGCGACGCGACGAAAGCATAATTGAAGCCGAAAGCAGCGCATTGAACAATTTTGACCAGGAGGCCGAAGCCACATTGGCGTCGGCAATTGATTCGGACGGCATGTTTGAATCGGACGGTCGACCAATGCCGGCCAACAATTATATTCAGGTGAAAAACCGCTACATCCTGTCGTCGGTAAAATCGGGGCTTATGGTCATCGACCAGCATAGGGCGCACGTGAAAGTGTTGTTTGAGCGTTACATGGACCTGGCCGGACGAAATGCCTTCGTGTCTCAAAAAATAATGTTCCCCGAAGTGGTGCGCGTGTCGCCTTCGCAAAATGCCGTATTGTCTGAAATCGTTGGCGAAATAACGGCATTGGGATTTGACGTGGCTTTTCTTGGCGATGACTCGTGGAGCCTTAACGGCGTGCCGTCGGTAATCGACTCGCATAACCCCGTCGATATGCTGCTTCAGATAATCGACAATGTGATTGAAACGGGAGAGGATATGTCAGATCAATTGACCATGTGCATTGCCTTGTCGATGGCGTGCGCCGCTGCCGTAAAGTCGGGGCAAGTACTGCAAATGGAGGAAATGGAACGTCTTACGGCCGACCTGTTCGCCTTGCCATCGCCTAATTATACCCCTGATGGCAAATTGATTATAAATATAATAACGCTCGACGAACTGTCGCGTCCGTTTGCCTGAATCAGATTGCTTAGCGAAGGGCATTCAAGCCATCGAGCATGTCGACCAGCTTTTCGCGTATGCGTTTCAGACGGGCTACCGTGAGATATTTTTTTGCAATGCCGTCGGGGTTCGATTTTATTTGTTCCTGGGCGGCATCGAGCTTGAATCCGCGTTCCTTTACTAAATAATGGATCATTGAGATGGTGTCGATGTTGGCAGGCGTGTAAAATCGTGTGCCGTGGGCGTTGCGTTTGGGCTTTATGATGGTGAATTTGTTTTCCCAGAAGCGCAATGTCGACGCCGGCAAATTCAATATTTCGGCAACTTCACTGATTTTATAATATTTTTTGTCAATGGAATCCATAAATCTTAATTATGAAGTAATTGTGTTGCAAAAATAATAAATAACCGCTAATTTTGCACTCTAATAATCAACGCAATAGAAAAATAATTAATAAACCAAACTCAATATGCTTACAGCAAAAGAGATACGCGAGTCGTTCAAGGACTTTTTTCGCGAAAAGGGTCACAAGATAGTGCCCTCTGCGCCTATGGTTATAAAAGATGATCCCACGCTGATGTTTACCAACGCGGGTATGAATCAGTTTAAGGATATTATATTGGGCAACGCGGCGGCCAAATATACGCGAGTGGCCGATTCGCAAAAATGTCTGCGCGTGAGCGGTAAGCACAACGACCTTGAGGAAGTGGGCATGGACACGTATCATCATACCATGTTCGAAATGCTCGGCAACTGGTCGTTTGGCGACTATTTCAAGAAGGAAGCCATCGATTGGGCCTGGGAATATCTCGTCGATGTGCTGAAGCTCGATCCGAAGCGTCTTTACGCAACGGTGTTTGAGGGCTCGCCCGACGAGGGACTTAGCCGCGATGACGAGGCCGCCGGATATTGGGAAGCGCATTTACCTGCCGATCATATAATAAACGGCAACAAGCATGACAATTTCTGGGAAATGGGCGATACCGGCCCCTGCGGCCCCTGCTCGGAAATACACATCGACCTGCGTAGCGATGCCGAACGTGCCGAAAAGGACGGACGCGAACTCGTAAACCACGATCATCCGCAAGTGATAGAAATATGGAATCTCGTGTTCATGCAATATAATCGCAAAGCCGACGGTTCGCTCGAACCGCTGCCCGCAAAGGTGATAGACACCGGCATGGGATTCGAACGTTTGTGCATGGCACTCCAGGGTAAGACGTCAAACTACGATACCGATGTGTTTACGCCGCTCATAAACAAGATAGCCGAACTCTCAGGCAAAAAGTATGGCGACGACAAGCGTGTCGACGTGGCCATGCGAGTTATTGCCGACCACGTGCGCACAATCGCATTCTCGATTGCCGACTCGCAATTGCCCGGCAACGCCAAGGCCGGATACGTGATACGCAGAATATTGCGCCGTGCCGTGCGTTATGCCTATACGTTCCTCGATCAGAAATCGGCATTTATGTACAAACTGGTCGACACGCTGATCGATAACATGGGCGAGGCTTATCCCGAAATCGCAAAACAGCGCGAACTCATAATGAAGGTTACCAAAGAGGAGGAAGATTCGTTCTTGCGCACGCTCGAAAACGGCATCAAGTTGCTCGACAATGCCATTGCCGCCGCTAACGCTGCCGGCAAGACTGAAATTTCGGGAAAAGAGGCATTCATACTTTACGATACATACGGATTCCCGCTCGACCTTACCGAACTCATATTGAAAGAAAACGGCATGACGCTCGATCAGGCCGGCTTCGACAAGGAAATGGAGGCGCAGAAGGCGCGCGCGCGCAATGCCGCCGCCGTGGAGACGGGCGACTGGGTGGTTGTGCGTGAGGGTGAACCCCAATTCGTGGGTTACGATAAAACCTCGGTGCAGACTCAGATACTCCGTTACCGCAAGGTTAAGCAGAAAAAGGCTGAATTTTATCAACTCGTACTGTCGGTAAGTCCGTTCTATGCCGAAATGGGCGGTCAGGTGGGCGATCGCGGTACATTGTCGGCCGACGACGAAACGATAGAGATATACGACACAAAACGCGAAAACGGAATGGCGGTGCATCTTACCACCAAGTTGCCCACGGATGTAAACGCCACGTTCCACGCTTCGATCGACGAGGATGCACGCATGGCCACCTCGTGCAATCATACGGCAACCCACTTGCTGCATCAGGCCCTGCGCGAAGTTCTCGGAACGCACGTGGAGCAGAAAGGCTCGTTCGTGTCGCCCGAAGTGCTTCGATTTGACTTCTCGCATTTCCAGAAAATGACTCCCGAAGAAATCAGAAAAGTGGAGCATCTGGCAAATGC
This sequence comes from Muribaculaceae bacterium, assembly GCA_017621225.1. Lineage (GTDB taxonomy): Bacteria > Bacteroidota > Bacteroidia > Bacteroidales > Muribaculaceae > Paramuribaculum. The sequence continues at coordinate 25,349 of JAGATN010000002.1, read as the reverse complement.
AAAGGTGCGTAAGGCCATATCGCGCGACGAGCGCCGCAACGTTCCCATTGCCGAGGCAGTGGAAATGGGGGCCATGGCGTTGTTCGGCGAGAAATACGGCGAAGAAGTGAGGGTGATAAAATATGGCGATTCGATAGAGTTGTGCGGCGGTACGCACGTTGACAATACCGGCAACATCGGTATGATACGCATCGTGTCGGAAAGCAGCATAGCGGCAGGCATACGAAGAATCGAGGCCATAACCGGACAGGCCGTGGAGAAAGCCATGGACGAACTGGCCGATACAATGCGCGAAATAGCCGGAATGATGAACAATGCTCCCGACGTGCGCGCGGCCGTAAGACGTTCGATAGCCGAAAACAGCGAACTGCATAAGCAAGTTGAGGATTACTTCAAGGAAAAAGTGAATACGCTTACCAAGTCGGTGCTCAATGATGCGAAAATGGTGAACGGCGTAAAACTCGTTACCATGGGTGGTCTGCGAATGGCCGAGATGGTTAAGCAGGTGGCTTTTGGCGTAAGAGCAGCTTCGCCCGAAAATACGGCATTTGTAGCGGCAACGGTCGATATGTCGAACAAGCCGTTGCTTACGGTAATGATTACCGACGATCTCGTGGCCAAGGGGTATAACGCATCGCAGATAGTGCGCGGCGCCGCAAAAGAAATTTCGGGCGGTGGCGGCGGTCAGCCCGGATTTGCTCAGGCCGGAGGCAAAAATAAGGATGGCCTGACCAAGGCATACGATGTTCTTTTGCAGTCGTTCGACAACTGATAAAAACGCTAATCAAAAAACGCTAAAACAACGTCCCCGGAACGCATGTCGGTTCCGGGGACGTTGAGCTTTGTTGCGTGTGTGTCAGAAAAAAGTATGAATCGTGTAGTAATTATAAGATTGCTCTTAGCGGTTTATAGGTTGGCATTTGCGCAGCTCTTTATTATGTCGGATATATCAATGGGATAATTCGAACAGGCCGACCCAGAAACTATGCCCACGCCGTTTGACACGTTGGTGTATATCATCACGTCGTTGCCGAGACCGATGTCGTTTAGCGATCCGTTGAATCCCGAATACTTCTTGCATATCGACAGCAGATATTTGTAGTAGCTCTCCGATATGGAATGCAGCCGTATGTTAACTACGTCGTGATACACGTCGTCGGGCATGTTTGCGCTCGGTAACGGCATCGTATGGCGCACGGTCAGTGTGCGCTTGTTGCCCGAAATGCTTTCATCGGAAAAGAAGTTTATCCAGTCGGAGTTCGAAAGAATTATGTCGAGCACGTTTTGATGTTCCGAGAATATGGGATCGTCCATTATTATGTCGCCGAGTATCTGTGGCTTGTTTATGACTTCGAGCATGTAGAAGTTGCGCTCCGAATCGGGATCGGTAAACGTGATGTTATATTTAATCTCGATATATTTCATATAGCCCCAATTGCCGTCGGAACCTGCTATTATTGAATTGTGGTTTACGAAAACGCGGTGTGAAGTGGTTATCGTGTCGATGTTTACGGCATATGGCACTTCGACGCATCCGTCGGCAACGCCATATTTTTGGCTTGCGGCCGTGATTTGTATTTTGTCGCCGCTTCGAGCCACGTAGTTGCTGACGAATTGTTGCGACACCTCGTCGAATGTCATGTCGGGTTGTGGCTTGCCATTTACGGTAAGCGACACTTCGGCAATGCCGGCGTAAGGCGACGGACGAGATTCGTCGTGCCGCCAGCTGCGATTTATTTGCGCGGTTACTATCGAATCGTTTTGTGCGCTGCAGTTTATGGTAAGCACCGGCTTGGTGTCTGTGTCGGGATCGAAATCGGTGTAGCAAGCCGACGTGGCAAGCAGCAATGTTAGAAAGTAAAAGTATCTCATATTTTTAAACAATCTCTAAAAGAACCAAGTATATGAAACGGATGGAATGATGGGGATGAGGTGTAGTCGCTGGAATATTTTGGTCGTTCCATAACCGTCGAACTCAAACGTCTTGCGCAGTGCTATCGTGTTCATGTTGCAATATGCATTGTAAAGACTGAAAGTCCACATTCCGTTATGCGTATGGCGGTTGGCGCCCAAGTTGAGGCGATGATAGAACGGCAGACGGTAATTGTTTATTCCATCGATGAAATCGAGGTAGCCGTCGTAGTAATTGTCGCCGAAGGGTGGCAATTTGTCGTCGGGGAGAATGTCGTAATCCTGGGTTGAGAATGTGAACATGTTTCCGCTCATGCCGGTCCATGATGCGTTGACTTCCCACTTGTCGTTTATTCGCCAGTTGATGAGTATGTTTATCTTGTGTCGGTTGTCGAATTTCGACGGGAATTTCATTCCATGGTTTTTCTCGGCAAACTTGCGGTCGCTCCACAACAGTGAATAGCTGATGTGTCCGGTTATTTTTCCGATGTTTTTTCGGGCAATAAGGTCGATGCCTTTGGCCGTGCCGCGTCCGGATGTCAGCTGGTCGTAAAACGGCGCATCGGCGGGAACCATATAGTAGTCGTCGCGATAATCCACTATGTTTCGCATGTTTCGGTAATAAGCTTCGGCCGACAGTACGTATGATTTTGAAAGATTGTAGTATGCTCCGATGGCATAATTGTCGCTCGTCTGAGGTTTGAGGTCGCCGGCTATTGGAATCCATTGGTCGGTGGGCAAGCTAAGCGAACTCTCGGTCAGTTGATGCACGTATTGGCTCATTCGGGCATACGATGCCTTAAGGTTGAGCTTTGGCGTAACCTTCCAGTTTATGGCCGCGCGAGGATTGAAGTTGACGTGGCTTTTGTTTGTTATGAAGAAAGAGCTGATGTTCAAGCCTATGTCGGAGCGCACGTTTTGTGAAATTTTCCAGTCGTCAGATATGTATGCGTTTATCTCGTTGGCTATGCTTTTTGACTTGTTGTAATTCCTTGTCAGAAAATCTTCATTGCTGTCGAGTTTCATCGAAGTCATTTCGGGCATGAAACGGTGGTACGTGTAGTTGGCCCCGAAATTCACGCGGTGCATGGCGTTGGGCATATAGTCGAAATCGGAGCGAAATATCCAATCCGATATGCTGTTGTGCGATTGGCTGTCGTAATAAAGTTCGTCGGTTACTTTGTCGTTTTCTTCATCGTCGTACGATGTCTCTTTTTGTTCGCGCCGTAAAGTTGAGTTGTATCGCGAATAGGCGGCTGTTAAGTTTCCGGTAAATTTGGGGTTGAACAGATAGTTCCACCCGGTCGACACGATGAAATTGCCCCAACGAATGCGCGTTATGTCCGATTCGTGGTATTCCATCACGTCCTTGTCTTTTTCGTAATCGCTTTTTGTGCCGCCTTTCAAAAAGTCCTCGCCATAATATGCCATCAGGTGCAGGCGGCTTTTTTTGTTGAAGTGATGCGTTATTTTGCCGTTTATGTCGGTGAAAGCATATCGGGCCACGGTGGTTTCGGTGTCGTCATTGCGAAGTGAGTTGTAGATGGCCAATGCCGGCACCGACAGAACGTCGAACCACGAGCGGCGCATCGCAAAGCTGTATGTGGTGCGGTCTTTGATTATTGGGCCGTCGATGTTGAATGCGCCCGATGTCAAGCCTAACTTCAACGATCCGTTATGCTTCGTCATGTTGCCGTCCTTGGTGTTTACCTCCATTACGCTCGACAGGCGTCCATTGTATTTTGCGGGAAACGATGATTTGTAGAAATCCACGTTTTTCACCGCCTCGGTGTTGAACGCCGAGAATAGTCCTCCAAAATGGTTTATCTGATAAAGAGGTATGTTGTCGAGCAGATAGAGGTTCTCGTCATGATTGCCACCGTGCACGTACATCGAAGCCAAGCCTTCCACGCCCGCCGATACGCCCGGCTGCAACTGGATGGTCTTTATGATGTCAGACTCGCCAAATACCACCGGCGTGCTCTTTATCGAGTTGCTGTTGATTGTGGTGTGTCCTATCGATGCGCTTTCAAACATGTTCACCATGTTCTTGTCGCCGATTACGGTTACTTCATCTATCTGATAAGCTTCGATCATCGAAAAGTCTATTTCGCAGTCCGATTTAAATGATTCGATGTTACGTTTCCGGGGTATGTAGCCCAATGCGTTGACGGCGATGCAGGCGTTCGGGCCTGACGCGGTGAGCGAGTAGAATCCGTTTGAGTTCGTCGATACCGCCGTATTTGTGTTCAGGTCGCGAACTATTGCGCCTATTATGGCTTCTTTTGAAATGGAGTCGCGCACGAAACCGCTTATGGTATGCCGCTCGAGCGCCGCCGCCGTTCGCGGCGACATCCGGTGAAGCACCACCACGCCATCTTTAAGCGTGTAGCCGATGCCTATGGGCGTTAGCGTCTTGTCGAGAGCTTCGCTAAGCGAAGCGTTTTTGATGTGTGCGCTTATCGATTTGTTTTTCAGTAAATTCGATTTGAAAACGAAATTTTTGTCTGATTGGCGCATTATCTCTTTGAATACATTTTCGGCCGGTTCGTTCTCGACCGATATATTTATGGTTTGCGATGACAGCGACATGTAGGCCGTTATCATTACAAGTAATAGCAACGATCTCATTCCTGTTGTATTTTCAAATTCAAGTTAAGCAATTCGTTAATTATGTCGATGAGCTTGTCGACATCGCCTGAGTAGCTTATTGTCAGCAATATGGAGTTGTCGGTCGGACAATCGGTTATCTTTACGTCATAGGCTTCCTCGATGTTCTTTATGGCTTTGGGCAGGGGAGTGTCGTCAAAGTCGAGATGGTTGGTGGCCCATGAATTGACGTTCATTTCCGATTCGCTTACCGTCAGCCCTTCGGTTGATGCTACTACCGTTTGTCCGGGCGTCACTACCTCCGACCGATCGTTGCATGTCACCTTTACCATTCCTGTTTCTACCGCTACCATCGTCGACGAGTCGTTTATCCGCGATATGCCGAATGAGGTGCCGAGCACGGTTGCCGTAGCGAGTCCGTCGGTTACGCTGAACGGATGCGATTTGTCGGGCGTCACTTCAAAAAATGCTTGCCCTGAAATGGTTACGTGGCGGTTGGTGGCGAATGTCGACGAGTCGTATGCCAGTCGGCTGCTGGCCGTCAGCGTCACGCTCGATCCGTCGGGCAGGGCGTAGGTGGTTTTTGCATTGGCCGTTATGTCGACGTCGTATTGAGCCATGTCGGCCGGCCGGATGAATGTAATCGTTAGTATTATGGCTGCTACTGCTGCCGCCGACAGCCATATGATCGATGCATGTTTCAATCCCGATCTGATGCCGGATTTTTTCCATGCCTTTGAGGCATCGAATACGTCGGGTTCGTAATGGCTTGTCACGAATCTGATGCTTTCGGCCGTTTTTTTCTCGTTATCTTTTCTCATTTGGTGGTGTTTTTAATGAAGATGGGCAAAATGTCATTTACCCCCATTGCTGATTGAAAAAAAGTCAGGCGAATAAAAGCAAATAGAAGCGTCGTCCCGCTTCGCGAATGGTTTTGTATGCTTTGCCGAGCTGATTTTCAACGGTTTTTTTCGATATGCCGAGGTATGTGGCAATTTCGTCGTACGACATGCCGTCGCGCTTGTTGAGCAGCAATATGGTGCGTCGTTTTGACGGCAGTTCGTCTATCGACCGCCATATGTTGGCGTCGCGTTCCGAGGTGTCGATAGCTTCGTCGTCAGGAATATCGGCATATTTTTCATCGAGCGGCTCGACCGACGATTTTTGACGGATGTGGATGAGCGCGTTGTTGCGCACCGTGCGGTAAACGTAGCTTTTGAAGTTGTCGGGGTCCGATTCCGACGTTTGAATCCTGTTCCAGATTGAAATGAAGCTCTCCTGCACGATGTCCTCCGATTCATACGGATTGCCGACTATGCGCAGTGCATACATGCATAGCGGAAGATACAGTTTTCGGTAATATCGTTCGAATTCATTTGTTCTCATATTAGCTATGATGAATATTCGCTCCGATACCCCTACTGTTGCAATGAAAAAATTTTTACAAGTCTTTTAGACGTGAAATGGTGTCGAGGGGATTTTCGGAAGAAAAGACGAAATTGCCCGCGACGAGAATGTCGGCGCCGGCGGCCATCAGGTCGGCACCGGTCGATAGATTTACTCCACCGTCTATTTCGATTAGGGCCTTCGATTTCGTCTCATCGAGCAGGCGGCGCAACCGTTTGGTCTTGTTCAGTATTTCAGGTATGAATTTTTGTCCGCCGAATCCGGGATTGACCGACATTAGCAGCACCATGTCGAGGTCGGGCGCTATGTCTTCGAGCATCACCACCGGCGTGGCGGGATTGAGCGTTACGGCAGCTTTCATGCCGGCATCCTTTATCTGCTGCACGACGCGATGCAGATGTGTGCATGCTTCGTAATGAACGTTCATTATCGAGGCCCCGCAATCGCGTATCTGACTTACGTAGCGTCCGGGGTCGACTATCATCAGATGCACGTCGAGAGGCTTTTCGGCCACCTTGGCAATCGACTTAATGGCGGGGAATCCTATTGATATGTTAGGAACGAATACGCCGTCCATAACGTCGATATGTATCATGTCGGCTCTTGAAGCGTTGATCATTTTTATGTCGCGGTCGAGATTGCCGAAATCGGCTGAAAGAATCGACGGGGATACCAGTGCCATTTGAGTTGATGCTTTTTGGGGTTAAGGTTATTGTTGCTGTTTACGTGGTTTGAATGCATTCCACAATATGAATGCCACGCACGCCACGCCTATGGCAAGGCCTGCGTAGGTAAGATAGTCGTTATATTTTTCGACGGCTGCATATAATTGCTGCTCGGGAACGGCCTTGCCGAGCCACCAGCCGAGGAGCGCGAGCACTACGTTCCATACTGTGGCGCCCAGTCCGGTGAACAATATGAACTTGCCTATGTTCATGCGCGCGAGGCCGGCAGGAATCGATATCAGTTGGCGCACGGCGGGTATCAGTCGGCCTATGAACGTGGATATGGCTCCATGCTTGTCGAAATATTCTTCGGCGTGCTTCACCTTGTTTTCGTCGATGAGGCACATATGCCCGAATCGGCTGTTGGCAAACCGGTAAACTATCGGTCGGCCTATCCAGTCGGATATGTAATAGTTGATGAGCGCGCCCACTATGGCTCCTGCGGTAGCCAATAGCACCACGACCACTATGTTGATGTCGTCTTTCGTGCATGCCAGATAGGCGGCCGGCGGAACTATCACTTCCGACGGAAAAGGTATGAACGAACTTTCCACGCACATGAGGCCGAAAACCAACAGATACACTGTCATATAATCGGCATGCAGCAATTCATCAAAAATGGCGGCCGCATCAAAAATGGCCAACGTTATAATGTCGAACAGCATTAAATGTCTATTTAAGAAGTCGTTTTTAAACAACCTCTGAGTTTCGTTTGGCAAAGGTACAATCTTATTTGTCTCTTACCAAATATTTGTTGAGCGTAGTATATGAAGCTGCGGTCATATCAGCCCCGTTTTTTCGAACATGCGGGCATAATAGGCCGCTTTCTTTTCCAATGCCATCGGATATGCGCGCGACGTTGACGGCATTCGGTATATGTCGATTCTCCTGTCCGAATCGCTGCGCGTGGTTGCGATGCATTCGCCCATTGCCGGAAGCGGCGTCGAGGTTAAGTCGGCTATCACTTGGGCTGCCTTTTGCCCCGTTGTGGCCACGGCGATGCATTCGGGCATTATCTTTAGCAATCCGTCGAGATTTACGGGCTTTACTATTTCGAGATATTTGTCGGATGCGTTGTCTTTCAGGCGGCGTACGGCTGCGCCGGTGTCGCTGAGTGCAATGCCGCGCTCTATCAGCAGTCGCTTTATGTCGTCGAGCCTGAATTGTTTTGATTCTTGATCCCAGAAACGGTCTTTGTTGTCAAAAAACACCAATCCCATCATGCGCCAAAAATCGTTTATTCGGTTGGGATAATAAAAGTCCATCGACCAGCGTTCGGGCTTGGGTGGAAACGTTCCCATTATCAATATTTTTGCATGGTCGGGAATGAATGGTTGCCATGGATGCGATTCAATGTCAGTGGTGCTCATATGTAAAAAATGGTTCGTTTTTATCGGTTATCATATTGTGACAACGCATTTACCTGTTGTAATGTTTGTAAAAAAGCAAAACCCGGAACGGGCCTTAAGCTTTGTTCCGGGCTTGTATGGTAATTAAGCGTTTCGTAAGCTCAATTATGCCTTGATGCGTTCTACATACGAACCGTCGCGGGTGTCGATGCGAACCTTGTCGCCTATGTTGCAGAACAACGGAACGCGTACCTCGGCTCCTGTTTCCACTGTGGCGGGTTTGAGCGTGTTGGTTGCGGTGTCGCCCTTTATGCCCGGTTCGGTATAAGTTATTTCAAGCACTACGCTTGTGGGCATTTCGCAAGTAAGAATGGTGTCGGATGCAGCGTGAACCATAGCCTCGCAGATGTCGCCTTCCTTCAGGAACTGAACGCCTTCGATGCTTTCGCCGGGGAGGGCTACCTGCTCGAATGTTTCGGTGTGCATGAAGTTGTAGCCCATGTCGTCTTTGTAGAGATACTGATAAGGACGACGTTCGATGCGTACTTCATCAACCTTTACTCCCGAGTTCCAAGTTTTGTCGATTACGCGGCCTGTTTTTACGTTTTTGAGTTTGGTGCGTACAAAAGCCGGGCCTTTGCCGGGTTTTACATGAAGAAACTCAACAATGAAGAAATAGTTGCCGTCGATTTCGAGGCACATTCCGTTTTTAAAATCTGCAGTAGTTGCCATAAAATTATTTAAATTTCGCTTATTGTTTTGATCATAAGGTATTTGAACCGCGCGTATGGCGGTGTCGCAATGTTTGCGCTGCAAAATTACTAAAATTCGGTGTAAAATCCGAACAAAATCACATAATCTGCAACATGGTGCAAAGATAAGTACGCAAAACGGCTTAAAATGCACGTGTGGATTTCATCTCGTGACCGTATGAAGAACCATGCCGACTTGCGATTGTTAGATAGTATAGTATGGATGGATTGCTGAACATAATGCGATGGCGCACGATGCACCAAGTGTCGGGGCGATTCGGCTACAGGTTGCGGCGCGGCTTTTGTAGGCTAAGACTGTGGCGCGTAGCGCACATTCCCGATAAGCCGTTCATGTTTATTCTGGCCACCGTGGTAGGGCTAATGGCCGGAACGGGAGCATATCTGCTGAAAGGGCTTGTGCGTGTCATGTCGACGTTTTTGACAAGGAGTTTCGACGGCCGCGAAATGAACTATTGGCTTTTGGCATTGCCGGTGGTTGGCATCTTGATAGTTTCGGCTTATATGCGGTTTGTGCTGAAACGCGACATATCGCACGGCGTGTCGAAGTTGATGGCCGGTATGCGCAAGGGCATTTATTCGCTCGGAAGTTATGTGATGTATTCGCCCATTCTCGCGGGAGCCGTTACGCTCAGTTTTGGTGGTTCTGCCGGGTCGGAAGGCCCTATTGCTTATGCGGGCGCGGGTATGGGAAGCAACGTGGGCAAGCTGTTTAAGGTCGATACGCGCATGCTGATGATTCTCGTGGGGTGCGGCGCGGGCGCGGGCATAGCGGGAATATTCAAGGCTCCGGTGGGTGGCGCGCTTTTTGCCCTCGAAATACTTCGTGTCGACTTCACTGTGGTGTCGGTTCTGGCATTGGTGGTTTCGACGCTCGTTTCGGCTCTTACGGCTTACGTACTGTCGGGTTGCACTATGGATGTGTCGTTCTTGCAGTCGCAACCGTTTGATGCGTCGGTATTGCCGTTCTTGTTGCTGTTGGGCGTATTTTGCGGCTTATATTCGATGTATTACAACTATGTGATGAAGCTCATGGAGGCTTTGTTGCGAAGAATGACTAACCGATGGGTTCGATGCCTGTTTGCCGGCGGCGTGCTCGCCGTGCTGTTGTTTCTGTTTCCGGTGCTGTATGGCGAAGGTTACAATACGATAGGGCATGTCATAAATGGCGATTTCGCCAAGCTTGCCGATGGCGGCATATTCATGTTTGTCGATAGCGAGGCGTATGTGCTGCTCCTTACCGGCCTTGGCATAATAATATGCAAGAGCTGTGCCACCGCAATGACGGTGAGTGGGGGAGGCGTGGCCGGCGATTTCGCGCCCACGTTGTTTGCCGGATGCATTGCCGGATTCGTATTCGCATATTTTATGAATGTGGCGTTTGGCACGCATTTGCCCGTTTCTGACTTCGCCTATTACGGTATGGCCGGAGCAATGGCCGGAGTCATTCGCGCTCCGTTGATGGCCATATTCCTTACGGCCGAGATGGCCGGGGCATACTCGTCGATTCTTCCTCTTACCATCGTTTGTGCCCTGTCGTTCGGTGTGGTGAGGCTCATTACGTTTGACGGATATTATTCCCGACACATCGACAGGAAAAACGGGTTGCTCAACCGTGCTGCAAAGTAGCCGCTAACCGTTTTCGCTTATGAGACGATGCTCTTTTTCTGATGAAAATGAGTGCCGGCTCGATGAAAGTATGATTATTTTTTATATCTTTGTGAAAACGGAAAATATTTGATATGACAAATCTGATTAAGTTGATGTCGGGTGGCAGGATGTTTGCCCTTGCCGGAGGTTTGGCTGCCGGACTGCCTTTCAGCTATGCCGCTGACAATCGTCCCAACGTGATATATATAATGTGTGATGACATGGGCTACGGAGATCTCGGATGTTATGGACAGCCATACATATCCACTCCAAACATCGATTCGCTCGCGCGCAGAGGAATGCGTTTCACCCAGGCGTACGCCGGAAGTCCGGTGAGTGCGCCTTCGCGCGCGTCGCTCATGACGGGGCAGCATACGGGGCATTGTGAGGTCAGAGGAAACAAGGAGTATTGGCGCAATGTGCCGATGGTGGAGTATGGCGTCAATAAGGACTTTTCGGTGGTCGGTCAGCATCCATATGATCCCGAACACATAATAATTCCGGAGATAATGAAGAAAAAGGGGTACGCCACCGGTATGTTTGGCAAATGGGCCGGAGGATATGAGGGCTCGGCGTCTACTCCCGACAAACGGGGCATAGATGAGTTTTATGGTTACATATGCCAGTTTCAGGCACATTTGTATTACCCCAATTTTTTGAATCGCTATCGGCCGGAACTGGGCGATACGGCAGTGGTGCGAGTGGTCATGCAAGAGAATGTGGCGCACCCCATGTATGGTGACGAATATCTGAAGCGAAAGCAATATTCGGCCGATATGATACATCGCGAGGCTCTCGACTGGATTGACCGGCAAGATGGTAAGAAGCCGTTTTTCGGATTGCTTACCTACACTTTGCCGCATGCCGAGCTCGTGCAGCCAAACGATTCGTTGCTTCGCCGATACAAAAAGAAATTTTTTGTCGACAAAACGTGGGGCGGTCAGGAGTCGTCGCGATATAACGCCACCGAGCATACTCACGCGCAGTTTGCCGCAATGATATCGCGCCTTGACGCATATGTTGGCGAAGTGGTGGCAAAGCTTGAGGAAAAAGGATTTGCCGACAATACCATAATAGTGTTTACGAGCGACAATGGCCCTCATGAGGAGGGTGGGGCCGATCCGACATTTTTTGGTCGTGACGGTAAGCTGAAAGGGTTGAAACGGTCATGCCATGAAGGTGGCATTCGAGTGCCGTTCATTGTGAGCTGGCCCGGTAAGGTGGCCGCCGGAACGGAAAATGAACATATGTTGGCGTTTTACGATGTGATGCCGACGCTGTGCGAATTGCTCGGCACGAATGTCGGAAAGTTTGCCAACGGCAAAGACGATGAATTTGACGGAATATCATTTCTGCCTACATTGCTCGGCAACGACAAGAAACAGAAACGTCACGATTTCCTGTATTGGGAATTTGACGAAACCGACCAGATAGGCGTAAGGCAAAATGACTGGAAGCTAATAGTAAAGAGGGGAAAGGCCGAGCTATACGACCTGTCGACCGATCTGCACGAAGACCATGACGTGGCCTCGATGCATCCCGACATTGTGGCGCAAATGATAGAGATAGTGCGCCGTGAACACAAGCCTAACCCTTATTTTTCGGTGACGGTTCCTTGAAAAAGAAGGTGGCGAGTGCCGCGCCTCCGCGTCCGAAAGCGCGAACCGTATTGTATATGAGCCTCAGCTTGAATGCATCCGGCAGGCTTACGTCGGCCATGGTTTGTGCAAACAATTCGCGTCCGCGCTCTTTTAATCCTTCGCGTGCATACTGAGCCGCAAGCATTATTCGGCGCGCCTGCACCCATTTTAAGGCCAATTGATTGCCCGACGATGACAAGGTGTCGTATATCCTTGATAGCGATAGCTCTTTGTCGGGCCCCGATTCGGAAAGCGGAGTGGTGGAGATGGATATTTCCGAATGATGTGCCACTACCCTCGGTTCGCCGTATAGTTTTGCTGTATGCGTTGAGTTCAGCAGAAGGCGTACGCCAAATTCGAGGTCGTTCCACGATGGTAACGATTCGTCCCAGCCGCCTGCTTTGCGCGCCAGTTCGGTAGTCGTCGCGAAACGGTCGGTGGATAAGGATGAATGGAATATGTGACCGCGTAAAAAATTGGTGTCGGTCACCGATTTTGTCTTGGTCCAGCCATCCTCGTCAATCAGGGCCAAATCAAAGAAAAGCAAATCGATGCTGCCATCCGACGTCAGACGTTTGGCGATGCGGTCGATGTGGTCGGGCCTCATTTCGTCGTCAGAGTCGAAAAACATCACATACTTGGTGTCGGTTTCGGCCAATCCTTTGTTTCTTGCCGCCGATGCTCCGGGCTTCAATTCCGACGTAATCGATATCGAAGTGCCTTCAAGGTCGGTTGTCGATATCCAATCGTTGACGGCATCCAATGTCGAATCGGTCGAATTGTTGTCGACTATTATGATTCGTTCCGGCAACGTTTGCTGCCTCGCTATTGAATTTAGTGTGCGAATTATCTCGAACCTGCGGTTTTTTACCGGTATTATTACTGATATTGAAAAGTGTGAGCCCATGATTATTGTTGAATGAACAAAATTACGAATTATTTTCAAGCGAAAAAGTCAAAAAGGCTATTTTGGCGAATGAAAAAATATTGGTAACTTGCGGGGAAATGAAGAATATGCAGGCCACGCTCATATTAATTACCGAATCGTTCCCGTATGGGGGCATAACCGAAACGCCGTTCGTATCAGCGGAGATCGATGCGTTGTCGCACGAATGGGATCGCGTGATACTGATGCCGATGGTTAACAGGGGCGACGCATTCGATTTATCACCTTGGCCCAACGTTGAGGTGTGTGACGACTGGATAAATTGTGCCGACAACCGCATCAAGTCGAGGCGTGCCGTATATCTGATGTCGGTCGACGTAATTCGCTCCGCGATGAGCAGTCATAAATACTCCGACATGACTTTTGCGCTTAGTGCGGTGGCATTTAAACGGTTCTTAAAGCGATATATGGCTCGGCATGGATTGTCGGCGGAGAACACGTTGGTCTACACCTTCTGGCTCGATTATCCCACCATGGGGGCGTTGATGGCGGCCGACGGGCTGAAAGTGGTTTCGCGCGCCCACGGCTACGACGTGGTTTCGCGCAGGGCCATGAGCTTGCGTGAGCGCGTTATCGGAGCCATCACGGGCATTTACGCGGCAAGTATGCACTCATGCGAATCGTTGCAACGCACATATCCGCAAATAAGCGATAAAATAACGGTGAGTTATCTCGGCAGTCGGAAGCCGCTTGGCATGTCGACTTGCCATGTCAAGGCCGACAATAAACTTACCTTCATGTCATGTTCGAGAGTCGAGCCCGTAAAAAATGTATGCAGCAACTATCGTCTGATAAAAGCGCTCGCGATAGCTCGACCCGGCACGTCGTTTAAATGGATACACATCGGTTCCGGCAGCGAAATGCCTCGATTGCGGCAGATGGTGTCGGAGAGCGTGCCGAGTAACCTGACGGTGGAAATAAGGGGCGCGGAACCGAATGACAAGGTGCACGGCGCTTATATCTCCGAACCGATAGATTGGTTCATGCTGCTGAGTTCATATGAAGGTTGTCCGATAGCCTTATGCGAGGCGTTGTCGTATGGCATACCGGTGATAGCCACGGATGTAGGCGGAACGAGCGAAATGGTCGATGACGACTGTGGCCTGTTGATGCCGGTCGACCCCGAGCCGGAAGAATTTGTCAGGGGCATATTGCCTTATCTCGAAAGCGAGTTGCGTTACGGCATGTTGCGAGACAGCGCATTGCGAAAGTGGCAGACGGGCTTTTCGGCCGATTCGCTACGCCGTGAATTTGCTAAAAAATTGCGAATGCTCTTGTCGTGATGGAAGCCGCCGCACCTGAAATATCGGTAATCGTACTTACGTTCAATCAGGAACGCTCAATTGCGCGTACGCTCGACAGCATTCTCTCTCAGCGATGCGACGTGGCGTTTGAGGTGATAATAGGCGAGGATGGTTCGTCGGATGGCACGCGCGCCATTTGCGAACGCTATCGCGACGCATACCCCGACAAGGTGAAACTGATGCCGATGGCCGCCAATAAAGGCGTGGTGCGAAATTATTTCGATTGCCTGAACGCCGCGTCGGGCCGATATATAGCCGACTGTGCCGGCGACGATTACTGGACGAGCAATGACAAGCTCGGTCGTCAATACGAAATTCTTAACGCCAATGCTTCGGTTTCGGTGGTGCACACCGGTTGGAACGATTGCATTCGTGATTACCGCACGATAACGCCGGGCCGTAAAATGCTTGAAATGCTTTTGTGGCATGCGGATGGCATTTCCGTCCACCTCTGCACCGCGATGTATAGGGCGCGTTTGGTCAAGGATGCGCTCCGTCGTGATGCCGATATGGTGTGCAACGAGCTGTTCGGGTGCGAGGACTTGCCCGTGTTGGCCGTTTTGCTTGCGAATGGCGATGTGGCATATATGCCAGAATCGACTTTGTGTTATGAGACGGAGCGCGACGGCATATCGCACAATTCCGATTTGCGTCGCTCGGCCGTGTTTGCCTGTCAGGCCGTTTATGCCACTAAAAAGCTGTGTATTTGCTACGATGTCGATTTTGCCAAGGCAAGGAGATATGTCGATAAGTCGCTCACATATGCCATGTCGCATGCCTTTCAGCTGCATGACGGCGATTTGGGCACTCGTGTAGCTATGTTGAGCCGCCACGTAGGAGTGCCATTAACGCTCAAAGCCCGGATTTACCGGGCCTTGATGTCGAATGATTTATTATGGCGTATGGCCGTGACCATACGTAAAATGCTGATTGGTTGATTACATATACTTGGCTACGGCCGATTGGAGCTTGCTCAAGTCGTCGACGCGTTCCACTATCTCGCCATTGCTTATTATATAAGTGGTCGGGAGATTCTTTACGTTGTAGTTTATCAGATTTGAGTTGCCGTCGGTGCTTGAGTTGTACACGGTGATCCACGGCAGATTCTTTGCCGACTGCTTCCATTCATATTCGTCGGCATCGAGCGACACCTGATATATCTCCATTCCCGAATTGTGGAAACGTTCGTAAACCTTGTTGAGCTCTACGTTAAATGCCGGAGAGCTTTCGTGCGAATAAACCGTGAAGTTAAGCACCACCACTTTGTTGCGTTTGGCTGCATCGGTGAGCAGGTGCTTGTTTCCCACGTTGTCGTAAAGATCTATCTCGAATATGGGTATTTCGTTGGCCACTATCGTATCGCTGCTGCCGAATTGCGTGGCACTGCTTGCTCGATTGCCGAGATACAGACGCTTCAGGTAAGGCGTGCGCGGATCGTTTGGCCTCTGCTGGTTGAAGGCATTTGCCACGGCGCCCACTATTCGCAAGTCGGCTTTGTTTTGCGTGTTGAACACCGATACGCCGCCGAGGCGCTTGTTGATGATGTAGTACGACACTATTCCGGCCGGATCGCCAAGCAGCATGCCGCTGAGTTCGCGTTTTAGCAAAGAGTCGGTGGCTATTGCCTGTATTCCTTTGGCCGATGCCACGTCAGCCACCTTCTTGTCGACATACATCAGCATTTCCGCTTCGTTTGAGCCCGAAAGTTCGTAATTCTTGTCAAACGAATCGGCAGTGCTTTTTATCGAAACCGTTTCGATGCTGTCGATGGGGAAATACACATATTTTTCACCGAGGCGCAGTCGGTATATGTCGGGATATCCGGCAGCGGGTTGCGATATGGCGAATTTGCCCGACGATGCTATTTCCGTAGAGTCGAGGGGATACCAGAAGCCGTTTGATGAGGCTTCGAGCACTATGGTGTTGCCGCCGGCGTTGTCTACCGTTCCGTTTATGGTCCATTCGTTGCCGCTTGAGCATGAGCATACGGCGCCCATTGTCAGGCAGCTTATGCTTAATGCGCTTATATGGCGAGTTATTGAATTCATATTGTGAAAATGTTTAGAGGTTGCAAAATTAATGAAAAATCCGAATAAATTGGCGTTGTTGGCCATAGAGTTTTAAAGTTTAAAGTTTTTTGAGTAAATTTGCACGTTACACGCTAATTAGTGAATATGACATTGGAAGAATCTCAACAAGATATGCCCGAAGAAGATATAGAGGCAAAAATCGACATAGAATATAGCGAGGACGACATCGTTACTCTTGACTGGAAGGAACATATTAGGCGCCGTCCCGGTATGTACATCGGTAAGCTTGGCGACGGTTCCAACTCCGACGACGGTATTTATGTGCTTTTGAAGGAGGTTCTCGACAATACCATCGACGAGTATATGATGGGCTATGGGAAGCAGATAATTGTAAACATCGACGAGTCTTCGGTAAGCGTGCGCGACTACGGTCGAGGCATTCCGTTGGGAAAGCTCGTTGAGGCTTCGTCAAAAATGAACACCGGAGGCAAATACGACTCAAAGGCTTTCAAAAAGTCGGTGGGTCTGAATGGCGTTGGTCTGAAAGCCGTCAATGCATTGTCGTCGATGTTCGTTATCGAAAGCGTGCGCGACGGGCAGAAAAAGAGAGTGGAGTTCAATTGCGGCAACATAGTCTCTGAAAGCGACGTCGAGGCTACCGACGAGCCTAACGGCACGTTGGTGCAGTTTACGCCCGATGCCACCATATTTCGCAACTATCGCTACCACGACGAATTCATCGAACCGCTCATAAGCAATTATACCTATCTCAACACCGGGCTGGTGTTCATATTCAATGGCAAGCGGTTCGTGTCGCGAAACGGTCTGCTTGACTTGCTCAATGCACGCATGACCGACCAGTCGCTCTATCCCATAATTCACCTCAAAGGCGACGATATCGAAGTGGCGCTGACTCATACCAACCAGTATGGCGAAGAATATTATTCGTTCGTCAACGGGCAATACACCTCACAGGGCGGCACGCATCTTACCGCCTTCAAGGAAGCATTGTCGCGCACAATGAAAGATTTTTACGGAAAACCGAATTTCGAGTATTCCGATTTCAGAAACGGCATAGTGGCCGCTATTTCGATAAAGGTGGAGGAACCGGTGTTTGAGTCGCAGACAAAGACGAAGCTCGGTTCGCGCGACATAGGCCCCGACGGCCCGACGGTGGCGAAATTCGTAGGCGATTTCATAAAAAAGGAGCTTGACAACTATCTGCATAAAGAGTCGGCCACGGCCGATGCCATATTGGCAAAGGTGCAGGACAACGAGCGCGACCGTAAGGCCATGGCCGGAGTGACGAAGCGCGCCCGTGAGCAGGCCAAAAAAATAAATCTGCACAATAAAAAGCTTCTCGACTGCCGAGTGCATCTTAACGATACGCGAGGCGATAACGACAAGAAGCTCGAATCGTCGATTTTCATAACCGAGGGCGATTCGGCTGCCGGATCGATAACCAAAATTCGAAACGTGGAAACGCAAGCCGTGTTCTCGCTTCGCGGAAAGCCTAAAAACACCTATGGCAAGACCAAGAAGATGGTGTATGAAAACGAGGAGTTCAACTTGCTTCAGGCCGCGCTTAACATTGAGGACAGCATCGACAATTTGCGCTATAACAAAGTGATAATAGCCACCGATGCCGATGTCGACGGCATGCACATACGTTTGCTTCTGCTCACCTTTTTCCTTCAGTATTTCCCTGATATGATAAAGCGCGGACACATATACATTTTGCAGACTCCGCTTTTCAGGGTGCGAAACAAAAAGACGGCTAAACGCACCGGCCGAAAGCACAACGCTGATGCCGACGAAACCTATTACTGTTACACCGATGCCGAGCGCATCAATGCCATAAACAAGCTTGGGGCTAACGCCGAGATAACTCGATTCAAAGGATTGGGCGAAATTTCGCCTGAGGAATTCAGAGGATTCATCGGCCCCGACATGCGCGCCGACAAGGTTACGATGCACAAGGAAGATGGCGTTGCGGAGTTGTTGCGCTTCTATATGGGCAAAAATACGATAGAACGACAGAACTTTATAATAGAGAATCTTGTAATAGAAGATGACACACAGTTTTCATAACGAAGTCTCCGACTGGCGAATTGCAATCTTTCCGGGTTCGTTCGATCCGTTTACGGTAGGGCACATGTCGATTCTGAAACGCGGGCTCGAGCTGTTCGATAAGGTCATTGTGGCCATCGGATATAACGAACATAAGTATTCGGCCGACGACATGCAATCGCGCAAAGCCCTTGTCGAAGCAGCCATCGGCGCTCTCGAGCGCGTGGAGGTGATGGCTTATGACGGACTGACGGTGGATGCCGCAAAGCGGTGCGGCGCACGATTCATACTGCGCGGCATACGTAATGTGGCCGATTTTGAGTATGAACGCAATATGGCCGACATAAACCGGCAAATATCGGGAATTGAGACCGTGTTGCTGTACTCGCTGCCCGAATTGTCCATGATCAGCTCGTCGATGGTGCGTGAGCTCAAACGTTATGGTTACGATACGTCGGGCTATGAAGCTGCCGGTGGCGAATAATGACACCGTAAGGCTATTGATTCAGAATAATTCAGAAAAATATTGATATGAAAAAAATCATATTGTTTATTGCGGCGGTAGTGGCATTTAATGCATTGAATGCCCAAAAGATCATAGGGCCGCAAAAGGTGGTTCCGGAGCAGAAGCTTCGCTTCGTCGAACAGATCATAGAGCGTTTCTACGTCGATTCGGTCGATGCCGAACATGTGGTGGAGGAGGGCATAATTGCCATGCTCAAAACACTCGACCCGCACTCGTTGTACTCCAACCCCGAAGAAACGCGCGCGCTCACCGAGCCGCTTCAGGGAAATTTCAGCGGCATCGGCATACAAT
The DNA here is from genome assembly GCA_017621225.1 of Muribaculaceae bacterium. Taxonomy (GTDB): domain Bacteria; phylum Bacteroidota; class Bacteroidia; order Bacteroidales; family Muribaculaceae; genus Paramuribaculum. The sequence continues at coordinate 6,120 of JAGATN010000002.1, read as the reverse complement.
TCAACATGGCCACTGACACGCTATATGTAATTCAAACCGTTGCCGGAGGCCCTTCCGAAAAAGTTGGCATATTGGCAGGCGACCGCATACTTACCGCCAACGACACCCTGATTTCGGGCGTAAAGATGAACACGGCCGACGTGATGAAGCATCTGCGCGGCCCCAAAGGGTCGGTAGTCGATCTTGGCGTGCTGCGAAACGGTTCGCCCGAAGTGATAAAGTTTAGGGTGGTGCGCGACGACATTCCGTTGTATAGCGTCGACGCAGCATATATGGTGGATGGAAATACCGGATTCATACGCGTGTCGAAGTTTGCCGAAACTACTGCCGACGAAGTTAAGAAGGCCATTGCCGACTTACGTAAAAAAAGAATGAAAAACCTTATAATCGACCTCGAAAGCAATGGCGGCGGATATCTCAATGCCGCGCATGAATTTGCAAGCATATTCCTCGACAAGGGCGATATGGTGGTGTACACCGATGGCGAGAAAGTGGCTCCGGCTTATTACCGCACGGAGTCGGCGGGCGATATGCGCGATGGCCGCGTGGTGGTGATGGTCAACCAGTATTCGGCATCGGCAAGCGAAATTCTTGCCGGCGCGTTGCAGGATAACGATCGCGGCGTGATAGTGGGTCGTCGAACCTTCGGCAAGGGGCTGGTGCAGCGTCCGTTCCCGTTGCCCGACGGATCGATGGTAAGGCTCACCACGGCTCGATATTATACGCCTTCCGGGCGCTCGATACAGAAACCGTATAAATCGGGCGACGACGATGCTTATCAGTTGGATATGTTGCACCGTTATGAATCAGGAGAGTTCCTGAGCGCCGATAGCGTGCATTTTGCCGATTCGTTGCGATTCAAGACGCTCAAAAGCGGCCGCACGGTTTATGGCGGCGGTGGCATAATGCCCGATCGATTCGTTCCGGTCGACACTTCGTTTTACAGCAATTATTATCGCGATCTCGTGGCAAAGGGCGTGATCAATCGATACAGCCTCGATTATCTCGATGCCCATCGTAAGGCGTTGAAGTCGACTTATCGAAATGAAGATGATTTTGTCAAAAAATTTGAAGTGACCCCCGAAATGTTGAATTCGCTGATTGAATTGGGCAAAAAAGAGGGCGTGGAATATGATGAAGCGCAGTTCGAAACGAGCAAGAAGTATATCGCCACGATATTAAAAGCTTTGATTGGGCGTGATCTGTTCGAATTGTCGACATACTATCGCATAGTGAATCCGTTGAGTCCTACCTTCAACGAGGCCGTGAAGCTCATAAGCAGCCCTGACGAATATGAGTCGTTGCTCTCGGCTCCAAAATGATGAATCAATAAAAAGTTCAATTGATATGACCGGTTGCGTTAGTGCGTGGCCGGTCATTGTTTTTGGCTATGTTTTGACATAAAATGACCCTAAAATGCGACATAATGAGCATTGAAACGGAATTTGGCAGTTGTCAATGTAGTAATGTTGATTTTATTTAGTAAATTTGTGCCACTAAAGGCGAATATCTGATTTTGTCGCCGTAATAGCCACTTAATGATTAATCAATTATAAAATGAAAGTTGCAATCGTTGGTGCCAGTGGTGCCGTTGGACAAGAATTTTTAAGAGTGCTCGATGAGCAGAATTTTCCTATCGACGAACTATTGCTTTTCGGCTCGAAGCGTAGCGCCGGACGTAGCTATAAATTTCGCGGACAGGACATAACCGTAAAAGAATTGTGTCATAACGACGATTTCAAAGGCGTTGACATCGCTTTTACTTCGGCAGGGGCGTCTACTTCAAAAGAGTTTGCCTCTACGATTACAAAACATGGTGCCATAATGATTGATAATTCAAGCGCTTTCCGTATGGACGAGGATGTGCCTTTGGTAGTGCCTGAAGTTAATGGCGATGACGCATTCAATACGCCTCGAAACATAATAGCCAATCCTAACTGCACCACCATACAGATGGTAGTGGCCTTGAAGCCGATCAACGACATAAACCCCATAAAGAGGGTACGCGTATCGACTTATCAGGCTGCGAGTGGCGCTGGAGCTGCCGCAATGGACGAGCTCGTAAATCAGTACGCCGAATTGCAGCGTGGCGACAAGCCTACCATCGAAAAGTTTGCATATCAGCTGGCATATAACGTGATACCTCACGTCGACGTGTTTATGGACAATGGCTACACCAAGGAGGAGATGAAGATGTATAACGAGACGAAAAAAATCATGCATGCTCCTGACCTTGACGTTAGCGCCACTTGCGTGCGCGTGCCGGTGATGAGGGCGCACTCCGAGGCCATTTGGGTTGAACTCGAACGCCCGATGACAGTGGCCGAGGCGCGCACCGCCTTCGAAAACGGCGAAGGTCTGGTGGTGATCGACGATCCCGCAAATAAGAAATATCCCATGCCTCTCGACATAGCCGACAAAGATCCCGTGTACGTGGGCCGCATACGTCAGGATTTGACTCATCCGTGCGGACTGTCGTTCTGGGTGGTAGGCGATCAGATTAAGAAAGGCGCTGCGCTCAATGCCGTGCAGATAGCGCAATATATGATTAAGCACGGAAAGAAATTTTAGCATTTAGTGGAATTAGCACTTGCCATACAAGCTACCGCACCGGTGATAACATCGCCGGTGCCTATATTTTTGGTCATACTGCTGATAATATTGTGTGCCCCGTTACTGCTCAATAAATTGAAAATTCCGCACGTGATAGGGCTTATATTGGCAGGAGTCATGGTTGGGCCTTACGGGTTTAATCTTCTGGCCAGGGATATGAGCTTCGAGGTGTTCGGACAGGTGGGTATATTATATCTTATGTTCCTTGCCGGAATTGAGATAGATATGTACCATTTGAAAAAGAACATCAAAAAAGGCATAGTGTTCGGTTTATACACTTTCGCCATACCGTTGATTCTTGGAGCGGTATCGGCGGCTTTTTTCCTTCACATCGATGCCCTTACGTCGGTACTGTTGGCCTCGATGTTTGCCGCGCACACGTTGATAGCCTATCCGATAGTTTCACGATTCGGGCTTAACAAGTCGCCGGCGGTTATCATTGCCATTGCCGGTACCATTTTTACGGTGCTCGGCTCCCTTATGGTGCTTGCCGGAGTGGTGGGCGTGTTTAAGGAGGGCGTGTTCAATGCACTCGATACGCTGAAGCTGTTTCTGTCGTTGATTGCATACGTGCTCGGCGTTACTTATGCCTATCCGCGCATTACGCGATGGTTTTTCAAGCATTATAACGACAACATCATACAGTTCATATATGTGCTTGCCATGGTGTTTCTGGCGGCGCAGATAGCCGTTTTGATAGGCATCGAAGGGGTGTTTGGCGCATTCTTCGCCGGATTGGTGCTCAACCGATACATTCCGGCCCGGTCGTCGCTTATGACTCGCATAGAATTTGTGGGCAACGCCATTTTCATACCCTATTTTTTGATTGGGGTGGGAATGCTCATTAACGTGAGGGTGGTTACGTCTGATTGGCAGACCATTTACGTGGCTGCCGTCATGTCGGTTACGGCCATGGCGTGCAAGTGGCTTGCGGCTTTCGTGACGCAGCGCACTTTTAAGCTGGCTTCGGTCGACCGATCGATACTTTATCAGTTGTCAAACGCTCATACGGCCGTGGCGTTGGCCGTGGTGATGATCGGATATGAAATGGGCATATTCGACGAAACCATACTTAACGGCACCGTCATAATGATTCTTGTCACATGCTCGGTGTCGTCGATAGGCACTTACAGGGCCGCGATGAAGCTTAAAATTAATCAGCTTTCGTCGGTCGAGGATCTGTCGGGCGTCGAAAAGGAGCGCGAGCAAGGCAATGTGTTGATTCCCATTTCAAATCCGGCTACGGCCTCTCAGCTTGTCGACTTGGCCTTGTTGATGCGCGGGCAAGCCTCGGAGCGCAATAAGGTTTATGCCCTCCATGTGCGCAACGACAATACTCCGCTGTCGCGGTCGATAGGCCGGAACTCGTTGGATATCGCCGAGCATACGGCTGCAAGTTCCGACCAGAAGCTCACGGCGCTCGAGCGATACGACCTGAATTTCGTGACGGGGGTGATTAATACCGTCGAGGAGCGCGACATCGATCAAGTGATAATAGGGTTGCATAGGCGCACCAATGTCATAGATTCGTTCTTTGGCGACAAGCTCGGCCAGTTGCTTAAGGCCACGCATCGCATGGTGGTGATAGCCCGTTGCTTCATCCCGGTAAATACGGTTACGCGCATAGTGGTCACCGTTCCCGAAAAGGCTCAGTACGAAACCGGTTTCGGGCGTTGGGTGTGCGCCATCGCCAATCTTACGAGGCAGCTCGGTTGCCGTGCCATTTTCTGCTGCTACTCCGATACGCGTAAGGCCATTCAGAATGTGCTGCGTGCCGCTCGTTACGACATACGTTCGGAATATCGCGAAATGACGCAATGGGACGATTTCATACTTTTGGCCAACCGTATACTCGACGACGACCTGTTCGTGGTGATAAATGCGCGTAGGGCATCCATCTCGTTTACGTCAGACATGGATACGTTGCCCGATTTCTTGCAAAAGTATTTTGCAAACAATAATCTTATGGTCATATATCCGGAACAGTTTGGCGAAAGAGTAGCTACTGCCGGCACTATGGCCGATGCGCTGTCAACCGACATCGTGTCTACTCCTTCGCCGTTGTGGCTGCATATTATGAATTTCTATCGCGCAGCCATAAAATTCCGTAAAAAGATAACTCACCGCAACCGTCCTAACAAGATTGATTTGTAGGTCGTCAACTTACGGTCATTTGTAAGTTTCGGTGATTTCGTAGAGCTTGGTGTATATCTCTATGTCTTGCTCGGTGAGGTCGACGTCGCGTCGGGCCATTACGCGTCGGGCTATGTCGAAAAATTTGTGAAGCGGCACGTCGCTGAATCCGGCCGGCGAGCCTTCGGTGAATGAAGCCACGAAGTTGCGCGGAAATCCCGAGCCGTGTATGTTGACGCCTACGCCAAGCACCGTTGCCGTATTGAACATTGTGTTTATTCCCGCTTTGGAGTGGTCGCCCATTATGAGTCCGCAAAATTGCAGCCCCGTTTTGAGAAATCGTCGCGAAGGGTAGTTCCAGAGCTTTATCTCCGTATAGTCGTTTTTCAGATTCGACGCCACGCATCCCGCTCCGAGATTGCACCATTCGCCTATCACGGCATTGCCGAGGAAGCCGTCGTGGGCTTTGTTCGAGTAGCCTATCATGACCACGTTGTTCAGTTCGCCGCCAACCTTGCAGTGCGGCCCGATGGTGGTGGCCCCGTATATTTTCGAGCCCATGTTTATTATCGCCCCGTCGAGAAGCGCGAGCGCGCCGCGTATGCAGCTCCCTTCCATTATTTCTGCGCCCTTGCCTATGTAGATATGGCCTTTCGCGGCGTTTATTATGGCTCCCTCTACGGTTGCCCCTTCCTCTACGAATATTTTTGAGGCATCGCCTATTATTGTGTTGCTTTCGCTTATTTTGCACGATTTTCGTCCTTTGGTTATCAGGGCGAAATCGCTCTCTATTGCTATGTCGTTGCTCTTGAATATATCGTATGGATGATGTATCGACAGGGGAGTTTCGTCAGGCCCCAATTCTATCGTTTCGGTCGCTTCATGGCCCATTCGCGCTATCTCCTCGCCGTTGCTTACGAGCCTTTGTCCGGGCGTCAGCGCTTTTATCCGCGCCACCAATCGTTCGTCGGGTATGATGTGCGATGCAATTATGATGTCATTGTCCGTCGGTTGTTCGGGCTTTTTATATTTGCATTCCAAATAATCGGCTGTTTCGTAAAAATAATTGCCCGGCAACAGAAATTCCCATTTTTCCTTTATTGTCATGATGCCTTGTCGTATCAGGCTTATTGGGCGAGTGAAGGTCAGAGGTAGCAAATTTGCTCTGACTGATTCGTCATCTTTTAAAACTATGTTATGCATATTCATAATTTCATTTTTTTTATTGGGTCCGCAAAGTTACTACAAAAAAGTGAAATGCGGAAAGATATAGTGATAGAATTGAGTTACAAGGGTTTTGGTTGAAGTGGCGATAATCCGTGAAGCCATTACAATCCCTGCCGAAGCCAAATCCTGACGCCGCTACGTTACTTG
>JAGATN010000015.1 GCA_017621225.1 Muribaculaceae bacterium | reverse complement strand
TTCCACCTCTACCCATCCCGAACAGAGAAGTTAAACCTTGCCACGCCGATGATACTGCGAAAGTGGGAAAGTAGGTAACCGCCCCCTCTGAAGACAGGGCCGCGATCCAAACGGATTGCGGCCCTTTGTCGTTTATACCCCCCCTGACGATTGCTCCGACTTATTTTAAAATAAGTAGCGTTCATCTAATTTTGTTCGGTTTTTACACGCAAAAACAGAACAAATTGTTGCCTTTGCAGTTGTAATTGGGAATCGCTAAATAGAAGCGTGAACCGGGTGATTATAAAAACAGACGAGGAGATGTTTTCACAACGTCTCCTCGTTTAGATAATAAACCAATCATTATCACATTTCTTGCAATGGAAAAAGTAATTTTGCTATGTACTATTGAAACGTGCGGGGATTAAAAAAGTTCGTTGAAAATGAAAAAAAACTGCATTTCTGATTAAAAACTTTTGTTTATTTGCCGTTGTTCCAATATTTGAGTAACTTAGCGTTGGCTATAAGAGTATGTTTACTTTTAACTCTATGAAATTTTTAGAGGTCTTTCAGTTCTGTTTGTAGCGTAAACATACTCTAAGATGATTTGGCAAACATAATTAACGCTTGTGGGCAATGATTATGCACGCATAAGATTCTATCTTTGCATTACGACAATCGAATTAATCATAAAATGACATATGGAGAAGAAAAAAAGTACAACAAAAAAAGATAAGGAGCCGATAGATCCTCGTACCGCCAAACTCGGTGCACTCGCTCAGGCGATGGAGCGCATAGAGAAAAATTTCGGCAAAGGAGCCGTGATGAAACTCGGCGACGAGCACGTGGAGGATGTGGAAGTGATACCCACCGGTTCGATAGGTTTGAACTTCGCTCTCGGCGTGGGTGGATTTCCGCGCGGACGAATCATCGAAATATTCGGCCCCGAATCGTCGGGTAAAACTACTCTTGCCATACATGCCATAGCCGAGGCTCAGAAGTCGGGCGGCATAGCGGCCATAATAGATGCCGAGCATGCCTTTGACCGTTTCTATGCCGAAAAGCTTGGGGTGGATGTCGACAATCTTCTGATAGCCCAACCCGACAATGGCGAACAGGCCCTTGAAATAGCCGAACAGCTCATACGATCGTCGGCCATCGACATACTTGTGGTAGACTCCGTTGCCGCACTTACCCCCAAGAGCGAAATAGAGGGCGATATGGGCGATCGTAACGTGGGTTTGCAGGCACGCCTTATGTCGCAAGCCATGCGCAAGCTCACGGGCGCTATATCGCGCACAAACACTACCTGCATATTCATCAACCAGCTTCGTGAAAAAATAGGCGTGATGTTTGGCCCGTCGGAAACCACCACGGGTGGAAACGCCTTGAAATTTTACGCGTCGGTTCGCATCGACATCCGCTCGAGCTCGGCTTTGAAGGACGGCGAGGACATACTTGGTCGCCATACGAAGGTGAAAGTGGTGAAAAACAAGGTTGCGCCTCCATTCCGTCGCGCCGAATTCGACATAATGTTTGGCGAAGGCATTTCGCGCAGCAGCGAGATAGTGGATCTCGGCGTGGAATACGGCATAATACAAAAGAGCGGCGCGTGGTTTAGCTACAACGGTACGAAGTTGGCTCAGGGGCGCGATGCCGCCAAGCGCGTGATAAGCGACAATCCCGAACTTGCCGACGAACTCGAAGCAAAGATAATGGCGGCAATGAAAGAGTCGCTTGAGAAAAATTCGTCGAAGGGAGCTTCAAAGAAAGTTGCTCCGGCCATCGCAACGGCCAAGGAGACATCGGCATCGGATGATGCAGCAGGCGCCGACGATGACATTATGGGCGATCTTGATTTTGATTCGGAGTTGCCCGACGATTTCTCGATAGAGGAAGACGCCTAACGGTTTTAACATAAGCCAAAAGTAAACATACTCTTGGCCTCAAATACTTTGAACCGCCCTCCAAAAGTGAATATGAAGCTTTGGAGGGCGGCTTGATTTTTTACCTTTATGCACATTTATGGTTGGCGATGAAAAAAAATGTATATATTTGCAAACGTATAACCATAAAACTTACGATTATGAAAAAAGTATTACTTTCCGTTCTATCCTCTCTGTGCCTATGTTTTGGTGCTTCGGCTCAAACAGATATTTTCAATAACCCCGACAACCGCGCCTACTTCGGCTTGCGTCTGTCAGGCGAGGTTACGTGCCCCGGAAATGTTTCGAGCCATGGCATAGGCGTCGGAATATACGGAAATGGCGCCGGCGTGGATTTTGGCGGAATATACAATGTGCCGGTAATTGCGAATTTTTATGTTGAGCCGGGGCTGAATCTATATTACAACACCTATTCGGTAAAAGACAAATATCTCGGCAACGTAGTGGAAGATGTGAACATCGACGGCATGTCGATAAGAAAGTTCGGTATGCGCATTCCGGTAATGGCCGGTTATCGATTTGATTTCACGCCCGAAATAAGCGTGTCGGTATTTACCGGTCCTGAACTTGAAGTGGGCTTTTCGGCAAAAGGACATATATCGAGCAACAGATTTGACGCATCGGAAGATCTGTATGGCGATGACGGTGGAATGAATAGAGTGGACGTGCTTTGGGGCATAGGCGCCGGTTTGTCGTATCAGAACTTGTATTTCGGACTGAAGGGCTCGATGGGAATGTGCAATATGTACAAAGAATCGGTAGCCACGTTTCACGAAAACAGAGTTTCGTTTAGCGTAGGATACAATTTCTGACAACAATAGCCTATTACGATATATAAATCAACGGCAAGACGTGTGAGTGCAAACGGTCACGAGCGTCTTGCCGTTGTTTTTTTGTGTTCGGTTTAGTCGCGTCGGCAGGCATACGAGGCAAGCATTCGATGGCCTATGCGGCAATACATGCATTTGCGCTTCTCGCAGTAATTGCGGCGCAGCTGCACTATGGCCTGTGAATGGAAGGCATCGCGCACCTTTATGTCGGCTTGCTCGAAAAGGTCGATGATGGAGTTGCGCTCGGCCGGCAGCGATTGCAGTAGCGTGATGGCCTTGTCGCAGATGGCATCGTTGCCGTGTTTTATGCCGTATGAGTACATGAGCGGAACCACTACGTTTATCACCATTACCGATGCCGACGACCGGCTTAATGCCGACATAATACGTTTGCCCGCCGGGCCGAATGAATATCTCGTCTCCCAATATCCCGACAGCGGAGTGCCGAACAGCGCCACGGCCTCGTCGATGTCGGACACATCGACTATGCGCTTCGTCATTCTGAAGCCGTTGTGTAGCATTGAAGCCAGAATGGCTATGCGGCGGTGGGGGAAGTTGGCAGGTCGCATTCGCGCCATTTTCCACCCGAGACATTCGGGCTTCTTCAGTCCGAACTTATGTGCCAGGAAGTCGTATTCTTTTCGTAGCCGTGCAGCATATTCGTCGTTGCGGGCCTCGTCGAGCAATCCGCTTTGGCCAAAGAGCAGGGCTTCGATGGAGGTGAGCGAATCGCTGTGTTTGCCGATGAAACGTAATGGCAGGCTCATTGCCAGACGTTGGAAGGGGTCGCCATTGATTCCGAAACCGAGCCCCCTTGCCACCGCCACGTAGCAAGTCTGCTCCCAGTCGCCGGCAAATTTGTCGAGCCATAGCATGAGTCGGTCGGATTTTTCGTAGAGACGCTCGTAGGCGAGAGCCGACAGCCAGTCGGATATGTAGATGGGATTGATTGCCTTTATCGACGACGCGCATGGCAGATCGCGGTCGGCGCGTCCTACCAAATCGGAATATCGTACGTTTAAATCGGGCGCGCAGGGCATGCGCATTTGTGGTATTATCTCTCCGTTCGAGCGGCGTACTATCGCGTCGTCCTTGTCGACCACGTGGAGTATCACCGAATCGTATGCCGTGTCGGTGTCGTGCTTATGCCTCCGCCAATCGCTTGCCTTGACGTGTATCTCTACGTTTCCGGCCCACAGATGACCGTCGATCGACACCTTGGCGTTGAAGAAATCGGGTCCGGCATCATTGTTAAGTTTGCCGGGATCGATCACCTGTACAACTCGGCCGTCGACGGTGCGCATTTCGGCCATGGGCCATAGCCGATGCTGCCATACGTATTGCATAAGTCGCTCCATGCGCAAACTTACTCAAAAAAAATGTATATTAGCGCATTCGAGCTTACGTTTTTTTGTTTATGAACGGAAAAGAAATCGCGCCGCGCCGTCGTGGTGGGGTAAATGCATCAGCATTTGCGTATGCGCACTATGTAGATGTCGGGCGATTCCTCGGCATAGTCCACCGTCAGGCCGTTGTAGGTAAGTTGGGCCGCCAGTTCGTCGGCCGCCGGGAGATGCCTGCTTTTTATGGGGCAATGCGAGTGTATGTTGTTTATGAAATGTCGGCCCACGGGGTGCGCTATCGTTATGGTGCCTTGACAGGCAAGGTTGTCGTGATACAAACGGCGCAGGGTATCGACGGGCGACTGTATGTGCGGATATACGCAATACATCATTATGCGATTGAACTTGCCGTCGATGCCGTCGTGCTCCACGTCGGCCAGTACGAATGATGTCCTGGTGGGCAGCGATGCGTATTTCTGATGGGCTTGTTGCAGCATCATCGGCGAAAAGTCGACGGCGCATATCGATCCCTCTGCTCCGACGGCGCGCGCAACGTGAGGCAGCAGTACGCCCGTGCCGGTGCCTATGTCGAGAACCGAATCGTTTTTCGCTATGTCAGATGCCGTTAGTATGCGATTAATTTTTTCGGCAGTCGATTTCGTGTTGTGTTCGTCCCAAGTGGCTGCGCGTGCGTTGAAAAAATCGATATTGCTTGTCATTAGGCTAAAGTATTGTTAAATGCTGTATTTTAATAACTAAATAGACCTAAAAATGGTTTATATTGAAATAAAAATGACAAAATGATGCTAAAAAGTTTAATATGTTAGAAAAAAGATATATCTTTGCGGTAAATAATAACCAAACATAATTATTTATGGCACTTATTCTACCGAAACGCTACAAGCGTAAATTGCTTCCCGAAACAACTGAGGTTGCAATAAAGATGATTAAAGAGGAATTTCAGCGTCGGTTGGCCGATGAACTGAATCTTCGCAGAGTTACGGCACCATTGTTCGTATTGTCGGGCACGGGTCTTAATGACGACCTTAACGGCGTAGAGCATCCGGTGTCGTTCAATATAAGTTGCATCGGGGGGCGCAAGGCGGAAGTGGTTCACTCTTTGGCCAAATGGAAACGCATGAAGCTCGGCGCGTATGGCATAGATGCCGGATACGGGCTGTATACCGATATGAATGCCATAAGGGCTGACGAGGATCTTGACAATCTGCACTCGCTGTATGTGGATCAGTGGGATTGGGAACGCACCATAAAGGAGGAGGACCGTACGCTCGAGTTCCTGAAAGCGACAGTCGAAAAGATATACGAAGCGCTCAGACAGACGGAAGCCACGGTATATAAGTATTTCCCGCACATCACGCCCCGCTTGCCGGAGAAGATAACTTTCATACACACCGAGGAGCTTTTGAAGCAGTATCCCGGAATGACAGCCTCGGAGCGCGAGAGCGCCGCCGCAAAGAAATATGGCGCCATATTCCTGATAGGCATAGGCGCGCCGCTGTCGGACGGCAAGCCTCATGACGGCCGCGCTCCCGACTATGACGACTGGAGCACTCCGAACTCTGACGGCTACGTGGGCCTGAATGGCGATTTGATACTTTACGATTCGGTGCTCGACCGTGCATTCGAGCTGTCGTCGATGGGCATAAGGGTGAGCCCGGAGTCGCTAAAGCGTCAGCTTGAGATTCGCGGATGCACCGAGCGTTCGGAGCTGTCGTTTCACAAGGCTCTCCTTGCCGGCGAATTGCCCTATTCGATTGGTGGTGGCATAGGCCAGAGCCGCTTGTGTATGTTCTTGTTGCAGAAGGCTCACATAGGGGAGGTGCAGGCCAGCATATGGCCCGAAGAACAGGTGGAGGCATGCGCTGCCGCTGGCATAGAACTGCTCTGACGCTTAAACATACTCTAAGGTGAAAAATATTGTTTTAATGACAAAAGCCCGCTTCTGAGCGGGCTTTGTCATTATCAGATATGAGGTTTGATTAGTAGTTGCGCACGGGGAACTGCGTGATGCGTAGCGTGGTGCATCCGTAGGGGATGAGTTCGATGGTGGCTTCGCCGCCCATATCGTTGCCCTGTTGCGTGAAGTATGGCACGTTGCCTGCCGATCCGCGATATAACGTCCAGTCGTTGAGCGTTCGGGCTCGAGTGGTTAGCTTCACGGGAGCGTTGTCGACGTTCCACGGGGAGGTGGCTATTTCGGGCGACAGCTCAACCGTTATCGCTTCGGTGATTTTGTCGGGGTTGAGAGCCGAACGTTTCAACGCATAATTCCATGGCGTGTCGGAGGTAACTTGATAGTACCAGTCGCCGTAGTCAGTGCGTTTATCCTCTTCAAACTGCTTCTTTTCCCACTTCTCGTTCATTTTCAAGGCATAGAGTAGCGGGCCGCGAGTAATTACGGCGCTGCCGTCGTACCAATATTCGGCTTCGGGAGTCATCGGTAGCTGCAAAGTAAGCTTGTCGCCCTGTTTCCACTCGTGATTCACTTGGCATATTTCGCCCGAAACGGCATCGACGTTAACTTTCTCGCCGTTTATCATGACCACGGGGGCTTTACACCAGGCCGGGATGCGCAGGTGGATGGGGAAGAAAGCTTTCTTTTGCTTTTTGTCGGGATATGAGATGCTGAAGTCGATCTTGTCGAAGAACGGGTATCCGGTGCTTTCGGTGATGTTTACCGTTACGCCGTTGGCCACCTTGGCAGTTACGGTCGAAGGGCCGTAAACGAGGGCGGCAATTCCGTTGTCGGCCGTGGCATACCAGAGGTTCTGTATGAACTTTGGCCATCCCTGATGCAGATTTGAGGTGCAACACGGGTAGCCGGTGAGCGGACCGAACAGTATGTCGGTGTCGTCATGCGGAGTGGAGAAGTTGCGCCAGTTGCGAGTCACGCTTACCTGATTGGTCTGCTGGAAGTATTGCCGGGCATCGAAATCGTCGGTTATCTGCGTGGGCAAGGCGTTGTAGGCTATGCGTTCGAGGTGGTCGGCCCACTGTACGTCGCCGGTTATTTCGAGCATGTTTTCGAGCGAAAACATCATCTCCACGGCGGTGCATAGCTCAGAGCCCATGGTGGGGTCGCCGTAGCGCAACAGCTCGTCGCCTCCCCACAGGCCTGTTGGCAGTCCGATGGTGTGGCGGATGGTGCGCACAGCTTGCTTCACGGCGTCGATGTGGCGATGATCCTTGCTTTGCTGGTAGTATACTACCGGCTCTTTGAAGCCTTGGCCGAGGTTTACGCAGTGCAGGCTCAGTTCGCGCGACAGATGGTCGCCGTTAAGAAAAACGTTGGTCCAGTCGAACGTCTGGCTGTGTATGAGCTTTGCGAGGTCGAGTAAAAAATTCTCTCCGGTGATGTTGTACAGCCAGTACACTATCGCCAGGTTGTCGCCGCCGCGCTGTTCGCCCCAGAAAGTCCAATTGCCGAGTGGCGTTTTGGGCAGTCCGGCCAGTTGATACTTGAAATAGTTTGTCAGGAACGGAATCACTCTCTCGTCGCCGGTGGCCGAATAATATTGCTTCATTATTTTGAGCACCACCATTTTGGGCCACCAGTCATATGCGTTGTCGCGCTGCAATCCCGGTTCGTAAGGGCGGTCGGTGTCGGGGCCGAAATATCCGTTTGGCTTTTGCGATGCGAGAGTCCATTCGATCCACGGCTTGGTCTTTTCTATCAGCTCCGGGTCGTTAAGCTGATAAGCGAGGGGGAGCAGGCCGTCGATCCAGTACGGGCCGCGTTCCCATACGTCGCCGTCGCCACCGAGCCAGCCGTTGCGCGGGCCCATTACGCGCTCGTATATGCTGTCGAGGTTTCCCGTCAAACCCTTCTGCATTCGGTTGAGCTGTTCGAGCAGCCATCCTTCGGGGCGTATGGCTCCAATGGGCAGCTCCATGTACGGCTTTTTCAGCAACGGATATCGGTTGTTGCGATAATTTTCGGCCTGATAAGCATTTCCGTCAGCCTGCACCGGCGTGGCAAACAGCCCGAAAGCCGTTGCCATGGCCAATACGATAGCGCATATTTTCATTTGCGTCTGATTATTTTAACGTGAGTTTGAAGAAAAATAGATAACTGAAAAATAGGTGATTAGCGATAAGAGTATTGAATCTATAATGTTGAATTACAACAAATACTCGTATAGCTATACTCACCGAAGACAAAATTACTAAAATATTTGTTATGGCCGATGAATTCTGCAAAGTTTTATACAACCGGTTTACGGAGTTGGGAAATAAACAACCTCGTAATAAATGTATTTATAACTTTATCGTTCTTCTATCTCCTTCTTTTAAATCGAAATGCTTCAATTTGATTTCCTTTTTATTACCGACAATAAACGATTTCAATTGAAGTGAACCATTGAGGACTTCGATGGTCACATTATTATTGGTCACTTGGATAGTTCCCCATGCGTAACCATTGCTCCAAAAATACTTACCAGGGCGATCCGTTATTTTCAAACTTTTATCAACACCTGAATATTGGAAATCACTTAAAGCGATAATAGCAGACCAACTTGCCATCGAACGGGCATAATGATGTCCACATTCCGGTTCGCTGAAAGGATTACGTTTGGCCCCATCATAACGGTTACGGATGGCCCTAATACAAGTAAGCGCGTCTTTTTCCATGCCTTCGTAAATCATTCCGGTGGCAGCGCAATACTCAAATCCCGTCATTACTTCAGCAAAGTACGGAAAAGGTACTTCCAAACGTCCTTTCGGCCAAGAAGCCATAAGCAATCCGGCCTCATTGCCCATTACGTAAGAACGCATATTATTGAAATGGCGGCTGAAATCTTTCACGAAGTTGTACTTCATAATGCTACCCATCGTTATTTGTATGTTCGTTTTGTTTCCCAAATAACCCAATCCGCACAAATGAGCCATATATTGTCCGACCAACTGATCCACCAGACAACCTTTCCCTAATTGAAAACCCGGAACCGTTGTATTCGGATCGTTCATGTCTAAAAACTCGAATGTTTTTGGGTCGGTAATTTTATGTTCATAATACTCACCATTGAACAAATTTTTGTCCATCCAGTTGCTCCCATTCTCGAACAGCATATGGCATTTATTGGCAAAATCGCGGTCGTTCATAGCTGTAGCCATCTTTTCAGCAGCCTTTAATGCTCCCATATACCAAAAGCCCATCTGCGGGTTAGGTCCGAAGTAGTTTACATCCATCGTATTATGTTGCGACCCTTCCATAACCCCGTCCCGGTCAGCATCCCAGCCCTTATCTGTCCAAGCATAGGAGAGAACTTTCTTGACCTGCTCCCAGTTCTTTTCAAGAAAACTATTATCACCTGAAAGTTGCCACTCGCGATACATCTTCATAATGCATCCCATTTGCCCATCAGCTGCCGCACTATTGCCTTTGTTTGCTTCTGAAAGCGGAAGATTGGCTCGGAAGTTCATCAATCCATTTTCTTTAGTGGCATAATTGAACTCTACGTCACGCATAGTTTTTGCCAGTCCTCCGAAAAGGTAAGGAGTTGCCACTTCATAATTCCATACATGAGTACATGTTCCGGCACATGAACCAAATCGATCCATAACGCCTTCCCACCCCATCAAATGTCCACTGGGCAGACGAAATACGGTTTGTGAACGCAATGTAGCAAGGTTAAACAGGGCTGCTTCTTTTACGACATCCGGATAAGAGGTTTGAAGCAAGGCGGTTACAAAAGATAGCGTCTTCTTTTCCAGTTCAGGTATTTTAGGGATGATCGTCTCTGCCGCTTTCCAGGCATCCGTATATAGATTAGTGTAATAATTTCCAACTACCGTGGAAGACCAGGATTTTCGGTTCGGAAAACTCCAGGTGATATAGAATGTAAATGTTTCCGTACTTTGAGGTGCTACCGTTTTTTTTACAGACAGAGACGCCATCGGGTCTTCGTCTTCCTGTTTGTTCCGTTCAGTCAGCATACCATCTGCACTGAAATCGTCCCAAAAGTTTAGTATGCCATTATTCCAGCTGTCGCTTTTGGACGAGGTACGATAAGTTACATTTCCGGTGGTCCGGGTCGTAAGTGCAACAGTTCCCCATGCCGGATCGTTTTTATCTACGCCATTTGAATACAAATAGAGCCCTTTTAGTCCGTTGTTTTCGATGTATTTGTTTTTATTATTTTTTACACCCGTAGGAATATAATCACCTTTCCAGTCTGTATGGAATTTGCTCCCGTCTTTGCCAATGAAGTTGCGTATGGAACCGCATATCGCAACATCCATCGGTTGATTGGTGGTATTAGTCACCTCATAAGAGAGAACGGCGACTGGCAATCCGCTGGCATCAGCATCGCCCGGAACAAAAGGGTTAAAACCCTTTATCTTCACTTCCATAGGCAAATTTTTGTCAGATAGATGTACTTGTCCGAATGGATAAGCTGCATCAAATGAAGCCTCTGCAAAGCGAGGTAAACCATGATGGTTTACCGGTCGCCCTTCATAATGAAGATATTCCTGTGAATATAAAGGCCCTACCAATAATGTCGTAGTAGCTTCCATATTTTGCGGTTTGGCATAAATGGCAAAGAATGGAGCATTGTTTCCGGTTGTCACCGTACTATATTTCTTTGCCGGAACATTCATAATTTCCCAGTCCCGGAGTTCCCCGCGACCACCTAATGATACGGTTCCGGTTCCGATGCCGCCTAATGGAAGTGCAATCTGATAAAGATGTTCTTGATCGTATTTTTTCAGCACTGGCCATTGTTGCGGCTTCCATTCCTGAGCTTGAATTGACATAATGCCAAAAAGCACGATTCCGACTACAATAAAATTGGGCTTATTTATTCGAAAATAATTGTGTTGTAAAGCGTTTATTTTCAGCATTTCGGGCTCGTAAACTTATTTAATGTAGTTGTAGACTTTGAAATTATTTATCTTGCTGTTGAATTTTCCTGCTTCGTCGAGCGGGAACACGAGAGTGCGCAAATAGTGCAGCTTGTTTTTGCCTTCGTTGTAGAGTCGGGTGTCAACGTCGAGCGTTTCGGTGTGGCCATTTACGGTCAGCGAAGTGGATTTGTTGTTACCCTTTATAACTATGTGGGCCGTTTCATTGTCGTAAGGCGCAAAAGCGAAGGTGTTAAGGTATCCGTCGCGTGCAAAGCCGAACTTGCCGCTTACGGGGTCGCTCAGATAGAACACGGCGTTGTCCGACATAAGCAGGGGCGTGCCATATTTTTCGGGCTTGGCCTCGAGGTCGAACTCGATGGTGTAGTCGTATCCTATTTCGGGGAACGGGAGATGCATTCCGGGCTGAAGCACCGGAACTTCGTATACGAGTTCCTTGCCGGTGCCCACTCTTGCCAGCTCGTTTACGCCGGGAGCTTCCGAGAGATTGTGGCGCAGGCTATCGAAAGCGGCATAAGGAAGGGTGACGTTTGCGCCATCCCACGTCTTCGTTGCTATGGTCTGCACTCCGGGCATGAAGCGGTGGTGTACGTCCTTTACCGATACGCCATTTCCCACATGGTCGTTCCATACGGCAAAGTAACCGCCTACGATGCCGGGATCTTTTTCAGGGAACACTTCGCCGCCTACGTCGGCGGGAGTCCATTTGTCGTAAAGATACTGCGTGTTGAGGTAATCGTAATAATATCCGGCCATGGGCACTATGTAGACGTAGCGGTCGGGGATGCTGTTTATCTTGAAGCCGAGTTTCAGCATCTCTTTCGGGTCGGCATATCCGTTATACCAGGCATCGAGCATCACGCCTTCGGTCTTTATGGGCGTTTCGCCGGGAGCGGTAGACAGTGAGCCCCAAACCCAGGGCTTCTTGCCGTGCGACTCGATGAATCGGATGTAGTGGTCCATGAACGACCGGAACTTTTCGCAGGTCTCTTTTTTGTTGTCGAAGCCTTTGTAGTCTTTTCCGAATTCGTCGGTGCCGATGTGTACGTAGTCGCCCACGAACACCGGATCGTCGCCACCTATGTATTCTTCAAACAGCCCGTCGAGAAATGGTATCAGCTCGGGGCTGAAAAGATTGAGGTGGTCCATTCCGAATTCCTTGCTTCCGAGTTCGGGCTTGTAGTGGCTGAACGCAAGCGAGTGGGCTGGAACGTCAATCTCGGGAACTACGGTTACAAATATGTCGGCGGCTTCTTTCTGGAAGTCGCGGAACTCGGCTTTGCCGTAGTGGCCGTCGCGTGCCGTCAGTCCGGGATATTTTTCCGATTCGAGGCGGAATGCGGCATACGTCTTATCCCAATTGTTATGGAAGTAAGCCGGAAAACCATTGTCGTTGAGGTGTACGCGCAGTGAGTTCATCTTGTAGTACGACAATATTTTGGCTAATTGCTTCAAATAGCTTAGAGGGAAAAATTTGCGACCTACGTCGAGCGAAAAGCCACGCACCGGGTAGTCGGGCCAGTCGGTTATTTTACCCTTGGGCAATGAGTTTTCGCTGCTTTCAAACATTTGCAGCAGTGATCGCGTGGCCCAGTATACGCCGGTAGGCTGCGGAGCGTCGACGGTTACCTTGTCGGCAATGTCGATGTTGTATCCTTCATCGCCAATGCGTTTGTCGGCTTTTAGTTTCAATACTATGTCGCCTTTTGCCGCTTTTCCTGAGCGTACGGTCAGTTTGCGGTTGAACATGGTGTTATAGTCGTCGGCAAAAATTTCGGCGATTTTCGTCAGACTTTCGTCGTCGACCACTATCCGGCTTTCGGGGGTAAGTGCAAATTCGCCTTTGCCGCCTTTCCATTCGCGGAGTTCGGGTATTACGAACGGTTTTTCATTTGCCGCACTGCATAGGGGATGGATGCATAATGCCATGCACAGTGTCATGGCTGCTCGGGTGATGATAGATTTGATATTCATTTAATGATATTAGAAAATTAACGATACGTGCTATTTTTACAAAGATATGAATAATAAGCGGTTTATAGTGTGAAATGGGGCAAAAAACATTTTTTTTGAAAAAAACGGCCGAAAAATTTGTGTGATTGAAAAAACGGTATTAACTTTGCACTCGCAAAACGGTAATAACCGCGAGTACATTGAAATAAACGGTGTGGTAGTTCAGCTGGTTAGAATACCTGCCTGTCACGCAGGGGGTCGCGGGTTCGAGTCCCGTCCATACCGCAGAGGAGAGAGGAGAATGAGTAATTGTTAAACTTCGGTTTACGTTACTCATTCTTTTTTTTATGCCCATTTGTGGCCGTGCGGCCGAAATGGGGGTCAGCAGCAAAAGCCGGTTGAAGTGTTAAATAACTACCCGAGTGTAAAATTATTTTTAGGCGCATAGCTTTGAGAGGCGGAACAGGAAGAAAGGAATGTCGGTCACTCCCCGGAAC
>JAGATN010000014.1 GCA_017621225.1 Muribaculaceae bacterium | reverse complement strand
CGCTCAGACCTCGGTGCAGACGCCTTTATGGACTTACATTCAATCGTCGAGACCACCAAGAAACACGGAAACTCACCATATAACGCCATCCTTGCCCTTTTATAGGAGGCAATTGCATCTGCGTGTCCGCTGAATAGTTACGTAATTTTGGAGACAAAACTAACTTTTCTAATTCAAAAACGATTATGAGACAATTATTTAAATTGTGTTTGGTCTTGGCCATGGGCTTGATGATCAGCCTGCCGGCTTTCGCCAAAACAGGTGCATCACAGGCGATAAAATTCGGCACGGCCGATGTGACCATAAACTTTAATTTGCCTGCGAACGCGGGTGTGAAACTTGACAATCCTTCGGCAAAAGTTGTCAAGTCGTCGATGTTCGAGAATCCCGTGGAAGATTTGTGGGATAAGAATGTTGACGGCACTTTGCTGAAGTATGACGGTAAATCGTTTGTCGGCAAGGTTCAATTGGAGCTTGCCTATGAATGGGTCAATATAGTTTTGGCCGACGAAGCAACGCAGTTCAATATGAATCTGCTTGCATTGCTGTCGCAAGAGACGCCCACCGTCATAGATGTGAATGTGATAGAAGCCGAGCCGCATCTTTCCATGACATCGAACGTTGAGCAGTACAATGAGTTCGGTTGGCAGGATTGGTACACGTTGTCGGCCATAGCCTCATTTCATTCAAACAATCCGGCGAATGAAAAGCCTATCGAATGGCTTCCCGAATCGGCTTATAAGACGTGGAAAACTGCCGAGTCGGCCTACTGGACAGTGTTTTATCCCGACCGTTTGAAGTATATCATCGAGGCAAGCAATTGCGGCAATCTCTACGAAAAGTCTCCCGCCTGGGTTAAGAATTCGTCGAAATGGTGGTTTGCCGCCAATTACGCTATGAATTATGTGCTCATAGCCAAGGAGCGAAACAATCTTACCTTGCCGGAGCCTCCCATCGAGTTTTACTCGTTTTTGAAGAATGTCAATTTCACCGACGAATTTCTTACGCACTTTCCCATGCAGTCTCAAAAGAGGTTGTTGGATGGCATTTTAAACATCAGCGCAGCAGGTATAAAACCTATCGGCGACGCGCCCGTGAAGGATTGGCAAAGTGGAGTGCGCTCGGCACTGAGCAAGGCGTTTGATGCTTCCGACCTGTTGCTTGACATTCTTGCCGCCCAGTCGTACGTCAATCAGCTGACCGAGCAAAACAAACCTCTTACGGCCACGCAGATAAGCAACATAAAGAGCGGATTTAACAACGATTTGAGCAAGATAATACTTAGCCGAAACGAGAAGAAATAACCTCTCCGTTCCTTATGATCGGAACGGGTGGTCAGCCTCTTTGCACCCCGGGAAGTTACGCCTCCCCGGGGTGATTTGTATTTTTAATAAAGGTTATTTTAAAAAAGTTGCATACGAAAAGCTTTGTGCTAATGACTATGGTTTGGAAAAAATAGCTAACTTTGCACCCTGAAAATAAAAGAGTTTATGCAAAACATTCGTAATATCGCTATTATAGCGCATGTCGACCACGGAAAGACCACATTGGTCGACAAGATGCTCTTGGCCGGAAACCTCTTTCGTGAGAACCAAAATGCCGGCGAACTGATACTTGACAACAACGACCTCGAACGTGAAAGAGGCATAACTATTCTCTCGAAAAACGTTTCGATAAACTACAAAGGTTACAAGATAAACATAATTGACACTCCGGGACACGCCGACTTTGGCGGCGAGGTGGAACGCGTGCTGAACATGGCCGACGGCTGCCTGCTGCTTGTCGATGCGTTCGAAGGGCCGATGCCCCAAACGCGATTCGTGTTGCAAAAAGCCATACAGATGGGTCTGAAGCCAGTGGTGGTGATAAATAAAGTCGATAAGCCCAACTGCCGCCCCGACGAAGTGCAGGAAATGGTGTTCGACCTTATGTTTAACCTCGATGCCACGGAAGATCAGCTCGACTTCCCGACCGTGTACGGCTCGGCAAAGCAAGGTTGGATGAGCCTCGACTGGAACGAGCCTACCGACAACATCTGTGCCGTGCTCGACACCATCATAGAGCATATCCCCGCGCCTGAAACCATCGAAGGCCCGGCCCAGATGCTCATAACGTCGCTCGACTTCTCGTCCTACGTGGGCCGAATAGCAATAGGCCGCGTTCATCGTGGCGAATTGCGCGAAGGAATGGACATAGCATTGTGCAAAAAGGACGGCTCGGTGGTGAAGCAGCGCATCAAGGAGCTGCACGTGTTTGAAGGCATGGGCCGCAAGCGCGTGGAGCGCGTGAGCAGCGGCGACATCTGTGCGCTTGTGGGCATTGAGGGCTTCGAAATCGGCGACACCGTGGCCGACATCGAAAATCCCGAACCGCTGCCCCGCATTGCCATCGACGAACCCACCATGTCAATGACATTTACCATCAACGACAGCCCCTTCTTTGGCCGCGACGGCAAGTATGTGACATCGCGTCACATCGGTGACCGTCTGATCAAGGAGCTCGATCGCAATCTCGCCCTCCGTGTCACGAAGGCCGACCACGAAGATGTGTGGACGGTGTATGGTCGTGGCGTGCTGCACTTGTCGGTGCTCATCGAAACTATGCGTCGCGAAGGTTACGAGCTTCAGGTCGGACAGCCTCAGGTAATAGTCAAGGAGATTGACGGCGTGAAGTGCGAACCGGTCGAGTTGCTGACCATCAACGTGCCCGACGAGTATTCGAGCAAGATGATCGATATGGTTACGCGCCGCAAGGGCGACCTCGTGTCGATGTCGACTCAGAACGACCGTGTGCACATGGAATTCAACATACCTTCTCGCGGCATAATCGGTCTGCGCAATAACGTGCTTACCGCATCGGCCGGCGAAGCTATCATGGCACACCGTTTCCTTGAATATCAGCCGTGGAAGGGCGACATAGAGCGTCGTACCAACGGTTCGCTCATAGCCATGGAGTCGGGTACGGCCTACGCCTATGCCATCGACAAGCTTCAGGATCGCGGACGCTTCTTCATTTTCCCGCAAGAGGAAGTGTATGCCGGTCAGGTAGTGGGCGAGAATGCCAAGGACAACGACATAGTGGTCAACGTAACGAAGTCGAAGAAGCTTACCAACATGCGTGCGTCGGGTGCCGACGACAAGGCGCGAATAATACCGCCGGTGGTGTTCAGCCTCGAAGAAGCGCTCGAATACATAAAGGGCGACGAATATGTGGAAGTAACGCCCCATCATCTGCGTCTGCGCAAGATAATCCTTGACGAGTTGGAACGCAAGAGAGCCAACAAGTAAAACTCCTACTAATGATATAGCCGAAGGCACACGGGCCTTACATCATGTCGATGTGGCCCGTGTGCCTTCGGTGTGTTATGTGGTGCCGTATGTGGCGCTTATTCGCATTCGGGATTTAAGCCGAGATACCGGGCCACCGCTTCGGCGCTTCGCCGCCCGTCGATGGCTGCCGATACGATGCCTCCGGCATATCCGGCTCCTTCGCCGCACGGAAACAGCCCTGCCACCTCGACGTGTTGCAGCGTCTCGTTGTCGCGGGGCACTCGCACCGGAGCCGACGTGCGCGTCTCGTCGCCTATCAGCACGGCATCGTTGGTAAGGAAGCCCTTGTTCTTCTGTCCGAACTCCTTGAAGCCCTTTTGCAGGCGGGTGGCTATTGCCGGCGGAAGCAGCTTGTCGATTCGCGCCGCGTGTATGCCCGGGGCATACGACGTGTCGGGCAGATCGGCCGATGGCTTTCCGTTCACGAAGTCGACCATGCGTTGTGCCGGGGCGTTCTGGCTCCCTTTCGCCTCGTTGAAAAATGCCGTCTCTATATCTTCCTGAAACTTCATCATCTTCATGTTGCCATGTCCGTTGTCGGGGATGTCGTCGGGTAGCACCTCTACCACCATGCCCGAATTGGCCCATCGCGTGCCTCGGTTTGAGGGCGACATGCCGTTTACCACCAACTGGCCCGGCGCGCTCGCCGCCGGTATTATGAATCCGCCCGGACACATGCAGAATGAGTAGACGGCGCGATCGTCGATGCGCGTGAGCATTGTGTATTCGGCGGCCGGAAGATACTTTCCGCGCCCGTTGGGATTATGGTAACGTATTTTATCGATGAGCGATTGCGGATGCTCGAGGCGCACTCCCACGGCGATGCCCTTAGGCTCCATGCCCACGTTGCGGTCGGCGAGCATGCGATACGTGTCGCGCGCCGAATGGCCGGTAGCGAGAATCACCGGGCCTTCGAAGTGGCGGCCGTCGGCAGTCACCACGCCGGTGGCTCTGCCGTCCGACATGATGATGTCGGTTACTTTGGTCGAGAACAGCACTTCGCCTCCCGACTCGATGATGGTGTGGCGTATGGCCTTTATCACCTCGGGGAGCTTGTCGGTGCCTATGTGGGGATGAGCGTCGATCAGGATGTCGTCCTTGGCTCCGTGCTGATGCAGTATGTAGAGAATCTTGTCGACGGGACCTCTTTTTTTGCTACGGGTATATAGCTTGCCGTCGGAGTAAGCTCCGGCGCCACCCTCTCCGAAACAATAGTTCGACTCAGGGTCGATTACGTTGTCGCGCGATATGCGAGCCATGTCGATGCGTCGCGAATCGACATCCTTGCCGCGCTCGAGCAAAATGGGGCGTATGCCCAGCTCTATGAGTCGCAGTGCGGCAAACAGGCCTGCCGGACCGGCACCCGTCACGATGCATTTCGGAGCATCGTCGGGCAGCGGACGATACGTTACGTGCCCCGCCGAATAATCGTCGTCGGGCTGTTGGTCGACGTACACGCGTATGGTCAGGTTTATCATTATTCGGCGCTGTCGGGCATCGATGGAGCGTTTCATTATTCGCACGCAGGTGATTCTGTTGGCATCGATGCCGAGCATAGTGCTCGCCTCGGCCGTGAGGCGCAGGGTGGAGCAGGCTGTTTCGGGCGAAACTCGTAGCTGTAAGTCTTTTGTCATTGGTTAGGGTTGTCTCTGTTGAATTTTACGTAAGTCTGTTCGACCGGCACGTACGATTCGTCATCCCACAATGCGCTCGAAATCATAAGATCGGCGCTTATTCGATTGCAGGCAATGGGCACGTTGTGCAGTCGGCATTGCCTTAAAAGCATCTGAATGTCGGCTTCGTGGGGTTGCGGGTTGAGATCGTCAATCAAAAATACGGCAAGGTCTATTTCGTTTCTTACCACCATTGCTGCAATTTCGGCATCGCCGCCCATCGGGCCTGAATTCATGCATCTCACGGAAGCCTCTACGCCTTGTTCGTCGAAAGCTTTTTCAATCAGGCTGCCGGTGGTGCCCGTACATACCAAATCATGCTTTGCCAACAACGGGGCATTGTATTTCACCCACGATACCATGTCGGCCTTACGCTGGTCATGTGCCACTAATGCAATTGAAAGTCTTTTCTTCATAATAAAATGCTTTTATGTTCACTATTCCAACATCGGTGCTTTGACATTTGTTTTGTCAGGCGCTGACCGATGCCATCAGTTTGTTTTGTTTGCGCAACTGATAAAAGAGCGTGAACATGGCTAAGAAAAATGCCATTATGTCGGATGCGGTCATGCTTGCCCACACGCCGTCGACGCCGAAGTATCGCGGAATGATGATTAGAAGCGGTATCAGGAACAGCAACTGTCGGGTAAGCGATAGAAATATCGATAATTTCGGTTTGCCTACCGACTGGAAGAAGTTTTGTATCACTATCTGGCAGCCTACGAGAGGGAAGCCCACGAAGTAGATTCGAAATCCGCGTCGGGCTATCTCGATGAGGGTGCTGTCGGTCGTAAACAGTTGGCTTACGGTGTTGGGCATCAGCTCAGTGATGGCAAATCCGGCGGTGGTTATGGCAACTCCGATCCATATGCCTATGCGGAGCGTCGATTTGACGCGATTCCACTGGTTGGCTCCGTAGTTGAATCCGAGTATCGGCTGCATTCCTTGTGTTACGCCAAACACAATCATTACGAAAAACATCGTGGTGCGGTTGATTATGCCGTAGGCTCCCACGGCAAGGTTGCCGGCCGAAGCGCCATAGTCGAGAAGCGCCTTGTTGATGAAAATGACCACGATGCAAGCGCACACGTTCATCAGGAACGGTGACAGGCCGATGGCATATATTCGCTGTATGATGGAGCGCGTGAACCATCGGTTGTTTCTCTTGAAATGTATGTAGCTGCTTTTCGATGCAAAGTGATACATCACCCATATGCAGGCCGCCAACTGGCCGCAAATGGTGGCGATGGCCGCCCCTTTTATGCCCCATTTCAGCGTAAATATGAATATCGGTGCCAATATTACGTTCACGCCTACCGACATGAGTGCCGATATCATGGCTTTTTTGGGGTATCCGGTGGCGCGCATCAGGTTGTTGAGCCCTATGAATATGTATGATATGGGCGTGCCGTAGAGTATCACTCTCATGAATTCGCGGGCATACGGAATGGTTTCTTCGGTAGCCCCGAAGAAGTATAGTATCGGGTCGAGAAACAGCAGCGTGAGCCCTCCGAACACCACCGAATGTATGATGCAGAGCACTGTTACGTTATTGACCACATCAGTGGCGCGAGAAATGTTTTTCTGACCGAGAAATATCGAGCTGATCGTAGCTCCGCCCACCGCAATCAGGGTGCAGAAGGCTATTACGAGATTCATCAGCGGAAATGTAATTGCCAGTCCGGCAATGGCCATGGCCCCCACGCCTCGGCCTATGAATATGCTGTCGACTATGTTGTATAGCGAGGTTGCTACGCTCGCAATGATGGCCGGCACCGAATATTGCACAAGTAGTTTGCTGATTGATTGTGTGCCCAGTGATTCCGGCGATGTGGCTTTGTCCTGATTCATAACAATACTGAATATTGTGCAAAATTAACTCAATGTACCGCTATAATTAGGAATTTGAGTATTAATTTTGTCAAAAATTTTTTGAAATCTCTATTATTTATGTCTGACAAGTCATTTGGAGTGCTTTTTGACCTTGACGGCGTGTTGATTGACAGCGAAAGCCAATACACGAGTTTTTGGGATTCGATGGAACATGTGTATCCCACCGGCGTGCCCGACTATGCCATTGCCATAAAGGGTACGACGTTGACAAAGATATTGCAGAATTATCCGCCGGAGGTGCGCGACGACATAGTGCGACGCGTCAATGAGTTTGAGGATAATATGTCGTTTCCGGTTTATGAGGGCGTGATGGATTTTCTTGACGACCTGCGGCGCAACGGCATCCCGGCGGCGATAGTGACGAGTAGCGATAATATGAAAATGTCGAAGCTGTATCGCCAGCATCCCGATTTTGCCGATCATTTCGATGCCGTGATAGTGGGCGACATGGTTAGCCGTTCGAAGCCCGACCCCGAAGGATATTTGCTCGGCGCGAAGGCTCTCGGATGCGATCCGGCCAATTGTTTCGTGTTTGAGGATTCGCTTCAGGGGCTGGAGGCCGGACGTGCTTCGGGCGCCACAGTCATAGCCTTGGCCACCACTTACGGTGCGGCCGAGCTTGCCGGTAAGGCAAAAGCCATCATATCGGGCTTTTCCGGATTTACGGTAAGCGACATGATGGCTTTGAAAAACTTGTAATCGGCTCAGAAACTGTTTAAATAAATTTTTAAACAGTTTCTAAAATCAGCAGGCTTTGAAACTCATGTCGAGTCCCTTCACCGAGTGAGTGAGTGCCCCTACTGAAATGAAATCGACGCCGCATTCGCCATATTCACGCAACGTGTCGATGGTGATGCCGCCCGACGATTCCACTTCGGTGCGTCCGTTTATGAGCTTCACGGCTTCGCGAGTGCGTTCGGGAGTGAAATTGTCGAGCATTATTCTGTCGACTCCGGCTTCGAGAGCCTGCTTTATTTCTTCGTCGTTGCGCACTTCCACCTCTATTTTAAGGTCTTTGCCTTTATCCTTGCAATATGCCTTTGCGGCCGCTACGGCCTGAGGTATTCCGCCGGCAAAGTCGATGTGGTTGTCCTTTATCAGAATCATGTCGAAAAGACCTATGCGGTGGTTGACGCCTCCGCCTATCTTGACGGCTTCTTTTTCGAGCATGCGCATGCCGGGAGTGGTTTTGCGTGTGTCGAGAACCTTGGTCTTCAATCCTTCGAGCTTTTGCTGGTAGCGCGCGGTAGTCGTGGCTATGCCGCTCATGCGCTGCATGATGTTGAGCATGGTGCGTTCGGTTTGCAGCAACGAACGTACACGGCCTTCCACCTTGAATGCCACGTCGCCCGGCTTCACGTGCGCTCCGTCGTTTATGTACACCGTCATTTTTAGCTCCGGATCAAATTTTTCGAATACTTTTTTGGCTATTTCCACTCCGGCCAAAATGCCTTCTTCCTTGACAATGAGTCGTTGGGCTCCCATTTCGTCAGCCGGAATGGTGCTGAGTGTCGTATGGTCGCCGTCTCCAACATCTTCGGCAAATGCCAGTGTCAGCAAATCGTCGATCAGTTCGTCGGTAGTTTTCATATGCAATAGTTTCTGTCAATGTTGTTTAAACCTACCACAAAAGTAGCTAAAAATCTGCGGAAAATTGCCTAATTTTGCGATGAAATAACGTAAGCATCATGAAAATGGAACTTTGGGTGGTGGGGCGCACCACCACTCCGTACATTCAATCAGGAATCGACATTTTTTCTAAACGCATAGTACATTACGTGCCTTTCGACATAAATGTGTTTCAGGACATAAAAACCACGAAGTCGCTTTCGGAGGATAAGCAGAAACTCATGGAGGGGCAGCGTATGCTCGACGCCCTGCAGCCCGGCGACTGGGTGGTGCTCCTCGACGAGAAGGGCAAGGAGTATACGTCGCGCGAGTTTGCCTCGTATGTCGATAAGCGCATGGTCAGCATTGCCCGGCGAATGATATTCGTGGTAGGGGGGCCGTATGGTTTCTCGAAGGCTATGTACGACAGGGCCGATGAAAAAATGTCGCTGTCGAAAATGACGTTTCCCCATGAAATGGTACGGTTGTTTTTCGTAGAGCAGCTGTATCGTGCCATGACGATACTTCGCGGCGAGCCGTATCATCATGACTGAGCCTGTTGGCTCTCCGATTCGGTGTCGTCCGACTTGCGCGTGAGCGCATTTGTGAGATATACGGTGAAAACGGGAAACAATATCAGGCCCTCGGCGGAGAATATCACGGCTATTACCTTGCCGGTGGGGGTAATCGGGTTTACGTTGCATCCGCACGTGGTCATGTCCATTATCGACCACCACAGGGCCGACCAATAAGTGGGTATGCCGGGATTGACGTAATGCTCGGCCACGAAAAACATCAGGCTGCCGAAATAGAGCGTCGACAGAAGCAATATCAGGTATACGCTGAACATGCTCGACACCCAGTTGCTCGACATGGCGCCCGATACTATCGACAGCACGTAGGCCGCGCGAATCATGGGCACGAACCGAAGCAGATATTGTATCTCGTAGTTTACTTCAATGTGCCAATGCGATATTATGTTGAGGTACGGGATGCTGATCAGTATGAACAGTATGTGCCCGAGTATGAATTTGAGCTTTTTGGGCGATAATGCCCATTCGACGGCCACGTCGAGTATGAAAAACATACAGATCCAGAACTGCACTCTCATGTATTCGGGATCGGCCAGAAACGACACGTTGCGCAGCGTATCGTAGGTGATGTAGGTGATGAGCACCACCGAGAGCGCGAGCGTGGCTATGTGCATGAAAAGGAGCGCGCGCTTGTGCTTGTTGCCGCTTTCGGTCGGTTGCAGGTGTGTGGTGTCGGTAGTCATCATATCAAAATGGCCATGACGTGTGTGTCATGGAGCGAAACGTGTCGATATGATAACGTATGCCGGAGGCGTAATGTTTGCCTGTTGTTACGTCAAATGACCTCGACGCCCGCTTCGAGTCGTTGTCGCACGACCTCGTACATCACTATGCCGGCAGCCACCGATACGTTAAGTGAGCCTATGTGTCCGAACATGGGTATGGATACGAATGTGTCGCATTGGCGAAGCACTTCGTCGGATATGCCTACATCTTCGGCTCCCATCACCAACGCCGTGGGGGTTGAATAGTCGGCACGCGTATAGTTTATGTCGGCTTTTTCCGATACGCCTACAACGGTGTAGCCGCTGTCTTTCAAATATTTTACGGCACTGAGCGTGGAGTGTTCGCGACACACCGGCAGATGAAGCAACGCCCCGGCCGAAGTCTTTACGGCATCGGCGCCCACCGACACGCTGCCGCGCTCGGGAATGACAATCGCGTCGACTCCCGCGCACTCGCAGGTTCGCGCGATCGCGCCGAAGTTTCGCACGTCAGTAATGCCGTCGAGCACCACGATGAATGGCAATACGCCGTCTTCAAACAGCATTGGCACGAGATTTCCGAGCGAATGGTAGGTTATGGCCGATAGCATCGCTATTACGCCCTGATGATTCTTGCGCGTGATCTTGTTGAGGCGTTCGATGGGCACACGCTGCACCACGAGGCGATGGGCCTTTATGAGAGCAAACAATTCGTCGGACAGGTCTCCGCCCGATAAATCTTTTCGAATGAATATCTTGTCTATCTCCTTGCCTGATTCGATTGCTTCGATGACGGCTCTGATGCCAAATATGTAGTCGGTTGATTGCATATGATTTATTGAAATGTATGTTCGAAATTATGGGTTGAGCAGCGACAATGCGTTTGCCCTTGCCGCCTCGTCGTGAGGGTCGCCGCTGAGCATCAGGGCTATCTCGTCGACGCGCTGCGGGTCGGTCAGGCGGCATATTCGGGTGTGGGTCGAGGTTTCGTCGTCCTCCTTGTATACCTTATAGTGCGTCGAGCCTTTGGCTGCCACTTGCGGCAGATGGGTTATGGCTATGACTTGTATTGTCGATGATATGCGGCGCATCATTTCGCCTATGCGGTTTGCCACGTCGCCCGACACTCCGGTGTCGACCTCGTCGAATATGATCGACGGCAATTGCATCTTGTCGGCAATGATGGCTTTTATCGACAGCATGAGTCGCGATATTTCGCCACCGGAAGCGACCCCTTTTACCGGGCGCAATTCCTGATTTTTGTTGAATGCGAACATGAACTCCACCTTATCGGCACCGGTCGGCGACAGGTCGGCTTGCTCCACGCGTATTTCGCATTGCAGATTTTTCATTCCGAGCGGCATGGCTTGCACCTTCAGCTCGTCGGCAAATTTGGCTGCCGCATCTTTTCGCGCCTGCGATATTTCGGCCGCCGTTTCGCGGGTGAGCGCGAGCGCGCGCCTTGCCTCGCGCTCGCGCTCGGCTATTTCCTCGTCGCTGTTGTCGAGTTCCGATAGTTTGTTTCTGAGGTTCTCGCGCAGCTCAATCAGCGCCGCTACCGAATCGACGTGGTGCTTGCGCTGTAAGGTGTATATGTTGTCGAGACGTTGTTCTATGGCCTCGAGCTCGTTGGGGTCGGCGTTGAGCTTCTGGTATATTGCCGAAATGGTGTCGGCGATGTCGCGCAGCTCCACCGATGCATTTTCAAGTCGCGACGGGATGTTCTCGTTTTCGGGGAGCGCCGATGCGGCGGCATTGCATGCCATCTCGGCGTCGGAGAGTGCGGTAAGTATGTCGTTGGGGCCTTCCGACAAGGCATGCATTGCCTCGTAGAGATTGCTTTTTATCTCGGTCATGTTGGCCAGTATGTCGCGGTCATGTTCAAGCTGTTCCTGTTCGCCGTCCTGAAGATTGAGTTCGTCGATCTGTTCGAGCTGGAATCGCATGAATTCTTCGTCGTCGCGGTTTTTGGCAATGCGGTTTTTGGCTGCTTTGAGCTGTCGCATGGCATCGCGCAGAGTCTTGTAGCGTATGGCGTATTCGGCCAGTCGGCCTTCGTTGTGTGCCAGGGTGTCGATTACGCGTAGTTGGAAATCGGAATTCGACAGCAATTGGTTTTGGTGTTGCGAATGAATGTCGACCAACCGCATGGCAACTTCTTCGAGTTTCGACAATGGCACCGGCGAATCGTTGATGAACGCTCTTGACCGTCCGGCCGGAGCTATTTCGCGACGTAGTATGCATCTCTCGTCATCCCATTCAATGTCGTTTTCGTTGCAGAATTGCTTCAACGATTCGTATTCGCCGAATGTGAACTGGGCTTCGATTATCGATTTGCGTTGGGTGTCGCGCACGGCCTTGGTGTCGGCGCGGCCGCCGAGCAACAGTGATAGCGCGCCTAACATTATCGATTTTCCGGCACCTGTTTCGCCCGTTATGATGTTGAATCCGTCAGAGAAACGTATGTCGACTTTGTCGATGAGCGCGTAGTTTGATATGTGAAGCGATTCGAGCATATGTTCGGTTGTTACTGATTGTCTTTAATTCTGTTTAGGTTCTGACGGTCGGCGGGATAAATGTTCGACAGAAGGTCGAATGCTTCTTTTCGCTCGTCGGAGCTACCTTTTGAATAAACGTTTATCAATTCATCGAGTTTTGCGTCGTGAAAAATGTTTAGAATCACCGACATTGGCGCGTTCTCGTTTATCTGCTTGAGTATGTCGAGCGTATTTCCTATTTCGGCACGTGCCTTGTCGGGGCTTAACGACATTTCGTCGAGTCCGCGACGATGGTATTGGTAGATAAGCTGCCTTATTTTGCCGGTTGCGCCATCGGTGAAGGCGTTAAGCACGGCGCTGCGATTGCGATTGTCGTCGAATGCCTGCCACCCTTTTTGTCCTGACGATTGCGCGAGGTGGACGATGTTGGCCGCGCGCTCGAAAAAAGGCTGTCCGCCCAACGGTGAGAATGAGTCGAAATCTACGGCAAGTATCAGGTATGCGTAAAAGTTGAGTATGGCCGTTAGGTTTGATTCGAATGTGTTTTCGGTAAATACCAACGGATCGTTGGGATTATACTCGAATTCCACTTTCGTGTCCTTCATATTGAGCAGGGTGGTGGTATAGGCCGAATTGAATACGGGGCGCAGCGACTGTATCTGCAATTCGCCGCTCATCACGTTGTCGGAGTATTCTTTCACCGTAAAAAACAGGTTGCACTCTATTTTTTCGGCAGGGGTGAATTGTGCCGACGAAAACGAGGTGGTGTTCATGTATTCGGCCATCGCTTCGCCAAGTGTGGCAAACGTTTCCTTATTGGCATTTTGAACTTGGTCGGCATTTACTTCCACATGACATTTGAGTTCTGACGCTCTTGTGGCCTGAAAGGTCAGGAGAGCGAACAGTGTAAATGCGGTATGTAATATGCGACAATATGTCATAAGGATGTAAGCACGTCAATGATATCTTTGGCCACTTCTTTTTTCGTTTTCGTAGGGTAGTTGCGCCTTTTGTTGTCGGGTGTCATTATTGTGACTTTGTTGGTGTCGACGGCGAATCCCGCATCGGGGTCGCGCAGCGAGTTCAACATTATCATGTCGAGGTTTTTCCGACTCATCTTGTCGAGCGCATTTGATTCCTCGTTGTCGGTTTCGAGGGCGAATCCGGCCAATATCTGCCCTTTGCGCTTGCGCGCGCCCAAAGTGGCGGCTATGTCGGGATTTTTCACGAGCTTTATCTCCTCTATTCCGTCTTTTTCGCGTTTTATTTTCTTCGTGGCGGGATTGGCCGGTGCATAGTCGGCCACGGCCGCGCACATTACGGCATAGTCGCAATCGTCGAATGCCCGGTTGCAGGCTTCGAGCATCTGTGCCGCCGACTCCACGCTCACCACGCGCACCGACGGGTGGGAGGGCTTTATTGATACGGGGCCGCTTATGAGCGTCACTTCGGCGCCGCGCGCGGCGGCTTCGTCGGCAATGGCGTATCCCATCTTACCTGACGAGTAGTTGCCAATGAACCGTACCGGATCGATTTTCTCGTAAGTGGGGCCTGCCGTGATCATGAATTTTTTTCCGGCAAGTGATTTGTCGTCGTCAAAGAAACGGTCGAGTATCTTGAATATGTTTTCGGGCTCCTCCATGCGGCCTTTGCCAATGAGGTGGCTTGCCAGTTCGCCGGCGGCGGGTTCTATTATGTGGTTGCCGTACGATCTGAGCTTTTCGATGTTGGCCTGAGTTGAGGGGTGCGCCATCATGTCGAGATCCATTGCCGGAGCTATGAAAACGGGCGCTTTTGCCGAAAGATATGTGGTGACCAGCATGTTGTCGGCTATCCCGTTGGCCATCTTGCCTATGGTGGATGCCGTTGCGGGTGCTATGACCATGGCATCGGCCCACAGGCCAATGTCGACGTGGCTGTTCCATTGGCCGGTATTGGCTGTGAAAAAGTCGCATATCACCGGTTTGCCGCTTAAAGCTGAAAGCGTTACAGGTGTTATGAATTCTTTGCCGGCAGGCGTTATTACTACTTGTACTTCGGCACCTGCCTTAACGAGCAGGCGGAGGAGCGATACTGACTTGTAGGCGGCAATGCCACCCGTTATGCCTAAAACTATGTGCTTGCCGTTGAGCATTGCTTATCTGCTTGGAAATTTGTTGACGGGGTGTTTTGTAGTGTTATTTGGCCCGGAGCTTTATGCGCGTGAAGGCATCTTTCGTGTTGTAGGGAAAGTCGCCTTGCATCACCCAATTGTAATATCCGGGGTCGGTTCGCAGAACTTCTTCGGCCAATCGGCCTTTGTATTTTCCGAAGTTTATTATCTCCTGATGATTTTCGTTGTATATCAGTCGGCCGAGCAGATCGACATTGTTGTTTTGCGACGAGTATTCCGACAGAAAACGAATGTCGTTCGTGAGATCGGGATAATGGTCGAGCTGGGCTTTGAGCACTTCGTAGGTGGCTCGAGTGTCGGCGTTGGCCGAATGGGCTTCGTCGAGATTCTTGCCGCAATAAAATTTGTAAGCGGCCACGAGCGTGCGTTGCTCCTTTTTGTGGAAAATGGTCTGAACGTCGATGAATCGGGCCTTCGAGAACTCAAATCGGATGCCGGCGCGCTGAAATTCCTGGTCGAGCATGGGTATGTCGAAGCGGTTGGAGTTGAATCCGGCAATGTCGGATCCTTCGAACATGCGTGCCAAATCTTTTGCTATCTGGCTGAATTTCGGGGCATCGGCAACGTCGCTGTCCGTTATGTGATGCACGGCTGTGGCTTCGGCCGGTATCGGCATTTCGGGATTTATGCGTCGGGTACGTTCTATCTCTTTTCCGTCGGGCATTATTTTGATGACGGATATCTCTACTATGCGGTCATGCGTGATGTTGGTTCCGGTAGTTTCGAGATCGAAGAATATAATGGGCCGATTGAGGTGCAGTTCCATGATTGTGTTGATGGGTTATCAGTCGACTATGTTCATTGGCATAAGAAGCATCAGCAGCTCGCTGTCGGGGTCGTTTTCGCCGGGAACGCAAACGGCAGGACGTCCGGGGTCGGAGAGCTTCATCATGACTTCGGTGGTAGATATGGTTGAGAATATCTCGATGAGGTAGGGTGCGCCGAAGCCGATAATGAATTCGTTGCCGTTATAGTCGCACGGCACAGTTTCCCATCCCGAAGTGCCATAGCTGTTGTCCTGGGCCTTGAGTGTGAGCGTGTCGGGCGTGAGCTTGAGCTTAACCAATCCGTTGCCGCCATCGCCAAACACGCCTACGCGGCGCACGGCGTTGATGAACGAATGTCGGTCGACCGACAGCACGTATGGGTTGGTGGTGGGTATCACGCGATTGTAGTCGGGGAACGATCCTTTGATCAGTCGGCAGTCGAATGTGAACGAAGCCGATTCAAACAATACGTTCTTCTCGGTTACGGTGACTTTTATGTCGTCTTCTTTAGAGAATACGTTTTTCAGTACGGCGGCGGCCTTCAGGGGAAGTATGAATGAGCCTTCGACTCCCGGCTGCGACATCGAGTTGGTGTATTTCACGAGTTTGCGGGTGTCGGTGGCCACGAATATTATTCTGTCGGGCTTGATATCCCAAAGTATACCCATCATCTGCGGGCGCAAATCGTCGTTTCCGACGGCGAAAAGCGTGTTTTCGATACCTTTCATCACTTGCTCGGTGGGGCAGGTGAACGATATGTTGAGGGCGTTTTCGTCGCGCGCCTGAGAGGGATATTCGAGACCGTTTATGCCTATGGTGTTGTAAATGCCGTTGGGATACGATATCTTGACTTCGAGGTTGGTGTCGTCGATGTCGAAGGTGATTCCTTGATCGGGCATTTCTTTCAAAAGCTCAACGACACGCCGTGCATCGAGGCAAAAAGATCCGCTGCCTGAAGCTTCGGTTACGGCAAGACGACCCACGAGGGAGTTTTCCATGTCGGAAGCTTTTACGGTAAGAGTGTCGCCATCGAGCGAAAACAGGAAGTTGTTGAGTATTGTAAGGGCGTTTTTCGAGTTTATGACTTTGCTAACCGCTGCTACGAAACTATAAAGGGTCTTGCTTGGTACGTTGAATTTCATATCGTTGAGTTTTGTTTGTTTCTGTCAGACAAAAGTAAGGAAAAAAAACGTATCACGCAATAAGATTGGCGTTCAAAATGCGTGTTGATTTTCGGGGCGGTATTTGCCCGTAAGGCAAAAAAAGCAACGCACCTGCAATTCACGGAGTCCGTGTAGTGCAGGTGCGTGTAATGAATTCGATTGACAAGACGGACGCGTGCGCCCGCCGTGACGGAGTGTTATGCGCCTTTTACCTTGTCGACAATGGCCTTGAAAGCAGCCGGATTGTTGAGGGCGAGGTCGGCCAACACTTTGCGGTTTATCTCAATGCCTGACTTGTGGATGAGGCCCATAAGCTTAGAGTATGAGAGGTCTTCGAGACGAGCAGCGGCGTTGATGCGCTGTATCCACAACGCACGGAAGTTGCGCTTCTTGTCCTTGCGGTCGCGATAAGCGTAGGTGAGACCTTTTTCCCAAGTGTTTTTGGCTACGGTCCACACGTTGCGACGGCATCCGAAGTAACCACGGGTGAGTTTTAAGATTTTCTTTCTGCGAGCTCTTGAAGCTACATGATTTACTGATCTTGGCATTTTGTAAATGATTTTTGAAAGTTAGCGGCTAAATGCTCTTAAGTGCTAAACATTCGGTTAATAAAAAGTTATAAAATCACGATTTAAAACGAGATTGCAAGAGATGTTATGCGATTCGTGCTTTTGTAGCTTACTTGATGGCAAGCAGTGACAATACGCTGTTCACATCTGACTTCGCAACGGTAGAGAAGTGAGTAAGGTTTCTCTTTTGTTTCTTTGTTTTCTTTGTCAAGATGTGGCTTTTGAAAGCATGTTTTCTCTTGATTTTTCCTGATCCGGTAAGGGCGAACCTCTTTTTGGCACCGGAATTAGTCTTAATCTTAGGCATTTGGTTTTGTTTTTGTGATTAAATCGAGTTATATAATCTGCCACGTGGCGTCTCGCAGCCACGAAGCTGTTATTTCTTTTTGGGCGACAGCATGATTATCATTCGTTTCCCTTCAAGTACCGGCATCTGCTCAACCTTTCCGTAATCCTCGAGGTCGTTGGCAAAACGCAGCAGCAATACTTCGCCTTGCTCCTTGAACAGAATCGAGCGGCCTTTGAAGAACACATATGCTTTAACCTTTGCTCCATCCTGTAAGAAACCGATGGCATGCTTGAGCTTGAAGTTGTAGTCATGATCGTCGGTCTGGGGTCCGAATCGAATCTCCTTCACAACGACTTTCACTGACTTTGCTTTCTGCTCCTTCAGGTGCTTTTTCTGTTGATACAGGAACTTCTGATAGTCGAGGATCTTGCAAACCGGAGGCGCGGCGTTGGGTGATATTTCTATCAGGTCAAGGCCTTGCTCTTCGGCTATTGCAAGCGCGCGCTGAATTGGATAGATTCCTTGCTCCACATTGTCGCCTACGAGTCGTACTTCGCGGGCTCTGATGCGTTCGTTGATGGCGTAGAGGTCTTTGGATGCATTGCGATCGCCTCTACGGGCCGGTGCGTTGTTGCCGTTATTCGGTCGTCGCGGACCGGGAACAAAAGGTTTTTTCTCCATTCAGTGGGGTTATTGATTAATCATTTCTTCGACTTCTTTAGTCAAATTCGCTGCAAAGGTAGCAATTTTCATCGTACCTTTATCACCTTCGCCCTGTTTTCTTACAGAAATTTCGCCATTTTCGGCTTCTTTTTCACCTACGATGAGCAAATAAGGGATTCTTTTGAGCTCGTTGTCGCGAATTTTCTTTCCGATTTTTTCGTTTCGGTCGTCGACGATGGTTCTTACGTCGGCTGCGTTGAGCTGACGTGATACCTCGAAAGCGTAGTCGTTGAACTTCTCGCTGATGGGGAGCACTACGGCCTGATCGGGAGCCAACCATAGCGGGAATCGTCCGGCGGTATGTTCGAGCAATACGGCTACGAAGCGTTCGAGCGAACCGAACGGCGCACGGTGTATCATCACCGGGCGATGTTTCTGATTGTCGGAGCCTGTATATTCGAGGCCGAATCGTTCGGGCAGGTTGTAGTCGACCTGTATGGTGCCGAGCTGCCATTTGCGTCCGAGTGCGTCCTTGACCATGAAGTCGAGTTTCGGGCCATAGAAGGCTGCTTCGCCGAGTTCCTTACGAGCCACGAGGCCTTTTTCGGCGCAAGCGTCGATGATGGCGTTTTCAGCAAGGTGCCAGTTTTCATCGCTGCCTATGTATTTTTCCCTGTTGTTGGGGTCGCGCAACGATATCTGGGCTTCGTAATTGTCAAACTTCAGGGCTTTGAAGATGTACAATATGATGTCCATCACTTTCAGGAACTCGTCCTTAATCTGTTCGGGTGCACAGAATATGTGTGCATCGTCCTGCGTAAATCCTCTAACTCGGGTGAGTCCGTGGAGTTCGCCGCTCTGTTCGTAGCGATATACGGTGCCGAATTCGGCGAGTCGCAAAGGCAGATCGCGGTAGCTGCGCGGGAAAGCCTTGAATATTTCGCAGTGGTGAGGGCAGTTCATCGGTTTGAGCAGGTATTCTTCGCCTTCTTCAGGGGTGTGTATGGGCTGGAACGAGTCCTTGCCGTATTTTGCATAGTGTCCTGAGGTGACGTAGAGCATCTTATTGCCGATATGCGGCGTTATGACCTGCTGATAGCCATATTGTTTCTGTATTTTACGCAGGAATTGTTCGAGGCGGTCGCGCAATGCGGCACCTTTCGGGAGCCACAAGGGGAGTCCGGCGCCTACGTTTTGCGAGAATGCAAACAGCTCCATCTCCTTGCCAAGCTTGCGGTGGTCGCGTTTTTTTGCTTCCTCGAGCATCACGAGATATTCGTCGAGCATCTTCTGCTTGGGGAATGTGATGCCGTAAACGCGTACCAACTGATTGCGTTTTTCGTCGCCGCGCCAGTAAGCACCGGCCAACGAAGTGATTTTCACGGCCTTTATGGGTGCGGTATTGGCAATGTGCGGGCCACGGCAAAGGTCGGTAAACGCTCCTTGGGTGTAGGTGGTTATGTGGCCGTCCTCGAGTTCGCTGATGAGTTCGCATTTGTAAGTTTCGCCTCTATCGCCGAAAAGCTTCAATGCGTCGGCTTTTGAGATGTCGGCTCTCACTATCGGGCTTTTTGCCCTGGCAAGCTCTATCATCTTCTTCTCAATCGTGGCAAAGTCGGCAGCCGTGATGGTATGTCCGGCCGGATCGATGTCGTAATAAAAACCGTTGTCGATGGCCGGGCCGATGCCGAATTTCACACCGGGATACAACTCCTGAAGCGCTTCGGCCAAAAGGTGTGCCGAGCTGTGCCAGAAAGCATGTTTGCCTTCAGGATCGTCCCATTTGAATAGTTTTATCGATGCGTCTTCGTTAATGGGTCTGCTTATATCCCATTCGCAATCGTTTACTGAAGCTGCAAGCACGTCCTGCGCCAAACGTGAACTTATGCTTTCAGCTATTTGAAGCGGGGTAACTCCGGCTTCGAACTGTTTTACTGAACCGTCAGGAAAAGTAATGTTTATCATATGTAATATGCCTTATTTTTACTTTTTGAGGCCGCATGCTCAATGAGCCATGGGCATAATCGGGTGCAAATTTAAGCTATTTATTTGATATTTCAATCGGTAATCGGATAAAATCTTGTAAACAGCCTCGATTTAGCCTCAATGGTCATTGGCAATTACTAATCGGTGGCTAAATTGCGGCTCGACCGGTCGAAAAAATCGGCTTGTCCGGGTGGTTATCGTTTGGGTTGTTTGTTCCAACGATACTGTATGTGGAACAGTACGTAGGCGGGGATGACGTTGCTCACCGTTTCGGTGCGCGCCTGCGCATTGATGGTGTAGGTCACGTTGGTGAGCTGGCGAAGGAGGTCGTAGGCATCGACCACGAACACTACGCTGCCTTTGAGTATCGACTTCGTGGCGCGGGCGTTCCACACCAGGTCGGTGGTGTTGAGCTGACGGTCGGTGAATCCGCGCCGCGTGTATAGCGTCAGGTCGGTCGACAAGCCCCAGTTACGTGGTAGATTCACGGTTGCTTGAATAGAATAGTTGTTTACCCACGACGAGAAGTCGGTGAAGCCCTCGTCGGGGCTCGTGTAGCGTTGGTAGCTAACCGATGCGGTGCCGGTAATGGTTGCCATTCGCTTGAAATCGACATACAAACGTGCCGTTTCGTTTACATTGAATGTGTTGACCTTTCGTTTTGGCGGAGCCATCGAGAAATCGGGATTGGCAGTTGTGGTAGAGCCTGCGAGATCAACACTTCGTTCAAACCGAATGTCGGTGTAGATTGACGGACGAATGTATGACAATATTTTGTGCCCTCTTTTTGAATATTCTTTTGATAGTTTATAGGTTGCCCTTGCATTGAAATTGCCGTTGACGTTGTAAGTGCGATACGTTTTCACGCCCGTTACGGTATTGTAATAATATCCTCGTGCGTTGGCATTGTGTATTTGCGAATAGTCAATTTTTAAATCGTGCGACAATTCGGATGTTTTGCTGTTTTGCCAATTGAAAGCGACGTTGTTGATTCGATAGTTTTTCAGATTGGGATTGCCGACGTACACGTTCAGCGGGTCGGTGTCGTCGGTAATGTCGACCACGTTGAACAATGACGCATAATGGGGCGTAGAGCCCAATGACAACGAAACGTATTTCATGCCTTTAACCGCCTTAAAATTATATCCGGCCCTTATTTTTCCACCCGGCATGAATTGGGTTCTGTCGATTCGTTGCGTCCGTCCTCCGCGCTCGTAAGTGAATCGCCTGTCGGCTATTCTCAGTGGCAGTTCAACGATTATGTACTGTCGGTGTTTCGGAGTCTCTTTTCGCAGTGTGGTTTCGAGCCATATAAGGTGACGGCGTTCGTCGTACTCGCTTCGATAGCTCTGAGCCGAAATTTCGGGCAGATTGTGGGTCATCGATGGCAGTATGTCGTAGGTCACAGAGTCGGTAATCAGGTTTCCGTCGAAAGTGCCGCCGTGCACTATGCGCGTCCGCTTTTCGTTGAAGTTGGTGAATGTGTATTGTACCCCCATGGTCGAGCCGTGTTTGCCGATTCGATGTTTCCAGTTTGCCGATTCCTTGAATTGGCGGTCGCGGTCGGGGGTCGCTCCGAAGTGCTGCATGGTGGTTCGGCTACCGTTCACGTTTCCGTATGCAATGTTGTATGCCTGCCAGGTGTTGTAGCTTCGGTTTGCCATATTTGCATAAGAGCTTATCGTGAGCCAGCTTCGGCGACTTGTCTTGATCACTCCGCGTGCATTGAGCGTTCCGTTTATGTTTTCGCCGTTTCCCATTCTCAATAGTCGCTGTCGGTTGAGCAGCGATGCCAACCCTTCCTGTCCGCCGGCATACAGTTGGCCTATTATGCTCAGGGCGCTGTCGCCAAGCTCCTCGCTGAGTGTGGCGTTCATACTTGACGAGCGGTCGTCGTTTTTGGTGTAATTGAAGGTTGGCTCCACTGTAATGTTGACCTTGCTTCGAATCGAAAATTCGGCCTTGTGATTGCTCGACACTTCGTGCGATTTGTTGTGCGATTCGTTCCATGAGTATTGGTGCGTGTCGCCTGTCGGCAGATAGTTTCGGATATAGCTGTTGACTTGATGTATGGGCCGGTTGCCGGTATATTTTGCCATTCCGGTTATCTTCCATTCCGAGCCGTCTCCTTCCACCGTATAGTTCAAGCCGCCCGATTGCATGGTGTTTATTCCATTTCCGGTTGACGGGGGCGAGTTTAATTCGCTATCAAAATTCGACAGGTCATAGTTCAGGTTGTTGGTAGAGCCATTGACGGCTATCGATGCTATGTCCGAAAACCACATTCCGAACAGACGCGCCACGTATCGCTCTTTTGAACCGTAACCGAGGTCGGCATTCATCATGAATCCTTGTGAATACTCGCGTTTCAGCCTCACGTTCATCACATATTTATTGTCGCCGGCGTTGAACCCCAACAGCTTGTTGTCGCGCCCCGTCTCGGTGTACAGGTTGATGTCTCTGACGGTGTAGGCTCCTATGTTTTCGAGCATCAGCTGTCGGTCTTTATTGAACAGGTCCTTGCCGTTTAGCAGCAGACTTTCAATTTTTTTGCCTTTGTGAAGTATCACGCCGTTTCGTTTAAGCTCAATGTCGGGTATCTGCGAAAGCAATGCGTTGAGCATCGATCCTTCGGGCGTTATGAAAGCATCGGCATTATACACCAAAGTGTCGCCTTTGTAATAGAACTTCACCTTCGATGCCGTCACCGTCACTTCATCTAATTTGCGCTCAACATATCTCAATAGATATATGTCGGGCAGCTTCCTTTCATAATCGTCGGGCTTCAGATTGGTAAGATCGAGTTCGAAGGTTGTCGGCTCGTAATCAAACGGATTCGTAACGCCGAATCTTTTGCCTTTTTCGGCCGATACGCTTACTAAATATTTTAAAGGCTTGTGCGGTATGGGAAATTGAAAAACTCCGTCAAATGAAGCGTGCTTAAAACTTTTTGCCGTGGTGTCGGAAATGGCCGTAAGAGTCACCATGCTTCCCGGTATAGGCTTTTTTGTGACATTATCGTAAACTGTCACTTTAATTGTAAGAGTTCCATCATCGGCATATGAACTTATCGATGTAATAAAACAGCAAAAAATAGCAAGCAAAGCTCGAACAAATCTATGTGGTCGATTGTGTATATAACACAAATACATATCATTAAAATTTTAAAATATGAATGACATAAAATTAAACATCGGAAAAGAAAAGATTGTACGGTTATCAAAGTCTGAACAAAAGAAAATCAGAGAATTTCGTACGGATGATACCATAAAGGTGACTCTAAAGTGTAATGATCCTGATAATACAATTTATCCTTGTGAACTTAAAGAATCGTATGATTTTGCCGACCCAATTAAAGTGGATGGTGCAATAGCCGGAATGAATTGTAATGGTAAGATAATTTGCTGTCCGGGGTATTCTGTCGATGAAAAAGCCAGAACATGTAAAGTCAGCACGCATCCTAATCCGAACCCAGGTGGCGGAAGTGGTTCCGGTGATAGCGGCAATAGCGGCGATTCAGGTAATACAGGTGATTCAGGTAATACGGGCGATTCAGGTTCCAATGGTAGCGGTGGAAATGGAAGCGGTTCCGGTGAAACCGGTGGTACTACGCCCCCTCCTCCTACAACTAACCCGACATCGGGTAGGAGACTTCTATGATTAAATGATTTTTCTGATGTGCGGAGATGAACATATGTTCCGTCCGCGCATCTTTTTGTTTTATCGTAATTGTTTAACATAAGTCATACAAGTTAGTGGCATTAGGCTGAGGTTGACGTATTTAACAGATATGCAAATGTATCGATTTTATTTGACGTGGCAATAAATCAGCGCGTTTTTTGTGAAAAACATTGAGTTGTTGATGTTCGGTATGTTAGCGTACGTTAGTTTGGGGCGCTTGTGGTGGAGATGTTTAGTTTCCAAGGGGCTTTTCGATGGAGTATAGTGGTGCAGGGGGCCATTGGAACGATTGGAAATCGTCGGGCGTAGAGGGATT
The DNA here is from genome assembly GCA_017621225.1 of Muribaculaceae bacterium. GTDB lineage: Bacteria > Bacteroidota > Bacteroidia > Bacteroidales > Muribaculaceae > Paramuribaculum. The sequence goes on along the minus strand of JAGATN010000014.1, from coordinate 9,188 downwards.
GAACCGTTCGGTGCGTAAGATGTGCGCGGCAAGCTGCGGTGCCGCTTTTCGCAATCCTTCGATGATGCATTTGGCCACTTGCGTGGCTCCGTATGGATTGAAGTGGGTGTTGTCGGCGAGGGCTTTGGTCTGATGCGGGAATGTTTTTGCCGTGTAGTGTACAAATGCCTTTTTTGAGCCTTCAATGCCCATGGCCTCATATAAGGTTTTTGTCATTTCGTTTAACTCTATCAGCGGAACGTTTTCGCGTTTGGCCACGGCGCGCATTGCATCGGGATAATCGCCGTGGGTGTTTTGGATTAGTCCGTTTTCGTCGAAGGAGCGTCGGGCGGTGGGGGTGATGAACAGTATGTTTAACTTTGCCTGACGGGCTTTGTCGACGAGCACTTTAAGGTTTGTCGTAAAGTTGTAATAAGCTCCGCTTCCGGGCCCTTTTTCTTTCTGATCGTTGTGGCCAAACTCAACGAATATCCAATCGCCGGGACGAGCTGTTGACAATATTTTGTCGAACCGCTTCCGGGCTAAGAAAGAACTGATGCTTTCGCCGCTCTCGGCATGGTTGGCTATCGATATGTCGTTGTCGAAATATGCAGGTATTATCTGCCCCCACGAGGCCCAAGGCTCGGTGGGTTGGTCGACTACCGTGCTGTTACCGCACAGAAATATGGTGGTCACTGAATCGGCGGGCTCTATTTTGATGCTTTTTACGGCCGGAGCGCTTCCATTGAATTCGAGCGACAGTTTGTCGTCCCACGACATCGTGTTAACCTCGCGAGGGTTGAGCTTTACGGTGTCGCGTGAGTTTATGGCCGGTGAACGTTTGTTGACAATGAACGAACGCTCAACCAATTCGCCTTTGCGGGTATCGATTCGGTCGAGCATCAGGCGTCGGCACTCGGCTCTGACTACTGTCGATGCCTTGCGTTTGGCATCGCCAATGGTGAGGGTCACTTTGTAGTTGCCATCGGGCAATGTGATGGAGAATATGCCGGGATGTTCGAATCCGTATCCGGTGGCTTCATTGAATATCATATCGGGCGACAGCTCTTTTATCTCTAAACTGAATGAGGTAGGGGAAGCGTCGGCGGCGGGTAGTGCATGTTTGTCGGGAGAGCCTTTCGATGACGTTGCGTAATCGTAATTTGACTGAGCAAATGCCGATAACGATGCTATGATGAATGCCGCTATGATAGATGGGTGTTTCATAAGGGTTATACGAGTTTCGCTTGCCGGTTGAACCTGTGCAAAATTAGTGAAAATATTTCATTGGATTAGGAAGTTATGCCTATATTTGTAGGCGTAATGGTCACGATGTGTGGCCAAGTAGGCATCAAATATGATTTTTGTAAGTAACTCGCATAAATTAGCTGATACATAATTATTAAGGATTTTCAAGTGATTTTCGCGATGGAGAGAAGAAGTGTAGCGAGCTACACGACCGAACGACAGCGTGAAAAGCGCCGAAAAGACGAATAAGGATGTGTCAGTCCATAGGGTTACTTGAGTTTTTTTAATTATAACTAATTTATAAGAGTTACTTATGGAGAAGAAGATATATTTTTCGAAAATAGATTGGTGGGTGTGGTGTGTGGTGATTTTTGCGCTCGTGGTGGTATGGGCGGCAAGCATAGGAACGTATTGGTGGCTGACATTAATTTTTGGCGCAAGTATGATCATCATGCTCGCAGTGCCGATATTGGGGTGTTGGTATGAGATTGATGGCGACCAACTTGTGGTTCGTCAATTTTTTGTTCCACATAAATTCCCGATCAAAAAGATAAAGGTGGTGAAATATACCATAGGTTATCTGGCTACGGCCGGTATGTCGAGACATAGGGTGTCGATAAAGTTCACGGATAGAAGCGTGCTAAAGAGCAGCATGCCATTGGAAATTTCGCCAAACGATCGAGACGGCTTCGTGGCTGACTTGTTGAAGGTAAATCCCGATATCGAAGTGGTTAGATGAGAATCGATTAGGGGATTGGTTACGGCCGTTCGTGTATCCCGCGCCGGCCATTTATGTAACCTGCGAAATACACGAACGATCCATTCTGTAATTTTATAAACTCTTTTTGCGGCGGACAATTTGCCGTTGTGGGCCGTTGTGGCGGTTAGTCGTCAGCCAACATCGATGACAATGTGTCGTCGGCCTTTTGCTTGCCTTCCGATGCGGATATGATGGCTTTGGCAAACTTAAGAGTGGTGCCGGGGCCTTCAGATGTTATGACATTTCCGTCGATGACTACTGCCTCTTTGACGTAACTGCCTCCTTCTGACTCTATCATGTTGCCAAGCCCGGGATAACATGTGGCCTTTTTGCCTTTGAGTATGCCGGTGGGAGCAATGACAACCGCCGGACCGGCACATGTCGATGCAATCTTGCCGCCGCGATCAAAATGGCTCTTTATGATTTCGTTGACCTTCGGCGATGCATGCAGATTGTCGGCGCCCGGTTGTCCTCCGGGTATTATGATCCATTCGGCATCAGCCGGATCTATTTCCGTAATCAGCGAGTCGGCTACCACCGTTTGGCCGGTAGCGCCCGTAACGTTTTTCGTGTCGGCTACGGCTACTTCCACTACTTTCATTCCGGCACGACGCATGGCATCGACAGTGGCCAATGCCTCTATTTCCTCGAAGCCGGGTGCGAGGAAAATGTATGATGTCTGTGACTTCATATTGAATGACGTTATTAGTCCGAATATAAACAATAAGTATCTCATGTGATTAATAACGTATATGCCCTGCCGATGGTTTTAGAACGGGGCGGCTAACGTTTTATTATGGCGAACGTCACCTTCTGAAGCCCCTTTTTATGGACATTTGCAAGGATAAGCGCATAGCTGACTTTTTCGCCCGACTTCATGGATTGGATGCGTGTAAATTCGTCGTCGGGAACCACGGTCTTGAACATCGGGCCGGATGATTCGTTGCGCACCAGACGAATCTTGTCGGTAAACGGTGACAAAACGTATGAATAAGTTGCCTGATAAGGCATTGTCCGGAACTTCGCCCGGTTCGGATCTTTGTGGTCAAGGAGGTCAACCACCCAGATACGCGCCTTGTCATAGGAGGGTAGGGGCGAATCGTTGTCATACTGAACTTTGCTATCTATTTTACCTTCATCGTCAACTACGATGGCACTACCTACGGCATACTTCTCGAAAGGACACAAGTCATAGTATTCTATGTCTGCTTCCGATTTTATCTCCTTGTCGACCGGAACTTCAGGGTCCATAACAAGTCGGTCTTCAAGAATGCTTAAGAGTGAATATGTGCGGTCGGAAGCATCAGATGGAGGATTGGCAAGGATTGTGCGTTTTACCGAGAGGTGATATTCATGCCCTCTTTCGTAGGTGAAACCATCGATTTCGTTGAAGCCGAGATGCAGCGTTTCGCCGGGAAAATCCTCCGACTTTACGAGCATACACTCTATGGGGAGTTCCTTTTTGTCGTCGAACAAGTCGTACATTACGCCTGTTTCAGCCGACACCTGCATTCTGATTTCATTGACTGAATCTTTTGGCTCATCACCATCATCATCGCTACAAGACGTAAGCCCTGCCACGGCGAGGAATGCCATGAGCAGCATTATGAAAAAGTTTGTATTCTTCATTCTTTTCAAGTTTTAAATATTCTCTACAATAAATGCCGAAAGTGCAAAAACATTGCATCGCAGACGCATATTTTTATTTCGAGGGCTCTGTCTCTTATGCAAAAGGCTGTCAGACTACGTTATCACTTACGTGATGAGCATAGTTCGTATGTCTTGGATAGAGTAGCCTCAATCCAAATGCAAAGTTAGATAAAACGTTCGGTTTTATGTACAGAATACCGAACATTTATTTCAACGGAGACACGTGGAATATTTCTGTGTCATACGTGATTTGCCCCCCCCTTCCAGCCCATCTTTTTACAATTAAGCCTTCCAATAAACACAAAAAGAAACGCCCCAAAATAGACGTTTCCTTTGTTTTTGCCCCACTCGTTTACAAGTGGTTGGTTTTCAGTGTGGGTTGTGGAGCTGGAGGGACTTGTTCCTTGCGCTCCAAATGCAGTTATATCAATTACTTAGATATTCGCCATTGATTAGTGGTAACGAGATGGTAACGAAAAACCGTCAGTCTCGCCGGCTCTCTTGCCGATGGTTGAACGGGGTGTTCTTATAGTGGCAAAATTACTAAATTTTCGTCTGAAAAACAAGGCCGTGGGTTCGTTTTAACTATTCTTATACCAAGTGTTAAATCCGTTATTTACGCTTGAAGTATGCGATGAGCCTGTCAATGCCAGTCGTATGCTTCACAGGATTTTTGGATTTCAGTTTTGATATGTTCATAAGCTTCCATCTCACCGAAGGGTATTCGCTCAAATCTCCGGCACAACACTTACTCCAGTCCGGATTGCCGTCCTCAAAAGAAATCAGGAAGTCTTTGTCATCGTCCGTAAATCCATTGTTGACTACCTCTATCAGATTTAGCCTCGCATTCTGATAATCCTCATAATTGAACGACTCGTCGGTCATTCCCTCAAACTGGTTGGCAAGTGCGTCCCGCTGATCAATCGGATTTGGTTGCAGGGATTCGATGACAGGTTTGTCACTACCGAGCAGGCAAAGCATAAAACCATCCTTTACTACATTGAAATCGTCAGGGGTTATGCCTCGACAGTCGAAAAGGTCTCGCGGATGCTGACGACTAAGAGCCGCCGCAATTTTGCCACCATACAACTGACTCCATGAAACTATATTGGCATAACAAGTCATGCCAAACTCGTCTTTTGCTTTCTCGCAAAGCTGAATCTTTTCGACACTGCCTATAATCCCTCTCTTTGTTCCGTTCACCTCAATCTTGATTGTAGTTCCGTCCCTGACACATTGCAGTTTCCACACGTCCGGCTTATGGATAACACGGATGCCGGGAACGGCTTTCTCAATAGCTGTTTTCAAATTCGCAAGATGCGTGTTTATGTTTTTAAGACTTGTATCACGGTCTTCCAATGGTATATAGGTCACATCTATGTCAACCGAATATCTTGGAAGATTCCTGTGGAATAGATTTATTGCGGTGCCTCCGTGGACAGCAAAATCCTTTATCTTGAATACAAGTGGCATTACCCTTATCAGCAGGGCCACTTGTCGGCGGTATAAGTCATTCATAATCATTCAATTCTTTGGGAACGGTGATGCGGTATTTTGATATATAGACGCCGTTATCGACGAGTTTCATTTTGGATGAGGTCAGACTTAATTTATCCACATCAAGCATATCAAACCAATAGTGCCCCGCTTTCTCCGCCATATATAGGAACATTCGCTTAACTCTCTGGCTCGAAGTACCTTCAAGAGCAATCTGGACATTTTCCGGATTCAGAGATGTCAGTTGCTCCATTATATAATACAAATCCATGTAGTTATAATAATCCGGCACAAGCAGCAGACACTCCAGAAAAGCTTGTTCAGGAGAGGACATTTTTAGAGTATAGTTATTATTCCGGAGGGCTTGTGTCAATGGTTTTTTGAAGATTTCCGTATGAAACGGCACAATCGACATATCAAACTTTTCACTTTTGACCCAGTCTCCAACGCTACCGGATTCAAATGCAACCGTCAGTCGAGGCTTGCCCATCGGAACATAGTGAGTGAAGCCCAAAAGTTCAAGTGCGGAATGTGCAGCGACGCGGGCATTGTTGCCGGTCTGATGATTATAGCAGTAAATCGCTGTCAGAGCAGAAAGATTGTCGTTGCGACGATACATTACTCCGCGAGTCAATCCCTCAAGCCACCCCGAATCCCGATATTTCTTCAATAGCTGTGAAGAATAGCCCTCATTCCTCAGCCACCCCGCAAACAGTAGTCCACCGGGAAGGCTCTCGGAAAGCAGGTTGTTAAGTTTTGAGGTTGTTGCTACACTCATGGTTGATTATCTTTATAAAATATCAACCGCAAAGTTAATCAAAATGTTTGGCTCCTCAAAATATTGAGTTGAAAAATCACCTAATCAATATACTTGCAGTTTATTATTGAGGTGTTATTTCAACTGACACACAGGCTCACATAAATTTCTGACTGCTGTAATTTATCGAAGTTTACGAATGGTTTTAACAGGGTTCAAGTCCGGTCGTCTCTACTTATTTTCTCGTTACGAGAGGCATAGCCAGACCTGACTGTCTTCTTTTGGCTGAAAGCCGTGTGAGGCGTTTGCCGATGGCCGCTCTACCTCACACCGCTTTCATCCTCTTTGAGCCGGCTCACACCGATGATTGTCACTGAAGCGGAGGTGAGCATCGGAGACGCTGCTTTCACCTTTCCGTTCCATTGCCACTCATCCGTGTGCAGTACGCCGACTTCCTAAAAAAATATCTATGGCTATGCCACTCTTCACTTGCTATAATCATGCGATTGGAGACAATGGCAAAATATCTCTTCCGTACCTCCCTCCGATATTTTCCCATAGACTCCATAAAGCCTGATTCCAAGAAAATAAAAATGCCTCAAAAGCGAGGCATTTTATCAAGCGGTTATCTTTTTCTTATATTTTCTGGAGTATTTACGAGCACTCGAACCATACATATCGTCATGGAATGCGATAAATCTGTTTGGTATTTCTCGTTTAAGCAGCGTCTCGACACTTCTACGACTGGTTGTCGGGAAGTGAATAAGAGCCTTCTCTGTCAGTTCAGACAAAGTGACAGGTTCAGCACTTTCAGAAAGTATCTCGAACAGAAGTTCAGTCAATGTTCCTGTGTAATGTCCCTTCCAGCCTTTCATTATATACATCCCCGTTCTTCCTTTCGCCACAATCGAATCTATACTCTGTATTGAGGTCTTGAACGTGGAGATTGAAATCTCGGGTTCATCAGGATACAAAGATTTATATCTGTCATAGATTTCTTTGCCGGACATCGGTTCTCCATGTTCGGCAAGGATTCTTTCGATCTCTGCATTGCGATTCACTTTATTGGGCATAATAGTGTATCGCAGAGGTCCATCAACTCTAAAGTTGGGATTATCGCTGAAGGCATCCTCAAAAACCTTTGAAGCCTGCGCTGCCATACGTTGTTTATCTTGAATCCTTTCACCCAGAAAGAATTGCCTTGAATAATCAAGTTCCAACGGAATTTGACGCTCTTTTTTCAGGTGAGATTCTATTTTAGAGTAATAACCTTGAAATCTGATGATAGAAGAGAACTGATTTTTCAGAAAGTACATTTTCCCATTGGTCAGTGTAATCAATTCACTAAACTGATAAACTGACAGAAGGATACCCAATACCTGCGCCGGAGTCATTTCGAGCTCATTCTCTTCTATAAGCTTAAGGAGTCGAGGGTTATCCACCCCAACAACATCATCTTCAATGTTAAGATAGTCTTGTAAAAGTCGATGATATGAGGAATGGAAAAATCCTCTCTTCCCTAATATAGTACGCAGTCTCTCCGGTCGGAGATTATATTTTACCGACAATTCATCAAGATTCATTCGGTGAGATGTGTCATTTAATCCACAGTAATCTCGTCTGATTGCGACATCTCTGTCATTGATACGAGCGAACCTCTTGATGAACATCAGAAGTATCGGCATTGGCCTTCCTGATGAAAGTATCCTGACAATCTGATCACATTCCTCTGGATATAGATATTGATGTTCTTTTTCCAATTTTCGGCGAACCTCCTCGCGATTGGCAACATCTGTCAGATTCACTTGAGTATTAAGAACATAATTCTCAAAACCAAGCTTGAATTTTTTCAGAAATTGCTCATACCAACTTCTTGAACGGGATCTGCGAGGCTTCTCAGGTCCATATAGAGCTTTGAGATCCGAAACGATATTTTCGACATCGTAATCGGATTTTTCAGCATTATAATGGTATTCGTCAAGGATGTCATCTCTCATTTCGATGAGGTTACGCTTACTATCCTTGTCCATATCATTATATAGATCAAGAGCATAGAAATAACTTGACCAACTAGCGAGTTTGGTTGAACTCTCTTCAAGAATAGCGCGCGTATTATATGGAATATAATCTATTTTAGCAGATTGTCCGAGTAATTCCACACTCATGCGTCTCACTGCAGATTTCCGTAAAACACTTGATGCCTCAATATTGCTGAATATCTCATAACCGTTCTTGGTTAGCTCATTCATAAAGAAGGCAATATCGGGGAAATTGGAACGGAAGTCTTTGAAAGTTTCATTGCCATAGTCCTTTTCAAGAATGGCGAGTATTTCTTCTATATGAGGGTAGAAATCAGATTCAACAGTGCCGGTTGTGTCATCGCTTGTAGCCGAAATATTTGCCGAGTGGTCATAATACTCTTTGACCAGAGCTTTCTTTCCAGCAATACCGACCTTGCGGGCAGAGCTGATTTCCTTCAATGTCACGATTGAATCGTGATCAGTGAAGACTTTATGCAATGAGGCGAATTGAACCAGAGTGTGATCGGTGCAATATCTAAATCTTTGGACTATATAAGATATTGGTATTCTTACAATATCCGAAATGGTAACGAGTTCCATTTTTTTGCATATATCGTAAGCCTCTTTTCCTAATATCTTCTTCTTGTGCAATATCTGCACTTCTGCTTGTGGACTTATTCTCATAGTCTGTGGGGTAAAGTGTTGTCGTGAGCATTTTGCCTCACAGTTATGACTAACACATAAATATTTCGATTAGTTCATACGGCGGATTCTATCTTAAATTCATTTTTAGTAATTCAAGCGTATTTCGCATATCATTATCAATTATTTAGGCATTTAGGCATATCGGTTATGTTGATGCCCGTTTTCACCGGCGCGGAAACTTTGCTCCAGTTATTATGCAGTCATATCAACATAGGAAGTGTTGCTTGCTCGGATTTATAAACGTGCGGAGCAGGGCTATTCTTTTGCCTTTTGGCTGAAAAATCTCCAGACCTACGGCTCGTATTTTTAAGCCAAAGGGCGAACAGCCCTTCTTTGCCTCCGCACGCTGCCATGTCAACGAGCAAGCAAAACTTCGATAGTCGATAGACGCATAAAAAAAATGTCGCACGATGAAAACGAACAACAACATATCAAATAGACGAGGCAGAGCATCCATCTCCAGTCTCAACCGCATAAAAAGGGTTCTCCTTTGGTTGGTGGGGATAATCGGAGCAATACTCGGATTGGTGTTGTGGGTGTTTCTCCGACCGATATTCCGAGGCGTAGGCTG
>JAGATN010000013.1 GCA_017621225.1 Muribaculaceae bacterium | reverse complement strand
CTACACCTTGTCACGGAGATGTGTATTATGGTACTTGCCCGGGATTACCTGATAGAGGTCAACCGGAACTGGAACGTGCGCCCGGTCTGGAGCGGAGGCATAGATGTGTGCGGTTATGTGTCATTTCATACCCACAGAGCCCTTCGCAAGCGCAATAAGAAAGCCCTATGTCAGCAGGTGGCAAAATGTAAAAAGAAGGGCATGACACCGGAGGAAACCCGGTTGGAATGTGCCAGCCGTATAGGTTTCGCCACCCACGCAAATTCGCATACATTATTAAGAAAACTCGATATAAACATGGAAAAGCGACTTGGAAAGGTCATAAAGAACCGTCGTGCCAACATCCCGTTCAAAGGAATGAGATACGATCAAAAGCGCCCGTTTACGGATATAGTCTGTAAAGATCCGGCGCAGGAGGATAGCTACAAAATCATGCTGCTTGATTACGCCATCGATGACAGCAAGGTAGAAACCGAAGATTACTTCGCCGAGGTCACCGGCCCGGATGGTGTCGTGAGGCAGGAGCGAAAGACTCGCCCCAAGAAGTGCCTCGTGATCCGGTACAAGCGCATACTGCAAACCGTCGTGCAGACGGCGGTGGATGGCGAGGAGCATGAGAACTATGTCTATGAGAAAGAGAAGGACAGCAACGGCAACCCTACGACAAAGGATGCCGAATACTATTCCTACACAGGCAGCGCTATAATGCTCGACCAAGCCGAGAAAGACTTTAGCAAGGAAGACCTCCCATGCCCGACTGTGGTGATGGAGCAGGTCAACAAGATGAACAAGAAGTTTTACAAATTCACTTGAGATGAACAGAAAGATTTACCCTGAGCGCAAGACGCTCGTCAAATATGATGATAACCGATACATGGCCTACCTTAATGAGGAAATCATTGAGAACTACGTGCCGGAGGGCAGGGAAGGGGAGGATGCCCCGGAACCTGTCACAGGCTATGCCTATACAGGCACCGAGCCTGACGGTGGCACACTTATAGCTGCCGGCGACATGAGCCGTGACAGCCTCATAAACGGCATAATCCGCAGCCGTTACACACAGACTGAGGAGGATGCGATAAAGACTCACCAGATAGAGCTTTTCAAGTACCCGGACATAGCCAAAGCCGGGGACTACGAAGCCGAATGGGAGGCTTTCAACGCCTTCCGCACTGATGCCATCGCCACGGTTGACCGCTGGCTGGAGTAGGGTAGAATAGCGTTATAATGCCGTTACAATCGCATAAAAACAGAACCGCCACAGCCTTGAAATGGGTTGTGGCGGTCACTTATGAGGGGGGAGAAAAAGGTACGTTTCGTTTTAGGTAGCGGAACATTTCGTTTCGGGAAGCCGGAACATTTCGTTTTGCGGATTATATAAACTCCCCACTTAAAGACCCACCCCAATCCACACCGAAAATGGGGGAGATAAACGGACTGCACCCCGGAAGTTGTGGTGGGAACTTTCGCGGGGTGCAGCAGATTTTGTTGTCGGCACCATTCATCGGTGTGAATTGTGCCGATAGGGGATTACAATAGGGCTACGGAGCGCTTGATGAAGTCGTTGAGGGCTTCGCCACGGAGCAATCCGTTGGCAAGCAATGCGAGGTCGATAACTTGCTTTACGAGCGGCTGGTTTGCTGCGAAATCGGTTATTGCCTTTGATTGCTGATGACGATCGTGCGTCACCGTTTCTTCGAGGTGCTTAACCTGATTTTCGTCATCTTCGCTGAGCTTGCCGTCTTTTGCGCCGTCGCGCAGGGCCTTTATCTTGTCGTTGTTTTCGGCAATGGCTGCATTTATCGGCTTTATGTCGGGCATCACATCATTGTCGGCAGCTTCTTTGATGCGCTTGATGGCCGGATGCTCAATGTTTACAATCAGATTATAGCTGTCGGGCAGTTCGCCGTAAAAGCTCATTCCGGGCTGCATTGCCGCCATGTCCTTCATTCGACGCATGTACTCGTTTTGCGTGATGAGTATGGGGTTTGCTTCGGGTGAAAGGGCTTCGAATGACACGAGGAATTCGGCTTTTTCGACTTTGGGCACTTGCGAACGGAATAGGGTTGACAGCATTTCGCGTTCGTCGGTGTCGAGGTCGACCGTTTTTTTGTCTTCTTTCGGTATGAGATTGTCGACAACATCGGAATCGACTCTGACGAATCTCGATTTTTCGATTTTCGATTCGAGCAAACCTATGAAGTGGCTGTCGAGCTGTCCGTCCATCATCAATACGTTATAGCCTTTTTCGACGGCCGCATTTATATATGTGTATTGGGCAACCTTGTCGGTGGCGTATATGTACACTACGTTTCCGTCTTTGTCGGTTTGATTCGATTCGATGAGCTGTCGGTATTCATCGAGCGTGAAATACTTGTTGTCAGAGTCTTTGAGCAACGCAAATTTCATTGCGGCGTCGCAGAATTTTTCGTCAGTCAACATACCATACTCTATGAATATTCTGATGTCGTCCCACTTCTTTTCGAAGTCGGGGCGATCGTTCTTGAATATGTCTTCGAGTCGCGAAGCTACTTTTTTGGTTATGTAGCCCGATATCTTCTTCACGGCGGTGTCGCTTTGCAGATATGATCGCGATACGTTAAGCGGTATGTCGGGTGAGTCTATGACGCCCTGAAGCAGCATCATGAAGTCGGGCACCACGTCTTCAACCGAGTCGGTCACGTAAACCTGGTTGCAATAAAGCTGTATGCGGTTTTTGGTTATTTCGAAGTTGTTCTTTATTTTCGGAAAGAACAGTACTCCGGTGAGCGTGAACGGGTAGTCGACGTTGAGATGAATCCAGAACAAGGGATCTTCCTGTCCGGGGTATAGCTCGTGATAGAAGTTGCGGTAATCGTCGTCAGTGAGTTCCGACGGTTTTTTCGTCCAGGTAGGTTCGGTGTCGTTTATCACCTTGTCGCGGTCGGTGTCGACATACTTTCCATCTTTCCATTCCTGTTCTTTTCCCGAGATTACCGGAACCGGTAAGAATCGGCAATATTTCTTGAGCAGGGAGTCGATTTCGGCCTGTTCGAGGAAGTTTTTATTCTCGTCGTCGATGTAAAGCACGATATCGGTGCCCCGTTCCGACTTATCGCATTTTTCCATCGTGTACTCGGGCGATCCGTCACAGGTCCACTTCACCGGCTCGGCATTTTCTTTGTATGACAAAGAGCATATTTCGACCTTTTTGGCAACCATGAATGCCGAATAGAAACCGAGTCCGAAATGACCGATTATGGCGTTTGCGTTGTCTTTGTATTTGGCCAAAAATTCTTCTGCTCCTGAAAAGGCTATCTGGTTGATGTATTTGTCGATGTCGTCGGCCGTCATGCCGATGCCGTGGTCGCTTACCGTTAACGTGCCGGCATTTTTGTCGACCGTTACGCGCACGTTCATATTGTCGAGATTGCCTTTAAACTCGCCGAACGATGAGAGCGTCTTAAGCTTCTGAGTAGCGTCGATGGCATTTGATACGAGTTCGCGTAGAAAAATTTCGTGGTCACTGTATAAGAATTTCTTTATGACCGGAAAAATGTTTTCGGTTGTAACACCGATTGTTCCTTTTTGAGTGCTCATATATATTATATATAGGTTAAATTTTAGATGTTATGGCGCGTTGCATTCATAGCGCTATCGTAATAACGTATATACAAAAAAAATGCCATATCGCTGATATGACATTTTTTGTTAAAAGTATGAAATTGGAGTGACAAAATTACTATTCTCCGTCGGAAATCGACGTGGTTATTTTGTCGGCATCCTTGTCGTAATCGACCTTGATGGTGTTGCCCGACGATATTTCGCCGTTTATTATCAGTTCGGCCAATTCGTCTTCAAGATACTTCTGCACGGCGCGTTTCAATGGACGTGCGCCGAACTGCGAGTCGTAACCTCGCTCGGCTATGAAATTTTTGGCTTCGTCAGATATTTCGAGCTTGTAGCCAAGCGAATCCATGCGTTTGTAGAATCCTGCGAGTTCGATATCGATGATTTTGAATATGGCCTCTTTGTCGAGAGCGTCAAACATTATTATGTCGTCGATTCGGTTGAGGAATTCGGGCGAAAAAGCCTTGTTGAGAGCTTTTTGCAATATGCCGTGCGTATATTCCTTGTCGACGGCACGAGTGTTGAAGCCTACTCCCGACCCGAAATCCTTGAGTTGACGGGTGCCTATGTTTGAGGTCATTATTATAATCGTATTCTTGAAGTCGATGCGGCGACCGAGGCTATCGGTAAGGCGACCTTCGTCCATCACTTGTAGCAGAATGTTGAACACGTCGGGGTGCGCTTTTTCAATCTCGTCGAGAAGCACGACAGAGTAGGGGCGGCGGCGCACTTTTTCGGTGAGCTGTCCGCCTTCTTCGTAACCGACATATCCCGGAGGCGCTCCGACGAGTCGCGAAACGGTGAATTTTTCCATATACTCGCTCATGTCCACTCGTATCAGGGTGTCGGCAGAGTCGAAAAGATATTCAGCCAGCTTTTTAGCCAGATGGGTCTTTCCGACGCCTGTCGGGCCGAGGAACATAAATGCACCTATGGGTTTGTTGGGGTCTTTAAGACCCACCCTGTTGCGCTGTATGGCCTTGACTATCTTGTCGATGGCTTGGTCTTGTCCGATAATGGCATTTTTGAGCTTTGGCCCCATCTCTTTCAGTCGCATTCCTTCGGCTTGGGCTATGCGTTGAACGGGAACACCCGTCATCATAGCCACTACTTCGGCCACTTTTTCGCCGTCGACCGTTTCGCGGTGGGCGTTTAGCTGTTCTTCCCACTTACGCTTGGCGGTGTCGAGGTCAGATTTCAGACGTTGCTCCTCGTCGCGAAACGAAGCTGCACTTTCGAAGTTCTGAGCCTGAACGGCCTTTAGCTTGTTTTGTCCGGCCTCCTCTATGGCAAGCTCGATGCTTTCTATCTCCTTGGGTACGGTGATGTTGGTGATGTGCACGCGCGATCCGGCTTCGTCGAGCGCGTCGATGGCCTTGTCGGGGAAATTACGATCGCTCATATATCGCTCCGTCAGCTTCACGCAGGCATCGATGGCGTCGGGCGTGTAGTTTACGTTGTGGTGATCCTCGTACTTGTCTTTTATGTTGTTGAGAATCTGTATGGTTTCCTCGGGCGTGGTCGGCTCGACTATTACTTTCTGGAATCGACGTTCGAGAGCTCCGTCCTTTTCGATGTTTTTGCGGTATTCATCGATGGTAGTGGCTCCGATGCATTGTATTTCTCCGCGCGCCAAAGCCGGTTTGAGCAGGTTGGCGGCATCCATGGAGCCGGCTGCATTTCCGGCGCCCACTATGGTATGGAGCTCGTCGATGAATAATATTACATCTTTGTTTTTTGCCAGTTCGTTAAGTATGGCTTTTATTCGTTCCTCGAACTGTCCGCGATATTTCGTTCCGGCTACTATGGAAGCCATGTCGAGCGATATGACGCGCTTGTCGAAAAGCACCCTCGACACCTTTCGCTGCACTATTCGAAGGGCAAGGCCTTCTACGATGGCCGATTTTCCGACACCGGGTTCGCCTATGAGCACGGGGTTGTTCTTTTTTCGGCGGCTTAGGATTTGTGCGAGGCGTTCTATTTCGACTTCGCGACCCACCACCGGATCGAGTCGGTTTTCTTCGGCGGCACGTGTCATGTCGTTGCCGAATTTGTCGAGTACCGGCGTGTCGCCGCCTTTTTTGGGCGAAGGCGAAGATGACGCGGGCTGTCGGTCGGCCGAAGAAGATGCTCCGGGAAGTTCATCGTCGTCTTCTTCGTCATCGTCGGTAAACCGCGCACCCATCTGAGGCGTGTCGGTTACGTTGGTGAGCAATCGATAGAGCGATTCGTATGAAATTCCGGCTCTGTGAAATCTGTTCATATAATTGAATTGTTTGATGTCCGGGTTATGGAATATGGCGAGTAGCAAATGCTCCACGTCGACAATGTCGCTTTTGAGCGAACGGGCTTCGAGCGCACTGATTTTTATGATGCGGTTGGCCAGATCGCTTACGGAAACATGGGTCGATTCAGACACGCGCACGGGATTGCGCAGCCCTTCCTCGTACATTTCTTTGTCGAGCTCCTGCTGAAGCTGATAGGCCGATACTCCCGATGCGGCTCGCTCGATGAGCTTGAATCCTTTGCTCTGGGGGTCGCTTATCGAAGCCAGCAATAGATGTTCCGGTCTGATTATGTCGACGTTATGTCGCAGAGCCTCGTGGGTGCTTTGCGCAAGAACGGCTTTTAAATCATGTGAAAAGTTGGTGTTCATCATCTGACAGTTAAATTTTTATGCATTGTAAGGCATATTAAAGCAATTAATGATATCAGCAATAATCGTGCCAAAAATATCAAATAACTTATTTTATAACACGTGACGCAGAAAAAACGTTTCTTAAATGAATAAATTGCGTTTTTTTGGAAAAAATGCATACCTTTGTATGATAATTAACAAATTAGAGTTGTTGTCGAGCGTTCGCTCGGCTTAATGCGGCTCTTTGGAAAGAGAAGAACAAACAAATAGGATATGATAGAAGAAGATCGTCTTTTAAAGATTAACATTGAGGATGAGATGAAATCGGCCTATATCGACTATTCGATGTCGGTAATAGTGTCGCGCGCGCTTCCGGATGTCCGTGACGGGCTTAAGCCGGTGCACCGCAGAGTGCTTTTCGGAATGAATGAAATGGGCAATACATCAGATCGTCCTCATAAGAAATCGGCAAATTGCGTAGGTGAGGTAATGGGTAAATATCACCCTCATGGCGACTCGTCGATCTACGGTACGGTAGTTCGATTGGCTCAACCTTGGGCATTGCGATATACGCTCGTTGACGGTCATGGCAATTTCGGCTCGGTGGATGGCGACGGTGCTGCCGCAATGCGTTATACCGAAGTCCGCCTTGAAAAAATAGGTGAGGAGATGCTCAGCGACATAGAGAAGGACACTGTGGATTTTCAGCCTAATTATGACAATTCGCGCCGCGAACCCGTAGTGTTGCCCACGCGTATTCCAAATTTGCTCGTCAACGGAGCTTCGGGCATAGCCGTCGGCATGGCCACCAACATACCTCCGCACAATCTTACCGAAACGATAAATGCCGCGATGGCGCTCGTTGACAATCGCGATCTGACCATCGACGACCTTATGCAATATGTAAAGGCTCCCGACTTCCCGACCGGTGGCACCATATATGGATATAGCGGCGTTCGCGAGGCGTTTGAAACGGGTAGAGGCCGCATCATAATCAGGGCCAAGGCCGAAATAGAGTCGGAGGCCAACCATGACAACATAATAGTTACCGAAATACCGTATAACGTAAACAAGGCTCTCCTTATTAAATATATAGCCGACCTCGTTACGGAGAAGAAGATCGACGGCATTGCCGACATAAACGACGAGAGTAACTACAAAGGCATGCGCATAGTCATTAAATTGAAAAGCGATGCCAATGCCAATGTCGTCCTCAACAAGCTGTACAAGATGACGCAAATGCAATCGTCGTTCAGCGTCAACAACGTGGCTCTCGTCGACGGACGTCCGAGAACGCTCAATCTTAAGGAGCTTCTGCTGGCATTTGTCGATCATCGTCATGACGTGGTTTTGCGCCGCACCAAGTTTGAATTAAATAAAGCTCAGGAACGCGCTCACATACTCGAAGGATTGATAATAGCCTCGCAAAACATCGACGAGGTGATAAGCATAATCAAAAAATCGGAAAATGCCGACGTGGCACGTGCCACTCTGGCCGAACGCTTCGGTCTTACCGACGCTCAGACCTCGGCCATAGTTGAGATGCGATTGCGTCAGCTCACAGGACTCGAACAGGATAAGCTGCAACGCAATTATGCCGACCTCATGGCCGAAATAGCACGTTTGGAAGAAATTCTTAACAACGATGAAGTTTGTCGCAATCTTATCAAGACCGAACTTATGGAAGTGCGCGACAAATATGGCGATGAGCGAAGAACCGACATTGACTATGCCGCCGGCGAATTCAATGCCGAAGATTTCTATGCCGACGACGAAATGATAATAACCATTTCTCATCTTGGCTACATCAAGCGCACCCCGCTTACCGAATTCCGCGCGCAGAACCGTGGCGGCGTAGGCGCGAAAGGCAGCGATACCCGCGATGAGGATTTCATCGAATACATATATCCGGCTTCGATGCATAACTACATGCTGTTCTTCACCAAGAAGGGACGTTGCTTCTGGCTTAAGGTGTATGAGATACCGGAAGGCGCGAAGAATGCAAAGGGACGTGCCATACAGAACTTGCTCAATATCGAGCCTGACGATGCCGTAAATGCATTTATCCGCGTCAAGGGTCTTGACGACAAGGAATATGTCGAATCGCACAACCTCGTGTTCTGCACCAAGAAGGGCGTGATAAAGAAAACGTGTCTTGAAGCATATTCCCGCCCGAGAGCAAATGGCGTAAATGCCATCATAATACGCGAAGACGATCAGTTGATGTCGGTTGAGCTTACCGACGGAAACAGCGAGATACTGATGGCGAACCGTAATGGTAGAGCCATACGCTTCCATGAAAGCAAGGTGCGTGAAATGGGACGTATGTCGACAGGCGTACGCGGCATGACGCTCGATGACGATTCGGACGAAGTGGTAGGCATGATTTGCATGCACGCCGATTCGGAAAACAACGTGATGGTGGTATCGGAAAATGGATTCGGAAAACGCTCGCTTCTCGACGATTATCGCATAACCAATCGTGGCGGTAAGGGCGTAAAGACCATCAATATCACCGATAAGACGGGTAAACTGGTGGCCATAAAGAGCGTAAACGACGATAATGACCTTGTAATAATAAACAAGAGCGGAATCACGCTTCGCATAAACGTGGCCTCGATAAGGGTGATGGGTCGTGCAACTCAAGGTGTCAAGATCATAAATCTTGAAAAACGAAATGACACCATAGCTTCGGTATGCTGCGTTGATTCCGATCCCGAAGAAACGGTTGACAACGAGCTTGTCGGCGATATGCAACAGGAGGTGGATGCCGATTCAGTCGAAATGGATCTGACGGACGATTCCGAACAGACGGATGAACCGACCGACACCCTTGAAACGTTAGATTAATATGCTTGAGTAATCAATTCAATAATTTATATATATTTGTATTATGAAGAAGATAAGTCTATTAGGTCTATGCCTATTCACCGGTCTTTCAATGATGGCTCAGACCAATGTGGTAAAAGACGTTGAGCGTCAGCTCAAAGGTGGTTCTCCCAACTATCAGGATGCTTTGAACAAGATCAAGCCCGCGTTACAGAACGATGAGACCAAGGGCCTTGCACAAACCTGGTATCTTGCCGGCAAAGCCGGATTCGGCGTGTACGACCAGGCTTACATTCAGGAAAGCCTCGGACAGTCGCTCGATGCCAAAGGCAAACGCAATGCCGGTCAATCGCTTATCGATGGCTACAATTATTATTTGACGGCAATACCCCTTGACAAGAAGCCTGATGAAAAAGGAAAGGTTAAGCCTAAGTACACCAAGGACATCATCAAGGCTGCCTCGTCAAACTATCAGCAACTTAAAAATGCCGGTATCTTCTTGTTTGAAGGTCAGGATTATAAAGGCGCATATGATGCATGGGAACTTTATGTTACGCTTCCTAACAACGAATTGTTGGGCGACGGTGCTCCGAAGGCCGAACCTGATAGCGTAGTAGGTAACATAATGTATTATCAGACGCTTGCCGCACTCGAAGCCAATGAAAACGACAAGGCTTTGAAGAAGGCTAATCAGGCTATGGAAAAGGGTTTCAACAACATCGACATATATCGTTATGGCGTTGAGGCCGCTCGTCGTTTGAACGACAGCATAGCACTCGTCGATATGGCTACGAAGGGTTATGAAAAGTTTGGTACCGAGGACATTTCGTTCGTAGGACAGCTCATCAACGATCGTCTTGCCGCCGAAGACTATGCAGCTTCGCACAAGCTAGTAAGCGATGCCATTGCCGGAACCAACAACGACAGCACCAAAATCAAGAGCCAGCTTTACGACATACTCGGATTTATTTACGAACAAGAAGGCAACGTTGATCTTGCAATGCAGAATTTCAACAAAGCCATAGAATTGGATCCCGATTTCGCAAAACCGGTATTCGACCTTGGCCGTATAATCTACAATGAAGCCGTTAAACTCGACGAAAATTATACCGACGAAGCAGTGCGCACCGAAAAGGTAACGCCGAAGCTTCTTGAAGCTGCCAAATATTTTGAAAAGGCATACGGTATGGATCCTGACAACATGACTCAGATTCCAAATATCATGTACCGCTTGTACTATCGTCTTGGCGAAGGATATGAGGACAAAGCTACCGAATGGCAGAACAAATAAATTGTCACTACTGAAATAAGTTGGAAACGAGCCGGAATTACTTCGGCTCGTTTTCGTATATTTAGAGGGTGGGGGAGATGTGGCGTGGCTTGGAGTCGGGTATGTGAAAAGAATGTTAAAAGCGCCGATGCCACTGAAACATATTAAATGAGTAATGTTATATTTTTAAAGAACATAAAAATACATCATTATGAAAGCACTCATCGTTTTAGCTATTATTTTTGCAGTGGTGGCAGTCGGATTCCTGATCTCGACGCTGTTCACCGGAGGGGCTAATGTAGTAGTCCTGTCAATCGGTGCCGGTTTGGCATTAGTGGCATTTATACTGGCTTTCGTAGCCTATGTTATAAAATCGCCTAATTGATAATTCTGAACCAATGCGATTGTAACCATTACGGCTAAAGGCATCAATTATGAGGTTGGTGCCTTTGCTGTGTTCAAGTGGCCTCAACAAATTGCAGGCGATTGAAAAAAATGTTAACTTTGCGTACTGTTACTTACATTCATCGTTTATAAGTTATGGTTTTATGAAGGATACAAATGCTCAATTCGCGGATGCGTTATCGATGTGTCGCGAAATATTTGTGAAAAAATTGTACGATTATGGTGCTTCGTGGCGCATTTTGCGTCCATGCTCGCTTACGGATCAGATATTCATAAAGGCCAAACGCATACGTTCGCTTGAAACAAAGGGGTGTGCGAAGGTGAATGAAGGCATATTGCCCGAATTCATTGCCATAGTGAATTATGGCATAATCGGGTTGATTCAGCTTGAATTGGGTTATGCCGATACGGTTGACATCAATCCCGACGACGCACTTAAAATGTACGATAGCTATGCGTATGCGTCAGAGACGCTTATGAAGGCCAAAAACCATGATTATGACGAGGCGTGGCGGAGCATGCGAATAAACTCATATACCGATATGATATTGTCGAAAGTTCAGCGTACGAAGCAGATCGAGGATCATAACGGCGAAACTACCGTGTCGGAAGGGATCGATGCCAACTATATGGATATGATAAACTATGCCGTATTCGGCATTATAAAACTTACTGAATAATGGCAAATGCAGTCGCCGACTTCAATCGAAAGTATTTGTCGGTAATAGTCTGGACGCTTAGAATAGTCATTGGTGCCACGTTCATAGTATCGGGGCTGTCAAAAGCCATTGACATATGGGGCTTTGTATATAAAATCGAGGAATATATGAACGTGTGGGGCTTTTCGCAGCCCCGGTCGTTGATAGTAATGGTGGCATTGGGCTTGTCGGGCCTGGAGTTCGTTGCCGGATTGCTTCTCTCCACCGGATGCTACAAGCGTAGCATCGTATGGCTTTTGCTGGCCGTCATGGCCGGAATGCTTCCGTTGAGCCTGTATGTATATATGGCTGATCCGGTGGCCGATTGCGGCTGTTTCGGTGATTTCGTCAAGCTCTCGAATCCTGCCACGTTTTATAAAAACGTAGTCATAACGGCGTTGCTTGTGTATCTTGCCGTTTACAATCGTAAGGTTAGGGGGCTATATGGCGCGTATGTTCAATGGCTGTTGGTTGCCATTCCATCGATATATGTCATAATCATAGGGTTGGTGGGATACAATCTGCAACCGCTTGTCGACTTCCGGTCGTTTCCTGTCGGCACGTCGCTCGTATCGGACGATGAGGATGACGATGAAGTGAATTTTACGTTCATATATGAAAAGGATGGCCGTAGGGAGTCGTTCACGCAGGATAACTTGCCTGATTCCACCTGGCATTTCGTTGATCGTAGCATAAGTTCCGGTAAAATATCGTCGGCTACCGATTTCGTGGTGCTTGACGGCGGTGACGATATCACCTCCGAGGTCATTGCGCCTGAAGGGGAGGAGCTGCTCATACTCATACCTCAATACGAGCGCTCTGACGTTTCGGCGACATACACCATCAATGAACTGTATAAATACATAACCGAGCGCGGCGGCTCGATGGTCGGACTGGTGGCCACTGATGAAAAGCACCTTGAAGAATGGCGCGATTATTCGATGGCCGATTACCCGATATACGTGGCCGAGCCAAATCTGATAAAAGAAATGGCGCGTGGTGTCATTTCAGTGGTGTATTTACGCGATGGCGTGATTAAGTGGAAGCGCACCATAGCATCGATCGATGCCGATTCGCTGGCCGAACAGGCATCTCGCGGGGTCGATGTGTTTAAGGCATTGGCTGTCGACGGACATGCCGTAATGGAATTTCTGACTCTCGTGCTCGTAGGATGCATGCTCGTGTTGTTTTTGCTCGACAAGAGCGGCAAATTATTGAAGTGGAGCGTGCGTTCGCGACAAAATAAACGCGACAACAACGTTAGTGTCTGAAAATAAATGCGTAACTTTGCAGCATCGTAAAAATAGAAATCATCAACAAACAAATCATATCATTTACAATGAGAAAGAATATTGTAGCAGGAAACTGGAAAATGAACACCACGCTTCAGGAAGGTGTTGCTTTGGCTAAGGCCGTAAATGAAGCCCTCAAAGGCGTAGAACCCAAGTGCGACGTGATAATTGCAGCTCCGTTCACTCATCTTGCATCGATAAACGGTGTGATCGATCAGAACAAGCTCGGATTAGGTGCTGAAAACTGTGCCGATCATAAGTCGGGCGCATATACCGGCGAAGTAAGCGCTTCGATGGTGGCTTCTACGGGTGCCACTTACGTAATTCTCGGTCACTCTGAACGTCGTCAGTATTATGGCGAAACTTCGGCTACGTTGAAAGAAAAAGTAGGTCTTGCTCTCGCAAATAACCTTACTCCTATATTTTGCATAGGCGAAGTGCTCGAACAACGTGAAAACGGAACTTATCTCGAAGTGGTAAAGACTCAGATCGAAGAAGCTTTATTTGATCTTTCAGCCGAAGATTTCTCGAAAATAATACTTGCATACGAACCTGTATGGGCCATCGGTACCGGCAAGACCGCAACCGACGATCAGGCAGAGGAAATGCACGCATTCATACGCGACGTAATTGCCAAGAAATATGGCAATGAAGTTGCTGAAAATACTTCGATACTTTATGGCGGAAGCTGCAAGCCTACAAATGCAAAGGCTTTGTTTGCAAAACCCAATGTCGACGGTGGCTTGATTGGTGGTGCATCGCTTGATGCCGAATCGTTCATGGGCATCGTTACCGCCTTTTAGAAACTTTTTAAAATTTATTTTGTCTTGTCATAGAGGTCTTTGTCAGCATCTTGTTGATATTTATTCAGTCATTATGGGGCCCCATAACTTCTTCATAAATATCAAAAATCTACTTGACAAATCCTCTCAATTCCTTCGACAAATAAATTTAAACAGTTTCTTAAGGTAAAGATAACTTGAAATTTGCTATTTAAACATAGGCTGCAAAAATATATTTTTGTATTTTTGCAGCCTAAATTGTTCGTTATGTCGAAGTCATTGAAAAATAATATGATCAATTTAAGGGCTGCAATGGCCCTGATGGTTGTGCTTGCAACGTTTTCGCTGAATGCCGAAACGCCCGACATTGTCAAGCACATAACGGAAGGTGGAGTAAACGAAGTGGTGATGCCAGAAGCCCTTTACCGATTGCTCCTGTCGGAAGAAACAATGACCGACGACACTGATTTGTCAGCACCCGAAGCCGCTGCGCCGGTTAAGCAAGGGCATCAGGCCGGATACCGCGTGCAGGTATTCTCTGACAATAATCCTCGTACCGCCAAGAACGAAGCTCGATCGAAGTCGCGAAACATTTCATCGCGATTGCCGCAGTATCGCACTTATGTGGTGTACACCTCGCCGTATTGGCGATTGAAAGTGGGCGATTTCCGCACGCAAGCCGAAGCCGAAGCCGCTGCCGAGGAGCTGAAAAATGCGTTCCCCTCGTATAGCAAGGAAATACGTGTGGTTCGCGATAAAGTAAATCTTTAAAGAAAGCTATATGGAGTGTCAATATCCGGAGGATACCATTGCCGAGCTTGCATCGCACTTTGAAAGCATAATTCGCATACTGGGTGAAGATCCCGATCGCGAAGGCCTCAAGAAAACGCCGATGCGCGCGGCGAAAGCTTTGTATTATGCAACCAACGGCTATCGTATGAATATGGCCGACGTAATAAATGGTGCCATATTCACGTCGCCCGGCTCTCAACTGATAATAGTTAAGGACATAGAGTATTATTCGTTCTGCGAACATCACATATTGCCTTTCTTCGGAAAAGTTTCGATAGGATACATTCCCGACGGACGCATGATAGGTCTGAGCAAGTTGGCAAGAATCGTAGATTTGTATGCACGCAGGCTTCAGGTTCAGGAACGCCTTACATCCGAGATATGCAGGGCCGTGACGGAGCAACTTGGCGCAAAGGGCGTAATAGTGGCTTGCACCGGAGAGCATCTCTGCATGAAGATGCGCGGGGTGGAAAAACAGGATTCATCGACAACGACTATCGAAATGTCGGGCGTGTTTAATGACAATTACGATTTGCAGCGCCAGTTTTTCGAATCGTTGAAGGTGTGATGTTGTCCGTACATTGAATCTGAAGTGGTTAAAATGACTATATTGTTACAAAAAGCTTTATATACACAATGAAACATTCATGGATTTTGGCGTTAGTATTGGTATGCCTCGCTTCGTTTGGTTGCTCACGAAAGTCGGATGTGCGTTCGTATGTTAATCCGCTTATGACGGCCGATAGCGTGGCCGTATCGATTGCCGATCCGTTCATATATGAATATGAAGGGAAATATTATCTGACCGGCACCACCACTACTACCGGCGATTTTGCGTGCTATACTTCCAACGACATGATTACCTGGACCGATTCGGGGCCTTTGTTCACGCGGCCCGAGAATCATATCGGATCGTTCGGCTACTGGGCTCCAGAGGTGCATTTCTATGACGGAAAGTTTTATCTGACATATAGTTGTTACATCGAGCAACGCGGATTGATGCTTACGTTCCTGGCCGTCAGCGACAATCCCGACGGGCCGTTTGTCGATCTCTATGCTCCGTGGTTCGATCCGGGGCATTCGGCCATTGATGCAAACATATTCGTTGACGACGATGGCACTCCCTACGTGTATTATAGCAAGAATGAAACAATCGATTCCGTCGCTACCGGTGAAATATATGCCGCTCGGTTAAAGCGAGACTTGTCGGGTCTCGACGGGGAGCCGGTGTTCATATCGAAAGCGTCGCAGCCATGGGAGAAGGTCAATTGGGCGCGCAATCGCTGCAACGAGGGCGCAACGGTATTGAAACACAACGGACGTTACTATATGACATATTCGGGCAATGATACCGGATATGAACATTACGGCATCGGCGTGCAGGTGGCGGAGAGTCCGCTCGGCCCCTGGGTGAAGTATGATAATAATCCTATCATGACCACCGATCTTGAAAAGGGAATATCGTCGCCCGGCCACAATTCGATAGTTACGGCTCCTGACGGCAATATGTACATAGTGTATCATCGCCATGCCGATCCCGATGCGCCAAAGCCTTCGTGGGATAGGGTGTTGTGCATCGACAAGCTGTATTTCGAAAACGATTCGTTAAAGGTCGACGGCCCCACAAACCAACCCGTAGAGGTGGGATGGTAGGCGTATTATGACCACCATTCAGAAACTGTTTAAATTTATTTATCGAAGGAATTGAGAGGATTTGTCAAGTAGATTTTTGATATTTATGAATGAGTTATGGGGTTCCATAATGACTGAATAAATATCAACAAGATGCTGACAAAGACCTCAATGACAAGATAAAATGAATTTTTAAACAGTTTCTCAGATTTTAATGTCTTCTATTTTGACTATCTTGCTTACTATGGCATAGATGGTCAAGCCTGCCGGCGAATGTATCTGCAATTTTGACACGATGTTTCGGCGGTGGGTCATTACGGTGTTTACCGATACGTTTATTTTTGCGGCTATTTCTTTATTCGACATCCCTTTGACGATGCCCACCACGACTTCTTTTTCGCGCGGACTGAGTTCGCGCGTGTTTTCGTCGGGCACGTGTTTCTGTTCGCATACGCGATTTACTATGGATTTGATGCTGTCGATGCCCGAATATATCGACATCATATCGTCAAATCGCGCGGTTATTTCTTCGGGTATGGCGGCACTGTACACTCCTATCAGTTTTGAGTGTTGCGATTCGTTTCGCAGCTCGTCGGCCAATGCTTTCGACACTGCAATGGCATCGGCAAATATTAGTGCGGGGTGATGCTCGGCGGCAATGCGTGTTGCATTGTCGGCATCTGACGATATGACCGATACGCCATGTTCCTTAATTGACGACAATAGCACGGTCAATCCCGATTCAATGATTTTTGACGGGGTTATGATCAATACTTTCAGATGCTTCATGTCGGGGCGGGGCGTTTATCGGTCTATTTTTTGTCTGATTTTTCGAACGATTCTATCAGAGGAACCAATATGTCGTTCTCTATGTCGTTGTGCTGGTCGAGATCATCTTCGCAATTGAATATGTCGACCAGCACGTCGTACATGAGGTTCGGTTTCGAAGTAGTGTAATACTTCAATATGACATTTTTCAGGTCAGATAGCTTTTCGCCTATTTCGTCATGATTTTTTCTGAATATGTCGATTTTGTAATCGGATTTTTCGCCCGACAGCAATCGGCGTATGTATGGAAACACGGTGGTTTCCTCATATTCGAAGTGTAATTTAACCTGATTGACGTAATCGTCGAAATATGCTATTATGGCCGGATTTATGTCGCTGTGATTTGCATCGAGTGCGTTGAGCAGATTTGAGCGTATGTGCGGAAATTTGTAGCTGATGAAGTAATCGTGGGAGTTATGGAGAAAATCCACGATACCCAAAGCGGCAACTGGTGTCACTATCGAATGGTCAATTCCATTTGACAGCGTGAAGTTGGCTATGAGCAAAAACGTATCGGCATCGATGTCGTTTTTACTGCATATTTCGCCAATGGTATCGTTGCCAAACCCCAATGGTATTGAAAATCGGCTTAACAGCGGCAGAATGTTATAGTCGGCCCTTACGAGGTCGGCCATGCTGTCGGTCGCTTCAAAATGGGGAGTGAATTTATTGGGCATCTTGAAATTTCGGCTACAAATATGTGGTTTTCCGCAAATGTGTCATTCAGCGTTTTGTTCGTCGGCTTTTTCTGCTTCTTCAGCAGCTTCGTCCTGAGCTATTTCGTCTTCTTTGAATTCGGTTACGCCTGCGGCTATGAGTTGGTTGTACCATGAAAACACCTTCTTGATGTCGCTGGTGTGAACTCGATCCTCGTCGTATTCGGGGAGTATCTCTGCAAACAATTTCTTTGCCGCGTTTGTGTCCGAAATGCTTTTCGAATCAATGGGCTTTCCGTCAAATTTGTTCTTTATTGCCTCAAACACGTTTCCGAGAGGATAATCGCCATCGTTGGTGTATATTGATATGTCGCTCAATGACACCACTTTGTCATGCGCATATGCCGGAGTGCGTTTTCCGGTTTGCATTGATTCTACTATGAGCATGTTTCGGCCCTGATTCACCAATTTATAAAGTCCGGGACGACCGGAAATAGATAGTATTGTCTTAATCATATCGTAAAAATATAATATGTTGTTTCGAATGAAAAATTTCCACAAAATTAATATTTTTCCGAGATATCAAAGCCATTGTTCAAAACTTTCCGTCGGTCAATGTGCAGAATGAGCGTCGACCCGTTCGGCCCATTGTCACGTAATGGCGTTGAAAACTACTTTTTTTGCCGCATTCATGGATTTTGTATAAATTTGTGCGAATAAAGAAAAGATAAATATGCTACGATTTCTAAAATCATTGTTTCAGCTCATACTTTCGCCCGAACGCGGATGGGAAGATATTTCCGCCGAGGGAACGGAGCCGCGTGTGCTTTTGGAAACCGGACTGTATCCGCTCTTAGGCGTCACGGCAGCTTCTTTTTTCTTGAACGCCGTGTATCATTCGGGTATGCAACCGGTATATTTGGTTCAACAGGCCATAATACTATTCATTCAGTATTTCCTTACTTTTTTCGTTGCGCAGTTTGTCTTTACGTCATACATACACCGTTACATATCGTCGGAGGTTAGCCGCAAGCGCAATGACACGTACATAGCCTATGGCATAGCATTGCTTGCCTTGGTGTCGTTGCTGCATAATTGCATTCCGGTCAATTTGGCCATAATAAACTTTCTGCCCATATATGTGGCGGTAGTTTTGTGGCGTGGTGTGCGCTATATGGCCGTATTGCCCGAAAAGGTGGGCAAGTTCATGCTGTTGGCAATAGGGTCGATAATAATACCGCCATATGTAATCGGTTTTTTGTTTGACATTATATTGCCGGGTTCTTAATCCAATATTCAAACGCTATGAAATCCAATGAAGTAAACATAAAAAATAAGCGCGCTACGTTCGATTATGCCATAACCGATACGTTTACGGCCGGAATAGTATTGACCGGAACGGAAATTAAGTCGATACGTCAAGGAAAGGCCGGTTTGGTCGACTCCTTCTGTTTTGTGGCCAATGGCGAGGTTTGGATAAAAAATATGTACATAGCCGAATATTTTTATGGCACGTACAATAATCACGAAACCCGCCGCGACCGTAAGCTGCTGCTTAACAAAAAGGAGATAGTCAAGCTCGAAAAGGCCGGAAAGGAATCCGGCTTCACCATAGTGCCACTCAGGGTGTTTATAAACGACCGAGGACTGGCAAAAATGGTAATCGGCATCGGGCGAGGTAAAAAGGAATACGACAAACGTCAGTCAATAAAAGAGCGCGAGGACAAACGATCTATCGCAAGGATGTTTGAGAAATGATGCGGCGGCACGCTATCATATAATACTCGTCGTCGCAACATTGCGAACCGAACAATTGCATATCGCCACCCTCCTTTATTTTCAGCTTTTGCGATAACTCCGGCGCCGTGAGTCGGAAGTTGCGCGTCGATACGTTGATTACGGGGTATCTGCCCGACACGTGCTTTATGCCTTTTTTGTTGAATTGGCATACTTCCACTATTTCAAATACGGTTCCCGGAAATTCGTCGTTTGGCCCTGACGATAAGTATAGATGCGTGTTGCGATGAAGTTTTAATGTGCCGTAACGGTTGGCCAAGCAATCCAATGCTCCGGCTTTCATGATGGCAGGGTAGGGCTCGTATAGCGTCATTCCGGGCTCGGGCATTGCGAATGTCGGGGGCGATTGCAGGTTGTCGTTTTTCGAAAATGCAATGTCGATGGTCTTGTCGGTTAGTAACGTTACGGCGTGAACGGAGGGCGATTCCGATGCCGAATCGTCAATCGTAAGCACTAATTCCTTGCATTCGGTAGCGGTGCCGATTGCGTATACGGCCGTTACGGCTCCGAGGTCGGCTACCGCTTTCGAAATGTCGAGCATCGGCGATAGCTTTATTATGATTCGGGATGCCTTGCTCCTCATTTGGGGCATGAGCGTTATCACGTTCGGGCTGCAGTCGGCCAATGCCACCGTTTTGCGCCCGGCATTGTCTCTGCGTGCCGGATCGATGAATAAGATGTCGAAATGCTTGTCGGTTTCGTTGATGAACGACGTACAGTCGGCATTTATGGCCGTTATGTTGTCGAGGCCCAATGCTTTGGCGTTTAGGCGCAAAGCTTCGGTTATTTCTTGATTTTGATCGATTGCCGCAACCGATTTTGCCTCTCGCGCCATATGGAATGTGTCGATGCCGAGTCCGCACGTCATGTCGATGACGTTTAAATCCTTTCCTGTCAGCAATTGGCTATGAAATTCGGCGAGTAGGTCGGAGGTGCATTGTTCGGCAGAGAGGGAGTTGGGAAATGTGAATTCGGCGTTGCTCAGGGTGTCCGACAGCTTTTTAGCCGTTTTCCGTCGGCATTCTATTTGCAATATTGCAAATTCCATCTCCTTGTCGCCATGGTGTTTGAAGCGAAGTTTGGTGGTGTCGGACAGTAAGTTCGACTCGATCCATCTGCGTTTATCGGTAGAAAGGGTTATCATACGAGTGCAAAAGTATGAAAAATATGGATAATCGAGGCCCTAAGAGTATGTTTACTTTTGGCTTATGTTAAGATTTAGAGAGAAATTCAGAGTATGTTTGGAGATTGAGTGAGGGAGTTATGGGGTGCCATAACGACTGAATGAAATCTACAAACAGAACTGAAAGGCCTCTAAAGTTTTCATAAAGTTAAAAGTAAACATACTCTATGATTTATACATTTGTTGTTAAGGGTGTATGACAATGACTTTTTGGCATAAAAATTGTTATACGTATTATGTGCTATTGCACGTATTTACAAATTCATAAACTTATGACATCAGATAAACTCATCATAGTAAAAAATAGAATCAAAAAGGCTTTGTCGGCGCACAGGCTCAATGCCGCTTTCGATGAATTGGAAACAATGGCGGCTTCGATAGGCGCTCCCTGGTCGATGCGCGACGAAATTGCGCGCCTGCGTTCAGGGTACGACTATATGGTTCATTATGCGCTCGACGGCGTTTCCGATCCTTCGCGACGCGAAGTGTTCGACGACATAGTGTCGGGCATAGGTCATATGGCCGATACGTTGATTCGATATAATGAAAAGCGCGATTCGCCACGATTGTATTTCAGCGCTCTCAGATACGAGGAGATGCAAGAAGGGTCGTCGCTGGTTCAATTGTTGGCATTATATCGTAAGAATGCCGACGCGCTCTCTCTCGCATTGATGGGCGGCCGATCGGATATCGATAATCCCGGTGGAGAGTCGTTGGTGAAGGCGCAGGAGAGGCTTGCGCGTAGAATTTTCAATCTGGTATGGGTTACATATCCTATGTCGGTTGATGATGAGGATGCGCTGTCGCAATTGTTTAAGAGCGATGTGCTTCCCCGCCATTTCAAGCAATTAGTGCTTTCGGCAATAATGCTTGGCGCATTGGAGTATTATGATGAGCGACGTATGGTGTTGCTGACCGATCTGTATATTGATCAGGACGGCGATTTGGGCGTTATGGCCTTATGTGCTCTTTTGCTTGCAATGTGGTGTAACCGATTGCACATTTCGGGACGCAGATTTATGGCGCGATTGGGCGCGGCCCAGGAAAAGAAGGGTTGGGCCGACGACGTGAAAATGGTATTCTTGCAGTTTATCCGCACTCGCGATACGGAGCGCATAAATCGCACTATGAAAGAGGAGATATTTCCCGAAATGATGAAGTTGCGCCCCGACATTTATAAAAAAATAAAAGATGCCGAATCGATCGACGCGCTTACCGAAGCCGATTACAATCCCGAATGGGAGGATATTCTCTCTAAATCGGGTATTGCCGATAAGATACGTGAGATATCCGAGTTGCAGGCCGATGGCGGCGACGTAATGATGAGCACGTTTGCACATCTTAAAACGTTCCCGTTCTTTAATGAGGTGGCCAATTGGTTCTTGCCGTATTATGCCGAGCAGTCTGACGTTACGGCAGCAATGAGCATGGGATTTGGCAATGTGCTCAATGAGGTTATCGGTGCATCGCCGTTCTTATGTAGCAGCGACAAGTATTCAATGGTGTTTTCAATAGGATCCATTCCCGACGCTCAGCGCAAAATGTTGACTGAGCAGTTCAGGGCGCAGAATGTGAATCTGGCCGAATTGCAAAACTCCGAGTTGTTTGCCGAAAATAAGAATCGCGAGAATGTGGCAAACAAGTATATACAGGATTTGTACAGATTCTTCAAGCTGTTCAGGCGAAAGTGCGAGTTCAACGATCCGTTCGTTTCGCCTATTAATCTGATTGAGATACCTAATTTGGCCCCTTTGTTCAACGATGGCTCGACGTTAAATCTCGTTGCTGAATTTTATTTCAAGCGCGGGTATTATAAAGACGCCTTGAGCGCATATGTTACGTTGCTCGAGGATGCCCCCTCGTCGCCGCAATTGTTGCAGAAAGCCGGATATTGCTATCAGAAAGAGGGTGATATAAATGCGGCTCTCGCTCTTTACGAGCGTGCCGAGTTCGTCTCGCCCGACAGCATATGGACGTTGCGCAGATTGGCCATGTGTCATAAATTACAGAATGACCCCAAGCGTGCACTGCATTATTTTCAACGTATAGCCGAGCTGAAGCCCGATGATTTGGGCGTGGCTTTAAACATAGGCCATTGCAACATGGAGTTGGGTAACTACGATGAAGCCTTGAAGCAATACTTCAAAGTTGAATTCCTCGATGGCAAGTCGTCGCGTGCGTGGCGTCCTATCGCGTGGTGTGCCTTCCTTTCCGGCGATTATGCGCGGAGCCGAGATTATTTCGTGCGCATACTTTCATCGACTCCCGAAGCCACCGATTATCTTAATATGGGCCATTTGGAGCTGGCTTCCGGCAACTATCGCGAAGCGTCGCGTCTGTATGCCCGCAGCATAATGACCGACAATGGCGATGTGAAGTCGTTTGAAGCCTCAATGCGTTCCGATGCACATATTCTTGCGGATGCGGGCGTCGATGATTTGGTTCGCGACATAGTGATTGACAATGCAATAAGAGACGTGATAATTTGATTAATGATATGAATATCGCTGAAAATCCGTTTTACGAGGAGTTTACCACATTTAATGCAGCTCCTCCATTCGATAAAATCGACATTGATTGTTACGAAGCTGCCATCGATAGAGGCATAAAGTTGGCGCTCTAGGAGGTCGACAGGATAACCGATAACGTAGAGAGTCCGAGTTTCGAAAACACTATTGAGGCATTGGAGCGTTCGGGTAGCGATCTGAATCGTGTGCTGAATGTTTTTTATCCGCTTAATTCGGCTATGGCCGATGATTCGATGATGGAGCTTTCGGTGAAGATGATGCCGAAACTCAGCGATTATCAAACTTCGGTATCTCTTAACGAGCTATTGTGGAAGCGCATAAAGGCCGTTTACGATAATCGTGACGCGATGAATCTGACGCCGGAGCAATCTATGTTGTTGCAACGAACTTACGATTCGTTTAAACGCAACGGAGCTTTGCTTGAAGGCGAAGCCCGTGCCCAATTCAAGCGTCTGTCGGCCGAAAGAGACGAATTGACCACATTGTTTGGCCAAAACGTCCTTAAAGAGCTTAATACATACGAAATTACATTGCAATCCGGCGATCTTGACGGACTGCCCGAGTCGCTCGTCGAGGCGGCTGCTCATTTGGCAAAGGAGCGCGGATATGACGGCAAATATCTGTTCACTTTGTCGCAACCCACCTATATGTCGTTTATGAAATATTCGTCGCGACGTGACTTGCGCGAAAAAATGTATCGACTATATATGGGGCGCAATTTAACCGGCAAGTATTCAAATGTCGACATTATGAAGTGCATAGCCTATGTGCGATTGCAGATTGCTAATTTGCTCGGTTATGCCACGTATGCCGATTATTCTCTTTGCCACACGATGGCCGAAACGCCCGGTAATGTCTACAAGCTGTTGCATGAGCTTCGTGATGCATATATTGAAGCCTGGAAGGTGGAGCGCGCCGAACTTGACGCTTTCGTTGCAAGCATCGAAGACGCTCCGATGACGCTTCAACCGTGGGATTATAGCTTCTATTCAAATAAATTGCGCGAATCGAAGTACTCGTACGATGAAGAATGCCTGCGTCCGTATTTTGAATTAAACCGCGTTATTGGCGGCGTGTTCGGACTCGCTGAAAATCTGTATGGAGTCTCGTTCGTGCAGCGTTACGATTTGCCTGTGTATCACCCCGACGTAAAGGTGTTTGAAGTGCGTGATTCGGATGGCGAATTGATAGGATTGCTATATGCCGATTTCTTCCCGCGTGAAAACAAACGTTCGGGAGCTTGGATGACCGACTTTAAGTCGCAATGGGTCGATGCCGACGGTAAGGACAATCGTCCGAATGTGTCGATAGTGATGAACTTTACCAAGCCGACCGAAACCAAACCGTCGTTGCTCACGCCCGATGAAGTTTCGACATTCTTGCATGAATTCGGCCACGCCTTGCATGGCTTGTTCTCCAAGGTTCGATATGAGTCGCTTTCGGGCACTAACGTATATCGCGATTTCGTCGAATTGCCTTCGCAGTTCAATGAAAATTTTCTTTCAACGAGAAAATTCCTCGATAGCTTTGCCCGTCATTACGTTACCGACGAACCGATACCGCAGGAGTATGTCGACAAAATAATTGAATCGACGCGTTTCGGGGCTGCATATCGTTGCTTGCGTCAGCTTGGATTCGGTCTTATCGACATGGCCTGGCACACCATAACGTCGCCCGTTGACGATGAAGTGGCATTCGAGCGCGAGGCTTGCCGGTCGGTGGCGCTGTTCGATGATGTTGACGGCGCTTTGATTTCGCCTCAGTTCGGACATATTTTCTCAGGTGGATATGCGGCAGGCTATTATAGCTATAAATGGGCTGAAGTGCTTGATGCCGATGCGTTCGCATTGTTTGAAACGAACGGCGTGTTTGACGCTGATACGGCCCGACGCTTCAAGTGTTGCATACTTGAGCGGGGAGGAACTGAGCATCCGGCCACGCTATATCGCCGATTCAGGGGGCAGGATGCTACGATTGATGCTTTGTTGCGTCGCGACGGCATAAAATAGCGTTGATAATGTCATATTGACTATCCTTCCGTTTCGGGCACGCAACATTGTGCGCGTTTAAATTGTTGTTCATATAGTTTCAGCTAATATTTTTATGTGGGATTATATGAATGCTATTTTACGCCGTTTTTTATTTGTTGTAATTATGCTTTCCGCTCATTTGTTTGCCGGCGCGCAACATATGTCGGACATTCAGCAGGATTCTCTTGAACACTCGCACCGCATCATGTCGCTTGATGCGGGTACCAAAATCTATGTCGATTCGGTGCGACGTCTCATATCGGCTTTTTATGTCGATCAGTTTCGGCATTTTCAAGATCCGGCGGCACCATATTTTTTGTTTATGAGCAAGGATGCCAATCTTGCCATGGGCATTGGTGGATGCGTGAGGATGAGGGCTTGGTATGATTGGGGTGGCGTGCATACATCGGGGTTCATTCCATATTTCATCCCGATGCATCGCAATCCCGCCCATACGCGACGATTCGACACCACTCCGGCCGGATCGGCTTTGTTTTTCAAGGTGATAGGTCGTAATAAGACGTTGGGTAACTACCAATTGTACATTCAAGCCGATTTTTCGGGATATGAGAGTCGCGACTTCAAGCTGAAAAAGGCTTATGCCATCATCAACGACATAACGATAGGATATGCAAACTCAACGTTCAGCGACCCCGCTGCATTGCCTCCTACCATCGATGCTGCCGGACCAAACAACAAGCTTACGGTTACCAATGTGTTGGTTAGATGGATGCATACGTTTCGACATGGCTTGGTGACGGCATTTTCGGTGGAATCGCCAAAGCGGCAAATAGATGTTGACAATGAGTTTACCGAAGCCGTCGACCAATGGATGCCTGATTTTTCATCGTTCGTTCAGTATGAGTGGAATTCGTCTCAGCATGTACGATTGGCCGGAATAGTACGCACATTGCCTTATCGTGATATAAAGACGAGCAAAAATCACAACATACTTGGTTGGGGATTGCAGTTAAGCAGCATTGCAAAGCCCACGTCGCGCATTACCTGTTACGCTAACGCAAGCATGGGCAAGGGATACGCATCGCTTGGCGGCGATTTGCTTGTGGGCAATTACGATCTTATCGGCGACAAGGCTGTGCCGGGCAAGCTTTACGCACCAAAGTCGTATGGATGGTGCTTGGGGTTGCAGTATAACTTCAAGCCCAATCTGTTTTCGGTGATAACATTTTCCGAATCGCGTTATATGCCCGACCGAACTGTCGACGGCAGCGAATACAAGTATGGTCTCTATGGAGCCGCCAACCTGTTTTGGAATATGACCGCGCGCATGCAGGTAGGGGTTGAATACAATGTGGGAAAGAGATGCAACTTCAACGGCGAGAACCGCTGGGCTCAACGCGTAGGCGCATTGGCCCAATTCTCGTTCTGAACCATGTCATCGTCATGCGAAGCGCGGCGAGCTGAGCCTTGCTCCCTTGAGATATTCAGCCGTATCCATGCGTCGTTTTCCCGGAATTTGCAGGCTTTTGATCCGTATCGCTCCTTCGCCGCAATTCACTATGATTGAATCGCTCGCGGTTACATGCATGGTTCCGGGGGTGGCGGGCGCGAAATTCTCGATGACTTCGGTTTCGAATATCTTTACGTCGCCAATTTCCTTGTCGTCGTCAAACATCGTGCTCCACGCGGCCGGATATGGCGACAGACCTCTTACGAGGTTATGTATCTTGACGCTCGGCTGATTCCAGTCGATGCGGCAGGTATCCTTGAATATCTTTGGCGCGGGAGTCGGCTCCGCGTCACCGGTAAGTTCTTTTTGCGGTGTGGTGTGCAATGTGCCGTCGAGGATGCTTTCTATCGTTTTGATGGTCAAATCGGCTCCCAGCATCATTAGCTTGTCATGTACGTCGCCTACATTTTCATCCGGCTTTATTTCAACGCTTTGCCTGTCGATTATGTCGCCCGTGTCAATTTCGTGCTTCAGGAAAAAGGTGGTCACGCCGGTTTCGCTGTCTCCATTTATCACGGCCCAGTTTATGGGAGCGGCCCCACGATATTTCGGCAATAAGGATGCATGCAGATTAAACGTGCCGAGCCGTGGCATGGTCCATACCATTTCGGGCAACATTCTGAATGCTATCACTATGAACAAATCGGCTTCGAGGCTGCGTAGTTGCTCCACGAATTCCGGATCTTTTAGCTTGGGCGGTTGCATTAGATTCAGCCCGTTGGCCTCGGCATATTTTTTTACCGGCGATGACAGCATCTTGTGTCCGCGTCCGGCAGGCTTGTCGGGCATGGTTATCACGCCAACCACGTTGTATCCGCTTTCATGTATCCGCTTCAGGCTCTCGACGGCAAAGTCGGGCGTTCCCAGAAACACTATTTTAAGATCGTTTTTGTTCATATGTATATGTCGTCGGGACGTTATTCTATGGTTTGTTCGTTTGTGGCAGAATCGATTTGAGAGAGAGCGAATGAATAGGCTCCTATCGATATGGCTTGGCTTGCTCCGAGTTTTGAGATGGTTACCCCTATTCGCTTCATGGGGTCGTATGTAACTATGTCGTCGCTGCCGTACACTTTGAGCGGACGTGAGTCACCTTTGGCAAATTGCTTGAATTGGGCTTCATCGTCAAGATCAAACACCTTCATCTGCATTCTGTTGAGCTTGTCGCCGCTTAATGAGTATAGGTTGCCCTCGAATTCGTTGAGCAGCGCAGGCATGAAATATTTTCTGGCGCCCGTGAGACCGCCGCCTATTACAATGAGCCCGTCGACCAACGTGGCTGCCGTGGCCATGGCGTCGCCGGCTATCTCTCCGAATTCGGCAAAGGCTGCTTTTGCGCTCTCCGCGTTTCCGGCGCGTTTGCCATCGGCTATGTCGCATATGTCTTTAGGCTCCAATGCGCTGTCGTCGCCCGACAGTTCTTTGTACACCCTCTTTATGGCTCTTATGGCTACGCCTTCCTCCACGAATACGTCAGGATGCTTTTTATGTCGCAGGCAGAATGTTTCGACGCACGAATTGTCTCCTCGGTTGAGGTGATTGTTCACTACCATACCTATGCCAAAACCTGTGCCGAACGTATATCCGAGCAGATTTTTGAATCGTTTTTCGCTTCCGGCCTCGGCGAGACGTTTGTTCGTTTCGGGGAGCGCGCCGGCAATGGCTTCGCCGAAGGCAAAAAGGTCGCCATCGTTGTTAATGAAAACCGGCAGATTGAAATGCTTTTTTAGGAATGGCCCGAGAGCAACGCCATCGCGGAACGACGGGAAATTAGGCAGATATCCTCCGATTATTCCGTTCGGATAATCGGCCGGACCGGGGAAGGCGAAACTTATGGCTACCGGTTTTTGGTTGAGTTTCGAAATTACTTGCTCAAAACCGCTTGAAATGGTTTTCAGGCAAAGATCAAGGTTTGAAGCGTTTGAGGGCAGCGTTATGGGGTCAACTATGAATTTGTTGGCTTGCATTGCGCTGAAAACGAGATTCGTACCTCCTGCATCGAGGGTTATGACTATGCGTTCGTCGAATTTATACATTGTTTGAAACGTTATTGTTGCGGTTAGGCGGATTAATATTAGGTTTTATAATATTGCAAAGTTACGAATAATAATGCATTTGTCATTAAGCGTATGGCGAAAAGCTTAAATGAAATGCACGGATCTTGTGAAAAGAATCAGATTTTGACAATGAAATAAATAATTGACATACAACATATAAAACTTACCCGATTCGCAATGAACCGGGTAAGTGCTGCTATGGCTTAATTTTTAATTTAAATGAAAGAGCCGTGCCCCAGCCACGTTGACAGGGTTGCCCGGCTTATCGGATGGCGATTTTATAAGATGAGCCATCGGCACTACGCACTACATATATACCTGCGGGCAATTTAGGACAATCATTCCACATGCCGGTATAGACTACAACGCCTCCTAACGTGTACACCCTCACAGGCCTTTCATCCTGTACAACATCCCCAATACCCGACGATGCTCCACCCTCAATGTTTTTGAAACGATTCCATCCGTTAGCGGCTTTATATGCATTCACGCATTCATCCGTTACACGCAGTATTGCTTTGTTATAAATATCAGAGTTAAAAACGGCCCCGTAAGCTGAAGTAGTTATCGGTTGAGGAGTCTTACTTCTATTTTCTACAAGATTAATATTTTCACATTCATAAAAAGCCCAATCCCCAATAGATGTAAGTGATTCAGGTAATATGATTGAAGTCAAGGAGGAGCAGTAGCTGAAAGTGCTATTTCCTAATGAAGTGATCGACTCCGGTAGATTGACGGAAGTCAAGGAGGAGCATCCGCTGAAAGTGAAATCCCCCAATGAAGTGATCGACTCCGGCAGATTGATTGAAGTCAAGGAGGAGCATCCGCTGAAAGTGACATCCCCCAATGAAGTGATCGACTCTGGCAGAGTGACGGAAGTCAAGGAGGAGCATCCGCTGAAAGTTCTATCCCCTAATGACGTAATCGACTCCGGCAGATTGATGGAAGTCAAGGAGGAGCAGTAGCGGAAAGTGCCATTCCCTAATGAATTGATCGACTCCGGCAGATTGATGGAAGTCAAGGAGGAGCAATCGCTGAAAGTGCCATTCCCTAATGACGTAATCGACTCCGGCAGATTGATGGAAGTCAAGGAGGCGCATCCGTTGAAAGTGTCATCCCCTAACGAAGTAATCGACTCCGGCAGATTGATGGAAGTCAAGGAGGAGCATCCGCTGAAAGTCATATTCCCCAATGACGTAATCGACTCCGGCAGATTGATGGAAGTCAAGGAGGAGCATCCGCTGAAAGTTTCATTCCCTAATGAAGTAATTGACTCCGGCAGAGAGACGGAAGTCAAGGAGGAGCATCCGCTGAAAGTTCTATTCCCTAATGACGTAATCGACTCTGGCAGAGTGATGGAAGTCATGGCGGAACAATTATAGAAAGCGTCTGACCCAATGGTGTTTAATGATTTCGTTTGAGAAAATGGGTCTGAAGTGATGGATTTGCAATTACAGAAAGCCCCATCCTCAATTATCGTTAGAGACTCGGGAAAGTCTACTGATGTTAGGGATTTGCACCCCTGAAAAGCCCATTTTCCTATGGATTTCAGTGAGCTTGTTTGGGAAAACGGAACAGAAGTCAAAGACGAACAATTATAGAAAGCCCCGTCCTTAATTGTTTTAAGCGACTCTGAGGCGCTAATTGAGGTCAAAGAGGAACAACCCCAAAAGGCGTGCGACTCTATGGTGGTTAAAGAATTTGGAAAATTTACCTCTCTTAAAGATTTACAATCTCGAAAGGCCCCCATACCTATAACATAAATTTTACATGATTTTGGGAATGTAACAGAAGTCAAGGATGGACAATCTTCGAAAACGAGAGTACCAATTCCTCCTGATTCCGAGCATGATTCCGGAAAAGTGACTGACACTAATGCCGAACAATCATAAAACGCCCTTTCCCCAAGATAAATGGATTGACATTGTTTGGGCAAAACTATGGAAGTCAAAGACTTACATCTATGAAATGCGTTTTCTCCAATTGAGCTTAATTGACATATCTCAGGAAACGTTATGGAGGTCAAAGATTCACAACCGACAAATGCTGCTATCGAAATATATTTAAGGCTGCTGGTTTTTGGAAAAGTAACAGATCGTAATTTCTTACAATTGCTAAATGCCGAATTTCTAATGGAAATCAAGGATTCCGGCAAGGATATGTCAGTCAATGCGTTACACTGCCAAAAGGCACTTTTTGCAATCACAGTAAGCGTCTCGGGCAGAACGACAGAGGATAAATCGCCACAGAAACTAAAAGCATATTCTCCGATGGTGGTGACAGTGAATTTGCTTTCATTAACATTTATTGATGATGGAATGATGACATCTCCTATATACGATGGGTTTTTATAATCATCAGTGGCTGCGGTGACTTCACATGTCTTATCTTGTTCTGACAGGATGTTGTAGTAAATACCATCAACTTCGAAGTCGTAAGCAAAAGCAGTTATGGATATCCATAGCATAACTATGAACATTCCTATTTTTTTTGATTTTTGATTCCATGGTCATTTCTCCGAAAATTTAAGATTCTGATATTCGACCCTGTGAATCGAATCATCGGCATTGTCCTCAACCAATGCCATAGTCTTGATGTAAGGAATATCTTTGCTGGTGTCGACGTCGTCGACCCAATGATGAAAATATCCCGACCGTTCTTTGGAGAGTTCTTCCATTTCCTTTGGAGTTGGATTTGGTATAAACTCATAACTTCCAAGAGTGAAAGTTATTCTACGTAAATCTTTACACATATAGTTTAATTATGCCTCGGTCATCCTCTCGTTGGCGTTTGTTGTATGAAAAAAGCGTAGGAATCTGTATCTGTTACCGTTCTCCTGTTAGAGGCTTCTCGCATTGCCTAATCGAAGTTGAACGGCAACGCAGAAGCCCACGCTTGTATATGCAATCATTGCGTCCGGCTACATTTCTCCCGAAATACCATACCGAATGCAGGATAATTACATATCCACGGGCATCTACCGTTGCTCAACTCTTGACTTCGATTGGAAATTTTGCGAGAATTTCTAACAATCAAGAATCAGCGCGGATAAACGCTTTCTTATGTATGTTCACTATATCCCGCTCCGCTAAACCTCAAACCGGGGCTTCTGCGAGGCGGTCTGCAATTGCGAAGTTATAAATAATTTCTGAGACTCACAACCCTTTATGTTGAATATTGGTGATTACGAGTGCCGATATCATTGTCGCCGGTTTGCCGGCATTCAGGCACGGCCTTATGGGTTAAAACAAGTAAAAATATGTGTTGAAGCACTTATAATTTTCTAAATATCGGCATTGTTTGATGATATATTGACGCTTTTGTGTACTTTTGCAAAGTTTTTTTTGAATCATAGTATCAGTATAAAGAATAAACGTCAGTGAATAAATCACATACACCTTCGCTATTGGTGTCACTCGTTCCGGTGATGCTGTTGCTTGCGGCATTGATAATGTTTATAGCCGTTAAAGGAGCCGATTCGGTTCAGGATTACAGTTATTGGATATTATTGAGCGCTTCGGCCGTGGCGTTGATTTTGTCGAGGCTATGCGCCAAGCGTCCATGGCGTGTCATATGGTTTGGCATGTGCAAAAGTGCACGCCAGATAATGCCCGCGATACCGATACTCATATTCATCGGAACGTTGTCGTCAACGTGGATGCTTAGCGGCGTGGTGC
Organism: Muribaculaceae bacterium; assembly: GCA_017621225.1. Classification (GTDB taxonomy): domain Bacteria; phylum Bacteroidota; class Bacteroidia; order Bacteroidales; family Muribaculaceae; genus Paramuribaculum. The sequence continues at coordinate 199,030 of JAGATN010000013.1, read as the reverse complement.
CGATGCTCATCGATTATGGCCTGCGGTTGCTCGATCCGGGCATCTTTCTTATGCTGTCATGTCTCATATGCGCGATAGTATCGGTGGTTACGGGCAGTTCCTGGACCACCATTGCCACTATCGGCGTAGCTCTCATGGGCATTGGCACGGTAATGGGGTATAGTCCGGCCTGGACTGCCGGCGCCATAATTTCGGGCGCGTATTTCGGCGACAAGGTTTCACCGTTGAGCGACACCACCGTGCTCGCGGCGTCGTCGACGGGTGTAGGATTGTTTGCCCACATACGCTTTCTGATGCTTACCACCATTCCGGCTCTTGCCATAGCATTGATAGTGTTTTCGGTTGCAGGCGTCGACACCGACGTGTATTACGAATCGCATACGGCAGAGATGGTCGATGCCCTCGACTCCACGTTCAATATGTCGCCGTGGCTGTTTGCAGTGCCGCTTCTTACCGGTCTGCTAATAGTGTTGCGCGTCCGTACCGACGTTACTCTTGCCATAAGCTCGTTGGTGGCGTTGGCGGCCATATTCATATTTCAGCCACAGGTCATCGAGTCGTTGTCGGGCGGTGCTGCCGGATGGATCGACGATGTTATGGTGTCGTTGAAAATACTTGCCGTCGACACCTCTTTGGAGTCGGGAAATGAGTTGCTCGATTCGCTCGTCGCCACTGGAGGAATAGCCGGTATGCTGCCTACGGTCTATCTGGTGCTGAGCGCCATGGCGTTTGGTGGCGTTATGATAGGCACCGGCATGCTCTCCGCCATTACGGCTGCATTTACGCATAGGCTGAGTTCGCCGCGCAGCCTCGTCGGCGCTACGGTGGGCAGCGGGTTGTTTTTGAATTGCTGCACGGGCGATCAGTATCTGTCGATAATAATAGGCGGAAACGTGTTTAAGAATACGTACAAACGCAATAAAATGAGGCCACAAGTGTTGAGCCGTGCGCTTGAAGATTCCATTTCGGTAACGTCGGTTTTGATACCGTGGAATTCATGTGGCGTTACGCAGTCAACCGTTCTTGGCGTTGCCACTCTTACCTATCTGCCTTATTGTGTGTTCAATTATGTCAGTCCGCTGATGTCGGTGGCAATGGCGTGGATAGGGTGGAAGATGCTTGCGGCATCACCTATGCGCCGAAAGCTCGCCGTCGACTGACAGGGCTGCCGCCTTCCCACCGGCGGTATCACTCCGTAGGCTTATTGCCGTTGTTCATGTCGTCTTCACGCTCCTTGCGAAGCTTTTCGCGGCGCTTTAGCGAGAAGTGTAGCAAAACGATGATCACCAACGTTATTCCGATTATGCCGAAATAATAGAGATAATGGCCTTGCGCCAGTTCGCCACGACCTATGTAGCTCATTATGGCCAGATACATCAATAGTGCGGCAGGTATTACCGTCGATTTCTTCATAACAATTCACTCTTTTCGATTTGGTAGGGCGATTCTTCGGGATTGAAATTGCCTGACAGCAGGTAATTGTAGATTTTCAGGCAGGCCCATGCGTCGATCGATGCATACATCTGCTGGCTTTCGCTGAGGGCTTCGGCTTCCCAGTTCGATAGCCGTTGCCCTTTCGATATTCTTTGGCTAAACAATATGCCGTATATTTTTTGAAGGCTTCCGTCGGCTATGTTGAATCGTTTCGCCATGTTTTGCAAATCGATGAATCCGGCAGGCGTGAATTGCCATATGCGGTGCAACACCAAGAAGTCATCTTTGAGCGAAAGTCCGATTTTGGTTATCGATTCATCCTCTATCAATTGCTTTAATTGCGGAATGAAGCCTATCTTATTTATTCTGAATAAAAAACACTGATCGGCACTCGACATCTGTATTAGCGACACCTTGTTTGTTTGTCCTTTCTTGAATGCAGGTTTTGTTTCGGTGTCGAATCCTATTGTTTTTTGACTTGAAAGATATTCAAGAGCCGAAACCGCTTCATCTATCTTGTCGATGACGGTTATTTTGCCGGGAAATGTCACCACCGGCATTGTGGCTAACTGTTCTTTGGTTATGGTTATGATATTGGTTGGGTTGCTTTCCATTTCTTATGGTCTACAATGATGGGACAAACAGCATTTCAGCTCCAGGGAAGTTTTTGTTTAAATAAGTTTTCAGATAGTTTCGCGTTTCCGGCGCTATTATTTCGTCGTTGTCGAAATGTTCGTTATAAATCATCGAGTGAAGCCTGATGCCACGATGTTTTATGGCCTCAAGGGCCAATATGGTATGGCTTATCGAGCCGAGCCGACCGTTCGTTACCAATGCTATCGGTAGGTTGCGGGTCTCGGGATATTCGATGGTAAGCATGTCATCGGTCACCGGCACCATCAAGCCGCCGGCGCCTTCCACTATCACTACGTCGAACTTTGCCGAGAGCTTTTCGATGCTTCGGTCAATGACGCTCAGATCAATTTGTCGGCCATCTATCTTGGCTGCAAGATGGGGCGATGCGGGATATGAAAAAATCATTGGCGCGGTGGTGAGGTCAAGGTCTTCGGGTAACGGGTCGATGCCCATTATGCGGCGATGTATTTCAATGTCTTCCGAACGCCCGCAATTGCCGGTCTGAATGAATTTAAGCGTTATTACCTTTAATCCTTGTTCCGACAAATTTCGCGCCAACCACCCGGTGGCATAGCTTTTGCCGGCATCGGTGTCAATGCCTGAAACGAATATTACATTGTCTTTTACATTCATTTTCCTTATGCTTTTTTTATGTCGTCCTCGTCGGCAAAACGATTTGGATATTCAATTTTTATTCGTGGATGGGTCATAGCCCATATAACCATTATTATGCCCGCCACTATGAACGGTATGCTCAGAAGCTGACCCATGTTGAGCGTCATGTCGGCTTCAAATGCCACCTGATCGTTCTTTATGAACTCTATAAGAAAACGCGGCAAGAATATGCCTATGAAAAACACTCCGAATATCAATCCGGGCCGTTCGCCGGCATTTTTCTTCCAATACATCCACATCAGCAGCGCAAACAGGGCAAAATAGCAGAATGCCTCGTATAGCTGCGTGGGGTGGCATGCCTGACCTTCATACATTTCGTGCCATTCGCGTGAGCGTATGAACATGAAGCCCCACGGCAGGGTAGTGGCGTGCCCGAATATTTCGGAATTCATGAGGTTGCCTATGCGGATGAGGCCCCCCACGAGGGCTATGGCTATTACGAGGCGGTCAAATGTCCACATCGGCGAGCGTTTGGTGGTGAATATCGAAAACAGTATCACGGCGAGTATTATGGCTATGGTGCCTCCGTGGCTTGCCAGGCCGCCTTCCCATATCTTTAATATGTCGAGCGGATTTTGGCTGTAATGATCCCATTCGTAGAAAAATACATGGCCGAGACGCGCTCCGATTAGCGTAGCGCCCATTACCCATATCAGCAGTATGCCGAGCCACTTTTCGGGAACGCCCTCTCGTTTGAACATTTTGGCAACGATGTTATAGCCCAATAAGAATCCGATGGCAAACATCAAGCCATACCATCTTATTGTTACGAACGAATCGATGAGCACCGGGTCGGTATTCCAGATTATGTAGTTTAGCATAAAATACTGTATGTTTGTATTACGATGCAAAAATACGAAATTTAAATGGTTTCGCATCTAAAAAATAATGCCGAACTTGCATTGCGAAGTCCGGCATCATTTAAATTTCTATGGTTTGCTCTTAGTAGGCGAACATGGGGTAATCTTCCATCATGTCGTTTACTTTCGATTTCACTGAAGCTATTACGCTTTCGTTGTCATGGTTCGACAATACGAGGTCAATCATTTCAACTATTTCGACCATGGCGTCCTCCTTGGCTCCGCGAGTGGTGATGGCCGGCGTGCCGAGGCGTATGCCCGAGGTCTGGAACGGTGAGCGGCTGTCGAACGGCACCATGTTTTTGTTGGCGGTGATGTCGGCGTCGACGAGCACTTTTTCGGCCACTTTGCCGGTAAGATCGGGGAATTTCGTGCGAAGGTCAACGAGCATGCAGTGGTTGTCGGTTCCGCCTGAAATTATCTTGTAGCCCTTCTTTACGAGAGCGGCTGCCATGGCGGCTGCATTCTTCTGCACTTGCTGTTGATAGGTCTTGTATTCGGGCTGCAATGCTTCGCCGAATGCCACTGCTTTGGCTGCTATCACATGTTCGAGCGGACCGCCTTGAACGCCGGGGAATACTGCCGAGTCGAGCAGCGACGACATTTTGCGCACCACGCCTTTGGGTGTGGTCTTGCCCCACGGATTGTCGAAGTCCTTGCCGAGGAGAATCAGGCCGCCTCGCGGACCGCGCAGAGTTTTGTGGGTGGTCGACGTAACGATGTGGGCATATTTTACGGGATTGTCGAGAAGACCGGCGGCAATGAGTCCGGCCGGATGTGCCATGTCGACCATAAGCAATGCGCCTACTTCGTCGGCTATCTTGCGCATGCGGGCATAATCCCATTCGCGAGAGTATGCGCTGGCGCCTCCCACTATCAGTTTCGGACGTTCGCGCAGGGCCACTTCCTCCATCTGGTCGTAGTCAACGAGTCCGGTATCTTCCTTCACGTTATATTCGAGGGCATGGAACATCAATCCCGAGAAGTTTACGGGGCTGCCGTGCGACAGGTGGCCGCCGTGTGCCAAATTCAGACCGAGGAATTTGTCGCCCGGTTTCATACACGCCATGAACACTGCCATGTTGGCCTGTGCTCCAGAGTGCGGCTGTACGTTGGCATATTCTGCTCCAAACAGTTGCTTCACGCGATCGATTGCAGTTTGTTCCACTTCATCAACCACTCCGCATCCGCCATAGTAGCGATGGCCGGGATATCCTTCGGCATATTTGTTGGTGAGGCATGAACCCATGGCTTGCATCACTTGTTCGCTGACGAAGTTTTCGGATGCAATCAGCTCTATGCCATGCTTCTGGCGTTGATGTTCACGTTCGATTAAGTCGAAAATCTGCTTGTCTTTTTCCATTTTTTCAGTTTTAACTTTATGGTTGTGTCTATTCGCTATTTCTTTTTTACCGACCATCCGAATCGCCCTATTTCGTTTCCGAGGCTCCAATAGGCTCCATGGCTGTAAGCCATCAGTCCGGCTTTGTCGAGCCTGAACGCTCCCGTTTCGGGGTCTATCAGGCTGTCGTCGGCGAGCACCGACATCACTTCGGCTATAAACATGTCGTGGCTCCCGAGGCGCATTATCTCCTTCACCCTGCATTCGATGCTCAAGGGCGATTCGCATATGTACGGACAGCTCACTTTGTGTCCGCGCCCCTTGGTGAGCGCCGCGTCGGCCCATTTGTCGATGTCGCGGCCCGACTTCACGCCGCAGCGGTCGGTGGCCCTGGCCATTGACTCGGTGGTCAGGTTGATGGTAAACTCCATGCGTTCGCGTATCATTTCATACGAATGCCGCTCGGGGCGTACGGAAATGTAGCACATCGCCGGATTGGTGCATATCGTTCCTGTCCAGGCAACGGTAATCAGGTTTGCATTGTCAAAGTCGCCACAGCTCACTATTACGGCCGGTAGCGGATATATCATTGTTCCCGGTTTCCACTCCTGTCTCATCGGCATCAGTCAATGGTGGCATCGCTGCTTTTCACGCTTTGTCCGCAATAATCGCAGCGTATCGTTACGTCGTTGCGGTCGGTTACGGTGAAGCGCGTCTTCATAGGCTCGTTGTTGGTGATGCATTTCGGATTGCCGCAACGCACTATTCCGGTTATGGTGTCGGGGAGTTCCACCAATCGCTTTTCCACCACTTCGAAGTCGCGTATTATGTTTATTTTGGCACCCGGAGCTATCAAGGCAATGCGATTGTAGGTTTCTTCAGGGAAAAACACGTCGGCCACCTTTATTATGCCCTTCGTTCCCAACAGTTTGTTGTCGAGGTTGTTGCCGATGGTAATGTGGGTGGTCATCTGCTCTATGCCCAGTATTTTGACGGCTTTGAACAGCATGTCGCTCGGTATGTGGTCAATCACCGTGCCGTTGCGCAATGCGGCCACGGCAAGTTCCTTCTTTGAGTTTGTCATTTTTCAGCCTCCTTGTAGATGTCGATTCCTAATGCTCTGCATATTAAAGCCTGACGGGCATACAATCCGTTGCGGGCCTGTTCGAAGTAATAGGCTTTGGGATTGTCGTCGACGTCGCGGTCTATCTCGTTTACTCGCGGCAGTGGATGAAGCACTTTGAGGTTGTCCTTTGCTTCGGCCAGCATCGAATTGCGCAAGGTGTAGAGATTTTTCACCTTTTCATATTCCATTATGTCGGTGAAGCGTTCACGTTGCACTCGAGTGATGTACAATATGTCGCTGGCGTTTATCACTTCGGTCGAAAAGTCCTTGTGTTCGGTATATTTGATGCCGTAGTTCTTGCAGAATTCCTTGTATTCGTGAGGCATCTTCAGTTCGTCGCATGCCACGAAATGGAATGTGGGGTTGAAATACCTCATGGCCATCAGCAGCGAGTGTACGGTGCGTCCGTATTTGAGGTCGCCCACCAACGTTATGGTCAGGTCGTCAAGACGGCCTTGGGTTTTGCTTATGGAGTAAAGGTCGAGCATCGTTTGCGACGGATGTTGGTTTGCGCCGTCGCCGGCATTTATTATCGGAGTGTCGGTGACTTCCGTTGCATATCGTGCCGCGCCTTCGAGGTAGTGACGCATTATTATCAGATCTACGTAGTTGCTCACCATTTTTATGGTGTCTTTCAGCGTTTCTCCCTTGGAGGAACTTGAGGTTGCCGCGTCCGAGAAGCCTATCACTCTGCCTCCTAAGCGGTTTACGGCGGTTTCAAAACTTAAGCGAGTGCGTGTTGACGGTTCAAAAAAGAGCGTCGCAACTACTTTGCCGTCCAAAATTTTGTGGTTGGGATGTTCCTCAAAGTATCGCGCACGTTCAATCAGGTCGAGTATTTCCTCGCGGCTGATATTGTCGATCGAGACAAGACTGTTGCTGTTCATTACCTTCGAGTGTTTGATGGTTTTTTATCATCCGCAAAGATAGTGCATCCCTGCCCCATACGCAAATAATTTGTGCGAAACTGACTATTTTTTCCAAACCCTTGCAATTTTTTCCGAGTTGCTGCGTCATATTACATAGATTGCTATTTTGGAATATGGGTAAAAATTTGCAACGCGAACGTATTTTCATGGATATGGTAAATGAGCATCGACAGCTTATTTATAAGGTGTGCTATATGTACTCCACCGACGCGTCGTATCTCAAGGACTTGTATCAGGAAATACTCATAAACATATGGAACGGCCTCGACTCATTTCGAAGCGAGTCGAAGGTGTCCACGTGGATATATCGCGTTGCCATTAACACTTGCGTGGCCTTCATTCGAAAACATTCGAAAGAGCAGCATGCGGCTTCGGTCGACGAGATTGCCGACGTGACTTTTGCCGACGATGGCTCGCGTATGGCAAATCTGCGCGAGATGTATCGGCTCATAAACGGGCTGGGCAAAATCGACAAGGCCATAGTGCTGTTGTGGCTCGACGAGCATTCGTACGATGAAATAGCCGAGATAGTAGGCCTCTCGAAGGCCAATGTCGCCTCAAGACTTTATAGGGCAAAACAGAAACTTGTTGACGACAGTAACAGATAACGAACAAAACAGAGTATAGATATGGATGAGAATATGACTGATGACCGCAATATGGATCTTGAACGTCTGAAGGCACAATGGAAGGACGTTTCGTTGCGTATTGACGTGCTTGAGCGTGAAAACGACAGGCTCGAAAAAGAAATCGTCAATAACCGTATTATATCATATAAGCAAAAACTGCAACGACAGGCATTGGCGTTGTCTATTGTCTCGTTTGTACAGGTTACTTGGTGCCTGCCGTTGACTCATTCTCTCGACCTGCCCATATGGTTTGGATGGGCGCTTGTGGCCTTCTTTGTAATGGGAGGGCTGATGAACAATAGCCTGCGGCTATACCTGTCGGGCATAAACTTGGCCGTTATCTCTGCTGAAAAATTGGCCGAAGCCATGTGCACGTTTGTCGATATGCGTAAACGTTACCGTATCATAATGGGATGCATGGGCGTGCCTTTGCTGCTCATATATTTATATGAGTTGTCTGAATTCGGCGACGAGTATTTGCTTTGGGGAGCCGTTGCGGGTGCCGTGATAGGGTTGGCGTTTGGCCTGCTCATCAACAGCTCGGCGCGTCGGTACATTCGCGCTATAAAGGATTCGTTGTAGTGTCATCGCCCTCGTCGGTGGTCGGCTGCGATTTGCGGCTTTCGTCGAAATGTTCGTAGGCTTCCACTATGCGCTGCACCAAGGCATGGCGCACAATGTCTTTTTTCCCGAATTCCACTTTCGCTATTCCCGGCACTCCGTCGAGCACGCGAAGCGCTTGCATGAGGCCCGACGTTACGGTGCGCGGCAAGTCGATTTGCGTGGCATCGCCGGTCACAATCATTTTTGCATTCATGCCGAGGCGCGTGAGAAACATCTTTATCTGATGTGTGGTGGTGTTCTGGGCCTCGTCGAGCACTATGATGGCATCGTTGAGCGTGCGGCCGCGCATGAATGCCAGCGGTGCTATCTGTATGGTCTTCGATTCCATGTATTCCTTCAGCTTGGCGGCCGGAACCATGTCCTCGAGCGCGTCGTATAGCGGTTGCAGATACGGGTCGATCTTATCCTTCATGTCGCCGGGGAGAAATCCTAATTTCTCGCCCGCTTCAACGGCCGGTCGAGAGAGTATTATTTTTCGGGCTTCCTTGTTTTTCAAGGCTCTTACCGCCAATGCTATGGCAATGTATGTCTTGCCCGTTCCGGCAGGGCCCAATGCAAACGTGAGGTCATGCTTGCCGAAAGCCTCCACGAGGCGCTGTTGGTTGGGTGTTCGTGCCGATATTGGCTTGCCGTTTATGCCGTATATTATCACGCCGTCGCTTCGTAAGTCGCGGGGCGTGTCGCCATGTATTATGTCGAGAATTACTTCTTCGGTCAATTTGTTGTATTTCACGCAATAGTCCTCGAGCTCGTGTATCTTTTTCTCGAATTCGGCTGTCTCCGATTCGTCGCCCACCACCTTTATGACTGATCCGCGCGCGGCCATGCGCAGTTTTGGGAAAAGGTTGCGTATCAACTGCATGTTGCTGTTGTTGACTCCATAGAAGCTTGCCGGGTCGGCGGTGTCGATAATAACTATGCGTTCTATCATCGTGGATGAATTTAATGGACTTACTATACAATTATAATGTCGCAAAGATACATCAAGTTTGCTGAATCGTAAAATTTTTATTGCTACGTCGGTTTTCGAGCGGTCGATTTTTTACAGAATGTGGCATATTTGTATGATACTACGAAAAAACTAACCAAAATATCGATTAATTATTAATAATTGTAACAAATCTGATTGGAGTGAAGAATAATTATTATCTTTGCAAAATTAAATTGAAATTAACGCAATTGGAATGCTATAATGAATTTAGATGACATCACTGTGGCATTTGCGGAAGAACCGCATGCCATTCACTCCGAACGCATCTGCAACCTTATCTATGAATCGGCGTTACAACGTGGTACCGGTATAGCTCGTCGATCACCGGAATATATTTCGGCTAAAATAACCGGAGGTAAGGCCGTTGTGGCGTTGCATGGAGATAAGCTTGTAGGGTTTAGCTACATCGAATGTTGGGGTCATGGGGATTTTGTTGCAACTTCAGGATTGATAGTCGATCCCGAATACAGGCATCTCGGACTTGCAGCACGTATTAAAGAGAAAACGTTTGAGCTTGCCCGAATGCGATTTCCTTTTGCCAAGATATTCAGCATCACCACCTCATTGCCGGTAATGAAGCTTAATTCGCGAATGGGATACAAGCCGGTGACTTTTTCCGAACTGACTGATGATGAGGAATTTTGGAAAGGTTGTCAGGGGTGCGTAAATTACGATATATTGCAGCGCAACAAACGTCGCATGTGCTTGTGTACGGGTATGCTTTTCGACCCGAAAGTGCCGGTCGAAAAGGCTTCGGCGGCAACGCCATATATGATTCTGCTCAAGAATAAAGTGGGCAAACTGTTACATCTGAAATAAAAAGTATATAATCAATATAATAGGCTATAACGACTATGGATAATAAGAAAAAGGTTGTATTGGCATTCAGTGGTGGTCTCGACACCTCGTTTTGTGTGAAATATCTGTCGGAAGACTTGGGTTATGAGGTGCATACCGCCATTGCTAACACCGGAGGTTTCACCCCCGAAGAATTGGCTATAATTGAAGACAAGGCTTATCGTCTTGGTGCAAAATCGCATACCACGCTCGACGTTACGGGCGATTATTATAATAAGAGCATCAAATATATGGTTGCCGGTAATGTGTTGCGTAACGGCACTTATCCCATCAGCGTGTCCTCGGAGCGCATTTTCCAGGCGATGGCTACCATTGAGTATGCCAAGAGCATCGGAGCCGATGCGATAGCTCACGGATCGACGGGCGCCGGAAACGATCAGGTGCGATTCGACCTTACATTTCAGATACTTGCACCCGAAATTGAAATAATAACCCCTACGCGCGACATGACTTTGACGCGTGAATACGAAATAGACTATTTGAAGAAGCACGGTTACGAAGCCGACTTCAAGAAAATGGAATATTCAATCAACAAGGGCCTTTGGGGCACGAGCATAGGCGGACGTGAGACGCTGCATTCGGAGCAGACGCTCCCCGAAAGCGCTTATCCGTCGCAAATAACCGAAAAGGGCGAAGAACATATCACCATAAGCTTTGAAAAGGGTGAAATTTCGGCCGTAAACGGTAAGAAATATACCGACAAGATTGCCGCAATACGTAAAGTGGAAGAACTCGGCTCGAAGTTCGGCATCGGCCGCGACATGCATATAGGCGATACCATAATCGGCATAAAAGGTCGTGTAGGATTTGAGGCTGCCGGCCCCATCCTGATAATTGCCGCTCATAAGATGCTTGAAAAGCATACGCTTACCAAGTGGCAGCAATATTGGAAAGATCAAATCGGCACATGGTACGGCATGTTCCTCCACGAAGCTCAGTATCTCGAACCGGTTATGCGCGATATGGAAGCATTCCTCGAAAGCTCGCAGACCAATGTCACCGGTACAGTGGAGATAATATTGCGTCCTTACGGCTACACGCTCGTAGGCGTGGATTCGCCCTACGACCTCATGAAGACCGACTTCGGCGAATATGGCGAGGTAAACAAGGCTTGGAGTGCCGACGACGTGAAGGGCTTCACCAAGATTCTGGGCAATCAGATGAAGATATTTTACAACGTGCAGAAGCGCAACGCCAAGCCCGATAACGACAAATGAAAATAGGTATAATAGGTGGTGCCGGATATACTGCCGGCGAACTGCTGCGATTGCTCATAAATCATCCCGAAGCCGAGATTGCATTCGTGCATTCTGAAAGCAATGCCGGAAATCGCATTACCGACGTTCATGGCGGGTTGGCCGGCGAGACCGATCTGAGATTCTCGGCCGATTTTGACCTTGGGGCCATTGACGTGCTGTATCTATGTTCCGGACACGGACAGAGCACGGCTTTCTGGGAGCGAAACGAAATGCCTTCGGGGCTGAAGGTGATTGACCTGGCACAAGACTTCCGCGACGAAAGTTGCGGATATGTCTACGGCTTGCCCGAGGTGAACCGAGCGCGCATATCCGTGGCCGACAAGGTTGCCAATCCCGGATGCTTCGCAACGGCCATTCAGCTTGCCTTGCTTCCGCTTGCCGCAGTCGGAAAGCTTACCAACGATGTGCATGTGACGGCCATAACCGGATCGACCGGTGCCGGAGTGAAACCCGGTGCGACGACTCATTTCAGTTGGCGCACGGACAATCTGTCGGTGTATAAGCCGTTCGGCCATCAGCATCTTATTGAGATAAACCGCACGTTGCACTTGTTGCAGCCTGATTTTAGCGCAAATATCAATTTCGTGCCTATGCGTGGCGATTTTGCGAGAGGCATATTCGCATCGGTGTATACCGATTGCGATCTCTCCGACGAGGAAGCTCGAAAATTGTATGACGACTATTATGCCGACGCTCCGTTTACCGTGGTGTCTGACAAGGCCGTCGATCTGAAGCAGGTCGTAAACACCAATAAGGCTATGGTGCGTCCCGAAAAGCATGGATCGAAGTTGCTGATAGTATCGGCAATCGACAATTTGCTCAAAGGCGCGTCGGGACAGGCAGTGCAAAATATGAACATAATGTCGGGGCTTGACGAGCGTTGCGGTTTACGGCTGAAGCCTTCGGCGTTTTAACGATAAAAATCAGTAACATAGGGTATGAATCTTTTTGACGTATATTCTCTTTACGACATAGAGCCCGTCAGGGGCAAGGGATGCTACGTGTACGATAAGGATGGCACGGAATATCTTGATTTGTACGGCGGACATGCCGTGATTTCGATAGGTCATGCTCATCCCCGATATGTCGATGCCGTGGCTCAGCAGGTGGCAAAACTTGGATTTTATTCAAATTCGGTGAAAAATTCATTGCAGGTAACTCTTGCCGAAAAATTGGGCAAATTGAGCGGTTACGACGATTATTCGCTGTTTTTGTGCAATTCGGGTGCTGAAGCAAATGAAAATGCCATAAAGCTTGCTTCGTTTCATACCGGCAAGTCAAAACTTCTGGCGTTTGACAAGGCTTTCCATGGCCGCACGTCGGGTGCCGTAGCCGCTACCGACAATCCCAAAATAGTTTCTCCGTTCAACGCTACGCCCAATGTGGAGTTTTCGCCGCTTAACGATCTTGAAGCGGCTGAACGCAAGCTTGCCACCGGCGAGTTTTGTGCCGTGATTATCGAGGGCATACAGGGCGTGGCCGGAATAAGGATGCCTGATGATGACTTCATGCGCGGTTTGCGCGACTTGACCAAGCGTTACGGCGTGGTAATGATTGCCGACGAGATTCAGTCGGGATACGGACGTACCGGCAAGTTCTTTGCGCATCAATATGCGGGTGTTCGCCCCGATTTGATAACCGTGGCCAAGGGAATAGCCAATGGCTTTCCGATGGGTGCCGTGCTGATTTCGCCCGAATTCAAGGCGGTGAAAAGTATGCTCGGAACCACGTTTGGCGGCAATCATTTGGCTTGTGCCGCCGCCATTGCCGTGCTTGATGTCATGGAGTCGGAACATTTGGTGGAAAATGCCGCCGAAGTAGGCGAATATCTGTTGTCGGAATTGCGCAAAATCGACGCTCTGACCGATGTGCGTGGCCGAGGACTTATGATTGGAGTCGAGCTGAACGGTTCGGGCGCGGAAATGCGCAAACGCCTTCTGTTCGAACATAAAATATTTACCGGAGGTGCGGGCGCATCGACCGTAAGGTTGCTGCCTGCCCTGTGCATAGGCAAAGCCGAAGCCGATAAGTTTTTAACTGAATTCAAATCGATATTAAGCTGATTGGAATGAAAAAATTTACCACTGTCGACGATATAGGAAATCTGCGCGAGGCCGTAGACGAAGCTTTGATGATCAAGAAAGATCGTTTTGCTTTTTCCGATCTGGGGCGCAACCGCACGTTGCTGATGATATTTTTCAACTCAAGTCTGCGCACTCGTCTGAGCACTCAGAAGGCTGCCATAAATTTGGGTATGAACGTCATAGTGCTTGATGTAAATCAAGGTGCGTGGAAGCTTGAAACCGAACGTGGCGTGATAATGGATGGCGATAAGGCTGAGCATCTTCTCGAAGCCATTCCGGTGATGGCCTGCTATTGTGACATAATCGGCGTAAGGTCGTTTGCCGGACTGAAGGATAAGAATGAGGATTACGAAGAACGCGTGATTGAGCAGTTCATTCGTTACTCCGGAAAGTCGGTGTTCAGCATGGAGGCGGCCACGCGGCATCCATTGCAGAGCTTTGCCGATTTGATTACGATTGAAGAATTCAAAACCAAGCCACGTCCGAAGGTGGTGATGACCTGGGCGCCGCATCCGCGCGCGCTTCCGCAAGCCGTGCCAAACTCGTTTGCCGAGTGGATGAATCGCACCGATTACGAATTTGTGATAACGCACCCCGAAGGCTATGAGCTGGATCCTCGCTTCGTGGGGAATGCGCGTGTCGAATATGATCGCGACAAAGCTTTCGAAGGCGCCGATTTCATATATGCCAAAAACTGGTCGGCATATGCTGATCCGAACTATGGCAAAGTGCTCAGCACTGACAGGTCATGGATGGTCGACGCACGAGCCATGTCGCTTACCGACAATGCATTTTTCATGCATTGCCTGCCTGTGCGACGCAATATGATAGTGTCTGACGACGTTATCGAGTCGGAGCGCAGCATCGTGATACCCGAAGCCGCCAACCGTGAGATTTCGGCTCAAACGGTTCTCAAGCGATTGTTGGAGGGCTTGAAATGAAGAATATAACCGTAGTAAAGATAGGGGGCAACGTCATTGACGACGCTGATGCGCTTAAATCGTTCGTAAAGGATTTCGCAAAGCTCGAAGGCCCCAAGATTCTTATACATGGCGGTGGCAAGGAAGCCACCAAGATGAGCGCCAAGCTTGAGATACCCACCACTATGATAGAGGGCCGCAGGGTAACTGACGCCGCGACTCTCAATGTGGTTACGATGGTATATGCCGGATTGATCAACAAGCGCATCATAGCTTTGTTGCAAGCCGAAGGTTGCAATGCCATCGGTCTCACGGGTGCCGATGCAAATGTGGTCACGGCAACGCGGCGTAATCCCGTTCCCATCGATTACGGATACGTGGGCGACATCGACCCCGCCAAAATCGACGACTCGTTCATTGCCAACTTGCTCGGCTCGGGCATCGTGCCGGTGTTTTGTGCCATAATGCATGACGGCAAAGGCAATTTGCTCAATTGCAATGCCGACAGCGTGGCATCGTCGATAGCCATTGCCGCATCGCGCATCGCGCCCGCCGATTTGTGCTTCTGTTTCGAGAAGGCAGGGGTGTTGGCCGACATCGACGACCCCACGTCGCTGATACGCAGCATCACCGCCGACATTTACGCCGGATTAAAGAAGTCGGGCGTGGTAAACAAAGGTATGATTCCGAAAATCGACAATGCCTTCAAGGCCATAAGTTCGGGCGTGCGAAGCGTTACGATAAAATATTCAGGTGATTTATTGGTCGATACCGGTACTGTTATTTCATAATGGCATCACAAGCAATCAAACTGCTCGAACGGTTGATATCGACGCCATCTGTGTCGCGCGACGAATCGGGCACGGCCGACATAATCGAATCGTATCTGTCTGATTGCGGATTTGCGGCCAATCGCTTATATAACAACGTGTGGGTGCAATCGTCGGAGTTCACCCCCGAAAGGCCCACGCTGTTGCTCAATTCGCACCATGACACGGTGAAGCCGTCGCCCGCATACACTAACGATCCCTTTGTTCCAGTCCGTTCCGGCGGAAAGATATTTGGTCTTGGAAGCAACGATGCCGGTGCGTCGGTTGTGTCGTTGATCGAAACGTTCAGATTGCTCGATCGGGAGCCGATTGGAGTGAATCTGCTTCTCGCCATTACGGCCGAGGAGGAGGTCAGCGGCGAAAAGGGCGTAAGGGCATTGCTGCCGCACCTCAAGGAGCTTGGCATAGGCATTGACATGGCGTTGGTGGGCGAGCCGACAGGCATGCAACCGGCCATAGCCGAGCGCGGACTCGTAGTGCTTGATTGCGTGGCTTATGGCGTAACGGGGCACGCCGCGCGCAATGAAGGCGTGAATGCGCTCTATAAGGCCGTTGACGACATTGAAATATTGCGTAATCTTAAGTTTGACAAAACGTCGACCGTGTTGGGCGATATGAAAATATCCGTAACCCAGATAAATGCAGGCCGTCAGCATAACGTCGTGCCGGAGCGTTGCGACTTTGTGGTCGACGTAAGGACTACCGATGCTTATACCAATGAACAGGTGGTGGACATGATACGCCGCGCGGTTACGTCGGACGTTACTCCGCGCTCCACTCGCATCAGGGCGTCGGTGATAGATGAGTCGCATCCGCTTGTGGTGGCCGCGAAGGCATTGGGAGGCATTCCGTATGTGTCGCCAACTATGTCCGACATGGCTCTTATGCCTGATATTCCTTCATTGAAAATGGGTCCGGGCGAATCGTCGCGCAGCCACACTGCCGACGAATATGTGTATGAGCATGAAATAGTCGAAGCAATTGAAATTTATAAAAAGTTAATTATGGCATTATGAAGTTATGGAGCAAGGGTTTCGAACCCGATAAATTGATAGAGGAGTTTACCGTAGGTCAGGATCGACAGCTTGACATGCGATTGGCAAAGTATGATGTTCAGGGCTCTATGGCCCACATACGCATGCTCGAATCCATAGGCTTGCTTTCGAAAAGCGAACTTGACGTATTGCTTGAAGCCTTGTCCGACATACTTGCTATGATAGAGAGAGGCGAATTTGAAATAGAGCCGGGTGTGGAGGATGTGCATTCGCAAGTGGAGTTTCTTCTGACGGCCCGTCTCGGCGACATAGGTAAAAAAATACATTCCGGGCGTTCGCGCAACGACCAGGTGCTGGTAGACCTCAAGCTGTTCATGCGCGACGAATTGCTTCGCATTGCCGATGCCGTAAATCATCTTTTCGAACGCTTTCAGTCGCTCAGCGAAAAGTATGGCAACGTGCTTATGCCCGGTTATACGCATTTGCAGATTGCCATGCCTTCGTCGTTTGGCCTGTGGTTTGGCGCATATGCCGAATCGCTCGTCGACGACATGCAATTGCTCGTAAGCGCATATAACATAGCCAATCAGAATCCGCTCGGATCGGCAGCCGGATATGGATCGTCGTTCCCGCTCGACCGTTCCATGACCACTCGCTTGCTCGGATTCGAGGATATGCATTACAATGTGGTAGCCGCGCAGATGAGCAGGGGCAAAACGGAACGTGCCGCATCGTTTGCCATTTCGGCAATAGCATCGACGCTCGGCCACTTTGCAATGGACGTGTGTATGTATATGTGTCAGAATTTCGGCTTCATTTCGTTTCCTGACGAACTTACCACCGGCTCGAGCATAATGCCTCATAAAAAGAACCCCGATGTATTTGAGATAATGCGCGGAAAGTGCAATAGATTGCAATCGGTGTCGAATGAAATAGCATTGCTTACCGCCAATCTGCCTCTCGGATACAATCGCGATTTGCAGTTGCTCAAGGACATAGTGTTCCCGGCCACTACCACGTTGATAGAGTGTCTTGACATGTGCGACTTCATGTTGCAGCACATAAAAGTGAATGACGACATACTTTCGGATAAAAAGTACGACTATCTGTTTACGGTGGAGGATGTGAACCGAATGACGTTGTCGGGCGTGCCTTTCCGCGAGGCATACCGCACGATTGGCCTTCAGGTTCAAGCCGGTGAATATAAGCCCACGCGCGAGGTGCATCATACGCATCAAGGCAGCATCGGCAATTTGTGTAATGCCGAGATAGCCCGTAAGATGAAAAAGATGATGTCTGCGTTGGGAAAATGAAATAAATGAAAACAAAGCATAAAAAGGCCTCTTTTATGAGGCTTTTTTTGTGAAAAAATGCGTACCTTTGAATGAAAAGTAATTTACTTAAATTTAATACGTTTTAATTATGAGCAATCTTCTATTCTGGATTGTACCGGCCGCTTCAATTTTGGCATTGTTGCTGGCCTGGTATTTTTATCGGGGGATGATGAAGGAGAGCGAGGGCACTGACGTTATGCGCAAAATCGCATCGCACGTGCGTCGCGGTGCTATGTCCTACCTTCGTCAGCAGTACAAAATCGTGGGAATCGTATTCCTCGTATTGGTGGTTTTCTTCTCAATACTGGCATATGGTTTTAATTTACAAAATTCATGGGTTCCCGTGGCATTCCTTACCGGTGGTTTCTTCTCCGGATTGTCAGGCTTCCTTGGAATGAAAACGGCCACATATGCATCGGCTCGAACCGCCAATGCGGCTCGCGACTCTCTCAACAAGGGCTTGCGCGTAGCTTTCCGCAGCGGTGCCGTGATGGGTCTGGTGGTTGTAGGTCTCGGCCTTCTCGACATATCGTTCTGGTATGTTATCCTCGACTATTTCGTTCCTGAGGATGTGGCTTCGCCTACCGCTAAATTGTGTATGATCACCACTACGATGCTTACTTTCGGCATGGGTGCAAGTACCCAGGCTCTGTTCGCGCGCGTAGGCGGAGGCATATATACCAAGGCTGCCGACGTTGGCGCCGACTTGGTGGGCAAGGTTGAGGCAGGCATTCCTGAAGATGATCCGCGCAACCCCGCAACCATAGCCGATAACGTAGGCGATAACGTGGGCGACGTTGCCGGCATGGGTGCCGACCTGTATGAATCGTATTGCGGTTCAATTCTGGCCACATCGGCTCTCGGTGCCGCCGCATTCATCGGCACGGGCGATGTGGATATGCAGTTCAAGGCCGTTGTGGCTCCGATGTTGATAGCCGCCGTGGGCATCGTGCTTTCGATAATCGGCATATTCTCGGTGCGCACTAAGGAAGATGCTACGATGAAGGATCTTCTCGGATCGCTGTCGCTGGGCACTAATCTGAGCTCGCTGCTCATCGTTGCTGCTACATTCGGCATACTTTGGGCTCTCGGAATTCAGAACTGGGTAAACATATCGTTCTCCGTCGTAATCGGTCTGTTGGTCGGAATCGTGATAGGACGTTCAACCGAATATTATACTTCGCAGTCATATAAACCTACCCGCAAGCTTGCTGAAAGCGGAACTACCGGCCCGGCTACCGTGATTATATCGGGTGTCGGCCTTGGTATGATTTCAACCGCCATTCCGGTGTTGGCAGTAGTTGCCGGCATCATTCTTTCGTATTGGGTGGCTGCCGGATTTGACTTCACAAACGTAGGCATGGGCCTTTATGGCATCGGCATCGCTGCCGTTGGCATGCTCTCGACGCTTGGCATAACTCTCGCCACCGACGCTTATGGCCCCATCGCCGACAATGCCGGCGGTAATGCCGAGATGAGCGGTCTTGGCGAAAAGGTGCGCAAACGTACCGATGCTCTCGACTCGCTTGGCAACACCACTGCCGCTACCGGCAAAGGTTTCGCCATCGGTTCGGCGGCATTGACCGGCCTTGCCTTGTTGGCATCGTATGTTGAGGAATTGCGCATAGGCATGTCGCGTCTCGGACAGGATGTGCTTACCTTGCCGGGCAACATTCTTCGTCCTCTGCACGAAGCTTCGTTTACCGACTTCATGACTTACTATGACGTGACGCTGATGAATCCCAAGGTTCTTTCGGGTATGTTCATAGGCGCCATGATGGCATTCCTGTTCTGCGGTCTTACCATGAATGCGGTAGGCCGCGCGGCCGCACACATGGTTGAGGAAGTTCGCCGTCAATTCCGTGAAATAAAGGGCATTCTTAGCGGAGAAGCAGAACCAGATTACGCACGTTGCGTACAGATATCGACAAAGGGAGCGCAAAAGGAAATGATTTTCCCGTCGCTTCTTGCCATAGTGGCTCCTATCCTTACCGGTCTTGTATTCGGAGTTCCGGGCGTGATAGGATTGTTGGTAGGCGGTCTTGCAGCAGGCTTTGTATTGGCCATCTTCATGGCTAATGCGGGCGGTGCATGGGATAACGCCAAGAAATATATCGAAGAAGGCAACTTCGGCGGCAAGGGTAGCGAAGTTCACCGCGCAACGGTAGTTGGTGACACGGTAGGTGATCCGTTTAAGGATACGTCGGGCCCGAGCCTCAATATCCTCATCAAGCTTATGTCGATGGTTGCCATCGTGATGGCCGGATTGACGGTAAGCTGGAGCTTGTTGTAATAGACATCGGAGTATGTCAGTGTGTGACATGCCGAATTGATAAGAGTCCGGCGCTTTGACCTCTCAGTCGAAGCGCCGGACTCCTGTTATTCAAAATGCCGCCACAGGCGGCATTTTGGGCTTGTGCCCTTTATGTTTTAGCTTTCCCCGGATTGTTTCTTCAAGGTCAATTTCTCCGGATTTCTTCCATTTCGGCCATGGACTTCTTATCTTTGAACATAGCATCTTTGGTTTCAGCTACGATTTTCTCCTCTCGAAAGGCAGTGAGCGCGTAGGATTATAGGGTCCCTCAGCATAGCAAAGTCACATTGCCTATGTCTCCGATTTTTAGTAATTTTGCGTGCTGATAAATATCGAATTCAAGACTAAATGACTAAAGCAGAAATAGCAAACGAAATATCAAAAACGATGGCGAAAATCCCGTTGAAGAAATAATTCATAAAATAACCCTTATGCTGCATACATTCTTTTTCAGTCCATCTAACACGACGCGTAAATATGCCAAGGCAATGACAGAAGCTTTTGGCGAGGAATCACAACTGATTGACTTGACCCATGGGCCGTGCGAGGTTGAATCTGATCTTGTGGACGGAGATACGGCACTTTTGATATCCCCGGTCTATGCCGGACGCATCCCGGCTATGGCGGCAGAACTGTTCCGTCAGATTGACGGACACGGGATGAAAGCGATTGTCGCTGTCGTTTATGGCAACCGTGACTATGACGATGCTTTGCTCGAACTGGCTGACATTGCGGCGGAGGATGGTTTTGAGGTCGTTGCCGCCGGAGCATTTATCGCACAGCACTGCATATTCCCGAAGGTCGCCAATGGCAGGCCCGATGCCTCGGACATGGCGATTGCGGCTGATTTTATCAAAAGAGCCAGGGAGTCCGGCAAACTGGATATATCGACAATCAAGGGAACCCGTCCGTACAAGACCCCGGGCGCGGTGCCGCTGCGCCCCCAGACGGAAGAAACGGCATGCCGCTCGTGCGGTGTATGTGCCCGTGAGTGTCCGACCGGGGCTATTGACCCTGTGACTTTGAAAACGGACAAGGACAAGTGCATTACATGCTGTCGTTGCATCGCTGTCTGCGGCACCCATGCACGTAAGTTCAAAGGTGTCATGTATGTCACGGCAGGAAAAATATTCTGTGCCCAGAACTCAAAACGACGCGAGCCGGAATTATTCTTCTAACAATGAATATCGAGGAATTTCGCGATTTTTGCCTGTCGATGGACGGGGTGACGGAGAAGACTCCCTTCGGGACGTTCGCACGCCGTTACGACTCGCTGCTGGTGTTCTATGTGCTTGGCCACATGTTCTGTATGGCGGATATGGACGACTTTACCTCGGTGTCATTCCGATGTACGGATGAAGATATTGCGATGATTACAGAGCGATATTCAGCTGTGACCACTCCTGTAAACAAAGCTATGAAGTTCTGGCTCAGGGTTAATCTCAACGAGGATATGCCTGACAGCATGATATATACCTGCGTCCGCCGGGCCTACGAGATAGTCCGCGACAAGTATTCAAAGAAAGATAGAGACTGAATTATGACAAAGAAAGTATTGATTCTGTCGGGCAGTCCCCGATATGGAGGCAACTCCGATACACTATGTGACCAATTTCTCAAAGGAGCAATGGAGGCCGGACATGAAGTTGAGAAGTATTTCATCTCCGCCCACAATATCGGCTATTGCTCGGGATGTTATTATTGCAGCTCGCACGACGGCGTTTGCTGCAAAAAAGATGACATGAACGCACTGATGCCAAAGATTCTTGATGCGGATGTTCTCGTTTTCGCATCCCCGGTGTATATGTATTCTATCTCGGCACAGTTGAAAGCAGTTTTCGACCGCATGGTGGCCAAGTATGAAGTAATCCGAAACAAGGAACTGTACTACATCATGACCGCAGCCGAGAACGAAGTGCATACAATGGACACCGCACTGGCCTGTATGCGCGGTATGGCAGATTGCATACCCGGCTCCAAGGAGTTGGGCGTCATATACGGTCGGGGCGTCTATGAGAAAGGTGAAATCCTCGATTCTCCCTATATGCAAGAGGCATACGAGATGGGTAAGAGTGTATAATCGGGCTATTTTATCGGGTGATATACTAATGTGGCCGATGAATTGCGATTTAATATTTTTGAGGCCGTTTTGGTGATGTCGGCGGGCGTGAGCGCGCGATAGCGCGGAACTATGTCGTTGACATTCTCGCGGTGCATAGCGCTTATGGCAAGGGCTTGCGATTTGGATATAAAATTGATGGTTCCGAACGTGTAGCTGCTCTCAAACTTGTTTACGGCGCGCGTAAGCTCATATTCCGACGGCTCGTAAGTCGATATGCGATCCAGCTGTTGGTATATGGCTTTTTCCGCTTCGGCTATCGCGGTAGGGCTGTCCTTGCGTAATTTTCCATTTATCAAGAGATATCCGGGCTCGTCGCTACCCAATATCGACGCATCGGCATCGATAAACAGGTCGGAGCCCATGACGAGCTCACGATAAAATCGCGATGACCGTCCGGTCGACAGTATGTCGGTAACGATGTCGGCCGATGCGTATTCGGGCGAATCATATCCGCACATCGGAAACGCTATGGCTATGGTGGTGTGCGGCACGTTTCGCGTCACTTCGAGCCTTCTTGCCGATTCGATGGGCAGCTCCGGAGCGTATGTGCGCGGCTGAATGTCGCGACGCGGAATTGATCCGAACCATTTTTCGGCCAATGACCTTACGTCGTCGAACGAGATGTTGCCTGAAATGGCCAATACCGCATTGTTCGGCGCATAATGGCCATAGAAAAATGCTTTCAGGTCGTCGTTGGTTATGCGCTCTATATGGCTTATTTCCTTGCCTATCGTGGGCCATCGGTAAGGATGGATGTTGTAGACCAACGGTCGTAGGAGATGGGCAATGTCGCCATACGGCTTGTTGAGACAAACCTGCTTAAACTCCTCGATGACTACGTTTCGTTGCACTTCAAGCGCCTTTTCGCTAAAAGCGAGGCCGAGCATTCGGTCGCTTTCGAGCCAAAAGGCGGTTTCGGCATTTACGGCCGGTATCACGTCGTAAAAATTCGTGTAGTCATTGTTGGTCCAGGCATTGTTCCAACCTCCGGCTATCTCCATCGATGCATCGTAGTCGGGAACGTTTACCGATCCGCCAAACATCAGGTGCTCGAACAGATGTGCCATTCCCGTGGCATCGGGCGACTCGTCGCGCGCGCCTACATTATAAAGCACGGTCATCGCTATCATTGCGGTGGCGTCGTCGTGGTTGTGAACCACTCTCAGCCCATTTGGCAGTGTGAATGAACGGCTTTCGATCATAGCGTACGTATTTTATGTAAGGCTCGATGCCCGTTTGTGGCAATCGATGTCGGGTATGCCTATTTTACGACTTTAGCGCTGATTATTCTTACATCTTCTTTAGGACGATCGTTTTGGTCGGTTTCGACTTTCTGAATCAAATCGACCACGTCCATGCCTGATATGACCTCGCCAAACACCGTGTAAGAGCCATCGAGATGCGGCGTTCCGCCCACGTTTACGTAAGCCTCGCGCTGCTCGGCGGTAAGGGTGTCGGGCTTTTCGGCTGCCAATGCTTCGGTTTGCTTTATCAGATTTTCTTGCAGTTGCTGAAGGCCGGCGAGATCCTGATTGCGGCGCAATGTCATTATTGAGTCGCGATTTTGCATCGTCAGGTCGTTGAATATGCTTTTCTTCTGCATCATTAGTCTCTGGCTCTGCATCTGGTCGAGCTGTGCGGGCGAGAATTTTCGACCCGTCACGATGTAGAATTGCGAACTGCTCGATTTCTTTTCGGGATTCACGTTGTCGCCCTCGCGTGCGGCCGCTAAGGCTCCGCGCTTGTGGAAGTGTCGGGGATATACGAATTCGGCGTCGATCTTATAGTCGGGCGATCCGTCACCGAGCAATTTGCCTGAAGGCGCGTTCTTTGAGTTGGGGTCGCCGCCCTGAATCATGAAATCGTTTATTACGCGGTGAAACAGCAATCCGTCATAGAAACCTTCGTTTACGAGTTTTACGAAGTTGTTCATATGTAGCGGGGTGTCGCCGTAAAGCAGCAACTTTATGTCGCCGAGCGTAGTTTTCAGTTCAACTATTATGTCTTTATTGTCAGACTGTTCCATTTCAATGTGGTTAAGGTTATTGTTTACGGCATTTACCGATGGCATATACATGGCCACCAATACCATTATGGCAGCAATGAGCCTTTTGGAGCCGCAGAATGATCGGATGTTCATATGCCTTGCGGATAGAGGCGTTTGTATATGCGCCTAAAGTTATCGTCAGAGGCGTTAAGCTCGTCGATGCGGCTTTCGTAATCGGTTCCCCATATGCTTTGAAGCAGGTCGCCAATGTATCGGCGTTCGCGATCTTTTTCGATTGCGGCTGCTATCAGGCGTTTTATGTCGGGGGCATATTTTACGGGGTCGATTGCGTTTAAATATCGAGCGCCACTTACTATGAATTGTCCTGTGGAGTCGACGCGAATCATATTGTCTATCAGAAATGGCATTTCATCGCTGCAACAATTGATGTGGTTGGCAATGTACTCGTATGTGAGCAGCCCGTCAGCGTCTTGGCTCAAATGTTTTATTAAATCCTGATCCATAAAATTAGGTTGAGTTACTTATGCAAAAATAGTCATAATAAGTGAAACGATGAAAAAATGACTGATTTTTGTGCTCTTATATCGGCTCGAGACTATTGTTTCGGGCCGTATTTTCCGGCGCGTATGCGATAGAGCGTTTCTTTTGTCATTCCGAGATACGATGCTATCTGAGTAAGCGTGGCGCGCTCGAGCACTTTTGGGTAGCGTTGCGTAAGCCAACGGTAGCGTTCGATGGCCGATGCCGTTTGCAGCAACAAGGCACGTTCTTCGAGGAAATGGCTGTATTCGAGCATGGCGGTTAAGAAGAATATTGACAGCGATTCGTCGTGTATGCCTTTAAACCCTTTGATGGTTTCGACCGTAGTGCGTTCGGGGATGGTTATGACGTCGGTTCTTTCGAGAAACTCGATGCTCATTACGGCGTCGGTCGACTGCATCATGTATTGTGGCTTTATGATGAATTGGTCGTCGAATGCAAATGAGAATGTATTGTCCTTGCCATTGGCTATGTAGAAAAATCGTGCCGAACCATGCTTTATGTAGAATGCCGAACCGCTTATCTGGGTGCGTGTGGTAAGTTTGTCGCCTCGCTTGAAGCGAATTTCGACCATTAGCGATTTCAACGTGTCAACTTGTTCGGGCGTAAGGTCGAGATACTTAAGTATTCGTTCGAGCGGATGGGGCATGCTTATTTATTGATTAGCAGATGGCGTATTCGGCAAGAAACGTCGTATGGCGTTCCGCTGCTGCGCGTCGGTTTCGGGCTTAACTTATAGTAGAATGCGTTTTGCACGTCCCACGACTTGAATTTTATAATTTGGGTGGAGGACGGAGGCATACAACAGTCGATTGCGACGTTGCGCGAGTGAAGCGTGCGGTTGTTCGTGTCTAAATACGTTATGTCGATCGACAGGCCGAAGATGGTGTCGGGGGAGTTGTTGCTCACGAACATCGTTTCGTGTCTCGATCGCAAAGGTTTGTCGTAACCGCTGAGTCGAATCATCGATTGGTCGGGGGCAAGCGTCAAGGTATCGTATGTGGCTTCTTTGACGGTCGTTGCCGCGTTGGCACGAAGCTTTAAGCCACGCCGTGTAGTGCGGTCGGCTATCGCCGTAATGCCGCAAATCGACATTACGAGCAGGATTAATATATGACGTACCGAAAACTTCATGTCGCGTTACAGATATATTGGTTCGGAAGGCAACGCCGGTGCCGGGAAAATTTTTCGGCAGCCCTGCGTGGTGGCGTTTGAGTTGGAGTTGCGCTTTACCGAGTATCTAAACATATAGGGGAGCATTCGCCAGAGATTTAAGCTATACTTGCTGCGCAGCCTTGTTATCGACATTCGGGAGTCGGCATCGGACAATGCGATGGTGAAATCCTTTGGCGACGAAAGCTTCGACCCGTTGTGTTGCGATGTGTATATCCGTCCGGCGTATGTGCCGCTTTTTGCGGCAGGCGATATGTAGCCCATGACGGTGCCGGGGCGGAGGCTTCTGTTCGGCGATTTTAGAATCACCATGCGATACAGGTTGATGGCATCGACCGAAGAAGGGTCGTAATCGTCCGTGCGCTCAATCACTATCGTTGCGCCATCGGTGGTCATCTGCCATATGCCTTCGATATGATGCGGGCCTGACTCTATTATGCGTTTCTCCACGGACTCGCGCGTGTATCCGTCCAACACCATTGATACGGCGGGCAATTCTTTTATCAGATCTTGCGAATTGACACCGTATGGAAGCGCCGTGCTTAAAATGAAGATGAGGAGTAGAGGCAGTTTTGGCATTTTGTGGCGTTATGTATTCTTTATCTGATACGTCAAACCGAATGAAAGGGTTTCTTTTAGCTGGAACTTATGCCATGAGCTGTCTTCCAATCTTCGGCTGTTTGAGTCGTATCGCATATTGATGTTTATCTGGCTCGATAAGAATTTGTTGATGTTGAAAGAGAATGTATGGTCATAGTTGGCTTCCGCATAGTCGTAGTTGGTGAACATGTACAAGCGCGACCGATAATTGATGTTGTAGGCAATCTGCCAAGAGAAGGTGATGTCGGCTTTCGAACCGTAAGAGCTCTTTGTCGTATGACCTTCGTCGATGCCAAAGTTGGTTTCGTTGAGCTTTGAGTTGATGCATGACTTCATGTTCCATGACAACGGCGATATCGTTGCATTCAGGTTGACTTTTGGATTTGAGTAGTTGTAGGTCATACCGACGCCGATATTGAATTCGCCAGGCGACAGGAATGACGATCTCAATACGTTTGAATTGCTTCCGTAGCTGTTGAACAACTGAGTGCGCATATTACCGTTGATTGAGTAGTACCACCTTTTTATTGCCTTATAACCGAAGTTGGTGTATACCTCAAATACGTCCTGTATTATGTTGTATGAGCGCAACGTGTCGTTAGGCGCATTGTTCAACCCCAATTTATACTGGAAAGTGGCATCGAATAGAATTTTGGGATGGAACTTCTCGTTTATCTTGACGTAATATCGTGAGCTGGTGAGCAACTGCATGTTGTCGTTGCCGCCTTGATACCAGTTTGGCGATATGTAAGCTTGCGAGAATTGGAAATTGGTATTGAAGTCGTATATCCAGTTTTTGCGTTCTACGGAAGCGCCTATGTCCTTTGCCGCTTGCGATTTGTCGACGGTGGGCTTGTTTTCCTGCAAAACTATTTTTGCGGTAGTCGGGTCGACAAAGCCTTGATATCCCTTCGGCTTTTCGGGCAGCGAAGCTACGTCGTACTTGATGAGGCACGGATTGTTTACGATAAACGATTGACGTGCATGGTCGATGAGCAGCTGGCTGAAGTCGAGGTCGTCGAGCCAATAGAAGGCATCGCCGGTATATTCTTCACGATTCCTCTCCGAGATGGTGAAGGTATCGAGAAAATGGTATTGGTCAAATACGATGGGTCGATATGCCGAATTTGAAAGCGTAGAATGTTTTCGGGGCGGTGTGACAGGCAATGTGTCGACTTCAAGGAAGTCGAGATTAAGCGAGTCTAAATCGATTTCGTCATCAAACCATGGCAAAATTATCACTGAGTCGGGATCTTCCTCGATTTCACGTGTTTTTAAGTTTTGCAGGTTCGATTGAGCAAACATGGTTGTTGCCATGCTGAGGAAAAAGGCGAAAATCAAAAAATGACGCATTCTAAACATACTCTTTACACTAATAAACAAGTTGAACGTATGCACTCGGATGAACCGTAGATTCACCCGAGTGCAAATTTAATGATTTATTATGACATATCGATGTAGGCGAAGCCTTTTTTGTGTTAAATGCGGTGTCGAATTAAATGTCGTTCGTTTTCAATGTCTGATTGTCAAATGCTGTCGAGCGCCTGTGACAAATCGTCGATCAGGTCGTCGATGTGCTCTATGCCTATTGAAAGGCGTATGGTGCCGGGTGTGATGCCTTGCTCGGCAAGTTGCTCGGGCGATAGCTGCGAGTGGGTAGTTGAAGCAGGGTGTATGACGAGCGATTTCACGTCGGCAACATTGGCCAGAAGCGAGAATATCTTTAGCGAGTCGATTACTTTGTGGGCTTTTGAAGCGTCGCCGAAAACTTTGAACGTAAATATCGAGCCGGCACCCGATTTGAAGTATTTTTTATATAATGCGTGATCGGGGTGGTCGGGGAGTGACGGGTGGTTTACCTTCGCCACTTTCGGATGATTGGCAAGGAAGTCGACGACCTTCAGGGCATTTTCGACGTGCCGCTCTACGCGCAGTGAGAGCGTTTCAAGCCCTTGAAGCAGGATGAATGCGTTGAACGGGCTTATCGTCGCGCCCGTGTCGCGGAGCAGCACGGCGCGAATGCGTGTGATGTATGCAGCGTCGCCGGCCACGTCGCTGAACCTTATGCCGTGATAGGCCGGGTCAGGGTCGGTCAATGTGGGGAATTTGCCTGATGCTTTCCAGTCGAATTTGCCTGAGTCGACTATTACGCCTCCGAGCGACGATCCATGTCCGCCTATGAATTTGGTGGCCGAATGCACCACGATGTCGGCGCCGTATTCTATGGGTCGGATGAGATATGGCGTTCCGAAAGTGTTGTCGATTATCAATGGGATGCCGTTGTCATGGGCTATTTTTGCAACCTGCTCGATGTCGATGATGTTTGAATTGGGGTTGCCGAGCGTTTCGATGAATATGGCCTTGGTGTTGGGGCGTATGGCCCGTCTGAAGTTTTCGATGTCGCTCGGATCGACGAACGTGGTGGATATGCCATATGACGGTAATGTGTTGTCGAGCAGATTGTATGTGCCTCCGTATATGGTCTTGGACGATACGATGTGATCGCCTTGACGGGCAATGTTGAGAATGGCATATGTTATGGCGGCGGCTCCGGAGGCCACTGCAAGCGCGGCGACTCCATTTTCGAGCGCGGCCAAGCGTCGCTCGAGCACATCCTGAGTCGGGTTTGTAAGGCGACCGTAGATGTTTCCGGCATCGGTGAGCCCGAATCGCGCGGCGGCATGGGCCGAATTGTGGAATACGTACGACGTGGTTTGATATATTGGTACTGCGCGCGCGTCGGTAGTCGGGTCGGCTTGTTCTTGTCCGACGTGTAGCTGGAGGGTCTCGAAGTGTAGTCTGTTTTCTTTCATAATTAGTGTGGGTTTTGATTTGTTTGTTTGATGCAAAATTATGCCGTGTGGAAATAAATTCCAAGCATTTTTGTAAAGTTGGATATAATAACTAAATTTGCGTGCCGATGCGGAATGATTTGCCGTATCGTGGCCCGAATTTGACTTATTGTAGAATTATATTCTGATGGACAAACTTGACAAAACCGACATTGAGATATTGCGTACGTTGCAAAGCAACTCGCGACTGACCACGAAGGAGCTTGCCGCAAAGGTGAACCTCTCGTCCACGCCCGTATTTGAACGATTGAAGCGTCTTGAAGCATCGGGGTACATAAAGCGCTACGTGGCGGTGCTCGATGCCCAGAAGCTCAATCAGGGCTTCGTGGTGTTTTGTAACGTTAAGCTAATAAAGCTTAACAGGGATTTGGCGCGCGACTTCATAAGCAACATATTGTCGATAGAGGAGGTGACGGAGTGCTACAATGTGTCGGGCGCCTTTGACTACCTTCTTAAAATTCACGCCCCGAACATGAAATATTACCGTGAGTTCATAATGAATGTGATAGGGGCCATGCCAAACATAGCATCGATCGAAAGCACTTTCGTGATGGACGAAGTGAAGCATTCGTTTGCCATTCCGTTGCCGATGTAGAGCTATGTATATATGAAAAAAGCCGCGTCAAAATGACACGGCTTTTATTTTAAGTCTAATCTAAGATTAGCGTTTCGCGGTATTTTTATTTTGACTGAGCTTGAGCTTCAGCTCGTTTTATGTATTTTTCGATGTTTACGTTCATGCCGTTTCCGAAGTTGGGATATTTGTCGGCTATCTGCTGA
Source organism: Muribaculaceae bacterium (assembly GCA_017621225.1). Lineage (GTDB taxonomy): Bacteria > Bacteroidota > Bacteroidia > Bacteroidales > Muribaculaceae > Paramuribaculum. Next base: position 169,115 of record JAGATN010000013.1, on the reverse strand, counting down.
TATAGTTTTGCTTCGGCTTCGTAGTTTTTGAGTTCGCGTTCAACGGTAGCTTCCTTCATCATGAACACCGGAGTGTAGTAGGGGTTGTCGTCAGAAAGCTTCACGGCATCGCGGTAGCATCCGATGGCCTTGTCGTACTGCTGGAGGTTTACGTAGCAGTCGCCTTCGAGCGATTTGCTTGATGCACCGATGATCGATTCGGTAGCGCTATATTTCTTCAGATAGTTTAATGCTTCTTCGTATTTGCCGTCGCGATACAGTATGATGGCGGCATTGAGAGCTGCGCGGTTGCCTGCATCGTATCCGTAATTGTCGGCCACTTGCTGATACTGGGTCAGAGCTATTGAGTCGTTTCCGATAGCCAGTGACATGTCGGCCTGACCTATTGCATCGTTGGCTGCGCTGATGCCCGGACGGCGTATTGCATATACATAAATAAGAATCAGACATACCACCACGGCAACTGTAACCGATGCCCAAACGATGATTTTCTGGTTGTTCTGCACCTTCTGTTCAATGGTCGAAAGTGAGTCGTTGAGATCGTCGATAGGTGTACGAGTCTCGTTTTCGTTTTGTTTTGCCATATATGATTAATTTTTTTTGTCGGATGATGATTGGCCTGTTATGGTCAAATTCATAGTTTTTCGAGGTGCAAAATTAATAGTAATTTCTCGGTTATGAAAATTTTTCGGATAAAAAGCTGAAAAATATCCGTAATATGGGCAATGTGAAGATTTTTAAAGTTAAAATCGTAGCTTGGAGCATAGCATTACGCCGACTAATTATAATTTTGCAAAAAAAAGTTTCATTTCCGATGCAAGATTTTTCGTGTTATCGGATTTTAATGTCGTTACAGTTTTATAAATTAATCAAAAAATGAAAAAATTTAGATTAGTAAGCAATTTCTTATTCATTTGCATTGGCTTGTTGGCTCTCTCGTCATGTAACTCCGATCCGGAGCCTAACGTTCCGTACGATGCGCAGGACGTGTATGGCGAATATGACGGTACGTTGACCACCAATAATGTAGCTCCCCGTAACACCAAGGTAGCCATAACCGACATTGCCATTACGATGTCGAAATTTCCTTTCCATGAATTGGTGCGCGCTGCATTGCCGGCCGATAAGGCAGAGGAGGCCATTAAATCGATGGAAAAGGAAATTGAGTTCAACTTTCCCTATAAGGCTGCCAAGCTTTCAACCGGAATGATTTCCGTTTCGCCCATTTTCTATGGTTCGTTGGCCATTCCCGTCATTGTCGACGGTCAGCAGCAGTATGTGTTGGCCACGTTCGACGTTCCCGGCGATGGCGTGATACCTTCGGGCATGTACGACCCCACGTCGAAGACGTTGAGATTGGAAATAAAGGTTACCACGCTCATATACAAAAACCTGAAGGTCGAAGGCTTTGCAGGCAACACCTACCGGTTTGTATCGACCGCCAAAATGCAGTCGTGATGCGAATGTATTGATTAATGACAAACCGGACCTTTTTTCCGTAAAATTGCATAAACCGGCACGATAACGCGAAATTCAGCCTCTGTCGTGTCGGTTGCGCATCATATAATATATGACGAGTGTCGATGACATATCTGAATTGAAGCTTGTGGCCCTCATAGTCGATCACGGCGATCGGAAGGCAATGGAGAAGCTTTATCGCATGCATGTGGGTGCTTTGGCGGCTCTGTGCTCGAGGTATGTCGTTGATGCCGACGTGGTGAATGATATTCTGCAGGAGAGCTTCCTTAAGATATTCTCGTCGTTGCCGGGGTTTACGCATCGCGGTGCGGGTTCGTTGAGGGCGTGGATGAGCCGGATTGTAATAAATGAGTCCTTGAAGCATTTATCGCACGTATCGCGTTTTGACAGCCTGCCCGACGATGACCGTTTGGTTGAGGATATGGCGGTCGATCAATCGTCGCCCGACGTAATGTCGATACCGCTCGACGTGATTCAGAGTGCCATAATGTCGCTTCCGGTAGGATATCGTACCATACTTAACCTTTATCTGTTTGAAAATATGTCGCACAAAGAAATAGCGCGAATGCTTAATATAAAAGAGAATTCGTCAGCTTCACAATACAGCAGGGCAAAGGCGTTGCTTGCTAAGAAATTGAATGATTATAAATCGCGAAATTATGTTTGACCTATGGACGACAAATGGCTTGACATATTAAAAAATCGCATGGCCGGTTACGAGGCTGACGAGCCGCCGGGATTGTGGCGCGATATTGATCGCCGTATGCGTGTTAGCCCCAATGCATCCAAGAGCAGACGTTCGGCCGTGGTTATGCGCGTCATGATGTCGGGTGCCGTAGCCGCCGTTTTGTTGCTGCTTCTGGGTGTCGGATGGTTTACGTTGTATGATGGTGGCGATGTGTCGTCGCCAGTTCGGCTTGTGGCATCGGCTCCAGATGCCGACAAGGCTGACAAGACGGTGTCGGATGTCGATGACCGCGTCGTATCGAAACCGATGGTTGCCGACAATGGAATTGCGGCGCGTAAATCGTCCGGGCGCAATATGATTGCGGCGTATAAGAAAAAATTTGCCGCGCAAAGCGATGGCGACGTTGAAGTGCCGATAGCTGCTAAGTCGGCATCGGGGTCGGCTGTGCCTGTCGCGAAGGCAAAGAATAGGGCGCAGGCCGCCGATTCGTCGAACTCGGAACCGACGACTGTGAAGGAAATAGTGGCAATGGGTGATGTTTCGACAGTTCGTCGCGATTATGGCAATAAGATGGCTAAGCGCGCCGCCGAATCGGGTAAGATATCGGTAGGAGCGTATGCCACGAACCTGACATCGTATGATGGCGGCAACGTTGGGGCGCAAGAGGGCAATCGCCTTTGGGCCATTCCGCGTCCGGCGTATGATTATTACTCGTCATCGTCGAATAAAATCGATAAGGAGGTGCTCATGAAGCTGTCGGAATCGGATTTGGTTTACAGCCATCGTCAGCCGGTGCGCTTGGGCGTGTCGGTCGATTACGGCATTACGGAGCGTCTGAGCTTGTCGACCGGCTTGGTTTATTCATATTTGCTGTCGGACGTTAAGGGCGGAATAGGATCTAATTCGTATGATGCCACGCAGCGTCTGCATTACCTTGGGTTGCCGTTGGAGATGCGGTTCAGGGTACTCGATATGAGCCGTTTTTCATTCTATCTGTCGGCAGGTGCTATGTCTGAAATTTGCTTGAAAGGTTCGCGCAAGGCTGTGCGCAAGATGATGGGAGAGCCCGACCGTTACGAATTGACCGATGCGAGGGTGCGCCCGCTGCAATGGTCGCTCAAGGGTGGAGCCGGTGTCGATTTCAGGCTGTTTGGCAATGTCAAGCTGTATGTAGAGCCGGGCGTGTCGTACTATTTCGACAATCACAGCAAGGTATCGACCATTTATGGCGAGCGTCCGTTTAATTTTGACTTGAACGTAGGTGTGAGGTTCGGATTGGGAGCCAGATGATAGCCTCGTTTACGTTGTGATATAACGAGAGGGCATGTCACGCTGTTCGCGAAGTGACATGCCCTCTGTGTATTAGGTGTGTTAGCGACTTTTTACGATGTAATTCGTCAAAGCACGTGACCGGGTTACGATCGTTACCAGATTATAACTCTCTCGGCTTCGGGACGATACATTGCGTCGCCCGATTTGATGTTGAAGGCTTCGAAGAATGGAGCCAAGTTGCGCAACGTAACGTTTACGCGGTTTTTGCCCAAAGAGTGTACGTCGCCGGTGGTCAGCGATCTGATTTCTTCGGGGCGTATGTTTTGTGCCCAGAGGTTGGCATAGTTGAGGTAAAATATCTGCAACGGGTCGTATCCGTCGATTTTGGCTTTCGAAATGTCGACGCCTTTCTTCTTCTGCGAGTCGAGGAATGCAGTCATTGCTACGCGCAGACCGCCCTGGTCGGCAATGTTTTCGCCAAGAGTGTATTCGCCGTTGGCATTTACGCCGGGAAGCACCTCTACGGCATTGAACTGATCGACGAGACCCTTCGTGAGAGCTGCAAATGCTTCAGAATCCTGGGGAGTCCACCAGTTCACCATGTTTCCTTCGGCATCGAAGTTGCGGCCTTGGTCGTCAAATCCATGAGTCATTTCGTGACCGATCACCACGCCTATGCCACCGTAGTTTTCGGCATCGCTTGCTTCTGGATCGAAAAATGGAGCTTGCAGTATTGCAGCCGGAAATACTATTTCGTTTGCCAGCGGGTTGTAGTAGGCGTTTACCGTTTGAGGAGTCATGCCCCATTCGGAGCGGTCGACGGGTTTACCCCATTTGTCGTATGTCTCCTTTTGGTGCCACATGCTTACGTTGTGCATGTTTTCGTAATACGAGAGCTTAGGGTCTATTTCGAGCGTGGTGTAATCTTTCCACTTGTCGGGATAGCCTATCTTTACGGTAAATGCGTTAAGCTTCTTTATGGCGTTGAGCTTGGTGTCGTCGCTCATCCATGTGAGGTTGATTATATGCTTGCCAAGGGCCGTGCGGAGATTTTCGACGAGGTTTATCATATAATCTTTTGAGCTTTGCGGAAAGTACTTCTCTACGTAAAGCTGTCCTACGGCTTCGCCCATTGCTGCTTCGGTGGCGCCGAGCGCGCGTTTCCAGCGCGGACGCTGTTCCTGAACGCCGCTTACCACTTTGTTGAATTCGAACGAGGCGTTGGCAAAGTCGTCGCTAAGCATGCTTGCAGCCTGGCTCACGTATTTCCAAAGATAATAGTCCTTTATTTCGCGATCGGTCAGGCTTGCCATGAGGTCGTTGGCCTGCTTTACGGTCTTTATTTCGGTTACTATCACGCTTTCGGGCGACTTGATGCCCATGGTTTCTATGAAAAAGCGATCCCAGTTGATGGCGGGATACATTTCTTTCAGTTGCGCGAACGAGCGAGGATTGTACATTGCCGGTATGTTTCGGCTTTCTTCGCGAGTCCAAGCCGAGTCGGCGAGGGCCGTTTCGATCTTCATCACGTTTTTCATTATGCGGTTGGCATCCTTTTTCGAATAGCCGGCATTGCGCATCTGATTGACGATCAAGGCCTGATATGCTTCGCGAACTTCTTTGTTGCGTTTGTCGTCCTTCAGATAATAGTCGCGGTCGCCCAATCCCATGCCGCCGCCACCCACGTACATTGCATATACGGAGCTGTTGGCCAGGTCTTCCTGAGGCCCTGCGCTAAAAAACGGGCTTGCATAGTTGCCGTGCATCCATATGAATAGGTCTTCCATCTTTTCATGCGGGGTGTCTTCTATTTTTTTGAGGTCCATGAGTATGGGCTTTGCTCCTTCGGCATTGCGTCGGGCCGAATCCATGGCCTGGTTGTAGATGGTAGATACCTTGAACGCTACCGTGCCGGGGGCGGGGTTGGTGGCTCCGAGGTTGAGCACTATGCCTTTTACTCGCGCTTCGCTTGAGTCGTTGAGAATATTGAATTGGCCGTATCTGGCAAATTCGGGAGTCAGAGGATGGGCTTCTTGCCAACCTTTGTTGACGTGCATGTAAAAGTCTTGTCCGGCGGGAACGTTCTTGTCGAAATATGCCGGATTGAGGCTCTTGAGATGTTCTTCAGCGGCCGTGCTTGCTGCTGATGCATTTAGCGTTATGGCCATAATGAATGCTAATTTAGTAATTTTCATAAACACATTGTTTAGATGTCTTACAATATATAAATGTAATTTGGTTATCTTATTTTATGCCTATGTAGATGGTGCAGGTGCCGAACGTAAGCGGCAAATGGCGTGTTTGTTTGAATCCGGCTTTCTCCATAAGCGAGAGCATGGCATGGCCTTGCGGCACGGCGGCGATGCTTTCGGGCAGATAAGTGTAGGCTCTCACATCTTTCGATACGATGCGCCCCACCATTGGTATTATGTGCCTTGTGTAGAGTTTATAGAACGGAAGCACCCAACGCGACGTCGGTGTCGACAATTCTATTACCACGAGCATGCCCCCGGGTTTCATCACTCGGGCCATTTCGTTGTAGCCTTGTTGTAATTTTTCGAAATTTCGCACTCCGTAAGCCACCGTAATGACGTCGAACGAATCGTCGTCGAACGGAAGGTCGAGGCAGTCGGCTTGCATGAGTTGTATTCGGTCGTCGAGCTTGGCCGATCGTATCTTGGCCAGGCCGCAACCTATCATTTTTTCCGAGAGGTCTATTCCCGTTATTCGGGCGTCGGGCATGGACTTGCCCATGTTTATGGCCAGGTCGCCGGTGCCGGTGGCTACGTCGAGCATATTCTTGCCGCCGTGGCGCTTGATTATGCTTACCGCTTTTTTTCGCCACAATTTGTCGATGCCGAACGACATGGCACGGTTCATAAAATCATAGGCGGGAGCAATGTTGTCGAACATTGCTCTCACCTGTTCTGATTTATGACGAGAGTCTGATTCCCCGTAGGGATTGATCGTTTCGCAATTCAACGGATTACCTTTCTTATAAATTTTTGAGGCAGTCGAGCGTGTTGACTGCTATACGTTCGGTAAGGTTTGATTCATCGGCTTTTACGAACGGCTGTCCGGTGATGTGTTCGTAAAGTTCGATGTATCGTTCCGATACGCTTTGGCAGAATTCCGGTGTCATTTCCGGAACCGTCTGTCCGGGCTTGCCCATGAAATTGTGGTCGATGAGCCACTGACGAACGAATTCCTTCGAAAGTTGACGCTGCGGTTCGCCTGCTTTGAAGCGTTCTTCGTAGCCGTCGGCATAGAAGTAGCGCGATGAGTCGGGAGTGTGTATTTCGTCGATGAGATACACTTTACCGTCATGCTTACCGAATTCATATTTGGTGTCGACCAATATAAGGCCCTTTTCGGCTGCCATTTTCGAACCGCGTTCAAACAGGCGGCGTGTGTAGTCCTCCATTATGGCGTAGTCCTCGGCGCTCACAATGCCTTGAGATATTATTTCTTCGCGCGATATGTTTTCGTCATGTCCGGCGTCGGCCTTTGTGGTGGGCGTTATTATGGGTTCGGGGAAACGTTGGTTTTCCTTCATGCCTTCAGGCAGCTTCACGCCGCAAAGTTCGCGCGCGCCGGCTTGATATTCGCGCCATGCGCTTCCTGTCAAGTAGCCGCGAATAATCATTTCCACTCTGAATCCTTCGCATTTTAAGCCTATGGTCACCATTGGGTCGGGGGTGGCGAGTCGCCAGTTGGGAACTATGTCGGCTGTCGATTCGAGGAAATATGATGCTATTTGATTCAGCACCTGACCCTTGTAGGGGATGCCTTCGGGGAGTATGACGTCGAACGCAGAGATGCGGTCGGTCGCAATCATTACGAGCGTTTCGTTGTTTATGTCGTAAACGTCGCGTACTTTGCCATGATATACGCTTACTTGACCGGGAAAATTAAAGTCGGTTTTGACCAATGTTGTTGCCATAATCTTGAAAACTATGTTGATTGTTGAATGGTGGTTAATGATGCGAAATTACAACTAATTTCGCAATATCGCAAATATGGATGTATCAATCCATATTTGCGATATTCGATTGTCGGTCTAATACGTTTTTGTCGATTACGACTTGTATTATTTATTCTCGGTGGCCTTGCGTAGAACTATCTGTTCCGACGTTTGTGCGGCGTTGAGCGTTATGGTGCTGTCATTTTCTACCGTTACCGTGGCGATAGCGGGAATTACTTTACGCAACATATCCTCGGTGGCCATGTTTTCGCAAGCCATTTCGGTCATTGCGCCGTCGCAAAGAGTTATCGAATCGCCCTTCTGTATGTAAGCGCCTGATATTGAGTTGCAATTTGTCTGAACGCAGTAGGTGCTGTCGTCGAAAATGATGTATTGCTTCACGTCGGGCACTACTTCGCTCGGATTTACGAATACGGAATCGTTGATGGCAATGCGTTCCATGTACCACTGGCCGTTTAGGTCGACGGCGGCAATGGTGTCGGTCGATTCTACTTCGGTCGATTCGGTCTGTTTATTGCTTGTGCATGATGCCAGCAGCGATGCGGCTGATAGCGCCAATAATGATAGTTTGTTCATAATTAGTTAGTTATTTGGGTTGTTGTTTTTTTGTTGATTATTTCTATTTGTGGTGTTTTTATGAGTTGGTTATAAATATCGGGTGCAAAATTACGAAATAATATTCCATTCTTTCGTGTTAAATGCTTATAAAATGGGCTGTGACATACGGAGTAGGATGTCGCAGCCCATTCAAAGGTTTGTTATGGATTGCCGATTTGTTACGGCATTGAGATTCGATTAGTTGTTCTCGGGGCGGAGTTTGCGCACGGTAACGGCCGTTTGCCACATTTCGCTTTCGCGAAGTGCTTTAAGTTCCTTTTCGAGTTTGTCGCGATAATCGGGCTTTGAGTTGGAGTCGATTGAAATTTGTGCCTCATTGCCTGACTTAACGCTTTCGTATAGTTTCTGAACCACCGGCTTGATGGCATCGTGGAACGGGCCCATCCAATCGAGCGCGCCGCGTTGCGCGGTAGTGGAGCAGTTTGCGTACATCCAATCCATTCCTTTCTGTGCAAACAACGGCATGAGCGACTGGGTGAGTTCTTCGACTGTTTCGTTGAATGCTTCGGAGGGTGTGTGACCGTTTTCGCGCAATACTTCGTACTGAGCCAAAAGCAAGCCCTGGATGGCTCCCATCAGTGAGCCGCGTTCGCCTGTAAGGTCGGATGTGGCCTCGCGGACGAATGTCGTTTCAAACAAGTAGCCTGAGCCGATGCCGATGCCCAATGCGATGGTGCGGTCGAACGCGCGTCCGGTGTAGTCGCGATATATTGCGTAGCTCGAGTTCAAGCCACGACCTTCAAGGAACATGGTGCGCAATGAGGTGCCTGATCCTTTGGGGGCCACCATTATTACGTCGATGTCTTCGGGGGGAACAACGCCGGTGCGATCGCTCCAGGTAATGGCGAAGCCGTGCGAGAAATACAATGCCTTGCCGGCTGTGAGGTATTTCTTTATGTTGGGCCATACCGACATTACGGCGGCATCACTGAGCAAACACATTATTATAGTCGCTTTTTCGCAAGCTTCTTCTATGCTGAACAATGTTTCTCCCGGAACCCATCCGTCGGCAATTGCCTTTTCGAATGTTTTGCCCTGACGTTGGCCTACGATTACGTTGAAGCCGTTGTCGCGCAGATTCATGCTTTGGCCGGGGCCTTGAACGCCATAACCAATCACGGCTATGGTTTCATCTTTTAGTATTTCGCGTGCTTTTTCCAAGGGAAATTCTTCGCGGGTGATTACGTTTTCTTCAACACCGCCAAAATTTAATTTTGCCATAATTTGTAAGTTATTATTGTGTCTTGGTGCAAAATTACAACTTTATGATTTAATTTCGCAATAAATTGTAAAAATAATCTTGTTTCTTTATCGATTTGATAGAAAAAGGCGCGACATGCATATCGGTTCGGTGCCTTTTGCTATTTCAATTATCATTGTGTCGTCAGATTTCTCCGATCTTACGTCGACCTTGTCGCCAAAGCGCGCCTCGTGGTGAAATGCTATTTCGAAGCGCGATATCATACGATTGTCGTATACGTCCAAATCGTTTTGATTCACTATCAGTTCTACGTAACGCCCCGAGTTGACGTGCCGATTGCAGTCGATGTCGCACACCTGAAACGTGTAGTCGGTAGTCACGGTATGGTTGCCGTCGGGCTTTATTCGGCTTTGCCGGGCTATGGGGCAAAGCTTGTCGTTTATGAAATTCGTTATGTCCGACAGGCTCGTCAGATCGGCGGCTTTGCGGGTGTCGATGTTTATTGCGGCCCACAATGTGCGCACGTATCCAATGGTTTCGTTGCCGTTTACGCGAATTTCAAAGCAGCGGTTCGAAAAATGCCGGTTGAAATCTTCCACCCATGTGGTCAGACTATAATGATTGTGCATTGCCGGATAGCGCTTTAATTCATATGTCAGTCGGCTGAGTACCCATATGTTTCTTTCGGCCGAAAGACGCGTGAATCCGATTCCGAGCATGTTGGCATGCTCGGTAGCCACTTCTATTATGTTCTGCACCAGCATTTGTGGCGACAACTCCTTTTGGGCATTGCATTGTGCCGCCGTAAGAAAATATTCGTGAGTATATTCTTTCAGTGGCGTGGTCATTGTCGGTCGAGGTTTTGTCGGCGTTGTTCTTGCTCGGCAAGGAATCGGTCAACGTATTCGATGGGCGATTTGGTTATCGCCACGCGTCCCGATCTTACGAATTGGCGTAGATCATATCGTTTCAGTTCTTCGAAAAGAGCTTCGGTCTCGTCGATGTGTCCGGTCTTTTCGACTACTGTGTAGTCGCGCGTTATTTCGAGTATTCGTGCCGAGTGTCGACGTATTATTTCTTCGAGATTCTGCTCGTCGAGAAGTCGTGACGTGGGAACTTTGTAAAGGGCCACTTCCTGATACACAATCTGGTCGTCGGTGTAGAAAAAGGCTTTGAGCACGTCGATTTTCTTTTCGATCTGTTTCACTACCTTTTCTATGGTCACCGGGTCGCTGTAACAGGTGAGGGTTATTTTGTGCACCTCGGGGATGAGGCATCGGCTTGCCGTGATGCTTTCGATGTTTATGGCCCGTCGCGTAAGAATTATCGACAGCTGGTTCAGAAGGCCGATGTGGTTTTCCGTGAATACCGCTATGGTGAAAAGCGTTGGTTGTTCCATTGTCATTTTATTTCTTTGAAGAAGGGTCGAATACCTCATTCTGGTTCAACAATATGTAATCTACGGCCTGACCGCCCGGGGTCATCGGGAACACCATGTCGTTCTCGTCGACCATCACGTTGAGGATGTATGCACCGTTGTGCTTAAGCATGCGCTCTATGGCCGCATCGAGCTGTTCGCGGCGTTCCACCGTTTCGGCCTCTATGCCGTAAGCTTTTGCTATCGCGGGATAGTCGGGGTTGACCATCGGAGTCTGCGACAGGCGGTTGTTGTAGAACATTACTTGCCATTGGCGCACATTGCCAAGAAAATTATTGTTGAGTATAATTATCTTTACGGCCGTTTGATATTGCATTATGGTGCCAAGTTCCTGTATGGTCATCTGCATGCCTCCGTCGCCCGTGAAAAAGCATACCTGGCGGTGCGGAGCCGCCATCTTTGCGCCTATGGCTGCGGGCAATCCATATCCCATGGTGCCGAGTCCGCCCGACGTTATTACGCTTCTGGGGCTTGTATATTTGAAGTGCTTTACCGACAACAGCTGATTTTGCCCTACGTCGGTTACGAGTACCGAATCATGACCGGCGGCCATTGATACCTTATAAGCCACTTCGCCCATGCACGGCAAGCCTTGCGGGTCGTCGCGGAATACGGCATCTTTCGTCACTTTTTCTCTCTCCACCGCTTCGGGAAGCTCGAACGATTTCAGCCACTTGGTGTGTTTCGCTTCGCGCACCAGGGGGATGATGCGCGTGAGCACTTCGCGCGCGTCGCCATGGATGGTTGCGTGTGCGCGTATGTTTTTGTTGAATTCCGACTCGTCGATGTCGATGTGCACTATTTTGGCCTGCGGAGCGTACAATTTTGTGTTTCCGGTCACGCGGTCGTCGAATCGCATGCCTATCGCCACTATCAGGTCGGCGCGGTTGGTATTGTAATTAGGCCCGATGTTGCCGTGCATGCCCACCATTCCTTTAAACAGGGGATGATCTGACGGCATTGTCGAAAGACCAAGCATGGTGCTTGCTACCGGAATGTCGGCTTTTTCGGCAAGCGTGGCCAATTGGTCTTCGGCTCCGGCTATCATTACGCCGTGACCCGATATTATCATCGGTCGGCTCGAATCGTTTATTATGTCGGCTACTCGGCGTAGGTCGCTTTCGTATACCGTGGGATACGGGATGTACGATCTGATGAATTTGCAGCGATGGTAAGGCTCGAATTCTATCATTTCTTCCTGGGCGTTTTTGGCAAAGTCGAGCACTACCGGTCCGGGGCGGCCGGAATTGGCAATGAAGAAGGCTCTGCTTACGGCCCATGCTATGTCCTTGGCATGGCGAATCTGATAGGCCCATTTCGAAATAGGCTGCGTTATTCCCACCACGTCGGTTTCCTGGAACGCGTCCGATCCGAGGAGCGATGCCGATACTTGTCCGGTAATTACCACGAGGGGAGTGCTGTCCATCGTTGCGTCGCTCAATCCGGTCATTACGTTTGTTGCAGCGGGTCCGGACGTTACTATTACCACGCCTGTGCGCTTCGACACGCGTGCAAATCCTTCGGCTGCATGTATGGCACCCTGTTCATGGCGCGTAAGTATGTGGTTAAGGGTGTCGGAGAAGTCGTAAAGCTTATCGTATACAGGCATTATGGCTCCGCCGGGATATCCGAATACGGTATCTACGCCTTCGGCTATCAGCCCTCTTATCAATGCTTCGGCACCGGTGATTTTGTTGTCCATATATTGAATGTTATTGTTTCAGTACTATGAGTTTATGCTTGTAGTGTATGCGTGCGAATAATCATTCTCTTACGCCACCTTTGTCGGCCGACGTTACCATCGATGCATAGAAGCGGAGCGCTTTCGAAACCTTGCGGTCGCGATTGCGTGGCGTGAATGCCTCTTTGCCGTGCGATTCCTCCTCGGCGCGACGACGTTGCAATTCTTCGTCGGTAAGATCTACGTTGATGGTGCGTGACGGTATGTCGATGGTCACGATGTCGCCGTCGCGCAAAAGGCCGATTGCTCCCCCTGCTGCCGCTTCGGGCGATATGTGGCCTATCGACAATCCTGACGTGCCGCCTGAGAATCGGCCGTCGGTTATCAAAGCGCATTCTTTGCCGAGGTGTTTGCTCTTTATGTAGCTCGTGGGGTAGAGCATTTCCTGCATTCCCGGGCCGCCTTTGGGGCCTTCGTAGGTAATCACCACCACGTCGCCGCTTTTCACCTTGTCGTGCAAGATGCCGTCGACGGCTTCTTCTTGCGATTGGAATACTTTGGCCGGACCGCTGAATTTGAATATACTCTCATCTACGCCGGCGGTTTTTACCACGCAGCCGTCAAGGGCTATGTTGCCTTTGAGTACGGCAAGTCCGCCATCTTTTACGTATGCGTGCGCGAAGTCGCGGATGCATCCGTTGCTGCGGTCGGTGTCGAGCGACGAGTAATATGACATTTGTGCTCCGAGGCGCAATTCGTGTCTTTCGCCCGGTGCGCTTTTCCATAATTCGTCGGCTTCGTCGCAGTAGTTTTTGCCACCTATGGCATATTTGTCGATGGCTTCGGCGAGAGTCATACCGTCAACTCGTTTCACTGACGTGTCGACGAGTCCGTTTTCGGCCAATATGCTCATTATCGATATTATGCCTCCGGCGCGGTTCACGTCCTGTATGTGATATTTTGAATTTGGTGCCACTTTGCACAATACCGGCGTGTGGCGCGATAGGCGGTCTATGTCGTCCATCGTGAAGTCGGCGCCGGCTTCGTGTGCTATCGCCAAAAGATGCAGCACGGTGTTGGTGGAGCCGCCCATGGCTATGTCGAGCGTCATGGCGTTTAGTATGGCCTGACGGCTTGCTATGTTGCGGGGCAATACGCTTTCGTCGCCGTCGCGATAGTAGCGATATGTGTTTTCTACTATCTGACGAGCTGCCTTTTTAAAGAGTGCCGTGCGGTTGATGTGCGTGGCGAGTATCGTTCCGTTGCCGGGCAGCGCCATTCCTATCGCTTCGTTGAGCGAATTCATTGAGTTGGCGGTAAACATTCCCGAACAAGATCCGCACGTGGGGCATCCGTGTCGTTCGAGCAGCGTAACCGTTTCGTCGTCGACCGATTTGTCGGCGGCATCGATCATGATGTCGATAAGGTCGAGCGGACGGTCGCCGAGCTTTCCTGCTTCCATCGGGCCTCCGCTTACGAATATGGCCGGAATGTTTAGTCGCATGGCAGCCATGAGCATGCCGGGTGTTACTTTGTCGCAATTAGATATGCACACCATTGCGTCGGCCTTATGGGCATTTATCATATATTCCACCGAGTCGGCTATGAGATCGCGTGAGGGTAGGGAATACAACATGCCGTCGTGGCCCATTGCTATGCCATCGTCGATGGCTATGGTGTTGAATTCGGCGGCAAAGCATCCTGCTTTTTCAATTTCCTGCTTTACTATTTGTCCTATTTCGTGTAAGTGCGTGTGGCCGGGAACGAATTGGGTGAATGAATTCACAACGGCTATTATAGGACGTCCTATCTGTTCTTCCTTCATGCCGTTTGCCCGCCAAAGCGCGCGCGCACCGGCCATTCTTCTTCCCTGCGTAGATGCGTTGCTACGTAACGGGTGTTTCATCGATTTGTCGTATTCGCTCATATAGATAGTAATAAAAGCCCGTCCTGCTGATATGTGCCGCAAGTGCGGCGTCAGAGGTGGGCATTTCTTCTAAAAATTGAAATGAAATGCAAATTTATTGCATTTTTGTCGAATGGGCAAATAAATGTGATGTAAAATGGCTTTGAAATTTTTAAATTGTCATTAAATCGACGGATGTATTGAGGATGTTTAAGATTGGCAAGATATGCATTGAAGCACATGGTGAGGCCGGCAACATAAACGTCGAGGTGCCAATGCTAAAATAAAAAAGGTGCCCGTGCTAAAAAACGCAAGCACGGGCACCCATACCATTTATTAATTATTTATATGAAGCGGCTGATATTTATTTATTGGCAAGATAACGAATAACCAGATATCCTCCGATTATCTGCGTAAGTATGCCGGGGAATCCGATGCGGAAATCCTGAGCGGCAGCCATGAGGCTTCCGGTATATGCCCATTCAACGGCACCGCCTATCAGTTGCGATACGATCACTACGGCTGCTATCAGAGGCAAGCTGATGCGATTGAAGCGAGTGGCGGTTAATCCGGCTACGGCTGCAAGTATTATCGACTTCGTTTCGATGATGGGGAGCGCGGCAAGCGCGGGCATTCCGAATGCGAAAGAGTTGACGAGCGGCGACAATATGGCCGTGAGCAATCCCACGCGCCAACCGTATCGATAAGCGCCAACCAGCGTAAAGAAGTATATGGGCAGCCATATGAGTCCTCCCTGAGGCATCAAGTGGCATAATTGCGGCAAGATGACATTGCCTGCAATGAACAAAAGTGCTATCAGGTAGGTGCGCGTTTCGCGATATGACAGCGTTTGCAGATTTACTGATGTTGTATTCATATTCTATATTCTGTTTGATTTGCAAAAATACATTTTTAAGACAATATTTCAAAAATAACGTTTACTCTGTCGTTAAAATATCATCTTCCGCTTTGAGTTATCATCGATTTCAGGTGTTTGTTGAAATCGGTTGATTCGATTAACGTTTCGATGTTCAGATGCATTCGATAGCGCCAATAATGCTTTGATATGGCCGGAATGTTTATCTGTTCTTCGCGCGGATCGTTGCGACGTAATGTCGCGTCTGTCGAAAGCCAGTCCTGCAATGGCAGTATGCACAGCATCGAAGGCGACGTAAGGTGGTTTGAAATTATCTTTTCGCATATCCACGGTTCGGCATAGAATGGAGCCGCACCGGCTTCATGGAGCACATTGTTATAATAACTTTGCGTGGTGTCGCGATTTTCTTCCCACCATTGGCGTATGCCGGGCATGTCGTGCGTGGATGTCGTGCAAACCGAGTAATAAGGGTAGCGTCGGGTGTCGCCGAATTGCAAATGCGGATCTTTGGGCGTGCGTTGTATTTCGAGCGACAGAATCTCCAGTTGGTGCATTACGGCAGGCACGCAGTCGGGAATCATGCCGAGGTCTTCGGCGCACGTGAGCATGTCGGTAGCGTCGATTAGCGGCGGAAGCTTCTCCATGGCCTTGCCATACCAGAAGTCGTTGTGACGGTGATAGTAGAAATCATCGTACAGACGGTTGAAGCACCATTTTTCGTAATCGGTCAGCGAGTTGTAGATGTTGGTGTACTGAGCCGAAATGCGAGGATGGTATTTGCCTTTCTGATAGGGGTCTTCGATGAACAGTACGTCGTCGATGGCCGAAAGCAGGCCGGCGCACAATTGTCGGTTTCTTTCGTCGTCGGGAAGCGTGGCGAAGTGATCAGCCACTTTTCGTTGGGTCGAAAACTCCTCCTTCAGACGGTATCGTCCGTTTCCGATGCTTTCGAGGAAGTAGAATCGTGCATCCTCTGAATAACGGCCGAAGTAATTGCCCAGTATGTGGTCGAAAATGTAGGGCTTTGTTTGTAGGTCGACGTTAATCCAGAAGTCGTAATTGTTTCTTAATTCGTCGGGCGTGAAGGGGAGTGCCGGATTGAAAGCGCCGAGCAGTCCGTGTATGGCATCGGTGGGTATTTGCCATATTCTGAAAAATCCAAGCACGTGGTCAATGCGGTAGGCGTCGAAATATTCCGACATTTTGCGGAAGCGCGATTTCCACCATGCGTATCCGTCAAGACTCATCTGCTGCCAGTTGTATGTGGGCAGGTTCCAGTTTTGTCCAAGCACCGAAAAATCGTCGGGCGGAGCTCCGGCCGAGCAATCGAGGTTGAACAATCGTGGCGAAAGCCATGCGTCGACGCTCGTGCGCGAAATGCCGATCGGGATGTCGCCCTTTATGGCTATTCCAAGATTGTGCGCGTATTCCCTTACGTGCAGCATCTGTTTGTCGAGATGATACTGAATGAAGTATACGTAAGTGATGTCGTATTGATTGTCGTTGACGAAAGCATCCACGGCCTTTTGGTCGTAAACGGCATAATCGCCCCATTTGCTCATATCGGCCGTGTTAAACTTGTCGCGCAATACGCAGAATGCCGCATATGGCGTGAGCCAAGAAGCATTGCGCTTTACGAAAGCCTTGAACTCCGGGTCGTTGATTATATGGTCGTGATCCTGTGCATACAGTTCGCGCGTAAATTCGATTTTTCCTCGATTCACGCGTTCGTAGTCGACTTCCGGCAATTTGTTCAGTTCAAGAGCCAAATTGTCGTAATAAGCTTGGCGCTCGTCGTCGATTAGTCGTCCCATGGCCTGAAGTCTCAGATACATCGGATGCAATGCAAACGTAGAATTGGCATTGTAAGGATATGAGTCGGTCCATGTGTGGGTCATGGTGGTGTCGTTGATGGGCAGTATCTGTATGAAGCGTTGCCCGGTGGCATGACACCAGTCGGCCATTTTCATAAGGTCGAAGAAATCGCCGCATCCGAAGTCGTCGTTGCTTCGCAATGAGAACACCGGTATTGCCACTCCGGCTCCGTGCCACGGATCGTATGTGTTCTCGAAATGTAGTCCTGACACTATTATCGACTCGTTGATCGAATCGGGTTTCAGGGCCATATGACGGTTGTTGCGGTTTTCCCACATAACCGGTTTGTTCGTATCGCAATCTATTATCAGGAATTTATAGTCGACCGGGGCGGTAAATGCTTTTAACGGAAGAATGATGCTCCATTCGGGAAAGTTGTGGTCGTTCATCTTCACGGCCATTTCCGGATCCCAGTTTCCGAGCTCGTCGTTGCTGCCGCATATTGCCAGACGGCAATTCTGACGTATCATTGGAGCTGCAACTCGAATGCATAGAGAGCCTCCTTCTATCGTGGTCTGACCATCGCGTGCGTGCCTCTTGCATATGCAGTCGGTGAAAGCTGACGAGAAAAACGGTTTGTCGGAAGGCTGATCGAGCCAATGGTCAATCATTTTAATGGTTTTGATGCCATGTCGAACGGCCGGCAGCGAGTGCTTGCCCCATTCATGGCGCGTAAAGCCATTGTCGTGACGTATGAAGTAGGAATATTTAAGTCCTTCGGCCGGAATTACCGGTATGTCGACGGTGATGCTCCAATTGCTGATGGCATCCATGTTGAGTTTTATGGCAGATGATTCATCGTCATTGCCCAATTCGTGGCAATTTCCGACGATGTATACCGATTCGCCCCAATTGGTGTGGTAGTCAATATTGAATTTTATCGTCATAACGTGGTAAGTATGATGTAGTTGATATGAAATGCTTCAAAAGTAATCATAATCTTCGAAAGAGCCAAAAAAATGTGACTTTTGGATGACTCTTAAAGTATAACAAATTGAAAGCGTTTTTGCTTTTGGATTGTAGCGTTATATGTGAAATTTTCTCAAGAGAATGGATGAAAAAACTAACTGACAAAATAAAAAGGCAGGAGGGTGCCTGCCTTTTTATGTATGAAGTGAAGATTGTTAGTCATTATCCGCACTTGGAGGTGCCGCACGATGTGCAAATCAGACATCCTTCCTGATATATCAAGGTTTCTTGTCCGCAGTTGGGGCATTTTTGTCCGTTTGCTTTCATACCGTTAGGCAGGTACTTTTTCAAAGCGCGTTCGACGCCCATTTTCCATGTGTTGATCGATTGGCTGTTCAACTCAAGGCCACCGACGAGCTTTAATACCTGATCAATTGGCATGCCGTATCGCAATACGCCTGAAATGAGCTTTGCGTAGTTCCAGTATTCGGGGTTGAATTTGTCGCTCAAGCCTTCGATGGTGGTCTTGTAGCCGCGTTTGTTTATGAATTGGAAGTCGTAACGCTTGTTTCCCTTCTCGTCGACGGCTTTTATTATTTTACCGTGCGTAACCGATTTGGGGCAGAATATTCCATCGTCGTCATCGGCCAGACCGGTGAATATTTCGTATGGACGTCCGTCGATCAATCCTACGAAGGCAATCCATTTTTCCTTGTTATTCTGGAATCTAACTACGTCAGCTTCAAGCTCTATGGGGCGTTTCGTAACGTGCGGAGCTTCATCGACGGTTGCCGGCTTTTTCTTTTCGACCTGAATCAGGACTCCCGAGCGAGAGCCGTCGCGATATACGGTGCATCCTTTGCATCCCGAACGCCAGGCTTCGACGTAAAGATTGTTTACGAGATCCTCGGTCACGTCGTTTGGCAGGTTGATGGTTACCGATATCGAGTGGTCGACCCATTTTTGCACTCGTCCCTGCATGCGCACTTTCTCAATCCAGTCAACGTCGTTTGACGTAGCTTTGTAGTAAGGCGATGCGGCTACGAGATCGTCAATTTCCTCTTGGGTGTAGTCGGTTTTCACCTCGATGCCGTTTGCTTTCATCCAAGTTATGAACTTGGGGTGATATACGATGTATTCTTCAAACGAATCGCCGGTTTCGTCAACGTAGTCGACTCTCACGTCGGTGTCGTTGGGGTTGACTTTGCGACGGCGCTTGTAGACGGGGAGGAACACCGGTTCGATGCCCGACGTGGTCTGGGTCATGAGGCTTGTGGTGCCCGTGGGTGCTATGGTCAGACACGCGATGTTGCGTCGGCCATGTTTCATCATATCGTCGTAAAGCTCCGGATCGGCCATGCGTATGCGGTTGATGTATGCATTGTTCTTTTCGCGATCGGCATCGAATATTTCGAATGCTCCGCGCTCCTTGGCCAACTCTACCGACGAGCGGTAAGCGGCAAGCGCGAGGGCCTTGTGTACCGTTTCGGAAAAATCGGTGGCTTCGGGGGTGCCGTATCGCAAACCGAGTGCGGCCAGCATGTCGCCTTCGCCGGTGGTTCCGACGCCAGTTCGTCGGCCCATAAGAGTCTTTCGACGTATTTTTTGCCAAAGGTGCAGTTCGGTTTGTTTTACTTCGTCGGTCTCCGGATCACTGTCGATTTTCGCGATTATGCGGTCTATTTTCTCCATTTCGAGATCGATGATGTCGTCCATTATGCGTTGCGCTTTGGCGACGTGCTCTCTGAACAGCTCGAAGTTGAAACGCGCTTCGGGCGTAAACGGATTTTCGACGTATGAATACAGGTTTATGGCAAGTAGTCGACAGCTGTCGTAGGGGCAAAGGGGTATTTCGCCGCAAGGATTCGTGGAGATGGTCTGGAATCCGAGGTCGGCGTAACAGTCGGGTACCGATTCACGTATTATTGTGTCCCAAAACAATATTCCCGGCTCGGCCGACTTCCATGCGTTATGTACAATCTTGCCCCAAAGAGCGGCCGCGTCGATTTGTTTGGTGACTTCGGGCTCGGATGATTTCACGGGAAATTGCTGGGTGTATTCGCTGTGCTCGATTGCCGCTTTCATGAAAGCGTCGTCGATGCGCACCGATACATTGGCGCCGGTAACTTTGCCTTCGGTCATTTTTGCGTCGATAAACGATTCGGAGTCGGGATGCTTTATGCTGACTGACAGCATAAGGGCTCCTCGACGTCCGTCCTGGGCCACTTCGCGAGTGGAGTTGGAGTATCGCTCCATAAAAGGTACGAGACCGGTTGAGGTGAGCGCGGAATTTTTTACCGGAGTGCCTTTCGGGCGTATGTGCGAAAGGTCATGGCCGACACCTCCGCGACGCTTCATGAGTTGCACTTGCTCCTCGTCGATTTTTATTACGCCGCCATAAGAGTCGGGCTTTCCGTCAAGTCCGATTACAAAGCAGTTTGACAAGGATGCTACCTGAAGGTCATTGCCTATTCCGCTCATTGGGCTGCCTTGCGGCACTATGTAGCGGAAATGGTCGAGAAGATTGAATAGCTCATCTTCCGACAGAGGGTTAGGATACAGATTCTCTATGCGCGACAATTCACGGGCTATTCGCCTGTGCATATCGGCAGGAGTTAGTTCGAAATAATTTCCGAACGAGTCTTTCAGGGCATATTTGCTGGCCCATACGCGCGCGGCCAGTTCGTCGCCGTCAAAATATTTCAGCGAGGCTTCGTAAGCTTCGCCATACGTGTGATTTTTATGTTCCACCGTAGTGTTTTGATATAAATGTTATTTAATTGATGCTGTTTTTTTGGAAAAGTATAGTGCCCAACAAATAACGATGCAAAGGTTGCATAAATTTCTGAAACGACAAAATAATAAATGCATAAATTTATGCAATGTAGATAAGTTTTCCGTTTTGATTGGTCAATATATTGATATTCAGTCGAAATTATGTTTGCTACGGTTGCAATTGTTTTCCAAAACGATGATTTACGTTCAATATAAATGAAATTCGGTTGATTGAATTGACCGATTTTGCTTATTTTTGTGCAGGTAAAATAAATAAAAGTTATTGTTATGGATAATTCGACATATTTTATTGATCGACGTACTATACGGAAATATGCCGACCGTGAAGTTTCGGATGAGTTGCTGCGGTCGATGTTGGAACAGGCTTCGCATGCCCCCACGACGGGAAACATGCAGTTGTATAGCGTAGTGTTGACGCGGTCGGCGGCCGAAAAGCAAGCGTTGGCTCCGATGCACTTCAATCAGCCTTCGGTGGAGGGATGCGACGTGTTGCTGACATTCTGTGCCGATTTCAACCGCTTTGTGCGTTGGTGCGAAGCAAGCAATGCCGATCCGGGCTATGATAATTTTCAGTCGTTTGTCACGGCAATGCTCGATACGGCGATTTTTGTGCAACAATTTGTCACGGTTGCAGAGATGAACGGTCTTGGCTGCTGCTATCTCGGAACCACCACTTATAATGCGCCCCAGATAGCCGAAGCATTAAAGTTGCCGCCGCTCGTGGTGCCTGTGACCACGCTTACGGTGGGATATCCCGACGAGACTCCGGCTGACAGCGGAAGGCTGTCCGTTGACGCCATAATGCATTACGGACATTATGAATATTACGACAATGAGAGGGTGAAGATGCTGTATGCCGAGAAAGAGGCGCGTGACGATAGTCGTCGGTTCGTGGCCGAAAACGGCAAGCAATCGCTGGCGCAAGTGTTTACCGACGTGCGTTACACTCGCGATGCAAACGAAACGTTTTCAAAAATATATGCCGATTTCATAGTCGATCAGGGCTTTAAGTTGCCTTGATCGGCTTCTGCCCCCAATTCGTATCAGTGCATTATTTCGTTTTCGAGCTTCGAAACATCTTCCTGAAGCTGCTTTTCAAGCGTCAGGCGTTCTTCGATGTTTTTGCAGGCGTGTATCACCGTGGCGTGCTTTCGTGAAAGTCTGTCGCCAATGGCTTTTACGGCCATTTTTGTGTGTTTGCGAGCAAGATACATCACCATTTGTCGGGCATCGGATATTTCGCGCTTGCGCGAGGTGGTGAATATCTTTTCGGGCGATATGTCGTAAAGATTGCTTACGGCATCGAGTATCGACTCGAAAGTAACCTGGCGCTCCTGAGTGCGCACGGCGTTGGCTATTACCTTCTGTGCCAGATCGACCGATATGCTGCGGTCGAGAATCGTGGCGTGTGCTATCAACGACACCATTATGCCCTCGAGCTGACGAATGCTCTCGGTGACGTTTTTGGCGATGTAGTCGAGCACGTCGGCCGGTATCTCAAGGCCGTTTTGCTCGGCCTTGCGTTCGAGCACTTCGCGTCGCAGCGGATAGTCGGGCTTTTCGAGTTCGGCGGTAGCACCCCAGCGGAAGCGGTCGAGCATGCGTTTTTCCATTCCTTCCATTTTCGACGGGCAGCAGTCGCTTGACAGAATGAGGTGCTTTTGATTCTGCTGCAAGTGATTGAATATGTGGAAAAATGTGTTTTGGGTGCTTTGCTTGCCGATAAGATCCTGTATGTCATCGATTATCAGCACGTCGATACTCTGATAGAAGTTGATGAATTCGTTTATTTTTCCGTGGCGTACGGCCGTGGTGTACTGGTTCTCGAACAATCGCGACGTAACGTATAGCACTCTCGAGTCGGGATTGCGCTCTTTAATTCGAATTCCGATGGCTTGTATGAGATGGGTCTTGCCAACTCCCGGCGACCCGAATATGAACAGCGGGTTGAAGGTCTGGCTTTTGGGGTTTGACGCTATGGCTTCGCCTATGGTGCGGGCCACGCGGTTGCTCATGCTGTCGCAATAGTTTTCAAAAGTATAGTTGGGGTTGAGCTGTGCGTCGATTTCGCACATCTCCTGCTGCTGGAATGGATTGGACGTAGCGCCCGGTTTGGGAGCGACTGCCGTGCTCGGATTCGAGCTGCCGATGGTTATTCCGGTAGTCGGTTCGTTGCTTACCTGATTGTAATTGTAATAAAGCTTTATCTGTGGGCCGTACACCTTATGAAGCACGCGTCCCATTAATTTAATGTAGCGTTCTTCGAGTTGTTCTACAAAAAATGGCGACGGCACACGCAATGTAAGCTTGTTGTCGGTGAAACTTATTGAAGTCACCGGCTTAAACCAGGAGTCGTATTGTTCGGTGGGAAGATTGTCTTGAAATATCTTTAGGCAATTTTCCCACAGTTTCATATGAGAGAGTTCCATATTTGTTATTGGTACTATACTTTTTCAATACAAAATTCGAATTAAATTTTTGTAAAAACAAGCCTCGTTTTTTTTGGAAATTATAATATATTTACAACTATGCTGAAATACAACAGTTTATATGGCCGTTAACAATTTATTTGGTGAAATAGTTCCTGACGGTGCCGATAATGTGCTTATTGATAGTGAAATACACGCCGGTATTGAGTCCTTGTAGCATATGTGGCGACATACCGTCGGAGCATTGTTTGGGCCGATTATTCGGCATCGTGATTAAGAAACTCGAATAATCGGCCCAATGGTCGTTATTTAGAATGATTTTAAATAAGCATTTCGCTGCGGGTTAAAGCAGTTTTATGCTGATGTAGCGTTTGGGATTTTCCTTTACGTCTTTGAGCAGGGAGTCGAGGCTTGCCGCTGCGCCGTTGAGATTATTATAGAAAGAGGGGTCGTTTATTATTTTTCCGAGCGATGAGTCGTTTGAATTCAGGCTCTGCATGATGTCGGCGAGAGAAGTCGATATGCGGTGTACGTTGTTGAGCGTGGAGTCGAGGGGCATTTTGCTGAGTTGTCCCGACAGGGTGGTTACGTCGGCCGACACTATTGCAAGCTTAGAGCTGATTTCGCTTACGTTGGCCATGGTGGAGTTGGCGTTCGTTGCTATTTCGGGCGCTACGGCCATTACTTTTGACAGCTGGGCCGTTGAACGTTCGAGATTGGCCATTATGTTGTCGAGGCGTCTTACCGACGACAGCAGGGCTGAATCGGTGGCTATGGCCGTGGCAGCCGAGAGCAGGGAGTCGACTTTCGGCAATATGGCGCCTATGGTCGGCATAAGATCCTGAGTGACGTTTTCCATTAATCCGGCGGCATTTTTGCCTTCGAGCTTGTCGCCCACGTTATGGTATTCGCTTCCGGTGCCCATTTTCAGTTCTATCGACGACGTGCCGAGCATGTCGGTTACGAGCACTGCCTGAGTGCCGGTGGGCACTTTCAGCTTCTTGTCGAGGCTGAGTTCCACTTTCACGTGCCCGGGATTGTCGTATTCATATTCTATTTCGCGTACCAGGCCGACTTTGTATCCGTTTACCGTTACCGGGGCCGATTGGGCCAGTCCGGCCACGTTAGTGTATGACGCATAATAGTAGTTCGAGGCCTTAAATAGATTTATGCCTTTCAGATAATCGATGCCGAAAAATAAAATGAGCAACGTTATCAATACCGATGTTCCGATTATCAGTTCTTTTGAAAATTTTTTCATGAGACGTTGTATTTCGCTTTAATTATATTAGTGTTTGTGAGGAGTGACGTGTTATTTAACCCTATTCCCGTCGCGAATCTTTATGATAAATGCATCGGGGAATATCTTCTTTATTTTACGGAGATTGTCGGAGGCTTCGGCCATCGTCGATCCGCTGTCGAAATAATATTTCATCAACGAACCGTCCTTATAGAATTTTACTGGCGACAGACCTTTGAATTCACGTGAATCGGAGGGCAGTTTTTTAGGCGAGGTGAGAATCTGCACTTTATATGTTATGGCGCCCGCTTCGGCGGCCGACGTTTCGTGTCCGTTGTCCTTATCGACCGTATCGGTAGTGTCGGAAACGGTGATTTCGTCCGATTTGTTCTCTTTATTGTTCTCTTTATTGCGATCTGATGATTCGGTGGCGTTTGATTTTTTCTTGGCCAACTTTGCAGCGCCTTTGTAGGTAGCGTTCTTGTAATCTACCAGGCCGTTGTATATGGCTGTTGCGAGAGCCTTTTGCCCGTCCTCGGAGGCCATGTACGATTCTTGCGTTGGATTGCATATGAAATCAAGCTCCACGAGAATGGCCGGCATGCTGGTTTTGAACAAAACCCAGTAGTTGGCTTGACGCACGCCACGGTCTATTCGTCCGGCGGTGGATATGAGCTCGTTTTGGATGGCTTGCGCGGCATTGATGCTTTGCTCCATGTGTATGTTCTGGCTCATTTCGAATATTATGTACGATTCGGTCGATGACGGGTCGAATCCCTCGTATGTGGTGGTGTAGTCGGCTTCCAGTTTCATTACCGAGTTCTCGCGCATTGCCACTTCAAGGTTTTCCTTGCTTTTGCTGAACCCCAGGGTGTAGACCGAGGCTCCTCTGACGCTGTTGCGGTTGCGTGACCTTTTGTCGACTGAATTGGTGTGTATCGATATGAATAGGTCGCCGTTTGCTTTGTTGGCTATGTTGGCTCGGCCCTGAAGCGTGACGAATGTGTCGTTGTTGCGCGTGTACACCACTTTCGTATCTTTCATTTCCGAGTTTATCAGTTTGCCGAGTTTAAGGGCTACGCCGAGATTTATGCTCTTTTCGTGCGATCGTTTTCCCGACGCGCCATAATCCTTTCCGCCGTGTCCGGGATCGATCACGACGGTGAAGTCATGCGCGGCGACAATTGTGGCCGGCGTAAGCAACAATGCTGCAACGAAAAATGTAAGGCCGATTAGTATTTTAGCATTCAATCTCATAATGCGTTTGAAAATTAGTGCAAATTTAGTGAATATTTGATGATAATGGGCCGGCATTACTACTTTTTGACCAATAGTATGGCACATTAGGCTTTTTTTACAATGTAAACAATCTTTTTATGGGCCATTGTTGCTACATTTGTAAGTGTGATGTTGAAATCAGTTACTAATATAATAGTTGCTTTATCGGCCTTTTTGTTCGTTTTCGGATGTAAAGAAAATGGCGATTGCGTCGATCGTGTGCCGGTGGTGCGTCTCGACGGTTTTTTGGCCGGGCGGCAATCGGGCGACACTGCGGCGTTGCGG
The DNA here is from genome assembly GCA_017621225.1 of Muribaculaceae bacterium. Classification (GTDB taxonomy): domain Bacteria; phylum Bacteroidota; class Bacteroidia; order Bacteroidales; family Muribaculaceae; genus Paramuribaculum. Next base: position 143,158 of record JAGATN010000013.1, on the reverse strand, counting down.
CACGATTTTGACATGGCTGAAGGCATCAGGGCCTTACGGGCTGTTATTGGCGGGGCGCGCGATTTGTCGGATGCGGAATTTGTCGACAGCATTTCGGGCACGGCTCCGATAAAAGTGTTTTATCCCGATGTCAAGAATCGCATTGAGTCGCTCGATTCGCTGGAGATGGCATTGGGCGTTTTGAAAAGCAATATGGCCGGACTGTTGCCCGATGTGCAATTTCCGAAAACGGTGTGTGCCATAGTGTCGCCATACAGGCAGTCGGTTTTTGCGGTTGACAGCGTATTGCTTATCGGTTTGAATCATTATTTGGGTTTGGTTTATGCCGGTTATGCCGATATGGAATCGTATTCGGTGCCGTTCAAGGTGATGCCGTATGCGCCGTGCGAAGTGGCTTCGACGCTTGTTCGCAGGGCTTATCCGTATGTCGACGGCCATGACACCGTGCTTCTTAACAGGTTGCTCTATGAAGGTGCCGTGGGGTATGCCGTAAAAAAGTTGTTGCCCGGCGTTTCGGAAGCATATGCAATGGCCATAGCACCCGACCGATATGAGGAGGTGGAGAAAAATGAGTCATATATATATGGTGTGATGATAACGAACCGACTCTTGTATTCGTCGTCGGCCTTGCAGATCGATCGCATGGTGTCGCCGGCTCCGTCCACGCCTCTCATTTCGCCGTCGGCGCCCGGGAGGGCAGCATGCTACGTGGGATTGCGCATAGTCGAAGCCTACGTCGAAAAACACCCCGAAGTGTCGCTCCGTGAATTGCTTTCGCCGGCATTTTATGGCACGATTCAGAGTTTCATTGAGTCGGGTTATGAGCCTTCTGAACGCTAATTTGTGAAAAAATCATTGCCCTTTTTGTGAAAATTAACAATTGCTCCAATCTTAGTGTGGACGCGGCTTGCGGGCCTGTCAGCCATCGATAGGAAGGCCCGGCTGATGAAAAATTTTCGACATTTGACCGAAATTTCTTACCTTTGCGGTGTTATAAGAAGGAAATGATGCGAAGAGTCGCATCGACCCGTCGCCGAAAATCGGCAGGATTTTATGTTTATCGGTTGCTTAATGTTAAGAATTATAGCTTAAAGTCCTAAGTCTAACTTTAATAACTTATTATGAAGAAAACAATGATGCTCATTGTGCTCTTCGCCGTTCTTGTTGTTTCAGTAGCGGCTTATTCCGGACGTGTTTATCAACCCGTTGATGGCTATAAAGCTCCCGGATTTTCCGTATGTAACGCCGATACGAGCTTATCGGTGGCAAATTTGAAAGGACGTTACGTGCTCGTTAACTTTTGGGCTTCGACTGATGCCGAATCCCGCATTCAAAACCAGGAGTACGATTCCTTTTGTCAAAGCCTGTCGCAAGAACGATTTTGTCTGTTGTCGGTCAACGTTGACCGTAATGAGCGCCTTTTTCGTGAGATAGTGCGCAACGACAATCTGAATGCGGAAGCACAGTTTCGTGTCGATGAATCTTGTTTGAGCCGTGTGGCTCGTGACTATCATCTGACCAAAGGATTACGATCGTTTTTAATTGACCCCGAGGGGCGTATCGTAGCGACAAATCCAAGTTCCTCAACCTTAACTCAAGTGTTAAGCGAATAACCTAAAAAGAAAGCCGACTCCCTGAAATACTGTAAGGGTGCCGGCCTTTTATCATTTATGCGGTTTCATGAATGTTTGAGTGAGATGCAACAAAAATGCCGAATTGTATAACGTTTCATTCGGGCGGTTGCGCTAAATTTGCACATAATATTAAAATATTAAAGACCGATATGAGTGATTTGCTTTATTCATTTTTTATGATGATGAACGGAATGTCGCCTTACATTCTGTTGGGATTTCTTATGGCGGGCGTGCTACATGCATTCGTGCCTTCGAGCGTTATGGGGCGCCATTTGTCGGGGTGCGGCGTGAAGCAGGTGGTAAAGGGCGCGTTGATAGGCGTTCCGTTGCCTTTGTGTTCATGCGGCGTACTGCCTACTGCGGTGTCGCTCAGGCGAAGCGGAGCTTCGCGTGCCGCCTCGTCGTCGTTTTTGATAGCTACTCCGCAAACGGGCGTCGACAGCATTGCCGCCACATATGCATTGCTCGGCCCGGCATTTGCCGTGATAAGGCCCGTGGCCGCGTTGGCTACGTCGGTGATCGGAGGGCTGGCGGTAGGGAAGTTTGAACGCACGCATTTTGACGATGCCGGCGCGAGTGGCGTTTGCAGCGTGCCTTCGGCTGCCGATGAGCCTCGTCATGGATTTGTCGATAAGGTCAAGGATGCTTTTCGTTACGGATTTTATGATTTGGTGCGTAGCTTGGGCGGATGGCTGATGATCGGATTGGTGGTGGCAGCTCTGATAAATGTTTTTGTGCCGGCCGATTTCTTTGCTTCGTTTGCCGATAAACCTGTTTTGGCGATGCTTATGGTTGTAATCGTGGCTGTGCCCATGTATGTGTGTGCCACGGGCTCCATTCCCATTGCAATGTCGCTGATGCTTAAAGGATTGTCGCCCGGAACCGCTCTCGTGTTGCTTATGGCCGGTCCGGCGGCCAATTTTGCGTCGATAAGCATAATATCGCGTTCGATGGGTCGATGGGTCGCCGCCATATATGTGACGAGCATAGTGGCCGGGTCGATGGCATTCGGACTACTCATTGATTATATGTTGCCGCGCGATTGGTTTGTGATAGGGCATGATGTCGTGGGCGCGCACGGCGGCGAAATGCACGTTTCATTGTTTGCCACCATATGCTCCGTATTGCTCATTGCGTTGTTGGTTGTGGCATTCGTGTTGCCTAAATTAATCAGTTCAAATAAAGATAATATGGATATGAACAAAACTATTAGAATCAAAGGAATGAGTTGCCCTCACTGTCAGGCGTCTGTCGAAAAAGGCATCTCCGCGCTTCCCGGAGTTAAGTCGGTGAAGGTGGATCTGCGCGGAGGCGAAGCGATGATCGATGGCGACGTGGATATGTCGTTGGTTGCCGAGACCATTCGCAATCTTGGCTTCGATCCCGTAGTATGATATATATGTCGCATTTATGAAGATTGTCATTAAAAATATGGTTTGCGATCGATGCATCAGCTCGGTGTCGCGTTTGTGTGCCGACATTTCGTTGGCCGTGCGCAAGGTTGAGCTTGGCAGCGTTGATTTTGTCGACTCGCTTTCCGATGAACAGATGGCCGCTTTGCGCTCGGGCCTCGAAGCAATGGGATTTGAAGTGCTTGACGATCCCGATGCTGAAATGGTGGAGCGCATAAAGCGCGAACTGATTGCCATAGCTCGTAGAGATGAGCCTTTAACCGTAAAACTATCGGTTGCATTGTCGCAACGTATAGGTGTGAATTTCAGGACGCTGAGTCGCTTGTTTTCGGAGGCTGAGGGACGAACCATCGAAAATTACTTCATATTGCAAAAAATAGAGCGCGTAAAGGAGCTTATGGCGTATGGACGGCAGTCGTTGTCGGAAATAGCTTATCAGTGCGGATATTCGAGCGTGGCTCATTTGTCGCGGCAATTCAGGCAGATAACCGGCTTGACTCCGACGCAGTTTCGATCGGCCGTTAGCCGTAAGCCTCTCGATAAGATTTGATTATGGGGCATAGGGAGCCCGAAGGTTCCGGCTTTAAACCAATTCAGCACCGGAATTGCATTAAAGTTAATCCGGTGCTGAATTGCGTTATGTCGATATCTGTTATCGGTCGGCTTATTTTATCAGTACTTTTCGAGCAGTTCCGTTGCGCATCTTGAGTATGTAGATGCCCGGGGCCGGTGTCGTAGTGTTTACTTTCTGACCCTTTAGATTAAACAGCTGTATGTTTTCGTCTGATAGCATTTCGGGGTCGAATTCTATTTCGTCGATGCCCGATTGTTTCAGCCCGATAAGATTGTCGAGCTTTTTGATGCGTTCCGCTATAAAGCTTTTCACGTGTCTTATCTCGTTCTCAAATGAGCCTCGAGCCATCGGATTCTCATGTACGACCTTGTCGAGAATCGGCCAACGTATGAAATTGAGCTTTTGTGATTGCTGTATCTCGTCGACATACGAGTCAATCAGATCTGAGAAGTATTTTTCGTTGAAGTTTCCATTATTGCGCAAGTCGCTCCATATTTCCGTTAACATTTCACGGGCCTGAGGATCATTTTTGATTATCCTGTTTACGAAATTTTTCATTCCTACGGCTGCCGAAGCGCAATCGGCCGTATAGAAAAAGTCGTCGAATTGGCTTATCGGGTAGGTGCGTTTGTCGTTGTCGAAGCCGAGGTCGATATCCCAAATCGGGCCTATGTGGAATCGGGGATCCGAGCGCTCTTTCCAAAGATAGGTGCTCCAGTATGAGTCGGTGTTTCCGTTAAGTTCGCCCGATATGAAGTACCTTAAGAAGCTTTCGAGATCCAGATATTTGCGGTATCCGTTGGTCGGATCTTTGAAATTGGATGAAAACAGAGCGGTTTCGAGCTTGTTGAAGTAGTTGCGTATGTATTCTTTTTGTTCGCGGGTAATGTCTTTTTCATCGGGCGACTTTATTGTGACCGGTGTGCCTCTTGTCGATGCAAACCATGACAGTTCGGAGTATGCGTAAGCATCTATTTCAAGAAAATATCCGCCTGTCAGGGCTTCGCCGTAATTGTCATCGGGAGTCATTTCCGTTATGTCGATTCGTCCGGGCTTTACGTCAAGTTGGTCGCATAGCTGATAGCATCCTTCGTATTGGCCATTGTATATCACATCCACGAATTGGCAATATGGTGCATACGTCATACCGGCATCCTTGCTCATTTGGAATGCTATCTTATTACGCATTAACGTTTTGTCGCCGTAATTGTTGATCAACGTCCATTTCTTGGCCTTGGCGGGGGCATTGGGCAATATCTGCTTCTTTTTGTTGAATTTTATTTGAAACGGTTTCTTGGGCATATTCCACGAGCTGTTGCCTCGGCCTTTTAGTTGTGCCAGGTTGTCGGAAAGTATGCTTTTACCGTCATCGGATATTACGGCTACGAACGAGCCCGGATGTTTGTCGTCCTTGCTTTTTATTTCGGCCATGCCCGGTGTGTTGAACACTATCGTGGGCAAGTTGGTCAATTGAAATAGTTGTGTGTCGTCGCCCGCGCCGGCATTGCCGTAAAATTCCAGTTCGGCATAGTGGCCGTATCCGTCGGGCCCTGCCATGGCTCTGACGTATCGGAAGCCTCGGCTCACGTTTACGTCAAAGTAAGTGATGGTTTTGTTCGGAATCTTTTCATCGATCATGGCTATGGGAAGCGCATCGGAAAAGTCGGGGTTGTTCGCGCCCTGTATTATGGCTAATTGAATGTCTTTGCCTCGGTCGATCGAAGGGCATACTCCTACGCGCGTAATTATGTGCGGGGAGCCTAAGTCGAGCCCCACCCAGCTGCGATGGTATCCGTTGGCGTTCGGACCGCAGAAGAAGGTATTCATATTGCCGTCGAAAGCATGTTGTATGGGGTGGTTTGACAAACCTGTGCCCATAGGGGTGCCGCTCAGCTTTTTTTCGGCATTTGCGGTTATTGCTATGCTGATTGCAATTATCGCAATGATATTTTTCAAAGTCATAGTGCAGTGTTGTGAATAAGGCGTTTTAACGTGTTGATGTTTTTTGGGATTGGTACCGGGGATGAAACCGAAACAAAGATATGTGAATTTTTTTAAACTCAAAAGATTCAGAGGGCGTTTTTGCGCGTAGCCTGATAAAAAAGAGCATTTTCGAGTGAAAATGCTCTTTCGAGAGATTTTGTGGTGTAGTGAATCCGGGAATCGAACCCGGGTCTCCACCGTGAGAGGGTGGCGTGCTAGGCCACTACACTAAATCACCATTATGTCGGTTTCGACGATGCAAAGTTAATTGAAATTTTTGTTGCGGCAAAAAAAAATCGTCGTTTTTTATCGCGATGCAGTCCGAAATTATCGCCTGCTGAAATTATTCGAGCACTATGGTGCCGAAAAATTCCGGACGGTGAAAATCGGGGGTAGGGGTGTCGATCGGCGACCAGCTCAGATAATGCGGATGCGAGGTGGCATCGGCACATTTATAGAAGTTGCCGTGTAGTGTCAAGGGCGTTCCGGGAGTATATGACTTTCCGATTAGTTTGAGCGGAATGGCCACGAGGATGTTCCATGAAAAGATGCCTTCCAATTCTTCGAACGGACGCGTTCCGCACGAGGGCAATCTGCGCACAAGGCTTAGCTCGTCGTCAGAGAGCAGCGTGCCGTTATGTCGGTCCATGCGTTTTGCCGCATGGATGGTGCCGATGCAATTGAATTCGAAATTATAGTATGGAGCGTTGCCTTCGGGCGCTACGAAAAATTCTACGCATGAATCCTGATAAACGTCTGAATTGTTTTTATAGTTTACGGCACGCAGATAATTGCATCTTACGAAGAAATCGAGAAATATGTGTGTGCCGGAATGTGCTATCGAAAATGCGGTCAGAGGATGGTATGGAAACTGATCTTTCCAGTTAAGGCAGTCGATGGTGCGACGTTCGCCTTTTTCATCGAGTATGCCCACTGCATCTTCGAGCTGTACGTCATTCAATTCGGGAATGTAGGGTACGTTGAGGGTTTTGGGTTGAATGTTCATGAGAAAAACAGATCTTTAATGCCGAGCACGAATCCTACCGTGGCCATGGCAAACAGCAAAACGGATATTATGCGGTTTACGAGCCACATTGACCGCACGTTGAAATGAGCCCGGACTTTGTTGACGGAATATGTTATTATGAACCACCAGCCTATTGCTCCGATTATGATGCTTGCAAATCCCAAGATGTAGTGATAGAACCGATATTGGGCATCCATAAAGTTAAATCGCGCAAACAGACCGATTATGAAAAACAATATTAGTGGGTTGGAGAAGGTAAATAGAAATCCGGTTGCAAAGTCGCGCCAATATGAGTTGGCCACTATGGTTGGCGGTTTCAGCGTTCGCGACGGATTGTTGCGAAACAGATATATGGCATATATTATCAGTACCAGGCTGCCTATTATTTGAAGTATCGTCTGGTTTGATTCGATGAAATCGGTTATGAACGACAATCCGAGCCCTGTAAGCAGGCAATAAAACAGGTCGGACAACGACGCTCCTATGCCGGTGAAGAAAGCCGGCCAACGGCCTTTGTTGAGAGTTCGCTGTATGACAAGCACCCCTATCGGTCCCATAGGAGCCGATATGAGCACACCTATCAGTATGCCTGTTAGTATTATGGTTATAAAGAGGCTCATATTGTCTTACAAAGTTAATACATCCTTTGTGTCGGTGCAAATAAAAAACGATATCAGCTGATTTTAACAAGGTTAAGTTAAAAAAGTTGCCATCAGTATGATGGACGTTCGCGGCGTGCGGCATCGATGCGCAGCAATATGAACAGCAATATGGTGAAGCCCCATAGCGACGATCCGCCATAGCTGAAAAATGGAAGCGGTATTCCGATGACGGGGCATAATCCTATCACCATGCCGATGTTTACGGCAAGGTGGAATATGAAATATGATGCAACGCAATAGGCATAGACTCGCCCGAACACGGTTGGCTGGCGTTCGGCTATGTGTATCACTCGCAGAATCAGGGTGAGAAACAGTATGAGCACAAGCATGGCTCCCCAGAATCCTTGTTCCTCGCCGATGGTACAGAATATGAAGTCGGTGTGCTGTTCGGGCACATATTTTAGCTTGGTCTGCGTGCCGTTGAGGTAACCTTTGCCCAAAAAACCTCCCGAGCCGATGGCTATTTTCGATTGGTTTACGTTGTATCCCGCTTTCAGAAGGTCTTCTTCGAGGCCGAGCGTCACTTTTATGCGAAGCTGCTGGTGTGGCTGCAATACGGAGGTAAATGTGTAGTTAACCGAAAACAGGAACAGCACCGATAATATGGCGGTGCCCACCGTCACAAACATTTTTCGCAATGACGATTGTATGGCCAAGATGAGGCAATAGATGCACGCGGCGCCTATGTTGATTAAGAAAAACGGCAACCCCGGCACGTTGATGCCCCCAAGATGCAGGGCGTAGGCTATTGCCGAGCTTCCGGCAAAGCCGATGGCTATGTTGCGCGCGGCCTCGGAGTTGCGACAATATACCACGAGCATGCATATTATCATGACCATGATGATGGAAAACACCATGGCTTCGCCGAGCGGAATGCCCATGAACATCGATTCGGAGTATTTTATGGCAAGCACGAAGAATATCACGGCACATAGCGCGGCAAGCAGCACCAGGCCGCTCATACCTTCGCGGTACAATACGAAAAAGAGCGCGAGATAGGCGAGTGCCGAGCCGGTTTCCTTTTGGGCCAGGATGAGTATGATGGGTATGAATATTATTGCGAGCGCGCGCAGATAGTTGGCCTTGGAGTCATTGAGCTTGAAGTTGTAGCCGCTGAACAGCTTGGCCAATGCAAGCGCCGTGGCAAATTTTCCGAACTCGGCGGGCTGGAAGCTTATGGGGCCGAATACGAGCCATGAACGGGAGCCCTTTATGTCGGGAGCCACGAATATGGTTACAAACAGCAGCACTACGATAAACAGGTATATCGGATAGGCGTAAGTTTCGTAAAGTCGTGAATCGACGAGCAGTATCACCAATGCAAGTATTAGCGACAATCCGATCCATCGAAGCTGTTTTCCCGAAAATTCGGAAAAATCAAATATACTTGCGTGATCGTAGTCATAACTGGCCGCGTAAATGCTGAACGCGCCGGCTATTACGAGAATCAGATACAATGCCACGGTAAACCAGTCGATGTGGCGTAAAACCGATTGATTAGTGTTTCTTGACTCCACTGTATATTATTGTGTTTGATTCTAACATTGTGGTTTCGATGTGCTTTCGCTGCTCGGAGATTTTTCCGTTAAGATATTTCTCGATCAGCAAGCTGCCTATCGGTACTCCGAACGCGGCTCCGTATCCGGCATTTTCAACGTATACCGCCACTGCAATTTTGGGATTGTGATAGGGGGCGAATCCGATGAATGCGGAGTGGTCGCGTCCGTGCGGATTTTGTGCCGTGCCGGTTTTACCGCACACTTCTATGTCGGGGAGATTGGCGACCGAACATGTGCCGCCGGTCACGGCCATGCGCATGCCTTCGGCCACGTCGTCGAAGTGATGTTGGTCGATCGTGGGATAGCGCGGCTCGCGAAATTCCGAATTGATTACCGTGTCTTCTATCTCTTTTACTACGTGTGGCGTTATGAACCATCCTCTATTGGCCACCGTGGCGCATAGATTGGCTATCTGTAAGGGGGAGGCGAGGATTTCGCCCTGTCCTATCGATACAGATATCACCGTGTTGGCGCTCCAGCGACCTTCGCCATATCGTTTGTTGTAAAATTCGGCGTTGGGTATGAATCCTCGTGTTTCGTTTGGCAAGTCGACCCCCAATCGGTATCCGTAGCCAAGTGAAACGAGGTGCTTTTTCCAAACCTCGAATCCGTTGGCCGATGAGCCGTATTTTGACCTTTTGTCAACGAGGTTTTTGAATCCCCAGCAAAAGTAGGCGTTGCACGACGTTTGTAGTGCCGGCTTCAGCGCGATGGGCGAGTAGTGGGGGTGGCATTTAACTTTCAATCGGCCGTTTATGTATCCGCCGTGACATGGATATGCGGTTGAGAGATTCACAATGCCTTCTTGCAGAAGAATCAGCCCCTGCCCGGGTTTGAATGTCGATCCCGGAGGATATGCGCCCATGAGCGCGCGGTCGAAAAGAGGTTTGTATGGGTCGTTTTTCAAATCGTTGTAGTTCGAGCCCCTCTGTCGCCCCACCATGAGCGACGGGGAGTATGACGGAGCCGATACCATGGCCAGTATTTCGCCGGTGGCCGGCTCGATGGCCACGATGGCGCCTATTTTATTGACCATTAGCGATTCGGCATATTCCTGAAGTTTTATGTCGATGCTTAATTTCAGGTTGCGGCCCGATACGGCTTTTATGTCATGGTTGCCATCTTCGAAACGGCCTTGTATCTGACCGCGTGCATCACGTATCAATATTTCGGCCCCTTTTTTGCCTCTGAGATGCTTCTCGTAGCTTCGCTCCACGCCAAGGTCGCCGATGTAGTCGCCCGGCATGTAGTACTGATCGCGGTCGATGTCGTTTTGCGATACTTCTCGGATGTTGCCGAGAACGTTTGCCGCACAGTCGAAATTGTATTGTCGGAGTATGCGTTTCTGTATGTAGAAACCGGGGAATCGATACATTTTTTCTTGCAGTCGACCGTAGTCCTCGGCCGAGAGATGCGTCAGGAAGGTCTGCGGCGAATATGACGAATAGCCGGGGTTGAGCCGACGGTCCTTCATGTCGGTCATTCGCTTGTCGAATTGTTCGCGCGTCAGCCCGATGGTGCGGCAGAAGTCGATGGTGTCGAACGGCTGCACGTCGCGCGGTATCAGCATTATGTCGTAAGCGGGCTGGTTGAACACCACCACTTCGCCATTTCGGTCGTATATTATTCCTCTCGACGGATATATTGTTTTGCGCAGAAATGCATTCGAATCGGCATATTGCTTGTATTTCGAATCGAGCATTTGCAGATTGAACAGCCGAATTGCGTATATTATAACGATTACTATAATGAATCCGGCTATTATGTATTTGCGTTTTTCTAAGTTATAGTCTTTTCTCACGCTTCGAAGATATTAGGCTGTCGATTCCTATTAGCAATGCGGCGGTCAGCAACGTGCTGCATATTATGTGGAGCAGGGTCGACAGAAAGTTGAAAAAGCTAAAGGCTTCGATAATGAATATCAAGCTACAGTAAATGAATGATACCGTAAGGGCGTATTTTGAATAAGGTGCCAACCCGATTGACTTTATTGAGGGCAGGGGGTCGGTAAGGTCTTCCTCGCGAGGAAAATACAATCGCAACACCGGTTTGCGCAATGCTACCGTTATGGTCGATGCGAGGGTATTCATTCCTTGTGAATTGGAGAATATGTCAACGGTCAGGCCAACCAAAAATCCGATGGTCAGAACCCAGTTCATGTGTAGCGTTACGGGCAACCGCAAAAATATGTATATGAAAACGAACGGTACGGCGACGTTAAACAGGCACACGTTATTGAATACTATAACTTGTGCCAGTATCATCAGTATTGTCGTTACGGTCAATTGCAGTGCTACTTTTGTCATATCGTTGGTCGTGCCCTTTTTAGAGTCATTTGTCTACGTCGCGTTCCAATTCGGTGATTTCGGCATTCAGGTCATCTTTTATTATGCGCACCGTGCTGAGCGTCGAAAAGTCGGTGAACAATTTCACTTTCAGCGCAAAGAAGTTTTCATCGTGATCCGACATTCCCTCGATTACTTGCCCAACCGCGACGCCTTCAGGAAACACCGACGAAAAACCGCTTGTCACTATGGTGTCGCCGGGCGAAAATATGGCGTGTCGCGGTAATTCTTCAAGTATGGCGTAACGGTAGTCGTTGCCATCCCACACGAGCGATCCTACCTGATCATTGCCCTTCACCTTGCATGACAATCGCAGATTTGAGTTGAGCAGTGAAATGACTCGTGAAGCCCGTTTGCCCACTACGTTGACTATGCCCACCACTCCGTTCTGGTCGACAATGCCCATTTCGGGGCGTATGCCGTCGTCGCTGCCTTTGTCGATGGTTATGTAATTGTAAGGCCGATTGATGCTATTGTTTATTACGTGCGCCAGAATGAAGTGATAGCGCGACAAAGCCGAATCGGTGGTCATCGTGTCGGCATATACCGATTCGTCATAGCGCTTGAGCTTTTGCTTCAGATTGATTATTTCGAGTTCAAGATCAGAATTCTGTCTTTGCAGGTCCTCGTTTATGTCGCGTAAATTGAAATATGACGTAATGTTCGATGCGGTGTCGTATATGGTAGAGCTTACGGTGTTGGCCGATGTAAGGTATATGTGATGCTGAAACGGATTGTTGTGGAACAGCAACACGCACCCTATTATCACGTAGATGATAAACAACATCCACGGGCTGTACTTGATGAAAAAATTCAGCAGGTTTCTCACTATGCTCTATCCATATGTAGAATCCGCCGTTGGTGCGGCGGATTCTAAGGTATATTGACGTTATATGTTGCGATTATCGTATGAGGAACGAGAATTTATCGATGTTCTTAAGCGCAACGCCTGTGCCTCGGGCAACGGCCAACAACGGATCTTCGGCAATGTGGAACTGTATGCCGATCTTGTCGGTAAGGCGTTTGTCGAGACCTCTGAGCAATGCTCCACCTCCGGCGAGATATATGCCGTTTTTCACAATGTCGGCATATAGTTCGGGCGGAGTCTGTTCGAGCGCTCCGAGCACGGCGGCTTCGATTTTTGAAATCGACTTTTCGATGCTGTGCGATATCTCCTGATACGATACGGGTACTTCCATTGGCAGCGCCGTCATCATGTTCGGGCCATGCACTATGTAGTCCTCCGGCGGATTCTCGAGCTCGGTAAGAGCCGATCCGACGTTCATCTTTATGAGCTCGGCAGTGCGTTCGCCCACTCTTACGTTGTGAACGCGGCGCATGTGCTCCTGAATGTCGTCGGTCAGGTCGTCGCCGGCTATCTGTATGCTCTTATTCGACACTATGCCGCCGAGCGATATCACTGCTATTTCGGTAGTTCCACCGCCTATGTCGACTATCATGTTGCCTTCGGGTGCTACTACGTCGAGGCCAATGCCGAGCGCGGCAGCCATCGGCTCGTATATCATGTATACGTCGCGTCCGCCGGCGTGTTCCGATGAGTCGCGTACGGCACGTATTTCTACTTCCGTCGATCCTGACGGTATGCCTACCACCATACGCATTGACGGGCTGAACCATTTGCTTTTCGAGCTTGCTTTATGCACGAGCCCGCGTATCATCAGTTCGGCTGCATTGAAGTCGGCAATCACACCTTTGCGCAAGGGACGGATGGTGCGAATGCCTTCATGTTCCTTGCCTTGCATCTGCTGGGCTTCCTTACCTACGGCAATGAGCTTGCCGGTAAGCTTTTCAATTGCAACTATCGACGGCTCGTCGATAACTATTTTATCATTGTGTATGATAATGGTATTTGCCGTACCAAGATCAATTGCAATTTCTTTTGTTAGCGAAAATATTCCCATATTAAGGACGTGGTATGAGAGATTGTTTTTTTATTTTCAATGTTTGAAGTGACGTATGCCGGTAGTAACCATGGCTATGCCATTGGCATTGCAGTATTCGATGGTTTCGTTGTCGCGAATCGATCCGCCGGGTTGTATTACCGCATTCACGCCTGCCTGATGTGCTATTTCCACACAGTCGGCAAACGGGAAAAATGCATCCGATGCCATTACCGCGCCGTTGAGGTCGAATCCGAATGAACGTGCTTTTGCGATGGCTTGTTTGAGCGCATCGACTCTCGACGTTTGTCCGATGCCGCTGGCATACAACTGACGGTTCTTGGCCAATACGATGGCGTTGCTCTTGCTGTGTTTCACAATCTTGTTGGCGAAAAGCAAGTCGTCGATCTGTTCGCTTGAAACTTGTTTGGTGGTGGCTTGGGTGAGGTCGGCCGGAGTTTCAATCTTCAGGTCGCGATCCTGCACGAGCGCACCGTTGAGTATCGAGCGGAATTGGCGCGTGGTTTCGAGCTTCGAATGCTGAACGAGGATGATGCGGTTCTTTTTCTGGCAAAGAATTTGGAGTGCATCTTCGTCGTAAGCCGGAGCTATTATGACTTCAAAGAATATCTTGTTTATTTCTTCGGCTGCCTTGGCATCTATGGCGCCGTTGGCAATGAGTACGCCTCCGAATGCCGATACGGGATCGCCGGCGAGTGCGTCGGTCCAGGCTTCGGCTATCGATGCGCGCGTGGCAATGCCGCATGCGTTGTTGTGCTTCAGGATGGCGAAGGTGGGTTCGGTGAACTCTGAAATGAGCGATACGGCAGCATCGATGTCGAGAAGGTTGTTGTATGAAATTTCCTTGCCGTGCAGCTGCGTGAACATTTTAGAGAAGTCGCCGTAGAAAGTGCCTTTCTGATGGGGATTTTCGCCGTAGCGCATTGCTTTTGCTCCGTCGATGGCTACGCGCAAGTCGGCTTGCGGTTCATCTTCGCGGCTAAAGTAGTTGTATATGGCCGAATCATAGCCCGACGATACTGCAAAGGCTTCCTTTGCGAAGAAGTATCGCTGTTCGAGCGTGGTTTGTGCGCCGTTGGCGCTGAGTATCTCGGCGAGTGGAGCATATTGAGCCTTAGATGCCACGATCACTACGTCGTTGTAGTTTTTCGCGCCGGCACGTATTAGCGAAATTCCGCCTATGTCGATTTTTTCGATTATGTCGGCATGCGAAGCGCCCGAAGCCACTGTGGCCTCGAACGGATACAGGTCGACTATTACGAGGTCTATTTCGGGAATTTCGTATTGTGCTATCTGATTGCGATCCGATTCGTTGTCGCGGCGATTGAGGATGCCGCCAAACACTTTGGGATGTAGGGTTTTTACTCGGCCTCCGAGTATTGACGGATAAGTGGTGAGGTCTTCTACGGCCTGGCATTCGTAGCCAAGGCTTTCGATGAATGATTTTGTACCACCGGTTGAGAGAAACTTAACACCGTCGCTGTTGAGCATCTGGAGTATGTTGTCGAGTCCGTCCTTATGATATACGGAAACGAGTGCTGTTTTGATTTTCTTGACGTCAGACATTTTATTACGATAATAGCGTTTTTATGCTACAAAATTACTCAAAATAACGCATATGGCATAATTTATGCATTAAATAATGCCAACCTATCTCAAAAAGAACGCTAAAAATTTTTGTGTCGTCGAAAATCGGGGTAATATGTGCTGTTTCAGATGCGTTTAAACAATTGGTGTCGATCGATTGTTAATCCATCAAACCAATAGAACAAAAAAGATGAAAAAGATAGGTATATTTTATGGTTCTACGACCGGCAACACTAAGGATGCCGCTTATCAGATAGCTTCGAACTTGTCGGTAGATGATTCAGACGTTCACGACGTGGCGCAATCTTCGCCGAGCGACGTGGCTCCGTATGATGTTTTGCTTTTGGGATCGTCGACATGGGGATCCGGCGAATTACAGGATGACTGGTACGATTTTTTGTCGGGTCTTGAAGTGCTCGACCTTAAAGGCAAAAAGATCGGATTGTTTGGATGCGGTGACGAATCCATGTCCGACACGTTTTGTGGGGCTTTGGGCGAAATATATGAACGTCTTAAAGGTACAGGGGCTGAATTCATCGGGGCTTTCAATGCCGACGGATATTCGTTTGAGCATTCTCCGGCCGAGATAGACGGTAAATTCGTAGGCCTTCTTCTCGACGACGTGAATCATTCCGAGCTCACTCAGGAGCGCATTAAGGCGTGGTGTGATGAGCTTAAGGCTGAAATGTGACCTCGTTACCCCAAGTTCGTATTGATTTCGTCGCGATTTTGAACTACATTTTCACAAAAATCGAAAAAAAAGTTTGCCGATTAAAAAAAAAGCTCTAACTTTGCACTCGCAAATCAGAAATGATGGCGGGATAGCTCAGTTGGTTAGAGCGTCGGATTCATAACCCGGAGGTCTCGAGTTCAATTCTCGATCCCGCTACTGCACTAAGGCGACCCTCGAAGCAATTGCTTCGAGGGTCGTTCTGTATATTGGCACCGACAGCAGCCGAGCGCCGGATTGAGCGCGGCTGTGATGGCGATGCGGCGTAAAAAAGCAAGCCCTCGATGAATTTAATCATCAAGGGCTATTTTGCAGGAGCCGCGAGTGGGACTCGAACCCACGACCTTTTCGTTACGAATGAAATGCTCTACCGACTGAGCTATTGCGGCTGGTGTTTTAAAAACGATGCAAAGTTACTAAAAAATTATTGATTGTTTGCTAAAAGTAAGCTTAATTTTTGCTTTGTCGATATTAAAATCTGCCATTACGGGTCGTTCCACGTATGGGTTTATGGCTGTTACGTATGTTACGGGGTCTTGATAAATAGAGCCTTCCGTCGATTCGGTGGCCACCGATACGGGTATTAGCGTAAATGTGACATCCGACTCCTCAATCTTCTCTTTGTTGAGCATGTCCATTATGTACGGACGCAGATTGGAGAATGTGTAGCATTTATTCTTGGAATCGTACACGGCCAAAAATGAGGTCCGGTCATCCGTTACCTTGCTATTTGCGAAAAATGTTTCCTTTTCCGACGATTTGACCATAAGCAGGTCTTTGGGAGTGGTAATGCCATATTCGTTTTCCACTTCCGTTGCCGGTATGCTCATTGTCAAAGTATTGAGTACTGACAATTTTCCGCCTTTCGACAGGAACGAGTCGATTATTTTTTTAGCAGGGAATTTTATTTCGACGTTCATGCCTATCGGCGCAACCATAATCTGTTTGCCGCTCCTTGCCATTTCGGTGAGCTTCGGACTCATTGCGTAGGTGATGTTGTTGTTGGTCACCACTTCGGGCGTGACGGCCAGGTATGCACGTGTGCCGTTCGTAATGGTGTCGCGCGTAACGGAGTCGGTCTCGATCTTCGTGTGGCGGTGGAAATACACGTTCATTCGGGTCTGGTATATGTTGGCTATGCGTCCCGAGCCAAACGTGTTGGATATGTATATTCCGGGGAACCACTCGGCAAAAGCCTGAGGACTTGCAAATGTCTCGGGATTGCTCAGATAGCGGTTGTATAAGTCTTTTGCCATCGAGAGAGGCAACTTTACCTGTATGGCTCGATAATTTAAATTTGACAGCGAGTCGTTGTAAAGCGCATTGGCGGTGTAGACGGTTGACCCGATGAGGTCTTTGTCTGAGAAATAATCTTTCGGATCGAAGTCGCTGTATATTGGCGACGGGAGCTGACGGTTCAGTCTGTACACATTCAAGCCCATCGGTACTAACGAGTCGCCGGTGAAGTCGCCGGTGCTCATGAACATGAGCAACTTTATGGAGTCGAGGTCGTTGACCGATACGCCGGTGGTGTCGATGGTCGATGCCGGCATGAATTGTGTCACGACGTCAGATTTGAACGAGCCATATTCCTTGGCGTCGATGCTTCCAAGCAATTGGGTCAGGGTTCGAGACTGAACCAATGGGTTGCCTACGGAGTGTCCGGTTAGCGTAAACGCCGAGTCGATGATTATCTCCGTGCTGTCAGTTACGAGTGAGCTGCCGATGGTGGTAGAGTTGTCGTTACAAGCCGTTACCAGCGATATTGAAATCAGCAGACCTATTATAATGTGTGGTAGTTTCATTGTAAGAGTCGTTTATGAATGACTATGCTTCATCGATTAAATTGGCATAGAAATTGGCATATTCGTCGAGAGTCGAATCTTTGTCGGGCATTGGCAGGAATGGTTTGCCTGAAGCCTTGGCGTATTCCATCAATTCGGGGTCGACGTTTTCTGATGCTTGTATTATGGCATCGGCATAGTCGATGGCTAATTTGTTGAGCTTTATGTAGTCGATCGGTTCCGATCCCAAAGCGTCGATGTATTCGGCAGGAACTTGTGTCATACGAAGCTTCTCGGCAAAACGGGGGTCGAGTGTGCCGTCGAATTTGTCCTCATGCAGGGCGTAAACCACCTTGGAGTTCGCAAATATCGGATCTTCGTTGAAAAGATGTTTTATATACAATGGAGTGATGGCCGAAATCCATCCCGTGCAATGTATTATGGCCGGTTCCCAACGCAGCTTCTTTACGGTCTCAATTACGCCGCGAACGAAAAATATCATTCGTTCATCGTTGTTTTCGGGCGATATCCTTATCTCAAGATCTTTGTCGGGCGTGTGGTGAAAATAGTCGTCATTGTCGATGAAGTATACTTGCATTCGCGACGGTTGCAATGTTGCAACCTTTATAATCAACGGGTTATCGGTGTCGTCGATTACGACATTGATGCCCGACAGTCGTATTACTTCGTGCAGTTGATTTCTTCGTTCATTGATGCAGCCGTATTTGGGCATGAATGTTCTGACTTCGAACCCTTTTTCCTGAATGTTTTGCGGAATGTCGCGCCCGAGTGTCGACAAAGGCGTTTCAGGTAGATACGGTGCTATCTCTTGCGAGATATATAGAACTTTATTATTTTTCATTCTCATGAGATGTTTTTCTGAATAATCGGATGCAAAGTTAGTGAAAAAATCGGATATAATTGGGTTGCGATTACTTTTAGTAGACAAAAAGTAGTCAAATCGGCGAATTTTGCCCGAAAAAGCGTATCTTTGCAGTTAAATTTAACAGTTATATATTATGCAACGTAGAGTTTTTTCCTTGATATTGTTCATATGCATGTCGGTGGGTATGTTTGCACAACAAACAGAATCCAAGCCGATAACGTGGAGCGTTAACGTAAAAATGACATCTGAAAAAGAGGGCGTGGTGATAATGAAGGCCCATATGCTTCCGGGATGGCATCTATATGGATTCGATTTGCCCGAAGGTGGCCCAAAGTCAACGACGATTGATTTGAGCGCAAGCAAAGGGGTGAAGTTTATTGATGCCGTAACGCCTGACCGTAAGCCCATTAAACTTCATGATGCAATGTTCGACGTTGATTTGACCATGTGGGAGGGCACCATAGCATTCAGACGTAAATTCAAGGTTCTCGATATGTCGAAAGCCGTTATCGCGGGAACCATCAATTATATGGGGTGCAACGATCAGACTTGTTTGCCTCCTCAGAGTGAAAAAATATCTAAACCAATTAAAAAATGATGACCAGAATCATAATATCGCTTTTAATAGCATTTAGCGCGTTTTGCCCGACGGTATGCGGGCAGATGTTGAATCCCATAAAATGGACCGTTGAATCGACGATGGATTCATCTGACGAAGGTCGGGTGATTTTTAAGGCGTCGATAGAATCGGGTTGGCATCTTTATGGCCTTGAGCTGCCTGATGGAGGCCCGCGCCCCACGGTGTTTGATTTCGAAACGCTCGAAGGGGTCGAGCTCGTAGGTGGCATAGAGCCGTCGGTAGCTGCCAAGGAGACGGTCGACATGGTGTTTCATCTGAAGCTCGGATGGTGGGATTCGGATGTCGATTTCGTTCAGAGTTTTAAGGTGGTTGGCGAAAAAGGATACAAAATCGCCGGAACCATAAGTTTTCAGGGCTGCAATGATGAAAGTTGCATACCACCGTCGAAAGAACCGTTCGAAATAAAATCCGAAGGGTTTGAAACGGTGCCCGACGAGGCCGTAGAACCGTCGAAATCAACGGTTTCGAAGACGGTGAAATCAAACGATGTCAATGAAGCCGATTGGTGGAAGCCGGTTTCGTTTCCCGACGCCGAGACTGAAAATGCGCAGAATATATCTGAATCATCATGGTGGTATATATTCATCTGGGGATTTATCGGAGGCCTCATAGCCTTGCTTACTCCGTGCGTATGGCCCATGATTCCGCTAACGGTAAGCTTCTTCCTTAAAAAGAACACGTCGCGCGCCCGCTCGATAGGCGATGCGTTGATATACGGCGCCGGCATAGTTGTGATATATCTCGTATTGGGTTTGGCCATAACCTTGATATTCGGGGCCAGCAAGCTCAATGACTTGGCTACGAACGCCGTGTTCAATCTGTTGTTCTTCCTGTTGCTACTGGTATTCGCCATTTCGTTTTTCGGAGCATTCGACATTAAGTTGCCGGCACGATGGAGCAATGGCGTGGATGGAAAAGCAGAGCGTACCACCGGCTTGATAAGCATATTTTTTATGGCATTCACCTTAGTGTTGGTGTCGTTTTCATGTACCGGCCCAATCATCGGCACTCTGCTCGTCGAAGCGGCATCGGTAGGCAACATATCGGGCCCCGCCATCGGCATGGGAGCGTTCGCGTTGGCACTTGCCATACCGTTCACGCTGTTTGCCGTATTCCCGTCATGGCTGAAGGAGATGCCTCGTTCGGGCGGATGGCTCAACTCTGTTAAGGTGGTTCTCGGATTCCTTGAACTTGCCTTGTCGCTGAAATTTCTTTCGGTTGCCGACCTGGCATATGGCTGGGGCATTCTCGATCGCGAGGTGTTCGTGTCGCTGTGGGTGGTAATATTTGTGCTGCTCGGAATCTATCTGTTGGGTAAGTTGCGATTCTCGCATGACTCGCCGTTGGATTATGTGTCGATTCCTCGATTCTTCATGGCTTTGATATCGTTTAGCTTTGCCATATATCTCATACCCGGCTTGTGGGGCGCTCCGTTGAAAAGCGTAAGTGCTTTTGTGCCGCCTCTCTACACTCAGGACTTCAATTTGTATGCCGGTGGCGAATTCAAAGAATTCCATGACTATGACGAAGGTATGCGCTACGCGGTCGAAAACAACCGACCCGTGCTCATTGACTTTTCGGGCTACGGATGCGTCAATTGCCGCAAGATGGAAGGCGCAGTGTTCGACACGGAAGAAATAAGCACCATAATCAAGAATGACTTCGTGTTGATAAAGCTTATGGTTGATGACAAGCAATCGCTCGAATCGCCCATTACCGTCGAAGAAAACAATCGAAAGGTGAAGCTTGAAACGGTAGGCGAAAAATGGAGCTATCTGCAGCGTCATAAATTTGCTGCAAACAGTCAGCCATATTACGTTATGCTCGACAATGAAGGCAATGCGCTTGCAATGCCTTACTATTACGATGAAAACATTGCCAAGTTTGGCGAGTGGCTTATGTCGGGTGTCGAAGCTTATTCCAAGAAATGATGAAACTGAAATGGATAAGATGATGAAACATAGCCGTCAGGAAAAAATAGAAGCTTTGGGCAAGGTTATCGACACCCTCGACATACTGAGGGTGGAATGCCCATGGGATAGAAAGCAGACAAATGAAAGCCTGAGGCCCAATACCATAGAGGAAGTGTATGAGCTGTGCGACGCATTGATTAAAGATGACGCACCGAACATAAAGAAGGAATTGGGCGACGTGTTACTTCACGTATTGTTTTATTCGAAGATTGGAGAGGAAAAAGGCCATTTCGACATTTGCGATGTGGCCGAAGCTCTCAATGACAAGCTAATATTCCGTCACCCGCATGTATTTGGCACTACCCATGTCAACGACTCGCATGACGTTGAGCAAAACTGGGAACAGATAAAGCTCAAGGAAAAGGGAGGCAATAAGACTGTGCTTGGTGGAGTGCCTTCGGCGCTTCCGGCAATGATAAAGGCTGATCGCATACAGGAGAAGGCCGCGAATGTGGGCTTCGACTGGGATGACCGATCGCAAGTATGGGAAAAAGTGCGCGAGGAAATAGCCGAATTCTCCGCCGAGATTGAATCGATGGATAAAGATAAGATGGAGGAAGAAATGGGCGACGTGCTGTTCAGTATGATAAACGTAGCGCGACTTTATGGCATCAATCCCGAAAATTCGCTCGAAAAGACGAACCAAAAATTCATTCGACGGTTTAATCATATAGAGGAGTCGGCAAAGAAGGCCGGAAAAAGCCTTAAAGATATGACCCTCGAAGAAATGGATTTGCTTTGGAACGAAGCTAAAAATGATAATTGAAATTATTTATGAGGGCTAAATCGTTGATGTTCGGATTTTTGATGTCGGTAATGGCTTTTGCCTTTCCCGTAGATGGTAATGCACGTGTGCACAAGGGTTACGATACTACTTCGTCGGGTGCATTGAGTATGGTTGTCGATAGTGTCGACTACCGTGAAGATCTCACGCGCGTATACGGAAAGCTTGTGGGCCGTCCGCATACATCGAACCGAATTGACGATATGGTGCTTATGGATAATGGCAAGCCGGCGGTTTCTACCGACATCGACGGCGTCGACATGAAGCGATGGTTTCAGTGGGAGGACGAAGGTCTCATAAATGTGGAAATAGATTTTCCGGCTCTGAAAAAGGCCGGTACGTTGATAATTAAAGTGAGCGGTCCCAAAGGCGAGTCGGTATGGACGGCTCGTAAGCGGGGCGTATCTAAATAGCGAGTCAATCGAAAGTGAAGGTTTGCATTACCGAAAAACCGAGCGTGGCCAAGGACATAGCCGCAATACTTGGCGCAAACGTGAAGCGCGACGGGTATTACGAAGGTGGCGATTACAAAGTTACGTGGACATTCGGTCATCTCTGTACGCTTAAAGAACCGGCTGATTATACGGAAGGCTGGCGTCGGTGGGCATTGTCGTTATTGCCCATGATTCCTGAAAAATTCGGCATCAAGCTCATTGATCAGGCAAGCATAAAACGCCAGTTCGGAGTCATAAAGACGCTTGTCGGCGAAGCTGATGAAGTGATAAACTGCGGTGATGCCGGCCAGGAAGGTGAATTGATACAGCGCTGGGTCATGCAGAAAGCCGGCGTGAAATGTCCGGTCAGCAGATTGTGGATTTCGTCGCTTACCGATGAGTCGATACGCAATGGGTTTAAAGCGTTGAAGCCGCAGAGCGATTTCGACAATCTTTACTATGCCGGTCTGTCGCGCGCCATCGGCGACTGGATTTTGGGCCTGAATGCCACGCGCCTTTATTCGCTTAAATATTCGTCGCCCGGAAAAGTGCTGTCGATAGGTCGAGTTCAGACCCCCACGCTGGCGCTCATCGTAAAGCGTCAGCAGGAAATAACCAATTTCAAGCCTGAAGATTTTTGGGAGATAAAATCGACTTATCGCGATGTAGAGTTTCAGGCCGTAGGAAAGAAGTTCAAAACCGAGTCGGAGGCAAAGGTTTTATTGGAAGCCTTGGCGCCGGAGCTTTTCGTGATAACCGACATTCAGGAAAAGAAAGGCCGCGAGGCGCCTCCGCGACTGTTTGACCTTACGTCGCTTCAGGTGGAATGCAATAAGCGATGGGGGTGGACTGCCGACGAAACGTTGAAGCTGATACAGACGTTGTATGAAAAAAAGGTGACAACGTATCCGCGCGTCGACACCACTTATCTTAGCGATGACATATATCCGAAAGTGCCCGACATACTGAAGCGTATGACACCATACGCATCGGTTACGGCACCGGTGCTTGGTGGTAAGATACCCAAAAGCAAAAAGGTGTTTGACAATAGCAAGGTGACCGATCACCATGCCATAATCCCCACGGGGCAGCTGCCGAATTTATTGGTGGGCGATGAGAAGAAGCTTTATCATCTGATTGCGTTGCGATTCATTGCGGCTTTTTATCCCGATTGCGTGTTTTCGTCGACTGCCGTATTGGGTAAAGCCGGCGACGTGGATTTCAAGGCTACCGGAAAAATTATAATCGAAGCCGGATGGCGCGACGTGTATTCGTCGGGCAAGGAAGCTGTTGATGCCGACAAGTCGGAAGGCGCGATATTACCTCCATTCGTAGTGGGTGAGTCGGGGCCGCACAAACCGGAACTGGTGAAGAAGACCACTCAGCCTCCAAAGTACTATACCGAGGGAACATTGCTGCGTGCAATGGAATCGGCCGGAAAAATGTCGGACGACGAGGCGATACGTGAGGCTATGAAGGAGAATGGAATAGGTCGCCCTTCGACCCGTGCGGCCATCATCGAGACGTTGTTCAAGCGTGGCTACATTTATCGCGAACGTAAAAACATATTGGCTACCGATGCCGGTATCGATCTGATAGCAACGATAACGGAAAATCTGCTCAAAAGTGCCGAACTGACCGGATTGTGGGAAAATAAACTTAGGCGCATAGAGCGTGGCGAATATTCGGCCAACGAATTCATAAACGAGCTTAAATCGCTTATAAACGGCATAGTTTATAATGTGATGTCAGACAATTCGCAGCATAAAATAATGGTTGCGGGTGACGGCGCGGATGCGTCGAACCGACAAGTTGCGCCTTCGACTGAATTGGCAAAAAAGCCGAGTGCAAAGAAACGTGCTCCTGCCATACGTAAGTTTGAGCAGGTGGTTTGTCCGAAGTGCGGAACCGGTCATATACTGAAAGGGCGCACCGCTTATGGGTGCAGCCGTTTCAAGGAGGGATGCGACATGACATTGCCATTTTCGGAATATCCCGCCGACCTGACGCCTTCGAAACTTAATCAACGAATAAAATCAAAAAGTAAAACAAAATAAGCGTTGCATTATGGAAATGTTTCCGATTGTAAATGAAAATGGTGATGTGATTGGGAGCGCATCGCGTGCCGAATGTCATGGCGGATCAATGAAATTGCATCCGGTGGTGCATCTTCACATATTCAATGATGCCAACCAAATTTATTTGCAGAAACGTTCGATGAAAAAAGACATACAGCCGGGCAAGTGGGATACGGCGGTAGGCGGACATATGGATCTCGGCGAAACGCCCTCGGAGGCTGTGTGCAGGGAGGCGCGTGAGGAACTCGGAATAACGGGATTGACACCGATATTCATTTTGCGATATTTGTTTCAATCGGACGTGGAGCGCGAACTCGTCAATAGCTTCTATGTGAAAGTAGGGAACGATTTCAATCCAATGCCTGATGGCGATGAGGTGGATGCCGGCCGATTCTGGAGCTTTGATGAGATACGTTCAAATATGGGCAAGGGAATATTCACTCCTAATTTCGAAATGGAGTTTGAACGTCTTTTTTCGGGCACCGACAAGAGTGTAATCATATGACGGATAGCGATTACGATTATAACTCGTTGCTGCAATTGATAGGCGTAGCCGTAGTAATCGGCATATGCCTGTGGTATGTCGTGCGATGGTTTTTGAACCGCCACAAAGGCAATGCCGACGATTGTGGCGACTCCGGCGGCTGTGAAGGGTGCGGCCTGATTGACCATTGCAGGCAAAATAAAGACCGTAAAAAGCGCCGGTGAAACGGTTGCCGATGGTGCTGCGCGTTGCAGCTACCGATCTGCCTATTTGTTCATTCGTTTAAGCAGATTGTAAGAGGCTACCACGCCCAATTCGCCGGCTTTTCTTATGTCGGCAAGCCCTTGGGCTTTTTTGCCTAATTTGAAGTTGATGTAACCCCTGTTGTAGTAGGCCTCGCCGAAATCAGGTTTCTTTTCTATCGCTTTGTCGAATGATTCAAGAGCGTATTCCATATCGTTAAGCTCTGCCATTATTACGCCCTTGTTGTAATATGCTATGGCGGTGTTGGGCGATAGCTCTAACACCGTTTCAAGATCTTTGAGCGATTTGTCGAGCAACGCTTTGTTTATCATTCCAGAAGTCTTTTTGTCATCGGCAGTTGATGCGGCATCGGTGTAGTGCTCTTTATAGAGGGCCACGCTGCGCATAAAGTATGCCAAGGTGAAATCGGGCGACAATTCTATGGCCTTTGAGAAGTCTTCAATGGCTTGTCGGTAGTTGCGAACTGACACGAAGTCCATTCCGCGTCCGAAGTAATCTATGGCGCGAGGCGTGTGGTTCGACAGATATGAATTGTAGTATTCAATTGATTGGAAATGTCGGTTTATCTCATCGGCATCGTTGATTGACGGTTCGTGCGACGTCACTTGAACTTGGAAGCGCAATTCGCGAGTGTTGTTTATCTTGTCGACCTCCTTCATATATTCCGACTCCTTCTTTAAATCGTTTGTCGAAATGTAGTATGAGGCAACGAATATGGGCTCCAACTTCACGTTTATGTCGCGATTCTGTATTCGTCCGCGTATGGTCGAATTGCTGTATTCCAATTCAAGTGGATCATTATGGTCGATGGTTAGGAGGTTTGAGAATCGTGCCGCCACGACTTCCTGCGATTCGGTATCGGCATCGCCGAGCAAATCGTCGAATGTTCCGTCGTTCGTGTTATTCGATTCGTTGCCCCCGGTCGCTGCTGATGCATTCGTATGGTTGTTTCCATCGCTTTTCACGTTTACTCTCTTTACGTTTTGCTTTGCGAGTGCTATTGACTTGTTTATGTCGGTTTCGGCGGAACGGTCGCCCATTCTGCGTTTAATGTCGCCGCGAAGAAAATATCCGGCTGCAAGTGACGGGTATGCCGTTATAACTTCTTCGATATCGCGTAGTGCTTCGTCGTAATCGCCTTTGTCGGCGTACACTATGGCTCGGTTGTATAGAGTTCGGTAATCCTTGCCTTTCAAGTCCAACACTTGAGTAAGGTCGTCGATGGCTCTGTTGAAATCATGAACTTCGGCTCTTAAAAGCGCCCTATTGTAATAGCCCACATAGTTATACGGATCGAGCTGTATAGCGTAGTCAAAATCGCTCATTGCGCCATGATAGTCGTCGAGGTTGTGTCGTAGAAACGCGCGGTTTATGTAAAATCCCGGATTTTGTGGTTGAAGCTTTATGGCCTCGTTCATGTCGTCCAAGGCTTTCTGATAGTCGCGGTGACTATTAATGGCTATGTCGGCGCGTATTACGTATCCGTTTACGGAGTTTTTGTTTATTTCAAGGGCTTTGTTGACGTTTTCAATTGCACTTACGGTGTCTTTTTGTTCCAGGCTTAATTTGGCTTTTCCGATATAAGCTTTGTCATATCCCGGATACAATCGTATCAGTTTGTTGTATGTATCGTTTGACTGATCATATTTTTTAAGATTTTCGAGTGCCAATGCCTTGTTTAGCAATACGCCTCGATCTTCGGGATTTTCTTCAAGAACCTTGGCGTAGTCTATCAATGCAAGCGAGTCGGCTCCGTTCCATTGGTATGCGTTGGCTCTAAGCTCGTAAGCATGCGTGAGAAACGGATTGCGTTTCAGCGCTTCAGAGGTATCGTCGATGGTTCCCTGAATGTCTTCGAGGTTGAACTTTGCCAATCCTCTAAAAAAATATGGCTCTGCAAGATATGGCTTTGCACTTATTGCTTGGTTGAAATATTGTATTGACAATATATAATCTTCAAAGTACAGAGCATTTCGCCCGATCGCAATCATTTGTTCGGTATTGATTTGTGATATGGCGTTGAAATTGGTAAAGCTTATGGCTAAGCTCAATATGATGATGATGCGGAATATACGTGACATTTTAATCTATTTGTCGCAAAATTACTTCATAATCGTGAATAATTATGTTTTTGAAGCCTAAAAATAGCTAATTTTTCGTTTTTTGATGATTTGAATGGCTGATGGAAGTACGTATATGTGTTTAAGTAATATTTGCAGGGACATTTGCAGGGACATTCGTTTCACTGAGGCAGAACATTAAGTTCCGCGAGACTTGACTGTGCTAATGTATATCATAGAAGAAGACAGTGAGGTGTAATGCTCCGGTTCCTTCAATTCGCCAAAATTGAAAGGATATTGATTATGACATCCACATTCATTGAATATAGAAAGTTTTATTGGTGGCATATCATATTGGTTTATTCTGTAATTTTGCATGCATTATGAGACGATTATTGTTGTTCGTTATATTGGTGATGTCGTTGCAACCTGCATTTGCTCGACGAGGCGAAACCGAGAAGAAAATGGAAGCTCTCGGATTTGTCGATTTGAGTCGTATCGACTCTACGTTTGTAATCGATCTGATGTATGCGCGTAGCGATAATTTCGTAGGAACGGTGTTGTACGACGATCTTACGAAAGCATATCTGCATGTCGATGCGGCAAAGGCTTTGGTTAAAGCGCAAAAGCTATTGTCGAAAGAGCGCAATGGATATAGGTTGAAGATATGCGATGCCGCGAGGCCTATGTCGGTGCAGCGAAAAATGTATGATGTGGTGAAAAATACCCCTATGGTACGATACGTGAGCAATCCGTCAAATGGCGGCGGACTTCATAATTATGGATTGGCGGTCGACGTTACGATTGTTGACGATAAGGGATGTGAGCTGCCTATGGGCACCAAGGTAGATCATCTTGGCCCTGAAGCGAATATCGATAAGGAAGATTTGCTGGTGAAAAAAAGAGTGATTACCGATGCCGAGCGCAAAAACCGATTATTGCTCAGGCGCGTTATGACAACGGCCGGTTTTAAGGCGTTGAAAAGCGAGTGGTGGCATTTTAATCTCGTGAGTCGCAATCAGGCCAAGCTGAAATATAAGGTTATAGATTTTTGATAATTTGTCAATGGCCGAACCATTGGCACGGAACGTTGTTGCATTTTTATAATGAAATGTAAATGACGATTAATTATGACTGAGAAGCCGCGAATTGTAATAGTAGGGGGTGGCTTTGCCGGACTAAATCTGGTGAAGCGAATCGATAAGGAAAAGTATGACGTCACGTTGGTTGATCGTAATAATTTTCATAGTTTTCCACCACTGTTTTATCAGATTGCTTCATGCGGACTTGATCCGGGTAGCATCTCGTTTCCATTCAGGCGCGAGATGCGTAAGGATAGCGTCAAGGGTTCACATTATCGCTTTGGCGAGGTGCGAACCATCGACGTGGCTCGTAAGGAAATTCACACCCAGTTCGAAACCCTAAAATACGACAAGCTTATAATAGCCGCCGGCACTACCAATAATTTTTTCAATAGCCCGGATCTGGTAAAATATGTATATACCATTAAGACGACGGCTGAAGCCATGCGGTGCCGGTATGAGATTCTTGATCGACTTGAACGTGCGGCTTTGACTAAAGATCGAACTTTGCGCCGCAACTTGCTAAGTTTCGTGGTGGTTGGCGGCGGTCCGTCGGGCGTGGAAGTGGCCGGAGCTTTAGGCGAAATGAAACGTTATATATTGCCGCGCGAATATCCCGACATATCGCCCGACGATTTGAGCATAGTGCTGCTCGAGGGCACGGATAGGGTGTTGGGTGCCATGAGCGCCGTGTCGTCGCGGAAGGCTTTGGAGTATCTTGGCAAGCTGATGGTAGAGGTCAAGCTTGGCCGGCTTATGAAGTCGTATGAAGATGACGTGATAACGCTCGATGACGGATCGCGGTTGACGGCGGGCATGCTCATATGGACGGCCGGAATCACAGGCGTTTCGTTCGACATTGTTGGCGCGGAGATAGCTTTGGCTCCCGGCCGACGGTTTGAAGTCGACGAATTCAACAGGGTTAAGGGCCTTGACGACATATATGCCGTAGGCGACATTGCCTATATGAAAAGCGACGATTATCCGCGCGGATATCCACAGCTTGCACAAGTGGCCATTCAGCAGGCCCGACTGCTTGCATCGCATCTAAACAAAAATCGGTTTGAAAAGCCGTTTGTATATGACGATAAGGGCTCGATGGCTACGGTTGGACGAAATCTTGCCGTCGCCGACCTGAAAAAAGGACATTTGTCGGGTTGGATAGCGTGGATGGCATGGATGTTTATACATCTGATATCGATACTTGGCATGCGCAATAAGCTTACCGTACTCATAAATTGGATATGGTCGTACTGCACATACACCACATCGTTGCGAATATTGCTGCATACCACTCGTTACCCTCTGCGTAGGCGGTGGGGCGAAAAATAAGTTGGCCGTTAGGTAAATATTCGTTACCTTTGTGGCGCAGTCGGGCGTTTCGTCGCTCATCGACGCACGAGCGGTGAGAGGAAAGTCCGGGCAACGCAGAGCACCATATTCACTAACGGTGAGCTATCAGCGATGGTAGAGTAACGTGACAGAAAACGACCGCCGTGAGTCATCGCGGTAAGGGTGAAAAGGCGGGGTAAGAGCCCACCGGGCAGTATGGCGACATATTGCGCCGCACGTCTTATGGGTTGCAAGGCCAAGTATACCGGCATTCAAGGGTTGCTCGTCCATTGCCGGGGGGTAGGCTGCTTAGATAAATGACGAAACGTTGCTATGGATCCATCCGTAATGGATGATGATATCGTTGCAACGACATAACTCGGCTTATAGTCCGGCTGCTTTTTTGTATTTGCGCCGTGAAAACGGAACACAATTGAAATTAACGAATTATTAAATCACGTATTTGAAAGTGACTAAACTTAGTGAAAAATTTACGGGTAAATCAATGAGCGTTTGGAAAAAGCTGTTGTTTCATCTTGGGTTGATGGCAGTGGTTGGTTGCTTGTTGATATGGGGCGCACTTACGTGGCTTGACGTGTGGACCGATCACGGGCATTATGAGGTGGTTCCCGAAGTAAGGGGATTCTCTTACATAGATGCCGAAAACCGATTGAGGGACGCCGGATTTGATGTTGAGATAAGCGACTCTATATACGATTCAAAGAGCAGGCCGGGAACTGTCGTCGAACAGAACCCGAAAGTGAACACCAAGGTGAAGGGTGGCCGAATGGTATATCTTACCATAACGGCTACGTCTGCCAAACATGTCACCATCCCGAATCTTACCGATGTGTCGTTGCGCCAGGCTCGGTCGATACTCGAAGGCTTGGGCATAAAGGCCATAAGCGTAGTGGAGGTGCAGTCGGAATTCAAAGATCTGGTATTGGGCGTGTCGCACAATGGCGTTAGGTTAGGGCCGGGCGCGCGTATCCCTGTTACGTCGCGCGTGACGCTTGAAGTCGGGGCCGGCGTGTCCGACATTATCGATACGGCAGCCGTCGAACTTGACGAGTCGATGTTCGATATGGATCAGCTTGACATTAATTGATTGCTTTCGGTTATAATGAATGATGATATTATGGAACCCGCTGAGTGTCTTGACGATTTTGACGAATTGTCGGAAGATGTGTCGGTTGGCGATTCCGGAGAACTATACGAACATTTCAGATTCGTGGCCGACAAAGGCCAGCAGTTGCTGCGCGTAGATAAATTTTTGGTGGCGCGTCTTGAAAAGTCGTCACGAAACAGAGTGCAGCAGGCCGCTGAGGCCGGATGCATTATTGTAAATGGCAAAGCCGTAAAGTCTAATTATCGCGTTAAGCCGCTTGACGTGGTGTCGGTAGTCATGGATCGTCCGAGGTATGAATTGGAAATCATACCCGAGAACATTCCGTTGAATATAGTGTATGAGGATGATCACTTGCTGGTAGTGGATAAGCCGGCCGGACTGGTGGTGCATCCCGGCCATGGCAATTATTCGGGCACTCTCGTCAATGCATTGGCCTGGCATTTCAAGGACAATCCCGATTACGACGTGGCCGATCCTCGTATGGGGCTCGTTCATAGAATCGATAAGGATACGTCAGGATTGCTTGTAGTGGCAAAAACGCCTGATGCCAAGACCGCCTTAGGCAAGCAATTTTTCAATAAGACCACTAAGCGCGAGTATGTGGCAGTGGTGTGGGGCATTCCCGATCCGCCTATTGGGCGAATAGAGGGAAACATAGGCCGTAGCCCGAAAGATCGGCTTCAGATGACGGTATTTCCCGAAGGTGATCAGGGTAAACATGCCGTTACGCATTATGAGGTTCTTGAACGGTTGGGTTACGTGTCGGTGGTTAGGTGTCGGCTCGAAACCGGTCGTACGCATCAGATACGAGTTCATATGAAGTGGATAGGCCATCCGTTGCTTAACGATTCGCGTTATGGCGGCGATGAGATATTGCGAGGCGTGCGCAGCGCCAAGTACAAACAATTCGTTGAAAATTGTTTTACCATCTGCCCCCGACAGGCATTGCACGCGCGCACGTTGGGATTCGTTCATCCGGCCACCGGAGAGGAGATGTTTTTCAGCTCCGAAGTGCCATCCGACATGGTGTCGATGATAGAGCGCTGGCGAACATATAGCGATGCGTGTGAAGCGATGCATATGTCTAAAAATAAAGATTCAGGCCGAAAGCTTTAATCTTAGTTGAAAAATTTGTAACTTTGAAGCAGAATTACATCTTGATACCGCAAAAAGAATTAATGTAATTATGAGCAATCAGATTGATTTCAGCGATATAGCCCCATTTGACGATTCACAGTTTCAGGAAAAAATGGCTCTGTTGGTCAAAGAACCCGGCTTTGAACATGCCGTGCGTTATGTGATGCCCAACGTGAATTATGATGATTTCGTCAAAGAATTGATGTCGATTTCAGACAAAGAATCGTTTCAGACTAAAATTATGTGGCCGTTTCTCGAAATGCTTGCTAAAAAAACGAGTGCAGGCATTACGATAGGCGGATTGGAAAATATAAATGCCGATATGGCATATACGTTCATTACGAACCATCGCGACATAGTGCTCGATGCGTCGTTTTTGAATTTATGCTTCTTGCGAAACGGAATTCACACTTCCGAAGTAGCCATCGGAAACAATCTATTGATTTACGAGTGGATTACCGACTTGGTGAAGTTAAATAAAAGCTTCATCGTAAAACGTAATCTGCGTATAACTCAGGCTCTTGAAGCAGCGCGACATCTGTCGGCATACATACATTATGCCATAAATCACAAGCATGAGAGCGTGTGGATTGCGCAACGCGAGGGTCGAGCAAAAGATTCGAATGACTTGACACAGGAGAGCCTCATAAAGATGTTGGCTCTTGACGGCGGAAAATCAATAGCCTCTAACATTGCATCGGTCAATCTTGTTCCGGTGTCAATATCATACGAATACGACCCCAACGACTATCTTAAAGCCAGGGAGTTTTTGTTGAAACGCCTTGATCCGGATTTCAAAAAATCGCAGCGCGACGACTTGTTCAGCATGGAAACCGGTATGCTTAGTTTCAAGGGCCACATACATTTCCAGGTAGGACGTTGCCTGACTCCCGAATTGGCCGATCTGGTTGATGTTACCGATAAAGCTGAAGTAGTGAAGCGCATATGTTCGATGGTCGACAGTTCGATTCATTCGGGTTATAGGATTTATCCCATAAATTACATAGCATACGATTTGCTCGAGCACACCGATGCGTATGTTTCAAATTATACGCCCGAGGAGAAGGAGGGTTTCGTAGTTTATGTAGAGCGTCAGCTTGACAAGGTGGATGTGCCGGACGTATCCGAACCCGACAGGGCCTATATGCGTGAAATGATGTATAAAATGTATGCCAACCCGTTGCGAAACAAGTTGCACACCTTGGCTGAAGGCGCGGGCAATTCGAAAATTTGATTTTTGAAATAAATATGCGATTGCCCATATTGATGATGATCGTGTGCTTGCTGCTGAGTTTGGCGGTTGACACATATTTATATGTCATTCTGAAAAAAAGGTGTCGGTCGAAAATGCCGTCGAAAGTACAGCTTTTTAGTGCCGCCGCGTTATATGCATTTATCATTGTGTGCATTTGCCTGCCCCGACGTTCGGGCAGCGACTCCACGTTGATATGGATAATGTGGATGCTATTTACCTATTTTTCAGTGTACGTACCGAAGTTACTTTTCGTGATGGTTGACCTTATTGCATCGGTGCCGTGCCTGTTTAAATCGCATCGCATCGGCGCTGTGTCCATGGTTGGCGGAGTGTTGTCGATAATGTGCTTTCTGGCCATGTGGTGGGGCGCATTGGTCAATAGATATAGGATAGACGTTAAGGAACTGACGGTTGAAATACCCGGATTGCCCGAGCGCTTTGACGGATATAAGATTGTGCAATTCTCCGATTTTCATGTCGGAACATACGGAAACGACGATTCATATGTGCGGAAAGTAGTGGATAAGATAAACTCGCTTAATTGCGATTTGATCGTTTTCACCGGCGATATCGTAAATCGTCGCACCGATGAGCTACTGCCATTTGTCGATGCTTTATCGGGCCTCGAAGCTCCCGACGGCGTGTATTCGATACTCGGAAACCATGATTACGGCGATTACAGCGATTGGGATACGGCCGAGGATAAAGCCCGTAATATGGAAATGATGTATGATCTTCAGGCCGATATGGGATGGCATTTATTGCGTAACGAAAGCGATTTTTTGAAAAAAGATAATGATTCGATAGCCATTGTCGGCGTAGAGAATGTAGGCGATCCGCCATTTAAGGTATATGGCTCGATATCCAAGGCATATCCGTCGATTGACGATGACAATGTGAAGATATTGTTGACACACAATCCTGCCCATTGGGTCAATGAAATAGCTAATGGTGACGCTAATGTGGCTCTTACGCTCTCCGGGCACACGCACGCCATGCAGATTGAATTGTTTGGGGTTTCTCCGGCCGTGTGGCGTTACCCGACTTGGGGTGGTTTGTATGAAGATGATGAGAAGCAACATAAGTTGTACGTAAACATAGGTATCGGAACGGTAGGCATACCTACGCGAATAGGTGCTACGCCCGAACTGACCGTCATAACGCTTAAAAGAGAACAACTATAAATTAATATGGCAAATGAATATGCGGCTATAATATGCCGTGAATTGAATCTGAAACCACGTCAGACGAATGCTGTGCTACGTCTGCTTGAAGAAGGGGCAACTATTCCGTTCATTGCTCGATATCGAAAGGAAATGACCGGATCGATGGATGAGGTGACCATAAGAAACATTCAATTACGCGCAGGCGCATTGGCTGAGCTCGACAAACGTAAGGCGTATATTATCGATGTGATAAAAGAGCAGAAAAAGCTTACGCCGGAGCTTGAACAGCGCATCATGGAGACGTATGAGCCATCGGTGCTTGAAGACATATACATGCCATACAGGCCAAAGCGTCGCACTCGTGCTTCCGTTGCCATAAGTGCCGGACTCGAACCGCTGGCCAAGATGATAATGGCTCAGTCGAACGGCGACATCGAAAAGTTTGCTTCGCGATTCGTGAAAAAAGATGTGCCCGACCTGAAGGCGGCTATCGCGGGCGCCCTTGATATAATAGCCGAATGGATAAGCGAGAGCGAGAAAGCTCGTTCCATCGTCAGATCGAAGTATAACCGTTCGGGTGTGATAACTTCGAAGGTCATCAAAGGCAAGGAATCGGAAGGAAATAACTACCAAAACTATTTTGACTTTTCGGAACCGTTGCGCACGTGCACTTCGCACAGGTATCTTGCCATGCGCAGAGGCGAAAATGAAGGCATTCTAAAGGTGTCGATAGGCATTGACGATACGGAAATGAACGAGCGCTTGTGTCGAATGTTCGTCAAGATGGGTGCAAATGAACAATGCGCCGATTTGGTTCGTCAGGCCGTAAAGGATGGCTACCGCAGACTGCTGAAGCCCTCCATCGAAACCGAAGTGTCATTGGCTATGAAGGAAAAGAGCGATACGGCTGCAATAGCTCTTTTTGCCGATAATGTGAAGCAGCTGCTTATGGCTCCGCCGTTGGGCCGTAAACGCGTTATGGCCATCGACCCGGGATTCCGCACCGGATGTAAGGTGGTGTGCCTTGACGAGCAGGGCAATCTGTTGGCTCATGACGTAGTGTTCCCGTGCGCTCCCGTAAATGATTTCTACGGAGCCGTCGACACGTTGTGCTATATGGTCGACCGTTTTCAAATCGATGCCATCGCGGTGGGCAATGGTACGGCCGGGCGCGAAACTGACAATTTCCTTCAGTCGGTGGAATTTCCGCGCCGAGTGCAGATATTTATGGTGAGCGAACAGGGTGCCAGCATCTATTCGGCATCTGATGTGGCTCGCGAGGAATTTCCCGATGAGGACATAACGGTGAGGGGTGCGGTATCGATAGGTCGCCGGTTGCTTGATCCGTTGGCCGAACTTGTTAAGATCGACCCCAAGTCGATAGGAGTGGGGCAGTATCAGCATGACGTAAATCAGACCCGACTCAAGGATTCTCTCGACTTCACGGTGGAAAGTTGCGTCAACTCCGTTGGGGTCAACGTCAATACGGCTTCCAAGCAATTGCTCGGCTACGTGTCGGGAATCGGGCCCGTGTTGGCTGCGAACATAGTGAAGTATCGAGCTGAAAACGGATATTTCAAAAATCGCAAGCAATTGCTCAACATTCCCCGTATGGGTGATAAGGCTTTTACCCAATGTGCGGGATTTTTGCGCATTCCGGGCAGCGACAATCCGCTCGACAACACCGGCGTACATCCCGAACGCTATGAATTGTTGGAGCAGATGGCAAAGGACATGAATACCGAATTGGAACGTCTCGTGTCGAATAAGTCATTGCTGCATAACGTCGATCTTGAACGATACGTAACCAAGCAAGTGGGAATGCCAACGTTGGTCGACATAGTGAAAGAATTGGAGAAGAACGGTCGCGATCCGCGCGAGAAGGAAGATGCAGTGCCGTTTGATGCCGCCGTGCGTTCGATCGAAGATCTTCATATGGGCATGTTGGTGTCGGGCAAGGTTACAAATATTACTGCCTTCGGAGTATTTGTCGACATAGGGCTTAAGACGAACGGTCTGATTCATATTTCGCAATTGTCTGACAAGTTCATCACCTCTCCGGCCGATGTGGTCAGGGTTGGACAGATAATTAAGGTCAGGGTCATAGATGTCGACGTGGCGCGAAGCCGTGTGGCGCTATCGCTTAAGGGGCTTGCATGATGGACGGCGTAAGAGTGTTCGTGGGGCTTGGCAGCAATTCGGTCGACAAATATCGTCAGATTGAAAATGCCATCGATTTTTTGCGCCAAAATCTTGATGAGGTGGAAGTTTCGAGCATATATGAAACTGACGCTTTAAATGGCATAGATCGGCCGTATGTTAACTCCGTGGTAACGGGATTGACCCGACTTGACGAGTCGTGCTTGGTGGATTGCTTGAAAAAGTGGGAGCGTGAGTCGGGACGTTGCCAAGCTCGAAACGAGGCCGGCGACATTCCGATTGACATGGATTTGGTGGTTAGGGGCGAAAGCGTGCTGCGTCAAAAAGATTTTGAACGGGAATATTTCATGAAGGGCTACCGAGAGTTGGCCGAAAGATGAAACGTTGACTCGCGTAGCGACTTATACGCAACACCCATGTCGATGCATTCGTCCACGTAGCGTTTGTGTCGTCGAGGATGCAAGTCGTAGCCGAGCAGTATCGTATCGGGGCGCAGGGCTGAGCATATTTCGGCGATTGATTTCGAATATCCGCGACAAACTATGGCATAATTTATCTTTTGAAGTTTCGAATCGCTTAAATCGTCTGACGACACCACCGCTATGGTGTGATTGCGATATCCCAGTATGTTGTTGCGCAAGCTGAAGTGCCGGGAGTCAAAACATCCTTTTATGATCGATAGCGTGTCGATGCCGCGCCTGTCCATGTATTTGCGCATACGGTAGTCGGCAATCGATTTAACCGTTTCGTATTCTTGGTGGGGTGCCGTTGTTATCAGATATAGATTGGAGTCTGATTTTATGCATATGTCGGTATGATACGTTCGTCGCATCACGAACAGCTCGTCGTTATGAAACGTCGGCTTGCACATGAATCCGGCCGTCAGGGCAAACGCCACCAACATCGCTGAAGCAAGTATGTACGAACTCCGTCGTTTCGAAAAGCCGGCTTTGAGCAGTATTATCGCGCAAGCGTATGGAATCAATAGCCAAGCCGGGAAATACAGCCCTTGAATGTTTGCGTGCGGCAAGTTGGCCACAAAGTCGGCTATGTGGCTTATGACGGAATGTATGAAGTCGAAGCATTGACACATTATTGCGCAGTCGAAACCCATTAGTTGACCGATGATTATGACGAGGCCGATGCCGAGGCACAACGGTAACAGCGGCGATATGGTTATGTTGGCTATCAGGAAGTATAATGGAAAATTATGGAAATAGAAAGCCGATACGGCACTTGCCGTGAGCATTGCCGATATGGATATGGCGGGCAACGATATGATGTAATACGGTATTTTATGACGAGGCGATATCGGATTCAGATGCGTTCCAAACATTAGAATTCCGGCTACGGCCGAAAACGATAAAATGAATCCGATGGAAAACAATGCCATCGGGTTGAAAAGCAGTATCAATAAAGCCGCGAAAGCGAGCGTGTTGAATGAGCTGTATCGTCGTTGCATCATTCCTGATGCCAAAAATATGGTAGCCATTATGACGGCTCTGACCACCGATGGCGACAAGCCTGTAATGGCGGCATATGCCCATAGGATTACAATGGTGATGAGGATGCCGTATTTTCGTAGCCCGATTATGTTCAGGGGCCACAGGGCAATTGTTATTATCAAGCTTATTACGCCTACGTGCAGTCCGCTGAGTGCCAATACATGAGCTATTCCTGCATTTGTGAACGAGTGTCGCGTTTCACTCGTAAGCGTCGATACGTCGCCGGTTACTATCGTGTTTAGAAACTCCTTTGATTCGTTTGACAATGAGCTTCTGAATATGAGCCGTGATATGTCGGTTCGCATTCGTCGCAAACCATTCAATACCCCCGGTGCTTTGCCGATTGATATTATTTCTTCCGGCTTTAGTATGGTTTTGTATTTTATGCCTTGTTTTAACAGGTAATCTTCAAATGTTATTTCATCGGGAACGTCGCGAATCGGATTTATTTCCTCGAAGGAAGCCTCGAATGTTATTATGTCGGAGAGCTGTACGGGTGGTGTGAATGTCGGTATTATGAGCTCTACCTCCGTTGACGGAAACTTATGCATTTTACTCGTGTCGCTTCCCGACGAAATGAGTTTGGCAATTACGATCTGCGATGATTCCGATTCGCGGCAGTTCATTGCAATTGCCCGATATGTCGATTTTTGCTCATTTACGTGTGCTGGAAGGTGGAGCAGCATGTTTGCGGCACCGAGGGTGAACGATATTGATATTATTGTGGCGTAATTGAGGTGCCTAAACCATAAAATCAATGCTAACGCCGTGGAAATTATCGGTATTAACATTGATTGTATGGCAAAACCGATTGTAATGCCACATATGAATGAGGCTACAATCGGTAGTAGGGGATTGAGGGAGAGAAAATGTTTCATCGTTTACTTTGTGGCATCCTAAGAGTATGTTTACTTTTGGCTTATGTTAAGATTTAGAGGGGATTTCAGAGTATGTTTGGAGATTGAGTGAAGGAGCTATGGGGTGCCATAACGACTGAATGAAATCACCAAACAGATCTGAAAGACCTCTAAAGATTTCATAAAGTTAAATGTAAACATACTCTAAAGCCATAATGGAGCCACATATCTGGCCAATGCGTAGCCGCCTCCGAGCAGCATGATGTAAAGGCAGAAAGCGAGTATGAATGGTTTTGCTCCGGCCTTTTTGAATTTATCAATGCTGGTTTCGGCTCCTAAGGCCACCATGGCCATCGTGAGTAAGAACGTATCGATGTAATTGATGGCATCTACGGCATCGGTTGGCAGCAGGTTGAATGAGTTGAAGCCTATTACCGCAAGGAATCCTATTGCAAACCAGGGAATTGATAGTTTGCCTTTCGTTGCTCCCGAACCCTTGTTGCTCTTTATGAAGCCTAATATCAGCAATACGGGAACGAGAAGCATTACGCGGATCATTTTTACTATGATGGCGATATTCGAAATTTGTTCGCCCATGGCGTTTCCGGCACCTACCGTGTGAGCCACTTCATGCAGAGTGGCACCGGAATATATGCCCATTTGCTCCGGCGTCAAATCAAGTAACCCCGATTTATACGCAATGGGATAAATGAACATCGATAGTGTGCCGAAAATTACTACGGTGGCTACGGCGACAGCCGTTTTATATGGCTTGGTCTGTATTGTCGATTCGGCGCCCAATACGGCCGCCGCACCGCAAATTCCGCTTCCCACGGATGTAAGGAGAGCGATGTCCTTGTCCATCTTAAGCAATTTGCCGATGTATACACCTCCTATTATTATTACCGACACAACAATGCAGTCAATCAATATTCCGGCAATGCCTACGTTGAGCACATCTTGAAATGTCAGTCTGAATCCATATAATATTATACCCAGTCGAAGTATCTTTTTTGAGCAGAATTGAATGCCCGGTACCCACGTTTCGGGTAAGTGATTACGCAAGCTGTTGGCATATAGCATACCGAGTATGATGCCTATTATCATTGGGCTAAACGAGATGTTTTTTAAG
This sequence comes from Muribaculaceae bacterium, assembly GCA_017621225.1. Lineage (GTDB taxonomy): Bacteria > Bacteroidota > Bacteroidia > Bacteroidales > Muribaculaceae > Paramuribaculum. The sequence continues at coordinate 103,581 of JAGATN010000013.1, read as the reverse complement.
GCTTGCGCATCGCCTATGTAAAATGACGCACAGGAAAAAAGCGTAATTAGCAATATTCCGTGAAGCATGCTGCTGCGTTTTTCTGATAACATAATATTTAAATTTACAGTGATGTTTTTACTCGTTCCAGATGTTCCACGCCGCGAATGCCTGCAACAATAGCATTTCAAGGCCGTTTTTCGTTTCGGCACCATATTCGGCTGCCTTTTTCATAAATAGCGTTATGTCGGGATTGTATAGCAAATCATAACATAAATGTTCGGGCGTAAGCATGTGATAAGGAATGTCGGGGCACTCCTCGACGTGCGGATACATTCCAAGGGGAGTGGTGTTGACTATTATCTTGTGTTCGTCCATTATTTCCGGAGTTAAGTCGGCATAGGTCAAAACCCCTTTTCGGGCCGTACGCGACACATACTGCGGAGTAATGCCAAGATTTATCAGTCCTTGGTAAATGGCTTTTGCAGCTCCACCGGTGCCGAGTACGAGCGCCTTTGTCCGCGCCGGCGTGATGAGTTGCGATATCGAGTCGGAAAATCCGATTATGTCAGAATTGTATCCTTTGAATTTAAGATCGCCGTTTTTGCCGCGTATGAATTTGATTACGTTTATGGCTCCGATTTTTGCCGCATCGGGGTCAATTTCGTCCATGTAAGGCAATATTTGTTCCTTGTATGGAATGGTTACGTTGAGACCGTTGAGATCGGGATTTTCACTAACCACTTCCATTAAGTCGCCTATGTCGGGAATTTCAAAATTCACGTATCTTGCATTGATTCCTTCGGCTTCAAATTTTTGGTTGAAGTAATTTTGTGAGAACGAATGCCCGAGCGGATAGCCGATGAGTCCGTATAGCTTAAATTCTTTATCAGACATAAATTTGATTAAAAATTCAAATTAAATTATATAAAATATATCATTTGTTTGTCCTGTATCAATTACCAAAATGGAGCTATACTTTTAAAAATACGCGCTTGCGGTAAAGGAAGTATAGAAACAACCAACAAGTAGCGATGTATGCCGCCGACTCGCCAAACGATTGGGCGTTTTCGGGCAACCAACTTATCAATCCTCCAAAAACGGCCTGGGCCGTAAATTTGAACGAAATGAAGTGTTGCGCTATGTATATGGTTATCGAGTTCATTCCTATCACTATGAAAAAAGTGGTCCATTTCGTATGGCCTTTAACGTCGACAATGTAATAGAATAGGGTGAAAAGCAACATCGAAATGCCTCCCACGAAACATACGAACGAGCTGCTCCAGATATGCTTGTTGATTGGGAATACGACGTTCCAAATGCATCCTGCTATGATAAGCGCCACTCCGATTCCGGCTAATCTCAGGCACTTTTGGGTATCTTTAATGCCGATGCTGTTTTTAATGAAATTGCCGGTGAGCATTCCCAATAGTGCGGTGGCTATGGCCGGAATGGTGGAGAATAGTCCTTCCGGGTCATGGATTCCGTTATGAAGCTGACCGGGTAAGATGGCTCGGTCGATGTGTCCGGTGAGCACGCCTTCCATCGAGAATCGATCTACACCCTCGGGATTGGATAATGGAATGAAGGCCATTGCCAGCCAGTATGCCACGAGTATGGCTACTGTGGTTATTATGCGTGCCTTGTTGTTGGTATGCATGAATATCAAAGCTCCGAACATCCAGGCGAGACCGATGCGCCCAAGCACGCTGGCATAGCGTTGCGACTCGAAGTCGAATTGCAGAAATCCGTTGTACAATATGCCGAGTATGACCAACAATATGCCACGGGTAATTATTTTTAAGTGTATGTCGCGTTCCGAACGATTGTTTGCGCGCTGCTTGGCTAGAGAAAACGGAAACGATATTCCGGCTATGAAAAGGAATAGGGGGAATATCATGTCTTGACAATGAAATCCGTTCCATGCCACGTGACGGGTTTGTTCGGCAAGTGCCTGAAAAAACGGTGTAGGGAATAGAATGGCCAATGATGCTATCAATGGACTCCCGCCCATTATGAATAGCATGTCGAATCCTCGGAGGGTGTCCAGTGAGCGCAAGCGTTGTTGCACCGGTTTGTTTTGCATCGTGCTCTGAATTAAAATTTAATAATCGATTTGATTGTATCACAAAATTATAAATATTTAATGAAATATCATTAATTTTGTAATAAAAAGATTTAATGCAGAGACTGTATAAATTATATGAGGATTATGTGGGTCGGGCGCCTGACGAATGCGTTCCGTTGGCAGGGGCCGGATCGAACAGGCGATATTATCGTCTCAGTGGCACTATGAGCATGATAGGTACCATAGGTGATGACATTCGTGAAAATGAAGCATTCGTGTATCTTTCAAACCATTTTGTCGAAAAGGGATTCCCGGTTCCGCGAGTTTATGGCGTGTCTGACGATGGCGCTGCATACATACAGGACGATTTTGGCGACACCTCATTGTTCGATTTGATTCAACGCGACGGATTTTCCCCCGAAGTAGTTGCACTGATGAAGAAGTCGTTGGCCCGTTTGGCCGAACTGCAATACGTTGAAGTCGACGGCCTTGACGCATCGAAATGCTATCCTCGTGCAAAGTTGGATGGTCGAAGCATAATGTGGGATCTGAATTATTTTAAATATTGTTTTCTGAAATCGACCGGAATTGAATTTTCGGACGATGAATTGGAAAATGATTTTGAATCATTCAAGCAGTGGATTTTAGGGTTGCAATCGCATTCGTTCATGTATCGCGATTTTCAGTCGCGTAACATTATGATTTGCGATGACGAGCCCAAATTCATAGATTTCCAAGGTGGTAGGATTGGGCCTGCGCAATATGATTTGGTCTCGTTTCTTTGGCAGGCGAGAGCCGGCATTCCGGTGGCGCTTCGTGAAGAACTCATAGATGGCTACGTGGAGGCGGTAAAATCGTATGTCGATATTGATGAAGCCGAATTCCGCTCAAAATTGCCGCTTATGGCATTGTTCAGAACATTGCAGGTGCTTGGTGCTTATGGATTCAGGGGATACGTGGAGCATAAGTCTCACTTCATACGTAGCATTTTGCCGGCGGTCGGTAATCTGCGCTCATTGCTTGAAAACGATTTTGATGCGATGCCTTACCTTATCGAAGTATTGCGCAAGGTAGTGGATTTGCCCTGTTTTGCGCCTGTCGCTCCTCAGTCAGCCCTTAAAGTTAACGTATATAGTTTTTCTTATAAAAAAGGCGTTCCTGTCGATTATTCCGGCAATGGCGGCGGGTTTGTGTTTGATTGTAGGGCCATTCATAACCCCGGGCGTTACGAGCAATATAAAAAGTTAACCGGCCTTGACGATGCGGTGATTGATTTTCTCGAAGAAAACGGCGAAGTATCTGATTTTCTCGAAAATGCATATTCGATGGTCGATCATTCGGTGAAACGTTATATCGAACGCGGTTTTACCAATTTGTCGGTATGTTTCGGCTGCACGGGAGGCCGACATCGATCAGTGTATTGCGCGCAGCATCTTGCGCAGCATCTGTCTGATAAGTTTGGCGTGAGAGTCGAATTGAATCACCGCGAAAGAGGAATAGTTCAGTTGTTTGAAGCGAAATGAAAGCAATGATATTTGCGGCCGGATTGGGTACGCGCCTGCGGCCGATAACCGACAATATGCCGAAAGCATTGGTCGAAGTGGGTGGCAAGCCTATGCTACGTCATGTGTTTGACGCATTGATTTCGGCCGGAATTGACGAAGTGGTGGTTAATGTGCATCATTTTGCCGATATGATAGAGGATTATCTGAGGACTAACGACAATTTTGGCATCACGGTACATGTGTCTGACGAACGAAGCTTGTTGCTCGATACGGGTGGCGGCATTCTGGCTGCCCGCAAATGGCTTGACGGCGGCGAACCGTTCGTGGCCTACAATGCCGATATTTTGTCGGATTTCTCGGTGGGTGAAATGATAAGGCATCATAACGATACCGGTGCCGATGTGTCGCTGTTGGTATCTGACCGAAGTTCCTCCCGCTATCTGCTGTTTGTTGACGGGTGCCGTATGCGTGGATGGAAAAATATAAAGACCGGAGAGGTCAAGCCTTCGAATCTTGCGTGCGATACGCTCGCCCCTATGGCTTTCGGGGGAGTGCACGTAATTTCACCTAAAATATTCCCCTTGCTGGAAGATTATGCGGCTAACGGCAGGGCTTTTTCTATAACGCCGTTCTATGTGTCGGTATGCCATAGATTAAACATTGTGGGATATAGACCTGACGATGCTTATCGATGGGTCGACATGGGCAAGCCTGAATCGCTCGAGAGAGCCAGGCGGCTGTTGGAGTGATTTACGTATTACGTTATAAAAAATCTGCGGGATTGATCATATGACCAATCCCGCAGTGTTTATAGTTTGATGTAGAAAGGGCTGTTACTTGCTTTCGGCAGCCGGATTTTCGCCGGGTTTCAACCAACGGTCAAACCAGCGGAAGAACAAACGTTGCCACATTACGGCATTTTGCGGTTTGAGAATCCAATGGTTTTCGTCGGGGAATATCACCATTTCGGCAGGGATGTTGCGAAGCTTTGCTGCATTGAATGCCATTTCGCCTTGCGACGAAAGGATGCGATAGTCAAATTCGCCGTGCGAAATCATGATGGGCGTATCCCATTTGTCAACGAAGCGGTGGGGTGAGTTGGCGAAGCTGCGCTGAGCCACGGCATTGCTCTTATCCCAGAACGGGCCGCCGAGATCCCAGTTGGCAAACCACATTTCTTCGGTTTCGAGATACTGGGCTTCGGTATTGAATATGCCTGCGTGCGCGAGCAGCGCTGCGAAGCGACCCTCGTGGTTTCCGGCAAGCCAGTATACGGAGAATCCGCCATAGCTTGCGCCCATTGCTCCGATGCGTTCGGCGTCGATGTAGCTTTCTTTCTTCATGTCGTCAACGGCACTGAGGTAGTCGCGCATGTTCTGGCCGCCGTAGTCGCCAGATATCTGTGCGTTCCATTCCGTGCCGAATCCGGGAAGACCTCGGCGGTTGGGGCATATTACGACATATCCGTGTGCGGCCATCAAAGCAACGTTCCATCTGAAGCTGAAGAACTGGCTTACGGCTTGCTGCGGTCCGCCTTGGCAATATAGCAACGCCGGATATTTCTTCGAGGCGTCGAATTTGGGTGGATACAAAACCCAAACGGTCATTTCCTTGCCATCGGTAGTGGCTACCATACGTTTTTCTACGGTAGGCATGTCCATGGCGGCGAGGAGTTCGGTGTTTACGTTGGTCAATTGGGTGGCGTTGCCTCCGTTTACTGCGAATATTTCGTTGGGCGATACCATTGAATGACGCATCGTAATCAAAGTGTTTTCGTCAACCGGGGCAAGCGACGCATAATCGAATTGACCGTCGGCTACTACTTTGACTGCCTTGTCGGCAACGTTGATGCTGAATATGGGTGTTACGCCATCCTTGGGAGCTATGAAATATATGGAGTTGCCGTTGGGATTCCATGCTATGGCATCGGCTGTATAATCCCATTCAGATGTGAGGTCGGTCTTTTCGCCTGAAGCCATATCCATTACGAATATGCGGTTTTTGTCCGATTCATATCCGTCATGCTCCATGCTTAGCCATGCTATATGTTTTCCGTCGGGCGAGAAGGTAGGATTGGTATCGTAACCCATCATTCCTTCGGTTATGTTTTTCGTCGACTTGTCGGCAAGGGTGTACAGATAAAGATCGGAGTTGGTCGATAGGGCATATTCCATTCCGGTCTTTTTGCGTGAAACGTATACGAGTTGGCTTCCGTCGGGCGACCATGCAAACGATTCGATGCCGCCAAATGGCTTCATCGGAGCTTCGTATGGTTCGTCCTGCATTATGTCGGTTACGTCGGTCACTGACGTTCCGTCAAATTTGCCTATGAACGGATGAGGCACTTCGGTTACCCATTCGTCCCAATGTTTGTACATGATGTCGTCGATCACTCTACCTGTTGCTTTGGGCAGATCGGGATATACGTCTTGGGCGTTACGGCCATATTTTACGTTGCCTATCAACGCCACGTGGCTTTCGTCGGGCGAGAAAAGGAATCCGCTGATGCCGCCTTCTATCGAGCTGACTGCCTTTCGGTTTGATCCGTCGGCATTCATTACCCAAAGCTGTTGTTTGCCGTCGACGGGCGATGTAAATGCTATCTTGTTGCCGTTGTCTATCCACACTGCGCCGTTTTCGCTGTCGGGAGTGGTGGTGAGGCGCTTGGCGTCGCTACCGTCAACATTCATTACATACAAATCAAGATTGCTCTTGTTTTCTTCAATGCTTTCGTAGCTTATTCCGTAAAGAATCTTGCTCTTGTCGGGCGATACTTTGGGATCGCTTACGCGGCCGAATGCTTCAAGGGCTTCGATCGAATATTGTCGGTCGGAGGGTGTGAAGTCGGGTTTGTCGATTATCTTGCCGGTATCACCCGAGGGCGATGACGTACATGCTGCGGCAAGCATAGTCGATGTAATCATGATAAATGATTTTAAATGATGTGACATACGGTTGATTGTTGAATATGTGATTAATTTAAATTTTGGACATGAGATAACGAATTATCATTGGCAAAATTACAATTTTTATTCGAGAGCATTGAAAATTTCGGTCAATAACGTGTCGTATCGTTTCGTTTTCGCTTTGCATTGTGGCTCGAATCGTTGTGGTTGCGTTGCGATTCGTTTCGCGGCGGATATAATTTGTTTATCAAATCCTGACGATGTAATCTTTTCAACGAATCGATTATGCCTCGGCGATAGGTGGCATCGTACCAGAAAAAGTATTGCCGTTGCCGTAGCTTCTCATCGGGGCGCGTGGCCGTATATATGGTTTCGCCGGTGTAGGGGTGTATTCCGGTGTAATATATTTCGGTGGCCAGCGTCATAGGCGTGGGCGTGAAGTCCTGCACTTGCTCAAGATGCATGTTGAGCTTTTTTGTCTCCACGGCAAGTTCGGCCATGTCGACTTCGTGGCATCCGGGATGGCTTGATATGAAATATGGTATCAGCTGTTGCTTCAAGCCGCATCGTTCGTTTACCTGGTCGAATATGCGTTTGAAATCGTAGAATAATTCGAACGAAGGCTTGCGCATCAGGTTGAGCACGCGCGGCTCCGTGTGCTCCGGCGCAACTTTCAGCCTTCCCGAAACGTGATGCTCTATCAGTTCCTCGTTGTATTTCCTGTTTATGCCGTCGATTTTTGCGTTTCCTGTTTTGTGCATCGACAAGTCGTACCTGACGCCGCTTCCTATGAATGATTTTTTCACTCCGGGTATTGCATCGGCGGCATGATATATTTCAAGCAGTTTACTGTGATCGGTATTGAGGTTGACGCATGGTTTCGGATGCAGGCATGACGGACGAAGGCATTTCTTGCAAATCTCTATATCCTTTCCCGAAAGGGTGTACATGTTGGCCGACGGGCCGCCGAGATCGGATATGTAACCTTTGAAATCAGGCATTTTCGTGATTTGCCGTACCTCGTTCAGTATCGAATTTTTGCTTCGCGATGCTATGAACTTTCCCTGATGGGCCGATATGGTGCAGAACGCGCATCCGCCGAAGCATCCTCTGTGCATGTTGACCGAATGGCGTATCATTTCGTATGCGGGGATGGTTTTGCCCTTGTATCTCGGATGCGGCATTCTGGTATACGGCAAGTCAAACGACCGATCTATTTCTTCGGTAGTCATTGGCGGATGCATGGGGTTGACTTTTATGGTCTTATTGCCATGTGCCTGCCATAATGTGGCTCCTTCGTAGTGGTTTGACTGCTGCTCGATATGTTTGAAATTTTCGGCCTGGCAACGCTTGTCGCGCAGACATTCTTCGAATGAATGCAAGATGATGTTGTCGGCATCGGCCGTTTGCGGCATATCGGCCCACAATGCCGTTTGCTTCATGTCGGTTATTTCCGAAATGCGTTCTCCGGCATCGATTCTGTGAGCAAGTTCTACTATGGTCTTTTCGCCCATGCCGTATATGAGCATGTCGGCCGGTGAGTCGGCAAGAATCGATGGCCGCAACCTGTCTTGCCAATAATCGTAATGCGACAGTCGGCGTAACGAAGCTTCGATGCCTCCTATTATTATCGGAACGTCATCATATATGCTCTTTAACGCTTTTGCATATACTATGGTAGGGTAGTCGGGGCGCGCTCCGTGCCGTCCTCCGGCGGTATAGGCATCGTCGCTTCGGCGGCGGCGCGCAGCCGTATAATGGTTTACCATCGAATCCATGGCTCCTGCCGAGATCCCGAAAAATAGTCTTGGCTTGCCGAATTTCTTGAAGTCGCGTAAATCATCTTGCCAGTTGGGTTGTGGCACTATGGCCACGTTGTAGCCTTCGGCTTGCAGTATTCGACCGATTACGGCTGCCCCGAATGACGGATGGTCGACATATGCGTCGGCACTGAACAACACTACGTCCACATAATCCCACCCGAGAATCTTCATTTCTTTTACGGATGTGGGCAGATATCGTTTTATGTCGTTCGAGGTATCAATCATCGCTCTTGCTTTTTAGGTAATCTTCCATTTTCAGCACTTCGTCGCGCAGTTGGGCTGCTTCGATGAATTCCATTCGTTTGGCGGCCTCGACCATTTCCAGGCGCTTGCGCGTTATCGACCGTTCGAGTTCGGCTTTCGACATGTAGGGAATTACCGGATCGGCAGCTATGTCTACGCGGTGGGTGTATTCCTGTGCATACGGTATGTTGACGGGCTGCTTGTCCTTGCGCGACGATTTTTGTTGATGTTTGTCGGTGCGTCGGCCTGATGTTTGCTGCACGTCGTCCTGATCGATGCCTATTATCTTGTTTCGTGCCTTTACGATGGCTTGGGGTGTTATGCCGTGGGCCTCGTTGTAGGCCAACTGTATGGAGCGACGGCGATCGGTCTCTTCGATGGTCTGGCGCATGCTGTCGGTCACTTTGTCGGCATACATTATCACCGTTCCGTTGAGATTTCGCGCCGCGCGCCCTACCGTTTGGGTGAGCGACCGATGCGACCTCAAAAAACCCTCCTTGTCGGCATCGAGTATGGCTACGAGCGACACTTCGGGTAGGTCGAGCCCTTCGCGCAGCAGGTTCACGCCTATGAGCACGTCGTATGTACCCGAGCGCAGGTCGTCAAGAATCTTTATTCGGTCAAGCGTGTCCACGTCGCTGTGTATGTAGGCCGTTTTCATCTGCAGCTTGGTGAGGTAATCATTCAGTTCCTCGGCCATGCGTTTTGTAAGCGTGGTTACGAGCACTCGTTCGTCGCGCTCTATCCTGAGCTGTATTTCTTCGATCAGGTCGTCTATCTGATTCAGCGACGGCCTTACTTCGATTACCGGATCGAGAAGCCCCGTCGGGCGGATTATTTGTTCTACGACAACGCCTTCGCTCCGTTCAAGTTCATAGTCGGCCGGAGTGGCACTGACATATATCACCTGATTGGTCATGCGTTCGAATTCCTCGAATTTCAAGGGTCGATTGTCGAGAGCGGCCGGGAGGCGGAATCCGTATTCCACGAGGTTCATCTTTCTCGACAGGTCGCCGCCATACATGGCGCGTATCTGCGGTATGCTTACGTGGCTTTCGTCGATTATGGTGAGAAAATCTTTCGGGAAGTAGTCGAGCAGGCAGAACGGGCGCATTCCCGGTTGCCGTCCGTCGAAATATCGGCTATAATTTTCTATTCCTGAACAGTGGCCCACTTCGCGCATCATTTCCACGTCGTAGGTCACGCGCTCGTACAGACGTTTTGCCTCAAGCTCCCTGGCTTCGCGGTTGAAAAAATTCACCTGTTCGCCCAAATCAAGTTCTATTTGTGCAATTCCTGCCGCCATTCGCTCCTTTGATGTTACGAATATGTTTGCCGGGAATATCTTGAATGAGTCATGGTTGCCCAATGGTGTGCTGTCGTCGGGATGAAACGTCGATATCGATTCAATTTCGTCGCCCCAGAAAATCACACGTACCACTATTTCTTCGTAGGCCAGGTGTATGTCGACGGTGTCGCCTTTCACTCTGAACGTGCCACGTCCGAAGTCAACTTCGTTGCGGCTGTAAAGTGCGCTTACCAAGTTTCGGAGGAACACGTTGCGAACCATTTTGCCGCCTACATTTAGTTCTATTACGTTGCTGTTGAAATCTTCCGGATTACCCATACCGTACAGGCATGATACGGAGCTTACTACTATTACGTCTTTGCGCCCCGACAGCAATGCCGACGTGGTGGCGAGGCGCAGTTTGTCGATTTCGTCATTGATCATCAGATCTTTTTCGATGTATTTGTCGACTGACGGTATATAGGCTTCGGGTTGATAGTAGTCGTAATAAGATACGAAATATTGCACCGAGTTCTTGGGGAAAAACTGCTTGAATTCACCATAAAGCTGTGCCGCCAACGTTTTGTTGTGACTTAATATCAGGGTCGGTTTTTTAACCTCCTGAATGACGTTGGCCATTGTGAATGTTTTTCCGGAGCCGGTTACGCCGAGAAGCGTTTGGGCGCGAACGCCTTCGTTTACGCCTTCCACGAGCTGCGCTATTGCCTGTGGCTGATCGCCTGTGGGTTGATATTGAGAAGATAATTCAAAATTCATATTACAAAATTACGCAAAAAACGCGAATTTCATCATACTCTACGTAACAACTCTTAACGTACGAATTTGAGCGTGCGGGTTTTGCTGCCGATTTTCCATGTGAGTATGTACATGCCTTTTGTCAGTGACGATACGTCGATTGATTCGGCCGGAACGAAATTCATCATGACTCGTCCGTCAATGTTTATTATCGATGCATCGCCGTGGAGCTCGTCGTCGCTGTGCGCAATGAAATGCAATGTAGCCGAATAAGGGTCGTAGCTGATATGATACTCAATGTCGTTGTCGGGAGCGTTTATGCCGCTTTCGGCAATGTCGCTTTTTACTATGAGCCATTGTCGGGTAGGCTTCCGTGGGTTGTCGCCATCGTTTAGCCAGCTTATCACGGGATTTCCTTCGATCGAAGCTCCGTTCGAATTATTCCACGCGAAACCGGTCGTCTTATCGGCTATTACATATCCCATACCGGGTTGATTGGCCGCCGGCACTATGCTCCAATGCTGCCGGTCGTCGTTTGCGTTGAAATTTGACAATACTATGTTCGAGCCTATCGCATAGGTCGATCCATTATACGTAGACGCGTCGCTTACGGCTTTACCCGTTTCGCGGTTCACTATCGTGAAAAATCCGTCCTCTTGTTTTGTGATGGTCCAATGGCGTGAATCGTTCGCGGAGTTCTTGTCGGTAATGGTTACGTTCGTGCCGTCCGTGGAATTGGCCAACATCCCGCAGCCCTTATTGGCTATCAGGTAATAATAATTCGGATCGGCCTCAAATGCCTTTGGCATGGTGTTGTTTTGGGCAGCCTGTGCAAATGCATCGGTGAGGTATCTTGTATGGTCGGAAACGAATTTCTTTAAATAATCAATGCCTTCGTCGTATGTGCTGAACAGTACCAATTCGTTGTACACATGTTCCGATATGCCCCATTTGTTGAAATTGAGACGTTGGCTCTCCGACATCAATTTGGCCATGTCGTCTATGTAATCGAGAACGTGTTGCTCAATGCCGTTTTCAACGAGCTTTGTCCAACTGTCGTTTATGAGTTCTGCAAACCACGGATCTTGCCACATGCGTCGCACCCATATTTCGGTAAGTCCGGCAAATGCGCGGTCAAGCATCAGGCTTTGGCTTACGTCGCCTATTCGGTTGCAGTTGTTGAATGCTATGTCATAATCCCATAGCGGGCCCCAATAAAGTTTCGTGTCGTCGATGTCTTTGTAAAAATATGTGCTCCAGAAACAGTCCACGTTGCCGGTCAACTCTGACGATATGTACCAGCTTGCCAAGGTCGACGCATCTACATATTTTCTATACCCTTTTTCGGGGTCGGTGAAATCCTCTGAAAACAGTGCCGCTTCAAACTCATTGATGTAGTTGCGTATATAGTTGATTTGATTTTGGTTTATTATGTCGTCGTCAGGCGACTTTATGGTTATGTTCACGCCTCTGTTTGTGGTGATGAACACCTTTTCCGAGAAAGCGAAACCATCGGCTTCGAGAAGATATCCGCCCGTGATATTCGAATTAGGCGTTGCGGGTACATCTTGTTCGGTTATGTCGACTCGCTTTTTGCGCACTTCAATCTGATCGGATATCTGATAATTGCCGATATATTTGCCATTCAACACCAAATCGACAAATTCGGCGGATGCCGTGAACGGTTGACCGGCAAATTTGCCTATGCATGCGGCAACGGCGTTGCGTAGCAACGTTTTGTCGGCGTGGTTGGCCAGTAGTGTCCAACTTTTAGCATTTGCGTGATCCTCGCCAAGAAATTTTTGCTTTTTGTCAAATTTTATGCGGTATGGTTTCTTGGCCAGCCCCCAGGTCGAATTGCCTCGGCCTCGTATGCCGAGCGCGTCGTAAACGGTTACATTCCAGTTATCTACCAAGTGAATGGTGGCCCTTACGTAATTTTCATCTTTCGAGGGTATGGGCGCATTGTTTTGCGTGTCAATGTACAAGGTAGGCAGGTTGGATTTTTGTGTATACGGTGTATCGGCTAATGTCGATGGCGACGAGAGTGCCAATGCAGCCAATATCATTACGGCAGTTGCATAGATTAATCTGTTCATAGGTCATGGCATTGTTTTGCAAATATAATTAACAAAACTTGATTTCAAGGCATATTAGATGGATTTTTGTGCTCGCCGGCAGTAAACCGGCGGAATTGGCGGAATATCTCCTGTGCAACTTGTCCCTTTACCTTGCCGCCGGTGAATTTCATCGCCGCGACAACCGTAGCTTCAAATGGCAGTTTCTATCCTTTGGATATAAAATTCTTCATAACCTTGAGCTCAGAACAACAACAAATTTTTAATAGCCGTCTATGGCTTTGGCAAATTGCATCTTATCACAATCGAAGAAGCGGGTGGAGATGGAGATAATTAGCTCTGAGATATATTCGTTTTTAGTAATTTTCGGATAATACAGAAATGGGCGGAACTCACTGTTATGAGACAGGAATCCGATACGGTCAAGTTCTCTGACGACCGTAGATATGGTATTAAAATGCAGATGGTCATCAATAAGAGGAATCAGTCTGCTGACCGTCATAGGACCATGCTCCCATATAATAGCCATAACCTGCTCCTGTCTGTTGGATAGTCTTTTCATTCCTTGCTGAATCTTGAATTATCAGTATTCTTTTCAATTCTCGGTGTTCTGAATCTTTTGCCGGAGTTGAACTTATAAGTCACTCCAATTTTTGCCGTAACATAACTTTTTGAAGATGTCAGACGGTTGTATCCGGAGGATTCGGTTCTGATTTTGCTTTTCCGCTGCAACATATTATCAACACCCAAGGATACCGACCATTGTTTTCCAAATTGTTTCTGTAATGTCGGATTGAGATTCAGAATAGGAAATACAGTGATGTTGCCAATCTTCATCTTTGAATTATAGAAACAGCTCATTGTAAGATTGAAGCCTTTGGGCAGCAGGAAAGTCGTGCTTGCCACAAGTTGAAGATAACTGAACGTGTCAAAAGAACCGTTATCCGAGAGCTTTTGGGAGGTTATCATGTAAGTAAGGCTTGAATACAGATTCCACCATTTTGTTATGTTGATGAATCCATCTCCATGAATGAATGCATTGCGGTCTTTGCCTTCATTGCCCCATGTCAGATACAATCTCTCGGGATATTCCGGATTGGATGTGAACATCTGTCGGATTGGATTCTGGGTCATCGAGTAACCCGCTGCAATGGTATATCTTCCGGCAAGAACAAAATCAAGACTTATGGCATCGGTAAAACTCGGCGTCAGTTTCTGATTGCCAACCGTATATGTATAGTCTGAAACCTGTCTGATAACCGGATCCAAGGACTGGAATGAAGGCCGTCTGATGTTTCTGTAATACCCGAGGGCTACCGTATAATCGCCTCTTTCGGTAAGATTATAAGACACATTCGCATTAGGAAAGATATCAAATCTGTAATTATTCGTGACGCTTCTATTAGTGCCGGAATATTCTCCGCGTACACCGGCTTTGAATTTCCATCTGCCGACCTTGCCGTTGGCTGTGGCATATACGGCTGCAATATTTTCTTCGTATGACGTATCAAAATCATACAGCTCATTTGGCATCCATAATTCATCTTTGAATAAATGATGGAATGAGCTGTTCGATACGTTATTGAATGTGTATTTGGCTCCCACATTCAAAGTCCAGGCCTGATTGAAAACCTTGCGGAAGGATAGGTCGGTCACAAATACATTGTAATGACTGCGGTTGTCAGTATTATAAACTGAATCATTAGGCATATATGACCATCTCATCTCATTATCCTCATTCACGGAAGAACTCTGATAGTTGTAATTTGAAACAAGTTTCAATACCGATCCCTTGTCGTCTGTCATGTGAGGCCAGTTGAATGCGACATTAAAATTATGAAACCGGTCATCACTCCGATATGTTCCGAACGTTCTTCCTGAGAGTCCGTCACCATACGACTCTGTTCCTGAGTTTGAGGTATGACGAGTCCGGTTCGGATTATAGTCAAGCTGTAATCCGATTTTGTCTCTGTCGTTTGGGTCATAGAATATGCCGAGAGACATATTCCCCTGTATTGATTTCTTTTTATGACGTGCTACACCCGACATAAACTTGGAGGCAGAAGCATTTACAGTTTCTTCGTGTGAGGTGTATCTGTCGGAAGGACTTCCGCTTACGTTACCGTTGAAATTGACAGTCCACCGCCCGGTATGCATACCAAGATTGACAAAGGGATTTACCCATTGTTTGTACTCTCCAGCCGTCACATTAATACCAGCCGAACCATTCAGTCCATCTACACGATTGCGCCTCAGGTTAATCTTTATGATGCCGCCTGATGAGTCAGCGCTATATTCCGCTCCTGCCTTGGGTATAATTTCGATTGTCGCTATTGAGGATGACTGTATGGATTTGAGATATGTCATAAGCTGGTTGCCGGACATATTGACTTTTCGGTCGTCGATATAGACAGATGTTCCACCTTGACCATATATGGACAAGGCTTCATCCGTGGCCCAGACACCTGGAGCCGTTTTCAATAGCTCCTGAGCATCCTTGTTTGCCGAAAGTGGATTTGCCGCCACATTCAGGACTATGCGGTCGGCATCCCTTCTGATAAGGGGTGCCTTGACCACAACTTCCCTTAACGTGGTTGAAGTCTGATTCAATATGATTCTTCCCATATCGTGATTAATAGATGTAAGAACGACATCATCGTATCCGATGAAGGATACCCGGATTTTATTGCAACCGGGGCCGACCTCTATTTTGAAAAGACCTTTTGCGTCAGTTACCCCACCCCCGACCACTGAGTCATTCGCAAATGCCGTGATGTTGGCAAATTCCACAGGAATTGAGTCGGAATCCATAACTGTGCCTTCTATCTCCTTAGCCGATGCAACGGACAATGAGCTTAATATCATGCTGAAAATTAATAATGTGAGTATCATTTCTTTCTGTTTTTTTGTTCCTGACCGATTTTGTAGTTTGCAAAGGCGCGGGCCCGGCGAGCCTCAACATTATTTGCCCAATACTCAATATCCCGCATATATTTGCTCAAATCGTGTATTTCAAAGAATGCACGTCGTAAATTATCTTTAATGCCCATTTTCGATGTTGCCTTGTTCTTGGACTGAAATATCGTTATCTGAGCGATAGGAGTGTCGCCATAATCGTAGTTGTCCACTATGAGCAGTTGCTTTTTGCCTTTGTTAAAATAAGTGTAAGTATACATCTCGGTCGGCTCTCTTGTCCAGTCCTCAATATCATCGTCATCGACCCACATAGTATATGGCTTTTCAGCGGTCATGGGCGAGGAGATCGAAGATGGTCTCATTGGTGGCATAGTGCTTTTCGGCCTAACAAACATCGTCTGCATATGCGGAGCGTAAAAAAGAATCTCCGCGCTGTCAAGATGTGCCGTATGCAGAATATCCGATAGAAACTTTCTCATACCGGGGTATTTGGCTACAGAATCTGTTGAAGACACTATCGTGAGCGGATTCGGAATCAGCACATTTCCGAAGGTTATGCGATAGGTTGTGTCCTTGTCGATTATCTGACCAAAATAGTCGCTCACGTGCCATTCACGGTTTGCGAATACAAGTCCTTTAGGGGAAGAACAGCCTGCAAGAAGCGCAAGCGTCAGCATCGTCCAAAGGATATGTTTGATTGAAATTATACGTCTCATACCGTTTGATTTTTTTGTTTCTTTGCGAGTAAGCGTCTTACGACGATTACTGCTACAAAATTATGGCGGAAACTACCCCAATAGTCTTAGTTAAGCCTCCTTTAGTCTTAGTTAGTCTTAGTTAGAGCGCGTTCCTCGCCAAATTTCACTAATTTTGTAATATGAAACGCTTTAGAACTATAACAGCCATTTGTCTGATTGCCATTGCCATAATGGTTGCAGGAAATATATGGTATCTATGTAGTCTTTACCAGTCTATAAAGGAACAGACGTTACAGACCGTCAGTGAATGTGTTCGCAGGGCTGATATTCTCGAAATAATAACAAGACTCAACGGCAGCTCTCATGGGGATGACGATTCGTTCATACGGCTTACTTTAATGGTACAAGGAGAGAAAACGCTAACTGGAGATTATGAGTACCCCAACCTTCTGGACAATCTCAATCAGACTATGAGTGAATATTTCCATGTCATCGAGCAGTCAGACAACAGGATGCCCAAAAGAAACGATGCTATGCTCGACAGTATATTTAAGAAAGAACTTAATAATTCCGGCTTATATCCTGAATTGGCGTCAATCAATCCTATCGGGGACAATACCGAGGTGTGTCAAGGGTTATGGTCAATTGATTTTTCTATGACAGATGGTAAGGCTCCAATGTATCAGGTGTGCTTTAGTCCTCTGAACGGACATATTTTGCGTCAGATGTCCGGAATAATCATTACTTCGGCCGCTATACTCATCCTGATGGGTTTTCTTATATGGTATCTTCTTCACTGGGTTAGCCGATTGCGGACGATTGAGCAGATGAAGGATGACTTTACCCATAATATGACGCATGAACTGAAAACACCTGTGGCGGTTGCCTATTCCGCCGCCGACTCTATGCTGCGTTATTACGACCAAAGTGACGAGGCAAGGAACAGGCAGTTCCTGAAGATTATAATGCAGAGACTGAGCTTCCTGTCGGGAATGATTGAAAACATCCTATCTATGAGTATGGAACGGTTCAAATCTATGAAACTTAATATAGAGTGTGTCGAGTTAAAACCTATTGTCGAAGATGTTGCAGGCATGATGGAATTAAAAGCCGACAAACCGGTCAAAATAGATATTGATATGCCTGACAATCTTTCAGTTCATGCCGATTCATTGCATCTTGGCAATATATTGTCGAATATTATGGACAATGCCGTGAAATATTCCGGAGAGGCTGTAACAATTACAATAAGGGCTGACAACTCTACGTTGACAATAGCCGACAACGGCATCGGAATAGACAAGGATAATCTTCCTTTTATATTCGACAAGTTCTATCGTGTGACTTCCGGCGACCGCTACGAAGTGGGTGGATATGGCCTCGGACTCTTTTATGTTAAGCAGGTCATAGGACTGATGGGTTGGAGTATTGATGTAAAAAGTAAACCGGGTCAAGGCACAAAGTTTACAATCAAATTTGATGGCAATGAGGAAAGATAAAATATTATTGGTTGAGGATGATTCCACTCTCTCATTCATTGTTCAGGACGCGCTGACCCGTGAAGGTTTTGATGTGGTGTGTGCGCCGAATGGAGAATCCGGGTTTAAGATGTTTAAGGAATCAAATCCGGATATTATCGTTGCAGACGTAATGATGCCGAAAATGGATGGTTTCGAGATGGTACGTCTTATCAGACTGACCTCTCCTGCCGTTCCGGTGCTTTTCCTTACGGCTCGAACTGCGCTTGATGATGTTGTGAAAGGGTTTGAGTTAGGGGCCAACGACTATATCCGTAAACCTTTCCAAATACTGGAACTTGTGGTGCGCATAAAGGCTTTGCTGAAACGTAACCATCAGGGTATTACTGAGGACGCCAACATGTCGGTCGGCGACTGTTCACTCGACTTCGCATCCCAGCGTCTTGTCGTGTGTTCCGAAACAATAGAGCTGTCTCATACCGAAGCCGTAATAATTGATGAGCTGTTCCGTCATCCTAATGAAGTTGTCGAGGCACGGACGCTTATGTACAGGATATGGCAGAACGATGACTACAATAATCTGAACCGCCTCCATGGATTCATATACAAACTTCGGAAGTATCTCTCTAAATCCACTGTGCTCGAACTCCTGAATGTGCGTGGAATCGGCTATAAATTATCGGTATGCAAGGCATGTTAGATGAATTTTTATACTTCGATCAGGTCGATAATTATGCTGTCGGATATGAGCCACATATTTTCTGATATCGACAATTGTCGGCCTGACAATTGCATGTTTCCTGATTTGATGTGACGTGCGGCCGATGAAAGCAATTCCTCGATACGTTTTGTTCCGAAGGTGCGTTCGCAAACGTCCAAGTCCATTCCCCGCGAAGTCCGTAATGAGGTTAAGATGAAATCGTTGAATCGTTGTGACTCATTTTCTTCATCGATTACGAAAAAGGGCTTTTCGGGCGTATGCTTGTGCGCTATGTATTCTTTTATGTTTGATGGATTGTATCTTCGCACCAGTCCGTCGAAACTGTGCGCCGCCGTGCCGAGACCGATATACGGCACTCCCGACCAATATCCCGAGTTGTGTTTCGACCTGTATCCCGTTTGCGCGAAATTCGATATTTCATAATGCTCGTATCCGCGCGCGGCACACGTTCGGCATAAGAAGTCGTAATAGGCCACGGCTTCGCTTTCGGAAGCTTCGGTTATTTTCCCTTTAAGCCGCATTGCATAAAGGCGCGTTCCCTGTTCGTAACTTAGCAGATAGCATGATATATGTGTGAGGTTGAGCGATAATAGCGTGTCGAGCGAGTGTTGCCAGGTTTCCATGTTCTGCAATGGCAGGCCATAGATCAAGTCGCCGCTGATGTTGCCTATGCCCGATTGCTTCAGTCGTTCGATGGCTTTTATGGCTTCAACGGCTGAATGTCGGCGACCTATCAGCTTCAATTCGTCGTCGACAAACGATTGTATGCCCATGCTGACGCGGTTTATTGGCGTTTGCCGTGCAATGTAGTCGGAAAATTCTTTGGTTATATCTTCGGGATTTGCTTCGATTGTAAATTCGGTGACGTTATTGAGCGGCAAGGCTCGGATGAGCCTGTCGAGCGTGGCCGGCGGAAGTATCGAGGGTGTTCCCCCTCCGATGTATATGGTTTCGATCGGTTCGCTGATTTCGTTGATGCGACTGTGCCATTCGTCGATCAGGGCTGTTACGTACTGCTCGATATGCTCAGTGCGCGGCATTGAGTAAAAATCGCAATACGCGCATTTCGAATGGCAATATGGTATGTGTATGTATATGCCGGCCATGGTAATTGTTATTCATCGTCTGCAGTGCGACCGCATATCGACTTGAAGTTGCAGTATTTGCAGTGATGTGCGCTTGGCGATTGCTTGAACGGTATGTCGGGATTGAACATCTGTTCGACGGTGGTTTTGAATGCGTTGATGAACTCGTCGATGTGTGCATGGTAATCCAACAGATACTCTTTGTCGACTTTATAAGGCTTTATGCCGTCAGCCGCCAATGAGCCCATCTTGTATATCAATGGCTGTATGGGGGTGTCGGGATTTGTCTCAAGGCCGTAGAGATAGCAGTAAGTCATTAGTTGGACGAGTGCTTTCTCTCTTTTCTCATTGAGAGGATCGAATGCCGAGGAGATGGATGAGGCCACCGTAGGGTCGATTCCGGTTTTATAGTCAACTATTCGCAAGGTCTGCTCTGTACGGTCGATGCGGTCGATTATTTGCGTGAAATTGACGCTCAGCTTATCATTTATTTTCACCGACAGCTTCATCTTATGCTCTGCGTCAATGAAATAGAATGGCGTGAATGCTTTTTCGCATTCAAGCATCTTGCGTATGGTAGCTTTTATGATTTTGCTCAATACCAGCGCTTCGCCGATTAGCGGAGTAGGGTTGCGGTGGCCCAACCTATTATAATTGAGATTTATGGAGTAGGTTATCAGTTTGTCGATGAATATGTTGTCGTTGTTTATGTAATGATCGAGCAATTCATCGGTTATTTTTACTTCTGATGCGTTTCCCTTCAGGTTGAGGTAGAAGTTCTGAGCCACTTCGTGTACTATCGATCCGTATGTGCTCGAATCCATATAGTCGGTCAATTCGTTGTCGGTACGGAAATTTTCTACGTACTCAAGGTAAAATTGGAAAGGGCAGTTGATGTAATTATTTATTGCCGAAGCTGAAAGGTGTTTTCCCGATTCAGGCTTGGTAAACGCATTTAGACGTTCCATTATTTCGGGAGTTTTGGCTATCTCGATATGCTTTTCGTTGAACGATTGAAACTTAAACACCGAAAGGCTGTGCTTTATCCGTTTTCTGCCAAACAGATACAGTAGCTGTAACGGATATCTTGACATTTCACCCGTTTTTACTCCGCCTATCGTGCGGGCATCGTATATCAGCGTTACGTTTTTAGCTCGTGATATGAGTCGATAAAAATAATAGGCAAATATGCTCTCTTGAAAATCGACCGTCGACATGCCATATCCGCGTCGTAACGCCTCGGGTATGAACGACCCGGTATAATGCTTTCGCGGAAATACGCGCTCGTTCATCGACATCATTATCACGTTGTCGAAGTCGAGCGCTCTCGTTTCGAGTACGCCCATTATCTGCAAACCCTTCAGTGGTTCGCCAACGAAATTTACCGTGTCGGAGTTTATGGCGCGTTGCAGCAAATGAAACATCGTCGATTCGCGCATTGTGATGGAGAATCTTTTGCAGGTGCCGTACAGGGCTTGTAGGGCATCACGATAGGCCGACAAAAAATGTTGCTGCATGGGGTCGTCGGTCACGCGCTCCGAAAGAAAGTCGATGAGATCGTTTACGAATCCAAACACGTGGTCAATGTCGGAATGATTTTTTACGGGGCGAAACACTCTCGACATGGTAGTATGCTTTTCGGTGAAAAAGGTGCACGGCACGTTAAACATTCGGTGCGTCATTATCTCCGACAGCATGTCGTCGCAATCGGCGGGCGATATGCTGCGTATTATCGGGTTCGACAACACTTTTCGCACATCCTCATAAAAGAATGTCCGGATTCCTCGGATGGTGCGCGCGCGCAACTGCATTGAGATGATGTTTCGCATCAATGCCGACACGGGGGTGAACCGCATCGGAAATCCCATGGTTACGTTGATCGACTCTATTTCGTCGGGCACTGAATGTATCATTGGGATGAAAAGGCTTTCGTCGGGCAGCACTATTGCCGTGTTTATGGCATTGCCGGGGTCGGTTATATCTCCGTTTTCAATGAACGATGACAATGCTTTGCCGGCATATTTCACCTGTCCGGTGTTTGAGGGCACTCCGACGATGTTGATGTTTGGAAATTCGTCGATTTGCGGTTCTTCCAACCGGTAGCGCGATTTAAATTCCTGTGCGTTCTGACGAATGAATCGGGTGGCTTTGTTGAAATCGTTGTCGAATGCCGGTGAGTTGAAATCCCAATAAAAGTCGGCGGCATCGCGGTCGCGGAGATATGAGAATATCTTTAGCTCTGATGTCGACAATACGTTGAAGCCTACGAATATGTATCGTTTGTAGGGCAATTGGGTGTCGGCTATCGGCGACAGGCGGTCGACGGCATTACGGTAAAACATGCCTTTCGTGGATAGCCTTTCGCGTCTGAGGGCCGACTTGAAGCCGTTGAAAAGAGGCAGAAGAACTTCCCAGAGCTTTAAAAACTTGTTTTGCGTGGGGTGCGATTCCGTTTCGTAATGAATGTGCGACCAAAATTGATTGACATATTCGGCCGGACGCTCGTCGCCCCAATAACGGCGTATTATTTCGAGCTGTTCGGGCGTCAGGTAATTGCTGTTTATTTCGCGAAGGCGCTTTACGTTTACAAACAATGCTTCAGGGTCGACGAGATACATGTCGACGTCGTTGAAGTCGTTGATAAGCATTTCGCCCCAAAACAGAAATTGATCGAAGTCGGATATGTCGGCCGAGAGTTTTCGGTACTCGTTGTAAAGTATGAACAATTGTTCGTAGCGCGAGGCGTCGGTTAGAGGCGACAGCTCGGCCACGAAACGGCTTATGGTGGTTATTTCAGGTAAAAAGTGTGGCGAAGGTAACGCCTCGTCAATGAATTTTTTGAAAAAGGCAGTGCTTCGTTTATTTGGGAAAACGAAGCAGTAATCAATCAGATTGTCTGATTCGTTACGGGCATAAGCTTCGGCTACCTGTTTCAAAAAGGGCTTCATGTGTTGGCAGGCTATGATTTTAAAAGCAATATCACTTTTATTGCTACGTCAAGATTCACCACTTTGCCGTTGGCATTGCCGGCAATGTCGATGCGTGCTTTGTCGAATACCTCTATGAGTTTCTCTACGTTTCGTTCGGTTATGAATCGGGCAAAGTTGGTGCTGAATCCCGACTCCTTGCGATTCATGTAGTTGAGGTCGGGGGTGTTGAAATTGAATATGAAGTTTTCGCGTATTAGGCGTATGGCATATTCGTAAAAGCTCAGTTCGCGTTCGCGCCCCAAGGCAGTGAGGTCGGAGCTCCATTCGCGCAGATCTTTTATTTTGCGTTGGTAGGCCAGGCGCATCAATGTCACGAAGAAGTCGAAAAACTCGTTGGCATCGTTGTCGGTCTGTATGTTGGCGTAAGCGTTTATCATATTTCCATCCGATATGTGCGCTATCGACATTGCGTCGGTAGGGTCTATGGAGTGCGTGCTCTCAAGTATGCCGGCCACGTCGGCATCCGACAGTCTGCGCATCTCTATGCGCTGCACCCTTGAATATATCGTTGGGAGTATGGCCTTCGGATTGTTGCTGACCATGATGAACAATGTGTCGGGAAATGGTTCCTCGATCATCTTCAACAGTTTGTTAGAGGCTTCTTCGTTCATTCGTTCCGGCAGCCACCACACTATCACTTTGTAGCGCGACGTATGGGTGGTGAACGACAACTTATGCAGCAGCGACGCGCTTTCGGTTACGTAAGTGACCGGATGTGAGTTCTTTTTGTTGAAAAACGTGGCCCATTTATTTATGTCGGCATACATGCCGTCGGCGAGAAATTCTTTCCATTCGGCAAGAAAATCGTCGGAGATCGGAGGCGTGTTCATCTTGTCGAGCTTCACCACCGGAAACACGTAAAACGTATCGATGTGGTTTAGCGCCTGATGTTGTCGGCATGCAGCGCATTCACCGCAACTGTCGCCCGATTGCTTGTTGGTGCAATGTATGTATTGTGCCATTGCACGTGCCATTGCGAGCTTTCCTATGCCTTCGGGTCCTTCAAGTAATAGCGCGTGGGGTATGCGGTCGTTGTCGACCATGTCTATTAGCCGTTGCTTGCATATTTCGTTGCCGGGAATCTCTTTGAACTTCATATCGGGTCGTCGTTTTGTGTCATAAAGTGGCTTCGAGTATCTTGCGCACGCTATTTGTAGCGTTGAGCGAATACATGTGTACCGACGGTATGTTTGATGCATATAGCTCGCGCAACTGTTTGATGCCCCATTCTATGCCTATCTGCTTGGCCTGATTATCGTCCTTGCAGTTGGCTATTTCGGTGGCAAGCTCCGTGGGGATGTCAACGTGGAATACGCGTGGCAATATGTTTAGCTGATTTTTTGAAACGATGGGTTTTATGCCCGGAATGATGGGTACGTTGATGTCGGCTTTGCGGCATCGGTCGACGAAATCGAAGTATTTCTTATTGTCGAAAAACATTTGGGTGACGATGTATGACGCTCCGTTGTCAACTTTGTTCTTGAGCCACAGCATGTCGATGTCGGGGTTGGGCGCTTCTTCATGCTTTTCGGGATAACCGGCTACGCCATAGCTGAATTTGGGCATTTCGGCCACTATGTCCATTTTTGTGCCGTCGATGAACAGGCCGTTGTTGAAATCGTTTACCTGTTTTTGCAGCTCGGAGGCGTGTGAATGGCCGTTTTCATTCGGAATGAAACGTGAATCATGTTTCGCTTTGTCGCCACGGAGCAAGAGCAGATTCGTTATGCCCAGAAAGTTAAGATCGATCAGAGCGTACTCCGTTTCGATCTTTGAATATCCGCTGCATATCAGATGCGGCACGGCCGGGATGCCGTAGCGTTGCTGTATTGCCACCGCCACTGCCACTGTGCCCGGGCGCGAACGCTCCGACACTCGTTGAAACAATCCGTCGGGAGTGCTTTTGAACACGAGTTCGCTACGATGCGTGGTTATGTTTATGTACAACGGATTAAATTCGATTAGCGAATCAATGTTGTTGAAAAGTTGGTTGATTCCTCGACCTTTCAATGGCGGAAGCACTTCAATTGAGAATCGTTTGCCGTCATGCTGCTCTATGAGTTGTGGTATTGTCATTTTTCGGTTTTGACGTACGATTTAAAACTATTACAAATGTAGCAAAAAATAATGACGCTAAGCATCAAAAAGGCGGTTTTTCATCGAAAAACCGCCTTTTTGATAATTGTAATCGTTGATTCTATCGATTTATTCTGCGGGCTTGTACATGCTTACCTGTTCGGGGTTGAACTGTTTGATGAAGTCGGCATGTTTTGCTACTTCGGCTTGAGCGTATTTGTTGTACACTTCGGCAGAGCTGATGAACGATTCATTGCGGTTTGCGTCATTGAGCAACAGATAGCTCATTATGATGCATCCTGCCATTTCAACCAATCTGCGTGCCATGAAGTCGTTGTAGTCGCCTTCTTTTACGGCCGAAACGGTGGCTACCGCTTCTTCGTAAGTTGCAGTCATGGCCACGAGGTTGTCATGGAGCCACTTCAATTCAGGCTTGACTTCGTTATCCTGATATCCGCGTATGAGGTCGAGATACGTTCCGGTGGTGACGTGGCGAATGGCTGCCACTACCTGAAGCTGAGTCGTGCCTTCGTAGATTGAGGTGATGCGTGCATCGCGGTAAACGCGTTCGCAAGCGTAATCTTTCATAAAGCCCGAGCCGCCGTGTATCTGTATGCAGTCGTATGCATTCTGATTGCAATATTCGCTGCCCATTCCTTTTACGAGGGGAGTGCAGGCATCGGCCATCTTGCTGTATTTCTTCATCTCCTTGCGTTCGTCGGGAGTGAGTGAGCGTTCCTTGGCGATGTCCTCGTATATCTTATACATGTCGACGAAGCGCGAGGTTTCGTAAAGGAGCGCGCGCGATGCGTCGAGTTTGGCCTTCAGGATGGCAAGCATCTCATATACGGCGGGGAACTCGATGATGGCTTTTCCGAATTGTTTGCGGTCTTTGGCATATGCCAAGGCTTCGCGGTATGCACGCTCGCTTACGCCTACCGACTGGGCTGCGATGCCGAGACGAGCACCGTTCATAAGGGCCATTACATATTTGATGAGTCCGAGACGACGCTGGCCGCAAAGTTCGGCGGGAGCGTTTTTGTAGACGAGTTCGCAAGTGGGCGATCCCTTGATGCCCATCTTGTTTTCGATGCGGCGAACGTCAACGCCACCGTTGCGCTTATCATATATGAACATCGACAATCCACGTCCGTCCTTGGTGCCGTCTTCCGAACGAGCCAATACGAGATGTATGTCGCTGTCTCCGTTGGTGATGAAGCGTTTCACGCCATTGAGTCGCCATGTGCCGTCGGGTTGTTCGGTGGCCTTCAGCATTACCGACTGCAAGTCGCTGCCTGCATCGGGCTCGGTGAGGTCCATCGACATCGTTTCGCCCTTGCATACGCGAGGAATGTAACGCTGCTTCTGGTCTTCGTCGGCAAATTCGTAAATTGTTTCGGCGCAATCCTGAAGTCCCCACAGATTTTCGAATCCGGTATCGGCGCGGCTAACTATGTCGGCAGCCATGATGTAGGGGGTTATCGGGAAATTCAAACCGCCGAGTCGGCGCGGCATGGCCATGCCCATAAGTCCGGCTTTGCGGCAGAGGTCAAGATTTTCTTGAGTTGCCGATGCGTATATGACCCTGCCGTTTTCTACGCGGGGGCCTTCGTGGTCGACTGACTCTGCGTTATCGGCTATTTTGCCGCCGCATATCTCGCCAACTATTTCCAATACCTTGTCGTAAGAGTCCATTGCATCGTCGAAGTTCATCGGTGCATAGTCGTACTTTTCGGCATCGGTGTAGTTGCGCTCCTTGAGCTCAACTATCTTCTGCATCAAAGGATGATTCAGATGATGCTTAAGATCGGGATTATCTGTATAAAAATTAGCCATGGCTTACTTCGAATTCTTCTTGTAATATTTTATTAATTTGGGTATAACGTCCTCAACGTTGCCTGTTATGACAAAGTCGGCTATCGTGTTGATAGGAGCATTGGGATCGTTGTTTATTGATATGATTATCGAGCTGTCCTGCATGCCCGCAATGTGCTGTATCTGTCCTGATATGCCGCAGGCTATGTAGAGTTTCGGACGCACGGTTACGCCGGTTTGTCCGATCTGACGCTCATGTTCGGTGAATCCGGCGTCGACGGCGGCACGTGAAGCACCTACTTCTGCGCCGAGCGTGTTGGCCAATTCAAAAAGCATGTCGAAGTTTTCTTTGCTACCGACACCATATCCGCCGGCTACTATGATGGGCGAGTTCTTGATGTTGATTTTTGACTTTTCGATGTGGCGATCTATTATTTCCACTACGAAATCTTCGGGCTTCACATATTTCTTTACGTCAAGATTTACGATCTTGGCTTTGTGGTTCACGTCATGAATCTGTTTTTTCATAACGCCCTCGCGCACCGTTGCCATCTGCGGACGGCATTCGGGGTTTACGATGGTTGCTACGATGTTGCCACCGAAAGCCGGACGTATCTGATACAACAGGTCGGCGTATTCTTTGCCGGTTTTGGGATCTTTGTGTCCGCCTATTTCGAGCGCCGTACAGTCGGCAGTCAAACCGCTGTGAAGGCATGACGAAACGCGCGGGCCGAGGTCGCGTCCTATGCAGGTGGCTCCCATCAAGCATATCTGAGGAGTTATTTCCTTGAACAGGTTGATGAGCACTGCTGCGTGCGGATTTGACGTGTAGGGATACAAACGCTTGTCCTCTACCTTATACACTACGTCGGCGCCATAAGGTACTATCTGCTTTTCAATGTCGTGCAGGTTGTTGCCTATTACTACGGCTTCAAGGTTTACACCAAGGGTGTTGGCAAGTTCGCGGCCTTTGGTAAGCAATTCAAGGCTCACATCGGCTATCTTGCCATCTTCGTACTCGCAATATACTATTAAATTATTTTTATCTGACATGATAATGCTTTTTGTTTGATGACTGACATTAACCGATGGTGTGGTTTGCAATGAGTTCCTTTACGAGGTTTTCGATTTCCTCGTCGTTGTCGGTCAAGCGACGGCTCTCTTTTGCGGTGAATACCACGTTTTCAATAGCTTTTACTTTGGTCGGAGAGCCGGGGAGACCTATCTGTTCGGGATCGGCATCGACATATGCGGCGCTCCATTCACTTATTTGCAGCTCGGGGCGTTTTTCG
This sequence comes from Muribaculaceae bacterium, assembly GCA_017621225.1. Lineage (GTDB taxonomy): Bacteria > Bacteroidota > Bacteroidia > Bacteroidales > Muribaculaceae > Paramuribaculum. The sequence continues at coordinate 75,864 of JAGATN010000013.1, read as the reverse complement.
ATGATAGCCTTTATTTCGTCGGGCTTGCTTGCCATTTCGGTGGGCGATGCGGCGAATTTGTATTTCATCACGCGCATTGCGTTACGCGGACGGCATTCGGCAGCCGAACCGTTCACCGTCACCACGCAGGGCAGGGGCGATTTTACGGTTTCCACACCTGATTCCAAGCGGCGTTTTACGGTTACGAATCCATCTTTCAGGTCAAGGATTTCTTCTGCGTATGTTACTTGGGGCAAGCCGAGTTTTTCGGCAATCTGCGGGCCAACTTGAGCGGTGTCGCCGTCGATGGCCTGACGTCCGCCAAGAATTATGTCGTAATTGCCGATTTTCTTTACTGCTTGTGCCAATGAATAAGATGTTGCCAATGTGTCGGCACCACCCAAGGAGCGGTCGGTTAATACTATGCCGCCATCGGCTCCGCGAAACATCGCTTCACGGATTATTTCAGAGGCGCGAGGCAGTCCCATTGTCAATAACGTAACGGTAGACCCCGGATTGGCTTCTTTTAGGCGCAATGCCTGTTCAAGAGCATTAAGGTCTTCTGGATTGAAGATGGCGGGGAGCGCAGCTCGGTTGATGGTGCCGTCTTCTTTCATTGCATCTTTGCCGACATTGCGGGTATCAGGCACCTGCTTTGCCAGCACTACGATGTTTAGACTCATACTTAAAGATATTATTAAAAATATTTATATTATATACTTTGCAACAAAGATACTAACTTTAAATGAATAACTCAAACAATTGATGCGTATAGTTGTTATTCATAGCTCGAACCGTCGAAACAGTGCGTGCAAATCTTGCATTTTGGCAAGCCTATCGACTCAACCACGTTTTCGATGGAGCTGAAGCGCAGCGACGATAGTTTGAGGTGCTTGCGAATCAATTCCACCATCTTTTCGTATCTCTCGCTTCCCGTGGTGGCGTATTCTTCGAGGTGAGCGTCGGGCGTTCCTTCTATTTCGTTGATCACGCGGCGGGTTATTAACTCCATCTCGCTTTTCGATGCCGTGAAATTCAAGAATTTGCAGGGATATATCAATGGCGGGCAGCTTATGCGCATATGTATCTCCTTGACGCCTCCGTCGAAAAGATCCTGCACGTTGTCGCGCAGCTGAGTGCCTCGAACTATCGAGTCGTCGCAGAATATCACTCGCTTGCCATACAGAAGCGATTTGTTTGCAATCAGCTTCATCTTGGCCACGAGTTCGCGACGCTCCTGGGTGCTTGGCGTGAAGCTTCTCGGCCACGTGGGCGTATATTTCACTATGCCGCGCATGTAAGGTATCTGTTTGCCCTGAGAGTAGCCCAATGCCATTCCTATGCCCGAATCGGGTATGGCGCTTACGAAATCCACTTCGGTGTTGTCCTCTTTGCCCATGTTGTAGCCCGAGTGGTAGCGCATAAGGTCAACGTTGCGGCCTTCGTATTCGCATACCGGATAGCCGTAATAGGTCCACAGGAATGCGCATATCTGCATTTCCTTTTCAGGCTTTTTGAGCTGACGCATCTCGTCGGCGGTAAATTCCACTATTTCGCCCGGTCCCACGCTGTGTTCTATCGAATATCCGAGATTGGGGAACGCGCATGATTCGGAGGTCGCCGCATACGCGCCATCTTTTTTCCCGATTATGATCGGGGTGCGTCCGAGCCTGTCGCGCGCCGCTATTATTTTTCCTTCAAGCAGCAGAAGCATGGAGCAGGAGCCTTTTACTCGGTTGTACACGTTCTGTATGCCGGTAACTATGTCGGAGCCCTCGCTTATGAGAGCTGCAATCATTTCGGTGGGATTGAGTATGTCGTAACTGTGTTCGCAAAAGTGATGACCTTTTGCCAGCAGTTCCTTTTCGAGTGCTACGATATTGTTGATTCGGGCAACCGTAACAATGGCAAACTTGCCCAAGTGGCAGTTTACTATGATTGGCTGCGCATCGGTGTCGCTTATGACTCCAATGCCTGTCTTCCCGGAAAATTCGCCGAGGTCGGGCTCGAATTTTGTACGAAAATATGAATTTTCGATGTTGTGTATCGAGCGGGTGAATATGCCGTCATGACATGTGGCTATGCCGGCACGTTTAGTACCCATGTGACTATTGTAATCTACGCCATAGAATAAGTCGTTGATGCATTTTTCGTGTTTTGCGACTCCAAAAAAACCACCCATAGCAAAATATTGATTTATTTGTCGTGATTAAAATTAAAAAAGTGGAAGACAGCCTTTTTGTAGTAGTTCAATAAAAGCTTTGTCTTCCACTCGTTATTTTTCGATTTTAGTTTTTCTTCGTTTTCGATTCAACCCATTTACGTGCATTGATGAATGCATCGATCCATGGTGTAACTTCGTCGGTGCGGTGCGATGCGGGATAATATGCGCATTGCCAGGGGAATATGGCTCGTTCGAGGTGAGGCATCATTGCCAGGTGTCGACCGTCGGCCGAACAGATGCCTGCTACCGAAGCGCGAGAACCATTGGGGTTGCCCGGATATGAGGCATAGTTGTACTTGGCAACTATGTTGTAGCTTTCAAGCGGCATCGGAAGGTTGAAGCGTCCTTCGCCGTGTGCTACCCAAATGCCCATCTTCATGCCCGATAGCGAGCCGAACATCACTGAGTTGTTCTGAGGTATCGTTACGCCGAGGTATTGCGATTCGAACTTATGGCTGGTGTTGTGTTCCATCGTGGCCTTGCGCTCGTGGTCGGGATTTATGAGGTTAAGCTCTACCATAAGCTGGCATCCGTTGCATATGCCGAGGCTCAAAGTGTCCTCGCGTGCATAGAAGTTGTGAAGCGCGGCCTTGGCCTTTTCGTTCCACAAGAATCCGCCTGCCCATCCTTTTGCCGAACCGAGTACGTCGGAATTCGAGAATCCGCCGCAGAACACTATCATATTCACATCCTCGAGGGTTTCGCGTCCCGACATAAGGTCGGTCATGTGAACGTCTTTTACGTCAAATCCGGCTAAGAAAAGCGAATATGCCATTTCTCGGTCGCCATTCACGCCCTTTTCGCGTATGATGGCCGCCTTGACTCCGGTGCGTCCGTTGCGGCTGAGCGACAATCCTTTGTCGGCAAGCTTGCCGTTGAAACCTTCCGGGAATTTGAACCGTATGGGTTGTTTCTTGTAGTTTTCGAATCGTAAAGCCGCCTGCTTTTCGCCGCTCTGCAAGCAGTCCATCAAATATGACGACTTGAACCATACGTCGCGCAAATGATCGATTCCGAGCAAGTGCGTGGTGCCACGGTGGTTAACCATTAATGTGCGTTCTTTCGACGGGGTGCCTATTGCGAAGAAGCGTACGCCGGCATCTGACAATGTCTTTTCGACTGATTCGATTTTCGAGTCGGCTACCTGTACTACCAATGCCGGATTTTCGGCAAACAATATCTTTATCAGATCGGCTTTGCTGTCGAAATTGTCGGTGTTGAGCTCGATGCCTCCATTGACGTTTGCAAAGGTCATTTCGAGGAGGGTGGTTATCAGACCGCCGGCCGAAACGTCATGGGCAGCCAAGAGGGCGCCGCGTGCCACGAGTTTCTGAACGGCATTGAACGTTGCCGCAAACTTGGCCGGATCGGCCGTTTCGGGAACTTCCGAGCCCAGTTTGTTAAGCGACTGTGCAAAGGCGGAACCTCCAAGTTGCAGATTGCCGTCTGAGAAGTCTATATAATAAAGTGTCGATTTCTTTTGCTGAAGTACCGGCGACACCGTTTTCTTTACGTTTGAAACCGGACCGGCTGCCGATATTATTACGGTGCCTGGGGCAAATACTTTGTCGTCGCCATATTTCTGCGTCATCGAAAGGCTGTCTTTGCCGGTAGGTATGTTTATGCCGAGTGCGCATGCAAAGTCGCTACAAGCTTCTACTGCACTGTATAGAGCTGCATCCTCGCCTTCGTTTTTGCAAGGCCACATCCAGTTGGCGCTGAGCGATATGCCGGTAAGGCCACCTTGTATGGGTGCGCCCACTATGTTGGTTAGCGATTCGGCGATTGCCATTACCGAACCCTTGGCAGCGTTGACGAGCGCTACTTGAGGCGCGTGGCCAATTGAAGTGGCTATGCCTTCCTTGCCTCGATAGTCGAGTGATACCACGCCGCAATCGCTTAACGGAAGCTGTATTTCACCTTGGCATTGCTGACGTGCTATCTTTCCGGTTACAGATCTGTCTACTTTGTTTGTCAACCAGTCCTTGCAAGCCACGGCTTCGAGGCCGAGCACGTCGATCAGATATTCTTCAAGTTTCGATTCATCGTAATCGACGTCGGAATATGTGCGCTGAACCGTAACGTCGTTCATCACCGTTTTCGGCGAGTTGCCAAACATGTCGGCAAGTGCAAGGTCAATCGGTTTCACTCCGTTGGCCTGCTGGAACACAAAGCGTTCGTCGGCAGTGGTTTCGCCCACCACGTAGAGGGGAGAGCGCTCGCGGTCGGCTATGCGCTTCACGTAATCGACATCTTCGTTGTTTATGACTATGCCCATGCGTTCCTGGCTTTCATTTCCAACGATTTCCTTGGCCGAAAGCGTTTTGTCGCCGATGGGGAGTGCAGATATGTTGATGTGTCCGCCCGTAGCTTCAACGAGCTCTGACAAAGCGTTGAGATGGCCGCCTGCGCCATGGTCATGGATTGATATTATCGGGTTGTTGTCGCTCTCCGACAATGCGCGTATTACGTTCGACACACGTTTTTGCATTTCGGGGTTGGCGCGCTGAACGGCATTGAGCTCGATGGCATTGTCGTATTGACCGGTGGCTACCGACGATACGGCTCCGCCGCCCATGCCTATGCGATAGTTGTCGCCGCCCATTATCACTACTTTTTCACCCGGTTCGGGTATGCCCTTGATGGCATCTTTCTTCTTGGCGAATCCGATGCCGCCGGCAAGCATTATCACTTTGTCGTAGGCATACAGTCGGCCGTTTTCGTCATGTTCGAATGTCAGCAGCGATCCGCAAATCAGGGGCTGTCCGAATTTGTTTCCGAAGTCGGAAGCTCCGTTCGATGCTTTTATGAGGATGTCGGCCGGCGTTTGATAGAGCCAAACGCGCGGATTCATCATAAGTTCCCAACGATGTTCGGGCGACATGCGCGGATACGATGTCATGTACACCGCCGTGCCGGCTATCGGCAGACTCGCTTTTCCACCGCCGAGGCGGTCGCGTATCTCTCCACCCGTTCCGGTAGCGGCGCCATTGAACGGCTCTACCGTAGTGGGGAAGTTATGGGTTTCGGCTTTTAACGATATTACGGTATCGATGGGCTTTACTTCGAAATAGTCGGGGCGGTCGGGGTTGACCGGCGCAAACTGATCGATCTTCGGGCCTTTTACGAATGCCACGTTGTCTTTGTATGCCGATACAAGTCCGTTGGGGTTTACTTGCGACGTTTTCTTTATTAATTTGAATAGCGATGAGCTTTTTTCTTTGCCATCGATGATGAATGTGCCGTTGAAAATTTTGTGACGGCAGTGTTCGGAGTTTACCTGTGAAAATCCGAATACTTCGCTGTCGGTCAGCGGACGTCCGAGCTTGCGTGAAAGATCGCGCAGATACGATTCTTCATCTTCGCTTAGGGCCAGACCTTCCATTTGGTTGTATTCGGCTATGTCCTCGATATATACTATTGGGTCGGGCGTGCGGTTTACGGTAAATACTTTGCTGTTGAGCCCGTCGTATACGCGTTGCAACATTTTGTCGAAACGGGGAGGATTTTCGCGCGATAGATTGAATTCCTCTATTCGAGTTATGCCTTGGAGACCCATATTTTGGGTTATTTCCACTGCATTGGTACTCCAAGGAGTTATCATTTCTTTACGGGGACCAATGAATCGGCCTTTTACAGATGTTGAGGCAAGGGGTTTGGCACCGCCGAAGAGCCACGTCAATTTTTCCTTTTCTGAATCGGAAAATTTGTGGTCTGTTTCCACGGCAATCACGAGGTTGGCGCCTTTCTTGAAAAATACAACCATGCTTTAATGAATGTGTAGAACGAATTAGGCCACAAAATTAATCAAAAAAATCGAGCTTGTCAACATCCTGCCAATTAACTTTAAGCACATTGTAGGGTATGATCATTATGGAGCCTGCCGTATCGTTGAATTTTATGACGAAATATGAGGTAAATGCCTTGATCGATTTTATCTCGGCCCATTCGATGGTTTCTGTCTTTGTGACGACGGGGTCTTCGTCGTCCGTGCAGTCGTAGTAAGTTATGGTTATGGCCGAACGGGGAGTTATGGTGAGCCGTTTCGGCATTACGGCTCTTTGGGCTGAGGGGGTCAGAAGGTTGTAGAAATACACGTTTGCCATAACGAACGGTATGCCGAGAAACAGCACCATTAACGCTACCAGTATCCATCTGATGTCGACGATGGAGAGCACACCGCATATCGATAGCGGTATGGCTATCGTCCACCAGTATCGCGAACACCATTGCCCCATGACGTATCGGAAGTATACTGATGGCGGTGTTTTGAACGTTTCGGTATGTATGGAATGGTTCATGGCGCAAAATTAGCAATTTGAATCTAATTTTGCGCCATGAAAATAATTTGAAGCCCGACTTCGTATGTCGTTGTCGGCTTAATCGTCGAGTTTGTGTATCACGAGGCCCGAACGAAGTTTCGGCTCGAACCAGGTGGTTTTCGGGGGCATTATGTTGCCGGTGTCGGCTATGTCCATAAGCTGTTTCATCGAAACGGGATACAGTGCCAACGCCATGGCCATTTCGCCTGAGTCGACTCTGCGTTTCAATTCGTTCAATCCGCGTATGCCGCCTACGAAGTCTATTCGTTTGTCGCTTCTCAGGTCGGTAATGCCGAGAATGTCGCGCAATATAAGGTCGCTCGATATGGTTACGTCGAGGATGCCTATGGGGTCGAAGTCGTTATATCGGCCCGGCTTCGGTTGCAGCGAATACCAGTGACCGCCAAGATACAGGGCAAAGTCGTGGAGATGCTGCGGATGATATGTCTCGGTGCCTTTGTCGGTTACGGTGAAGTCCTTGTTTAGCTTTTCGAGGAATTCGTCGGGCGTGAGGCCGTTGAGATCTTTGACTACGCGATTGTAGTCGATTATCTTCAGGTGCGAGGCGGGGAATGCTACGGCGAGAAAATAATTGTATTCCTCTTGTCCGGTGTGGTTGGGGTTCTGCTTCGCTTTTTCGTTGCCTACGAGCGCGGCTGCGGCAGTGCGGTGATGGCCGTCGGCGATGTATAGATAAGGAATTTTTTCGAATTCCTTTGTTATTGCATCAATGGTTTCGCGGTCGTCTATTACCCAGAAGTGATGTCCGAATCCGTCGGGTGCCGTGAAGTCGTATTCGGGCTTGCCTTCGGTCACTTTCTTTATGATGCTTTCGAGCGCTTCGTTATCGGGGAAAGCGAAAAATACCGGCTCGACGTTTGCATTGTTTATGCGCACGTGCTTCATTCGGTCTTCCTCCTTGTCGCGTCGCGTGAGCTCATGCTTTTTGATTCGTTCGTTCATATAGTCGTCGACGTTGGCAGCCACAACTATGCCATATTGCGTGCGACCGTCCATAGTCTGGGCGTATATGTAATAGTGTTCTTCGTTGTCTTGAACGAGCCATCCGTTTTGTTGGAAAGCATTGAAGTTTTCTACGGCTTTGTCGTATACTTTCGGGTCGTGCTCGTCGGTCGTTTCGTCGAAGTCAATTTCGGGCTTTATTATGTGATAAAGCGATTTGGGATTGCCTTCGGCTTCTTTGCGGGCCTCATTTGAGTTTAAAACGTCGTACGGACGCGAAGCCACTTGGGTGACTAATTCGCGTGGCGGACGTAAGCCTTTGAACGGTTTAATTTTGGCCATGGTGTAATGATTTTATGGTTAACTTGAATTTATAGGTTGCGTATTATTGTCTGTTCACGGTCCGGGCCTATCGACACTATCGATATGGGAGTGCCAAGCTGCTGTTCAAGGAATTCGATGTATTTCTTGAAGTTTTCGGGGAATTCCGATTCGTTTTTCATCTTGGTCATATCGGTTTTCCATCCGGGTAGCGTCACATAAACCGGTTTCAACGATTCGGTTTCGATGGAGTAGGGGAAATCGGAAACTTCCGTTCCGTCTATTTCGTAAGCCACGCAGGCTTTTATTTCGTCGAAGTCGTCGAGCACGTCGCTTTTCATCATGATGAGATTAGTGACGCCGTTGATCATTATTGCATATTTCAGGGCTACGAGGTCAATCCATCCGCAGCGGCGTTCGCGCCCGGTTACTGCTCCGTATTCGTGGCCGAGGTCGCGTATGCGTTTTCCCGTTTCGTCGAACAGTTCGGTTGGGAACGGTCCGCTTCCCACTCTCGTGCAGTAAGCTTTGAATATGCCGAACACTTTTCCGATTTTGTTCGGTGCCACTCCGAGTCCTGCGCACGCGCCGGCCGTAATGGTGTTGGATGACGTTACGAACGGGTATGATCCGAAGTCGACGTCGAGCATGGTGCCTTGTGCGCCTTCGCACAATACCGACTTGCCTGAAGCCAGAAGCTTGTTGATTACGAATTCGCTGTCAATTATGTCGAATGACTTTATGTAGTCGATGGCATTGAGCCAATTGGCTTCAAGTTCGCTGAATTCGGGGTTTTCGCCCATGGATTTGAGCATAGCTACGTGGCGGTTGCGCGCGGCTTCATATTTAGCCTTGAAGTCGGGCGACAGGGTATCGCCCAAACGTATGCCGTTGCGGCTTATCTTGTCGGTATATGTGGGGCCTATTCCCTTGCCGGTGGTGCCTATCTTGGCTCCTCCTTTGGCTTTCTCGTTTGCGGCATCGAGCAGGCGATGCGTAGGCATTATGAGATGAGCCTTCTTTGAAATTTTAAGGATGTTTCGAAGTTCGATACCCGATTTTCTGAGTTCTTCGGCTTCTTGCATGAACAGGATGGGGTCGAGCACTACGCCATTGCCTATTATGTTTATCTGTCCGTGCTGGAATATTCCGGACGGGATGGATCTCAACACATATTTCTTACCTTCGAATTCAAGAGTGTGTCCGGCGTTCGGTCCACCTTGAAATCGGGCTACGACGTCGTATCGTGGTGTGAGTACGTCAACCACTTTTCCTTTTCCCTCATCGCCCCATTGCAGGCCGAGTAACACGTCAACTTTCATTGCAGCAATTATTTAATTTGGTATTAATTCTTTTGTTTCTTGGATTTTCGTAAACAACGCGAGCATACGCCGTAAATGTGCAGATCGACGTATGCCGGATGAAACGATCCGTATCTACGCGCATTTAGCAGCTCGTCTATTTCCGGATCGGTTATTTCTTTGACTTTGCCGCATCTTGAACATACAAGATGGTGGTGATTGGTAATGCCTGATATCTTTTCGAATTGCGCGGGCTGTCCGGCAAATGTGTGCCGCCTTACCAATCCGGCGTCGGTCAAGAGCAACAATGTGTTGTATATGGTGGCCTTGCTCACGTGGTAGCCGTCGTCTTCGAGTTTCGAGTAGAGCGTTTCGACTACAAAGTGAGTGGTTATGTCAAATACTTTTTCGAGTATCGCATAACGTTCAGGCGTTTTCCGCAGCTTGTGAGTCGACATATACTGGGTAAACGCCGTTATTGCCGCTGTTTTGACCTTATCGTCGCTCATAGTGCTGACAAAGATAATTAATCTCGGTCATATCCCCAAATTTTTGTGCTTATTTGAGGTTGTCTCTTACCTTCGATAGATACTGTTTCATGCGATCGGAGTCGCGCTGCTTCACAATGTCCTGAAGCGTTGATAGTTGCTCCTGTATTTGCTGTAATTGTGAGGGCGTGTTGGGGTTGAACAATATTTCGCTGAGCAGAAAATCGTCTTCCGACATCAGCCCGTGGGCAATGGCCATGTGTCGCTTGAAGGTGGTGCCCGGGGCGTTCTGGTGCTTCATTATCGAAGCGAACACCAACGTTGACGCGAAAGGTATCGACAGTGAATAAGCTATGGTTTCGTCATGCTCGGCAAAGCTGTATTCTTCGATGTGAAGATGAAGCTGGTTGTACAGGTCTTTGAAAAACACTTTGCCAAGATGATCGCTTTCGGTTATTATTATGGCGTTTTCGCTTGCCAGATTGCTGAGCGATGCGAAAGTGGGGCCGAACATGGGGTGCGTCGACACGAACGGATGTTGGCATTGGGCATAAAATTCAGGTAGTCCGGTCTTTACCGATGCGATGTCGGATATTATGCATTGTTGGGGGATATGCGGCAATATCTGATTGAATGCATCGATGGTATATTTTACCGTTACTGCATTTATCACCAGTTCGGGTTTGAATTCATCGATTTCCTCGAGCGTCGAAAATCGTTGGGCGTTGTATGCGAAGCGAAGTCGTTTGGGGTCATTGTCGAATATGGCCATTTCGTGGTCAAACGATAGGACATCGTTGAAGAACGACCCCATTTTTCCGGCTCCTAATATCAATATTTTCATCGTGTACGATCGTTAAGAACTTCTATCTGCTGACGGACTGATTCGTCATGTATTGCGAGTAAAATGGTTTTCAGGAAGTTTGCATCCATTCCCATCTCTTTTCCGAGATCGACGCGGGTGCGTATGACATCGTTGTATCGCGTGGCCTGAATGACCGGCATGCGGTGCTCTTTCTTATATTGTCCAATCTCGCGCGACACTCTCATTCGCTTTGACAGTGTTTCAAGCAGCTCGTTGTCGATTTGGTCGATTTGCTGGCGCAATAGGGTCAGGCTTTCGGTAGTGGTCTTAGAGTCGCGGATTACGAGGGTGTTGAGGATGAAGTTGAGTATTTCAGGCGTAACCTGTTGAGATGCGTCGCTCCATGCATTGTCGGGGTTGCAGTGGCTTTCGATTATAAGTCCGTTGAATCCCATGTCGAGGGCTTGCTGCGATAATGGGGCTATGAGTTCGCGCTTTCCACCGATGTGCGAGGGGTCGCAGATTATGGGCAGGTTGGGGTAGCGTAAGCGAAGTTCTATCGGAATGTGCCATTGGGGCATGTTGCGGTAGAGGTGCTTGCCGTATGTGCTGAAACCTCGGTGTATGGCACCTATTTTACGGATGCCGGCATTGTAGATGCGCTGTATTGCTCCGATCCATAGTTCCAGATCGGGGTTTACCGGATTTTTAATCAATACGGGCACTTTTGCTCCCGATGCCTTGAGCGTGTCGGCTATCTCTTGCATTGCGAACGGGTTGGCCGACGTGCGTGCGCCGATCCATAATATGTCGATGCCTGCTGCGAGAGCTTCCTCGACATGCTGTTTGGTAGCCACTTCGGTAGCTGTGAGCATTCCGGTGGTTTCCTTTACCTCTTTCATCCACTGCAGGCCCGGTGCGCCGACGCCTTCGAAGCCACCCGGTTTTGTGCGCGGTTTCCAAATGCCGGCGCGGAATATCTTTATTCCGTTTGAGGCAAGTTCTTTTGCAGTGCATAAAAGTTGTTCTTCGGTCTCGGCACTGCAAGGTCCGGCTATTATTAGCGGGCTATTGGCATCAATGCCTTCCAAATCGATGGGTTCTAAGTCTTTCATATGTGTAAGTGTTTATAAGTTCAGTGATTTTATTCTGTTTAGGGCCTCGGTCATCGCCTCGATGGTGGCGCATAGTGACACCCTGATGTATCGTTCGCCATTCTTGCCGAATATGAATCCGGGGGTAAGGAATACGCGCCCTTCATACAATATCTTGTCGGCGAATGATTCGCTGCTTTCGGCCGATTGAGGTATCCGACCCCAAAGGAATAATCCTTTTTGTGCGGGATCAAACGAGCATCCGAGCGCCTCCATTATTTTTTCAGCTACTTTTCTGCGCGCGGCATAAGTTGCGTTGACTTCATCGTACCATTCCTTCTTGGCTTCGAGGGCTTTTACGGCGGCAAGCATGACCGGTTTGAATTGCCCGGAGTCGATGTTTGACTTTACCTTCAGTATCCAGTTTATGAAAGTGGGGTTCGACGCAAGCATGGCCACTCGCCACCCGGCCATATTGTGACTTTTGCTAAGTGAATTCATTTCGATGGCTATATCTTTTGCGCCGGGAACGCTCAGCAGGCTTAATGGCTTGTCGTTTAGTATGAAGCTGTAAGGATTGTCGTGAGCTATGACTATGTTGTGCTTCTTGCCAAACGCCACAAGCCGTTCGAAAAGCTCGACGGTGGCAGGCGTTCCGGTGGGCATGTGCGGATAATTGACCCACATCAATTTTATGCGTTCGAGCGGCAGTTTTTCCAATGCCTCGAAGTCGGGCATCCATCCGTTTTCGGCCGTAAGGTCGTAGTTGAAAATTTCGGCTTGAGCAAGCTTGCTGACCGACGTGTAAGTGGGGTATCCCGGATCGGGCACCAACACTCCATCGCCCGGATTGAGAAATGCAAGCGACGTATGGAGTATGCCTTCTTTCGACCCTATGAGGGGTTGTATTTCGGTGTTGGGGTCGAGCTTGACGCCATACCACGTCGCATACCATTTTGCAAATGCCTTTCGTAGCTCCGGAAGTCCGACGTAGGGCTGATAGCTGTGAGCGTTTGCGCGCGCGGCTTCATTGGCAAGAGTCTCGATTACGTCGGCGTGTGGCGGGCGGTCGGGGCCGCCAATGCCTAACGACACTATGTCTTTGCCCATTGCGTTGAGCTGAGCCACTTCCTTAAGTTTTCTCGAAAAGTAGTATTCCTGAATGGTGGCTACTCTGTCGGCCGGCTTGATTTCAGATTTCATATTCGTATTCTTTATATTCACCAAGAATTTTTAAGTCGTTGATTAGTGGGCGCACGGCATCAAGGGCCTGATGGTAGCGAACGTAGCTCTTGAATGTGAAGTCGACGTAGAATCGGTATTCCCATTCGCGTCCGATGATGGGCATTGATTGCAGTTTCGACAGGTTGATGTCGTAGAAGGAGAATATTGTCAGAACTTTCGACAAAGCTCCGTTGGTGTGAGGAGTGGTGAGCATTATCGATGCTTTGTTGAGCTGTTCGGGTGCAGGACGTAATTCGTCGGCCATGAGAGGGTCGGCAAGTATCAGAAAGCGCGTGAAGTTGCGCTTGTTGGTTTCGATGCCTTTTTCAAGAATGTCGAGGCCGTAAAGGTTGGCAGCATATTCGCCGCATACGGCACCGTGACCGAGCAGATTTTGGTCGGCTATTTCGGCCGCGCTTCCCGCCGTGTCGAATTTTTCGATCATCTTGAGGTTGGGATGCCTGCGTAGAAACTGTTCGCACTGCATCAATGCGATGGGGTGGGAGTTTACTTCGGTAAGGTCGTCGATGGTTTGCCCCGGCAGAGCGGCCAATACGTGCGATATTCGCATTTTGTATTCACCGATTATGGTGTGGTTGCTTAGACGCAATAGCTCATGGTTTTGCAGCAAGGCACCTGCTATGGTATTCTCGATGGCCACTATGCCTATGAGTGAGGCATCGTTGGCCAGGCATTCAAACAGCTGTGGAAACGAATCGCAAGGTACGGTCTCGATGTCTTCGCCTGCAAAATAATTGCGGGCTGCGGCATCATGGAAGCAGCCTGCAACGCCTTGTATTGTAACTCTCTTTTTCATATTTATATTAAAAAAATAATCCCGAAACGTGTTGGCTTCGGGATTTTACATATCGTTATTTTATTCAATGAATGTTTGTTGGAGCATTACGCACATAAAATCCCGTTTTTATTCTGGTAAAAATAAAAATACGAAAAATAATAATATGCGTAAAATCGAGTCATATATATTCTTATTTGTGATGCAAAAGTAGTAAAAAAAATGATATTGTATGTATTTTGATGAAAAAAATATCAGCCTTTAATAATTTTAATTGCATCCTCGACTTTTACGAGCGATTGGTCGCCTGTCGACATATTTTTGAGCATCATAGAGTTAGTTGCTATTTCGGCATCGCCGACTATTGCAACGTAGGGTATTGATAAAATGTCGGCTCGCGACATTTGTTTCTTCATTTTCGATGCATCGGGATATATTTCGCATGCAATGCCTGCGTTGCGCATCGTTTTCATCAATCCCATTGCGTATGATGCTTCTTCAGTCCCGAAATTAGTAAACATCACTTGGGTGGTTCTTTTGGTTTCGTCGGGGTATAGTTCGAGCGCATTGAGCACGTCGTAGATTCGGTCGGCACCAAACGAAATGCCTACGCCCGAAAGTCCGGGCATTCCGAACACGCCGGTGAGGTTGTCGTATCGTCCGCCACCCGTTATGCTGCCTATTTCGACGTCGCGTGCTTTTACCTCGATTATGGTTCCAGTATAATAATTGAGTCCTCGTGCAAGCGATACGTCCATGTCGAGCATCGCGCGCAGCCCGAGCCGTTCGGTTTCGGTGATCACTTCCTCTATCTCGGCTATGCCTTTTGTGCCTGTTTCGCTATCGGCAAGCGTGGCTTTCAGCTGTTCGAGGCGTTCGGCCGTGGTGCCGCTGATGGCCAATATCGGTTGTAGCTTCTCAACGGCTTCGTTGCTTACGCCGCGTTCTAGCAGTTCGGCATTTACGTTTTCTATGCCTATCTTGTCAATTTTGTCGATGGCTACGGTTATGTCGGTTATTTTGTCGGGCTCTCCTATAAGTTCGGCTATGCCGGCAAGAATCTTTCGGTTGTTGAGCTTAATGATGGTGCGGATGCCGAGACGTGCAAAAACCTCATCGATAAGTTGTATCAATTCCACTTCATTGGTCAATGAGTCGGATCCGACAACGTCGGCATCACATTGATAAAATTCGCGATAACGACCTTTTTGAGGACGGTCGGCGCGCCACACCGGTTGAATTTGGAAGCGTTTGAATGGCATGTTGAGATCGTTGCGGTGTTGCACCACAAATCGAGCGAAGGGTACCGTGAGGTCGTAACGCAATCCCTTTTCGCATATTTTTGCCGCTAATTTCGGACAATCTTCGTCGTTTATCAAATTATGGTCGATGCCACGTAAAAAGTCGCCCGAATTAATGATCTTGAAAAGCAGCTTGTCGCCTTCTTCACCATATTTGCCCATAAGGGTCGACAAGTTTTCCATTGCCGGAGTTTCAATTTGATTGAATCCGTAAAGGTGGAATACCGAGCGTATGGTGTCGAATATATAGTTGCGTTTGGCCATTTCGGCCGGACCGAAATCGCGTGTACCTTTGGGTATGGATGGTTTCTGTGCCATTTTCGCTGAATTGTTGTGGTTGTGTTAAAAAAGAATGTGCAAAGGTAGTAAACATGGCTTGAATCCCCAAGTCATTTCATTTAAAAAACTCAGCTCTTGCCGAAAAGGTTAACGGCAAGAGCTGAGTTGAAATAGTCAAATGAAATGTGTGTACGTGTATTATATCTCCGGTTCCGGATCTTGCTCGAGTGCACTTCCGGTTTCGGCATATGTCTCTTTTATGCCGAATACGGCTATCGCACCTATTATAAGTAATATTCCGGCCAATACTATCATGTTGATCTGAGTGCCACCAAGAGCCGAGAAGATGATGCCGCCGAAGGCTGCCGCGATTATTTGCGGCAATGTGATCGTGCCGTTAAACAGTCCGAGGTATGCACCCATGTGTTTTCCTGAAATGGAGTTGGTAAGGATGGTGAAAGGCATGGCAAGCATGGCCGCCCATGCGGTACCGACAAGGAAGAACGAAACGAACAGTGCATACGGATTGGTTATGAATAAAGCCGATATGAAACCTATGCCGCCGATGAGAAGGCTCAAGGCGTATCCGAAACGACGATTTTTGAACAGCGGCAAGATGGGCGCCCATACCACCGAGCCTACGGCCTGCACGGCAAATAGTATGCCGGTCCAGTTTCCGGCATCCTGATATCCGGCCACGTTGGTGCCTTGCGACGGAATCCATCCGAAAGCCTGTTCAGCTACGGCACCTGTCGAATATGTCCACATATACATAAATGCGGCCCAGCAGAAAAATTGTACGAGTCCGACGGTCCAGAACACCTTCGGAGCCTTTACGAGCAGCTTTACGATGTTGCTTTTTTCTTGTTTTTCAGCTTCGTTTATGCCGTGATAGCGGGCGTATTCGGCCGGCGGCATTTCTTTTACTTTCCAAAATGTATATAGAACGCAGATAATCAATATTGCGGCGCCGAGATAAAATGAGTAAGAAACGGAGTCGGGCACTTTATTGCCATCGGCCACGTTGCTTATGCCGAGCCAAGCCAACAGGAACGGGAATACGAATCCTACCACGGAGCCGGCATTGCAAAGAAAACTTTGTATTGAATATGCTTTGCCTTTCTGACGTTCGTTGACCATATCGCCCACGAGCATTTTGAACGGCTGCATGGAAATGTTGATCGACAAGTCGAGAAACATCAGTGCGACTGCGCCGAAAATCAACGCTCCGGCAACGGCAAAGTGAAAGCTGCCGGCATTTGGCAACAGGGCCATTACCACCACGGCCATCAATGCCCCAACGATCAGATAGGGCAATCGGCGTCCGAATCGACACCATGTTTTGTCGCTTAAAGTGCCTACGATGGGTTGAATGATGAGTCCGGCTAAGGGTGGCAGAAGCCAAAAATAGCTCAGACTGTGAGGGTCGGCGCCAAGAGTGGCGAAAATGCGTGAAATGTTGGCGCTTTGCAGCGCATAGGCGATTTGTACGCCAAAAAAGCCGAAGCTAAGGTTCCATAGGCTCCAAAAGCTAAGATTCGGTTTTGCTTGAAGATGGTTAGATGGCATTGTAAGTATGATTTAAATGTAAGTATGCTGTTTGTAAGTCGGGGGAGTGTGCGTCGAAGTCTATGTGAGGGAGTAGAGCCATTTTATCTCCTCGGCCCATAATTCTTCATTGGGAGTTTCGAGTATGAGCGGTATCTCGTCGAAACGTGGATCGGCCATCAGCATTTTGAAAAAGTTCTCGCCAAGCATTCCCTTGCCGAGCGATTCATGGCGGTCGACTTTTGATGCAAGTCCTTTTTTAGTGTCGTTCAGGTGCATCCCCGACAAGTAGTTGAATCCGATTGTGTCGGAAAATTCATTCCAGGTGGCTTCGTAGCCTTCAGGGGTCGACAAGTCGTATCCGGCGGCAAAGGCATGGCAAGAGTCGATGCATACGCCTATTCGCGATTTGTCGTCAACGCGGTCGATAATGTGTGCTATCTGAGCAAATGAGAAGCCAAGATTGCTTCCCTGTCCGGCCGTGTTTTCAATCACGGCCTTTACGCCCGAGGTTTTTTCGAGGACGGAGTTTATCGAATCGGCTATGAGGTCGAGACAATCATCGGTATTCATCAGGTTCAGATGGCTACCGGGATGAAAGTTGAGCATGGTCAACCCCAACTGTATGCAACGATTCATTTCATCTAAAAATGCGTCACGGCTTTTTTGCAGCTTTTCAGTGTCGGGAGCTCCGAGATTAATAAGATAGCTGTCGTGTGGCAATATTTGCTGCGGCGTATAGCCGTATAAATCACAATTATGCTTAAAAGCCTCAGCTTCCTTGTCGGATATGGCGGTTGAATGCCATCTCGAAGGGTTGCGCGTGAATAGTGCGAATGCTTTGGCTCCTATGGCATTGGCATTTATGGGTGCGTTGCTTACGCCACCCGAAACCGATATGTGGGCTCCGATATATTTCATAATTAAATTTTACGCATTTTGGTGTACTTCTTGCAAATGTACAAAAAATAATTGACGTGCATACTTTTTGCAATTATAATATTGTGTTTGTATCTGATTTATAAACGTAATATGAGCAAAATAGATGAGCAAAACGGCCATAAAAATGCATAAACGAACGAGGCCCCTGCCTTGAATGGAGGAGCCTCGGGTTCGAATGTGTCTGTGCTATCGGGTTGCGGTCAGAGTTTTACGGTTATGGCGTGTCCGTCGTAGGCCACGGTCTTTACAGCGGGGCATTCGCTGTTGCCGGAAGCGTCGGGCGACATAAGGCGTATGTTGAAGTTCCTTTTGGTCAACATGGCGGGATAGCTGCCGTTGCGCTCTCCGATTGTCAGGGTTTTCTCGGCGTCGTTCCAAGTGAAGGGGATCTCGGCGAACGCTCCTTTCTCATAGTCGTAGGTCTTGCCGTCGTCTTCATAAAATATGAACGCGCCGTCGTCACCGGGGTATACTCGTATCTCAAGGTTATCCCACGGCTTCTAGGTGGTATACTGAACTTCCGGGCCGAATGGTATGATGCTGCCAGCTCTTACATATATCGGCATGCGGTCGATCGGTGCGATGAACTGCACGTCGTTTCCTCCGTCGAATATCGTGTTGTCCCAAAAATCATACCATTTGCTTCCGGCCGGGAGATATACGTTGACTGGGGCGGCCGCTTTGGCCACGTCGGCCGCCATATTCATAGCCGACGAAATCAAAACGGTAATTGCAAGTATCTTTTTCATGACAGGTTTTGTTATGAAGATTATGAAGGTTATGAATCATACGAAGTCATACGATTCCGATGTTGAAACGGTGTCGCTTACTATTTGTCTGATTGCAAAATTAACCATACAACGGTAAATATCCAAATGACCTGTTGCCGTTCGGTAAAATAATCATCTTATTACGATGGATTTATGAACATTCATGACAGATGCTACGTTTGATTTTAAAACGTTTAATTTTTTACTATTATGAAAAAAAATGCTTTGTTTTTCTTAGGACTTACATTAATGTCGGTAGGGGGATTGAACAATGAAGCCGATGCATGCTCAAGAATATTATATGTAGGCGATAGCGTGGCCGTAGGGCAGCCTTTGAGAATAGTGGGCCGATCACTTGACTGGAAAACGCCCATTCCAACCAACTTGTATGTGTATCCGCGCGGAATGAAAAAGGTGGGCAATGTTTTGCCCGGATCGGTGTCGTGGACGTCGAAATATGGCGCCGTTTACGCAGTGGGATATGATGGTGGCGTGACTGAAGGCATGAACGAGAAAGGATTGGTGATAAATGGCTTGTTCTGCAAGGGAACGGTGTATGAAAATGATGAAACTTCGAAACGTCCGCCTATGTCGCTTGCCGTGTTTGTGGCTTGGCTTCTTGATATGAACGCTACCACGGCCGAGGTGGTAGATGTGCTGAAAGCTCACGATTTCAGTATATCGGGGGCTACGTTCGACGGCGGTACCGTATCTGCTTTGCATTGGGGCATAACCGATGCCGAGGGGAATTGTGCCATACTCGAATTTGACCACGGCAAGGTGAACGTGTATGGAGGTAAAGACATGCCGGCAATGACCAACGACCCCGCGTATCCGCAAATGTGCGCCATCAACGACTATTGGACCAAAGTGGGTGGCGGCAATATGCTCCCCGGAACCGTCAAAAGCCCTGACAGGTTTGTAAGAGGAACGTATTTTGATACCCACGTTGAGCGTACCAACGATGCCGATCTGGGCTTGTCGATAATCCGAAGCATTCTGATGAATGTATCGGTGCCTTATAAATATGCCGTTGAAACGGAACCCAACGTTTCGTCAACGCAGTGGCGCTCGTTTGCCAATATTCGCGACAAGCTTTACTACTTTGACATTGTGACCAATTACGGCATTTATTACGTGGATTTGAAAAAATGCGATTTGCGTCAAGGCGCATCGGTTATGAAACTCGATACCTCGAAGTCGAAAAATTATGTAGGCGACGTTACTGATAAGTTGGAGCGTTCGGAGCCGTTCAAGCCGATGTATTGATTTGACGGAAATTTAAATATATAATGTGCAAACGAAGCATTACGACGTTATTTTTTCTGCTCACCGTTGCGTTTATGTCGCGCGGTGGGCAGAACGATAGCGTAGCTTCATCGCAAAGCTCCACTGCATGGGTTAAGCAGCTTGTTGCAAACGGGTTTAAGATAAACGATCCTGAAATAAAGTATCCTCGTTTTCCCAAGTTTTGTGTCGATGTGTATAATTGGGGTGATAGAACGTTCAATTCATACGATCCTGATTATGTGGTTGGTACCGGCAAGAATTGGAAGGCCATATTGAAGAATACGAACTGGATGCAGGCTTATGTCATGCACTTTGATGACAATAGCGACTTGCACATTCGGTCAGACATAAATAGCGACCTCGGTGTGAATCTGTGCTTTATGGCTGTAAGCGTGAGCTATACGGCCAATGCGAATAGATGGTTCCATAGCGTCGTTAATCCTCGAAAATCATTCAACTTCAATTTTTGTTGCGCTCTTTTCTCGGCAAACTTGCATTATAATTCGCATGAAGGAGGCGCTCGCATAACTAAGTTTGGCGATTATAACGGGGGCCGACACATGTCGATGGATTTTGACGGGGTTAAGTCGCGCTCGTTGTCGGGCGACGCATACTACTTTTTCAATCATCGTCGTTACTCTCAGGCCGCTGCTTATTGCTATTCGAAATATCAGCTTAAAAGTGCCGGCAGCTGGATTGTCGGATTTGGCTTTTCGCATCAGAACATCGACTTGAATTTCGAGTCGCTTAATCCCGATATGTGGCAGTCGCTTCCGTCGTTGATGTTAAAGTACGATTTTCATTACGCCGATTACAGCTTGCTTGGCGGATATGGTTATAATTGGGTTTTGAAACCTCGTAAATGGCTCGTCAATGCTACCATTTTGCCTTCAATCGGTTATAAGCATTCGTATGAGGGTGCAACCGATGGCAGCAAAAGCATGTTTGCCGCCAACATAAGGGCTATGTTTTCGGTAGTGTATAATCATAAATCGCTGTTTGCCGCTTTAGAAGGAAATATGCAGGGGCATTTCTATATATCTGATGCATACGTGTTTTATAACTCGAATCAGGTGTTGACCCTTAACGTGGGTGTGCGTTTTTAAAAAAGGAAGGGCCGCCCGAATTGTTTCGTGGGGCAGCCCTTGATGGTTATGTTTTTGGATAAAGGCTATAAAGGCTTGTTATTCGAATGTGTTTGTGTAGTTGCGATTCGATGTCGCTGATGTGTTTATTGTCGGTCCGTCGGGATGTGACGGCGTGTTTGTGCATGAATCGGAGTTAAAGTCGAACGTTATGCTTCTCGGACCGCTGTACGACTCCCATTTTAATCGCAGCTTTACCGTCTTTCCGTTTGTGGGTGGCAATGAGCGCAAGTCGAACGCCACTATGCCGAAGCCGGGTTTGAGTGCCTGATCGCCGTTTGCGTTATGTCTGAATTCAACTACGTATGGCGAATCGGCATCGGTGCCCGATATGAGGTTGACGTAATGCTTTATTCCGGTATCGCCCCAAAAAGTACGGAACTCAATGGTCAGGTAGCCATCTTCTACGCATGTAATCCAGTCGTTTACTATGTCGACCGCGTCTCGGCCGAAAATTGGTTCATCCTGGCTTCCGGTAGTCGGAACTATCTGTTTGGTGAGTATGCTGTCCATCATATTTAGCGTTACCAGTCGCGAATATCCATCTTCGAAACCCATAGCTTCTGATACGTTTACAAGAGCTCTTACCTGCTTGTCGCCGTAGGGCGATGCCTTTACGTTGACCGGCAGCAGGGTGGTGGAGTCGTCGAGTTGAAGATATAATCTTTTTGTGTCGGGTTCGGTTTTGACTGTCACCACTGCATTGGGTAGTGATTTAGATGGAATGACCGGCTTGTTGAAGTCGTTTGAGCATGCCGACATTATCAGTAGTCCCGGTACGATTAAAAATGTGGATAATTTCATATTCATTTATAATAAGTAGGTGTTTTCGATGCAATAAATGCCGTTGATGGCAAAATCTTGCATTGTAATTGGTGAATTAATGTTAATTGATTGGTGTGTGGATTTGATTTCGTAGTATTATGTAGTATTATAATGATAAAATGACGCGACAAAATTACATCAAATATTGCAATAAAATGCGGTCTGATTTCATAAAAAGACATAAAGTGTTGGGCGTATGAAAAATAATTATTAAATTTGCACCTCGAAATGCGAATAATATAAAAACGAAAATATAATACGGCAATGAAAAGAACATTTCAACCTTCTAACAGAAAGAGAGTTAACAAGCACGGATTCCGTGAAAGAATGTCTACGGCAAACGGTCGTAAGGTCCTTGCACGTCGTCGTGCCAAAGGCCGCGCTCGTCTGACTGTGAGCGAATCTATCGCTGGAAAGTAATCGGACATTAGTCTCTCTTACTGAAAAAATACGGATGCATTTGCGCTTGATGTGGCGCTCTTGTATCCGTAAATTTTTTTGCCGCGTTTTTTCGGAATATCGTGAAAAAACGCGGCAAGTTTATGTATTCTGATGTTTGCTATCAGCCCTGATGTTTGCGTACAAACTCGAATAATTCGGGCGATACGTGGCAATAGCCGTCAGGATTCTTGTCCAAATAGTCTTGATGATAATCTTCGGCCGGATAAAAATTTGTTAGCGGCATCGTCTCTATGGCCAATAGCTTGTCGTAGCTTTTTTGAAGCTCAGCGAGTTCGTTTGATATCGTTTCGCGGTCGTCGGTTGATGTGTAGTATATCCCCGTGCGGTATTGAGTGCCGCAGTCGCCACCCTGTTTGTTGACGGAAGTAGGGTCGATCGTCATGAAGAAAAGCTTCAACAACGTGCTTAGCGATACTTTGTCGGCATCGTAAGTCACTTTTACGGTTTCGGCTGCATTGGTCGATCCGGTGCATACCGTTTTGTACGACGGATTGGCCACTATGCTGTTGGCAAAGCCTACTTCGCTGTCAATCACTCCATTTATCAGCTTCATAAAATGCTGAGTGCCCCAAAAGCACCCGCCTGCAAGGTATATTTCTTTCTTAGTCATTGCTATATAATTGTTTATTCGGAAACTGTCTTGGCAAAGTTAGAAAATTATGGTTAAAATCATGATAAAATTTTAGTATTTAATGAAAGTTGATTAATTTTGTGTCTATGATATCGCTGTTAGAACATATCCAATACTTGCTCACTGTTAACGATTGTGTGATAGTGCCCGAATGGGGCGCTTTCATAGTTCGTTATCATAGCGCTTCTATCAGCGGCGGAAAATATGTCGGCCCGTACAGGGAGTTGAGCTTCAATCCGGTCATAAGGCATGACGACGGCTTGTTGGCCTCGAGCATAGTTCGCCGAGAAGGTGTGAGCTATGATGCCGCCATGACGGCCATAAGCAATGGCGTTGAGCAGATGCGCAATCAACTGGAAGCTTCCGGGCGGCTTACGCTTGCCCGCATAGGCACTTTTGAACGCAATTCGTCAGGCGCAATGCTGTTTGCCGGCGTCGACCCTGTTGTCAGCATCGCCAATAAGGAATATATGTATCTTCCTGCATTGGAGGTTGAGGCCCATGCCGAAGAAGAACTTCAGTCCGAAGCCAATGTGGTTGAGTTCGTTCCGCGCAAATCGTTGTTGTATAACTGGATGCGCGTGGCGGCTTCGATAGCCGTGCTCATTGTGCTTTGCGCCGTGATATCCACTCCGGTGGCGGTAAATCGCGGTGTAGTGGATTATGCAGGCATATCTGCTCCCTCAATCACTAAGGCAAAGATACTTGAATTGCCGTTTGTAGAGTCCGGTGATGGTGAATTGTACATATCGATGCCCGATAGGGAGTCGACAACCGAAGTGGTTGATACGGTGACGCCTGCTCAGGTCGATTCGGTCAGGATGGTGGCCACGGATAGATATTTCCTCGTGGTTGCATCGCTTGACAGTCGCCGTCAGGCTGAACGATACATCGCGCACCGGCCGGATGAAAAATTGGCCATTATGGAAAATGAGGGCCGTTTCAGAGTATATGCGGCTACGGGAAAGAGCGTCAAGGAGGCACGGTCGTTGATGGTCGACGAAGAATTTGCGTCAACACATCCCGATGCCTGGGTGTGCCGCTGGAAATAAATGATAACAACCGAATAATCATTATGTGATATGAAAGATTTTCATGAACTGCTCGTCGAACGACGCAGCATACGTCGTTATACCCCTGAGCCAATATCGGCTGAGGATGTGAAGCTCATACTTGAAGCCGGACTGCTTGCTCCTACGTCGAAAAGCAGTCGCTCGTGGCATTTCATAGCCGTTGACGATCGTCAGATGCTCGAGCGTCTTGCCGGATGCAAACCGTCCGGAGCGGCTCCGATAGAGCGTTGCGCTCTTGCCATTGTGGTTACTGCCGACCCGACGATGACCGATCCATGGATCGAGGACGCTTCGATAGCTGCCGCTTATATGCAGCTGCAGGCTGCCGATCTCGGATTGGGGTCATGCTGGATTCAGGTGCGCGGACGCTTTACGGCCGACAATATACCGTCGGAGGAGTATGTTCAGGAACTGTTGGGCATTCCCGAAACGATTCCGGTGTTGTGCGTCATGACGTTTGGTCATAAAGATGAAGTTCGCAAAGCTGTCGATACCTCGAAATTATTGTGGGAAAAAGTCCATGTCGGAACATGGAATGGCGTGGAATGAAAATGACGGCGGTTCTTATCGGAGCCGGTAATGTTGCATCGTCGCTTGGCCCTGCCCTCGAAAAATGCGGAGCGGTAGAGATAAAGCAAGTGTATAGCCGCAACAAAGCCAATGCCGATGAATTGGCGTCGAAGTTGCGCAATGCCGAAGGTCTGAACGATCTTTCGGCGATAGTGCGCGATGCCGATATATACATAATGTCGGTTACGGATGATGCCATAGCGCGCATTGTGCCGCATTTGCCGGTCAATGATTCCGTATGGATGCATACTTCAGGTGGAATCGGTATGGATGCATTGAGTCGATTGAGCAATAACGTCGGGGTCCTCTATCCGTTGCAGACATTTACCAAGGGAGTTGACATCGATTTTTCGAAAGTACCTTTTTTCATAGAAGGCTCAAATGATGAGGCTCGCCGGGTCATTTCAACGTTGGCGGGTAGTTTGTCGCCTAAAGTGGTATCGGCCGGCAGCGATCAACGTCTGAAATTGCATTCGGCAGCCGTGTTCGCTTGTAATTTCGTCAATCATATGTGGGCCATTGCCGATGAAATATTGCGAGAGGCCGGAACCGACTTGTCGGTGCTTAAGCCGTTGATAGACGAAACGGTTCGAAAGCTCTCGGATATGTCGCCGCGCGATGCACAGACAGGTCCGGCCCGACGTGGCGACAAAGATGTGATGGAGCGCCATAAGGCCGTGCTTGATCCGATGCGTCGGGAACAATATGAATATCTGTCAGAAATGATTAGCCAATATTACCAAAATGAGCGGAATTAACTACGACTTAAAAAAAATACGTGCACTGGTGTTTGACGTTGATGGCGTGCTGTCGCCGTCGACCATCCCGATGGCGGTGGATGGAACGCCAATGCGTATGATAAACATAAAAGACGGGTACGCGCTTCAGCTTGCCGTGAAGGCCGGTATTAAGATTGCCATAATAACCGGAGCCGATAGCAAGGCCATTAAAGTCAGATATAACGGATTGGGCATTGACGATGTGTATCTGAAGGCTTCCCGAAAAGTGCCCCTGATGGCTGAATGGATGACGAGCAATGACTTGTCGGCTGACGAGGTGGCATATGTGGGCGATGACATTCCCGATTATGAGGCAATGAAATTGGTGGGGCTTAAAATTTCTCCGCGCGACGCAGCCGTCGAGATAAAGGCATTGGCCGACTATGTGTCGCCTTGCGATGGCGGTCATGGAGTGGCACGCGATGTGTTGGAGCAAATATTGCGCGCTCAGGGTGTTTGGATGTTTGATGAAAAAGC
Source organism: Muribaculaceae bacterium (assembly GCA_017621225.1). GTDB lineage: Bacteria > Bacteroidota > Bacteroidia > Bacteroidales > Muribaculaceae > Paramuribaculum. The sequence continues at coordinate 50,255 of JAGATN010000013.1, read as the reverse complement.
TTTTGGATGGTGATGGTAGCTTCCGGTCCGCTTGAAAATCTGAAACGTTACAGGCTCGTTCTTGCCAGTGGGTCGCCGCGTCGCCGCGAACTGCTCGGCATGCTTGGCGTGAAATTCGACATTGCGCCTTCGATCGACGTTGATGAGAGTTATCCGAAGTCAATCGATTCGCTGGAGGTGGCTCAATACGTGGCTATGAAAAAGGCCGAAGCGTATAAGCCTTTTATGGGTAATGATGATTTGTATGTTACTGCCGATACCGTGGTCGTAAACCGTGGATGCGTTATGGGCAAGCCTCACGATGCCGACGATGCCCGCCGGATGCTGAGAAGCCTTTCGGGCCACGCGCATACTGTGGTTACGGGCGTAGCGGTGTTTGATAAGGTGCGCACGGAGAGTTTTAGTGCGATGACAAAAGTTGAGTTCGCTGATTTGACGGATGCCGAAATAGATAGCTACGTCGCTAAGTGCCATCCATTCGACAAGGCCGGAGCATACGGTATTCAGGAATGGATCGGATGCATCGGCGTGTCGCGTATCGATGGAAGTTTTTATAACGTAATGGGGCTTCCGTTGCATTGTCTTTATAATGTGCTTAAATCATTTTGACGTAACCTTAATGGCAATCGTTTAAGTTTAAACAACGCAGGCATCGTTTCGTTTTTCCTTTTTGTGTGGTGAAAGTGGAGGCGACCGGTGGTTATTGAAAAGCAAAAATATTTATATCTCTCCTCCGAATTAAACCAAATTTATTTTTTAGTGGCATATTGGTATGAATCATAAAAAGTTGTAACTTTGCGGTTGACCGGGTAGAGTCCCCGTCACAACATTTTGATAAATAAGAGGCGTTATGTCTTCTTCTTGTGTGTGAAAAGCGTCGGAAACTATTTCACTAATAGACAAGAGTTGGCTTAACTGTCTCCACGCATATGCGTGGGGCTGTTAATTTCCACATCTGTCTATAAAGGTATTCCGACCACCTTCACACTAAGACGTGGCATTACAGTTCCACGCTTCTTGGTTTTAATGGCACTATGGGAACTGAAGTGCTTAGATAGATGGTAAGAATGTGAAAAATCTAATCTTATTCTTAGTCCTATTGGGGGTTAATTTATGTGCATATGCTCAAAAGGACGTCACGCAATTTCTTGGTATTCCGGTAGATGGAAGCAAATCGGAGATTATTCGTAAATTAAAGGCTAAAGGATTTCGTCCGACTTCTGAATATAAAGATGTTTTGACGGGTGTATTTAATGGTACGAATGTAAATGTTCATATTGCTACCAATGGAGATAAAGTTTGTCGTATAATGGTATGTGATGCCAACCCTGTTGATGAACGCTCCATACGAATACGTTTTAATAATCTATGTCATCAGTTTGAGAAGAATCCTAAATATATGCCATTAGGTTATAAATTGATAGCGGATGATGAGGATATTTCATACGAGATGCTCGTTAAAAACAAGCGATATGAAGCGGTATTCTTTCAACGTGCCGCTGAGTTGTCGGATACGACTTTATTTCGAGAACGAATAATGCCTATTGTTTTGAAGAAATATACAACTGAAGAATTGAAAAACCCAACTTATGAAATAGAAGAAGATATAATGAAAATGTCATTAGAATATATGATGGAGATATCTTCTAAGAAGCCTGTATGGTTTATTATTTCAGACTGTTATGGAGAATATTATATCACGATGTATTATGATAACGAATATAATCAAGCTAATGGAGAGGATTTATAAAATCAACTACATAATAATGTCGCTTATAGTTGCATGTTTGCTCGGCGGATGCTCATTTCTGCGCCCTCCTGTTATTAAGATTTATGGTGACTCCATTAACAATTACAAGTACTTCTATATATCCCCAACAGGTGACTATACATCCAGTTCCGGCGTGTATGGCAATCAGTATGGCGTTTATGGTGGAACCACAAAATCCATAAATCCGGCTACCCTAATATCAGGTATTCTTTTTAAAAACGGATTTATTCAAGTCAATGAGGTGAATCCGAAAAACGCAAAAGAAACAATGCTTGTGAATTTTGGAGAAACCGGTAGAAGGAATATGAATTTCGGATATTCAATTGAGGTTACAATTCAGTTTACGGCAGCATATACGCAACAGCCTATTTGTACTTGTACGGCTGAGGGCCAAGGCGCCACTGAAGCAGATGATGTCAGAGAAGCGATACAAAGCGCACTTAAACCATTGTTTGACCCTAAAAAAGAGTAGTTGTGTATACCTACGATAATATTTTCGATATCTACCATAATATTGGAAGAAGATTGCCATTTCAGGTAAAACGCTGTAAATTGGGTATGGTTAGTTTGAACCGTGAAAAAACTATGTATAGCCAAAAAGGGCGTACTTTCATCGTTGAACGGATACGCCCTTCCGGAAAGTATGGTAAAGCATATGGTAAATGCTTAGTTGACGGAATTCCTAATGACGAGTATAGTGAACAATATGACTCTGAAATAATGGATGGGGAAATACCTTGTGCCAGATGTGGAGGATGGGTTCTTATAGATGTGCCGGGCGTTGATATGGATAAACTATTCCCATATCGACCACCTAAATTTGTTATGAAATTTGGAAAATACAAGGGCAAAACAATTAGAGAAATATATAAACAAGACCCTAAGTACATATTTTGGCTATTGGATAAAGATTATTATTTCAGGGTTGATTTTGATAAATTATTAAACATTCCACCCAATTTTCCTAATAGACAAAGCATTATTGAGAATGAAATTAATCGAGTTTTCCCTAAGACAAAGGCAGATGATTTAATTACATTTGGAAAATATTATGGAAAATCCTTTAGGGAGGTATTTATGGAAGACCCCAATTATATCGAGTGGTTTTTGAGAAATAACCGAACATTGGAACTTGACTTAGATTCTTTTGTTGCAATGATAAAACAAAATAATGCGGATTCCAATGGTTGAACCATAGTACATTCGTGATATTATCAGTGCCGTTTTGGTTGTGCGATATGGGTTAGGCAATAGGCTGGATGCTGAAGAAGAATCCGTCGCGTGGCGGTAATATTAATGTCGATTCGATTGGGGGTGCGGTGCGTCCTATTCTGAAAATGGCCGGACGGTTCGACAGCGCTAATTTTTGTCGGAGATGGTAGGATACTACGCCCATGGTTGTGCGCAGATTTATTTCGATGCAGGGCGCAATCTGGAGCTTTCCGTCGGATGGCAACGTATATGTAAGCATGTCGATGCCTAACCATCCTTCATATTTATTCAGTAGCAGTGGCTCAAGTGCATTTTGCAAACGTTCGATCCATGGCATCGGATCGGTTCCAAGCCAATCTATGATGCGATTGTCAGACATTATGATGTTGCCGTCGTAGGCATTGTGATCGTTTGTGGCGAATGCCGATAATGCTTTGAATTGCAGGCGGTCTCGATTGCATGCGAATAATGCTGCAAAATCTTTTTGCTTGTCGTACTCAGGTTCGATCATTAGGCTGCCTTGACGTCTTATTATGCCCGACGCATAGTTTTCGATTTGTTTGCGCGGCATTTTGTTGCATTGTAATATGCCCCTTCCGCTACTTGACCAAGGGAGCTTCATAAATGAATTCGGGTTTGACGCTATGTGCGCAATGGCTTTTTGGGGATCGGTAAATTCTATGGGCAATAAACGTTCCGGTACGTTCATTCGTTTCAGGACTTCTCTTGTCAGTCGCCGATGACTCAGATTGCGGATTATGTTGATTGAATCTTTGTCGGGAAGTATTTCGCCGGGCGTTCCGATGGCCCTTAATTGGGCTACCGCATCTTCGCTCCATCCCCATGGCGAAGCTTTGGTGACTGAGCGTATGTTTTGTGATGTGGCGATCTGTCCGTTCAGTCCGAATCTTGATTTAAGAAATTCAACGTCGTCGGCCTGATCGTTAGTAGCCAATATCAAGTCGTTTGATTCGGCCCACCACATAGGTAGCAGTGCACCGGCGCGGTGTAGGGCCATTGCGGCGGCAGGCGCGGTGAAGTGTTTTTTGCCAAAGGCAAGGGCAAGATCGTTTTCGGGATTGAATAGATGGATTGTGCCCATTATTTTATGATTATCTCTGACAGCGTACGTTTCGGTACCGTGTGAATGCCATTCTCGTTATGATAATAACGAATGTCGGCATCTGTTGAGCCATCGGTATCGACTAATTTTATTTCTTCATTTCCATAACCTAATGCTACGACGTATATGGGTTTATATCGTGCATCGATTGAAAGCGAGGATGTCACTATTTCGGAATTGAATGATTTTATAATGCATGCGTTCAATCCCAAAGCCGTTGCACCAAGCGTGATGGCTTCGAGATGCAAGCCGTCGTCGCACAGACAACCGTTGGCCAATTGGGTATCGAGGCATTGTACGATGTATGCCGTTGGACGTTCGTTTTCAGACGGGCCATCCCAAGTGGTATAATATCCCGCCCATTTCAATGCCGGAAATATGGCATTGCATTCGGCTTCGGTTGATACGATGCGGTATTTTAACGGTTGCAGGTTGCGGCCTGACGCGCATAGACGAGTGAGGTCTACAATTTCGGTAAGTTGGCATTCCGTTACCATTTTTGACGAATCAAAACGTCGGTACGATCTGTTTCGTGTCAACAATTCGCGCAAGGTTGAAAAATACTGTGAATCCATAAACGTAAAGTTGAGCGGTTGAATGGTGCAAAGATACGCAAAAAGCTTTGTTGTCTGACGCATTTAATATGGTTATCGGGCAATAATAAAATTGAAAGTTCGTTATCATATTGTTATGAGACGGCTAATGAAATCGATATGCGTCATAGTTTCTATCATGTTAAGTGCAATGTGGTATGACATTTCTGCGCAACCACGCAATGACGTTATGATGAATCGTCCGTATAGCGATATGCGCCTGTGGCACATGGGATTTTCCGTTGGCACGCATATGCAGGACATTTCGTTTGTACACAACGGATTGCTTACTGACGATGGTGAGACATGGTTTATGGAGCAACCGTCGTATTCACCCGGATTTTGTGTGAACGGATTGATTAATTTCCGATTAAGCAATTATTTCAGCCTTCGCATAACCCCCGGCATGTATTTCGGCAACAAGGAAATTAAAATGATCGACGTAAAGAATGGGAGAGAGCGTTCGCAAAATATTAAATCAACATATGTGGTATTGCCCGTTGACATTAAATATTCGGCCATGCGTTACCACAATGTGCGTCCGTATCTGACGGCCGGAATAATGCCGGCATTCGACGTGTCGAAGAAACGAAGTGAATATCTCGAACTGAAAAATGTCGATTCGTATGTGTCGGTGGGCTTGGGATGCGATTTTTATCTGCCGTTTTTTAAGTTGAGCCCGGAATTGAAGTTCTGTTTTGGCCTGTCGGATATCATAGAGCACAAGCGACCCGATTTGGTTGACGATCCCGATAAAATGAAGATAACACGGTCGTTGAAGAAGGCCACGTCTAAAATGATAGTACTTACATTTTATTTTGAATGATTATGGCCATTCGACTATTGTTGACGTGTATGAGCATTTTGGTGGCTCTTTCGGCCGGAGCGCAGACCGATGCGCAATTGTCGCATTACTTTGATGTGCCGTCATATTACAATCCGGCCGCAGTGGGGTCGGGCGATATGTTGAAAATACGCGGTGGCTCGCGCTTGCAATGGGTTGGCGTTGACAATGCTCCGCGAACATTTATCGGTGTGGCTGAAATGCCGTTGCGTTTGGGCACGCGGCGTTTGGGAGTAGGAGCCGTGTTGCAACAGGAAAGCATGGGCCTGTTCCGAAATCTTAACGTGGGTGCGCAGATAGGATATAAGCTGAAATTTTTGTCAGGAACGTTGACGTTGGGGCTGCAAGGAGGATTGTTGGAGGAGCGTTTTAATGGATCGGAGATAGTGTTGCCCGACGATGATGAATACCATCAAGGTGTTGACGAGGCTTTGCCGATGAGAGACGTTTCGGGAATGACGTTGGATTTGTCGGGTGGATTGTATTTTGAGCGAAAGTCGTTTTGGGCGGGATTGTCATGTATGCATTTTAATTCGCCGACGGTAACTTTTGCATCTGACGATGACATGTCGGGCGGACTCGAGTTTCATTCGCGGTCGTATGAATATAAAGCCGCCCCCACGCTTTATTTTATGGCCGGATGCAATATTCGTATTAAAAATACGTTATTTGAAATGATACCATCCACAATGGTTAAAAGTGATTTTACGTTTACGAAAATAGAGCTCACTGGGCGTTTGCGCTACAATCGATTTCTGTCGATAGGCATAGGATATCGAAACGATGATGCCGTTATTGGATTGCTTAGCGTCGAATATAAGGGCGTTTACATCGGTTATAGCTATGATTACCCGACATCCGACATAGTTAAGGCTTCGAATGGTAGCCATGAAATATTTGCCGGATACAGTTTGAAGCTCGATTTTTCGGAAAAAAACAAACATAAGCAAAAAAGCATACGCATAATGTGACATATGGAGAAAAAATCGATAATAAAAGCATTGTCAGCTTCGATGGCGGTCGTTTTTCTGGCATCATGTGCTGCCGGAAGCCGAAATTCGTTTGGCGGAGAAGTTACCGGCATCGGATCCTCGTCATGGGTCGAGCCCAATCCATACGGCATGGTTTTGGTGTCGCGCGGGTCGATTAAGGCCGGCCCTCAGGAGGCTGATTCGATATGGGGCGTGAAGCCCGACGCCCGAGGGGTGTCGGTTGATGCATTCTGGATGGATGAAACGGAAGTGACGAATGCCGAATACAAGCAATTCGTGTTTTGGGTTCGAGATTCGATATTGCGTGAACGTCTGGCTGATCCTGCATATGGCGGAAACGAGGATTTCAAGATAGTGGAGGATCGCGAAGGCAATCCGATTGAGCCGCGCCTAAACTGGTCAAAGCCCATACCTTGGCGTAATGCCGATGAAGATGAAATGCGTGCCATAGAGAGTCTGTACAGGATTAATCCGATAACAGGCATAAAAGAGCTCGATGGCGAACAACTCAATTACCGTTATGAGGTTTACAATCATACCGAGGCGGCAAAACGCAGAAACCGAATGAATCCGGCGCGCAGAGAATATAATACGGACAAGCCCGTACCGTCCGAAATTCCTTTGATATCGAAAGATACGGCTTATGTGAATGACGACGGCGAGATAATTCGCAGCACCATATCGCGTGGACTTACGGGCGACTATGACTTCGTAAACACATACATAGTCAATGTATATCCCGATACGACGGCGTGGATAAATGACTTCGAAAACGCATATAACGAGCCGTACGTGAGAATGTATTTCTCTCATGGCGGATATAACGATTATCCCGTGGTGGGGGTGAGCTGGGAACAGGCCACCGCCTTTGCAAATTGGCGTACCGAATTTCTGAAACGTTCGCTCGGACGTGAAGGAATATACGTCGAACCGTATAGACTGCCCACCGAAGCGGAATGGGAATACGCGGCGCGCGCGGGCGTGAGCGAAAATAAATATCCGTGGGAGGGCGACCTGCCGATGACGGAAGATAAAGGGTGCTATTACGCCAACTTCAAGCCCCAGGAGGGAAATTACGTGCAGGATGGCAACCTGATAACGTCGAAGGTGGGAACATATTCGCCAAACGAATTCGGCCTGTACGACATGGCCGGCAACGTGAGCGAATGGACGTCGACGGCATTTACCGAGAGCGTGAGCAAGCGCATGAGCGACCTCAATCCGGAATATAGGTACGACGCAGCACAAGAAGATCCATATAAGCTTAAACGAAAAATAGTTAGAGGCGGATCGTGGAAAGATGTGATGCATAACGTGCGCTCCGACATACGAATGTGGGAGTATCAGAATGAACAGCGTTCGTTTATCGGATTCCGCTGCGTGCGTACGCAGATAGGATTTTCAAAATCTAAAGGCCAAGGTGTAAAGAAGTAAATAGACAAGTTGATTATGTATCTGACTAAATATAAAAACAGACTGGAACGCTTCTTTTCAAGCGAACGCGGACAGCGTTTCTTTAACTTTGCATATTGCATCGGTGCGGCAATAGTGATACTTGGAGCTTTGTTCAAGATCACTTATATCAGGGGCGGCGACACGTTGCTGATAATCGGGATGGGAACGGAGGTATTGATATTTATTTTAAATGCGTTCGACCGTCCGAGCCGAGATTATAATTGGGAGTATGTGTTCCCCGAACTTGATTCTAAGGACCCGGAAAATCGGACGGAATCGGGTGCCGTTTCACCCGCTGTCGGAAAACTGCGCGGGAGCGTGCCGACGGTAACCGGCGCAATGCCTGCAGGCAATGTCGTAGCACAGGGCGCGATGCCCGCCGTCAACTTTAATGATGGCGAAACGATAAGTGAAATTACGCAACAGTTTAAGCAGATAGCAGATACGACGAAGCGCATAAACGATATGAGCGCGTCGTTGCTTGAAAGTTTCAGCGGCATAATAGAGCGTTCGGGCTCAATAGGTGCGAGTTCATCGGGTTACGCAGAACAGATGGAGCAGCTTACGCGAAATATAGCCGGATTAAATACCATATATGAGATACAGCTTAAGAGCATATCTTCGCAGCTCGACTCGATAGAACGCGTGAATTGCGGCATAAAGGACATACGTGATATGTACGAAAAGAGTGCTGCACAGAGCACCAAATATTGCGAGGAGACCGAAAAGATGGCTCGACACATAGAGCAGTTGAACAAAGTGTATGAAAATATGCTTTATGCAATGACTGTTAACATGCATGGTCCGTTAAACAGACCCGTAACTACGGCCGAAGGGCGTAATGCTTCGGAAGGATAACCTCTTATAAAGGTGAATGATATGTCACAAGCATTGAACAACATACGATTGTCGCCGCGACAGAGGATGATAAATCTTATGTATATTGTCCTGACGGCTATGTTGGCTCTGAACGTATCGAGCGACGTGCTCGACGGATTCACTCAGGTGGAAGACGGCTTGGCAAATACGAATAAGAATGTGGCTAATCGCAACGACGTGATTTTTAGCGCCATCAAGAGTGCCAACGAGGGAAATCCGGCCAAAGCCGGACGGGCGTTTGGCGCAGCGGTGGCGTTGCGTGAAGCTACTGACAGCATATACCGACTTATCGATGCGATAAAACTCGACATAGCAATCGAAGCGGATGGAGATGATGCCGACGTTGAAAACATTAAAAACAGAGATCATCTTTGGTCGGCTTCGGCAGTATTGCTCAATCCGGTTTCGCGCCGTGGAGCTGACTTGCGGAAATCAATCGACCGTTATCGAACGAAAGTTGAGGCGTTGATGTCGGACAGCGTAAAAAAAGCAATCATAAACAAGACTCTGAACACTGAGCCATTCAGAACCGGCGGAACGGGCATAAAGCAACTGTGGGAGGAGTCGAAGTTTGAAAATCAACCCGTAGTAGCCGCAATAACATTGCTAACGAAGATGCAAAACGACATACTGTATGCCGAGGGCGAGGCATTGTCGTCGCTATATGCCAACATCGATGCCGGCGATGTAAGAGTCAATGAATTGAATGCATTTGTGATACCTCAGTCGCGCTACGTGATGAGCGGAACGCCTTATAAGGCGAACATAGTTCTTGCCGCAGTCGACACTACGGCTCGGCCGTTGGTGTATGTAAACGGCGACAGGCTTGAGCAGTCAGACGGAAAATATGAAATCAGCACTTCGCGTAGCGGCAAATTCACATATTTAGGTCATCTTGAAGTGGCACACGCCGATGGCAGCGTTACGAAGCATCCGTTTTCATCGGAATATGAAGTAATGGCACCGACGGCAACCGTTTCGGCTACTATGATGAACGTGCTTTATGCCGGCATCGATAATCCGATAAGCATTTCGGTACCGGGCATACCGTCCGACAAAATATCGGCAAAGTTGACCAACGGGGAGTTGCGTCGCGTGCCATCGGGCGAATGGGTGGCGCGTCCTTCGAAAGTAGGGGTGGAGGCCGAGTTTACCGTGTTTGTGAATGATTCCGGGAATGCACGGCCGGTAAACACCGTGTCGTTCAAGGTGCGCAGATTGCCCGATCCCATCCCATACATATCCTATGTCGGCAAGGATGGAGTGTCGCAACGCTATAAAGGTGGAACGCCGTTGGCAAAATCGACGTTGTTGTCGTCAAATGGGCTCGGCGCTGCCATCGATGACGATTTGATCGACGTGGCATTCAAGGTGGTTAGTTTCGAAACGCTGTCGTTTGATTCAATGGGCAATGCAATACTTGAAGTCTCGAACGGATCAGCTTTTTCACCTCGTCAAATCGATATGATAAAACGAATTAAACGAGGCAAGCGATTCTATATATCAAGGGTCAAGGCCATCGGGCCTGACGGGTTGGAGCGCACGTTGGCTCCGATAGAAGTTATGGTTAATTAGAAATTAATATGTTCAGCATAATGAAGACGTTAATAAGTTGTTTGGCATTTGGCGTATTATCTCTTTCGGGCAGTATTGTGTGCAAAGCTCAAAAGCAGAGTACAAGCACCGCCGTTACAAGAGTTTCGGGTGCCAAAGTCTCCGATAATAAGTCGGCATCCGGTGAATCGGCATCGGGTCGATTGCAAAACAGATTGCAGCGCAATGATCCGAGCGATGCTGACTTGGCTTGGCGTAAAATAGTTTATCGTAAGCTTGATCTTGAAAAATCGGCTAACGCGCCATTGGGTTATTATGAGCCTGATGGAGGGTGCGACGATCTGTTCAGGATAATTTTGAAATTATTGTGCGAAGGCAAAATTTCTGGATATGAATTCGTTGATGGACGAGAGTCGTTTACCGACCGATATAAGGTGAAAATGCGCGACATATTCGATCGATTCGACATAGCATATTCCGATGCCAAGGGCAGCACCGAGAAGCGGCCTCGCTTCGTTGTCGATGACGAGCTTGTGCCATCGGATGAAGTGCTCAGCTACTATATAATAGAACGTTGGGATTTCGACAGGCGAATAAACAAATTGCGCCCCACTGTCGAAGCTTTATGCCCGGTTTTGCACAGGATGCGTGAATTTGGCTCGGATACCCTTACCACGCCTATGTTTTGGGTGAAACTTGATGATTTGCGACCATATCTGTCGAATCACATAGTTCCGATCGACGATGACAACAATATGCTTACCGGCACGTATGACGATTATTTCAGTATGAATCTATATGATGGCGAAATATACAAGACGCGCAATTTGAGCAATAAATCGCTTATTGATCTTTATCCTGATGAAAAGGATCGTAAAAAGGCGGCCGATAGCATTGACAACAGACTCGCTTCGTTCGATACTGGAATTTGGGTGCCGTCGCTTGACGAGCTGAACCCTAAGTCAGACTCGATTGCCGAAAACGGTACGGTTAAGTCGGAGCCTAAAGCATCGGTGAAAAAAACGTCGAACGCAAAACCTAAATCCCGGTCGATAAAATCGAAAAGAGGCTCGAAACCCGCATCATCATCTTCGTCGGGAGGCGTTTTGAGAAGCGTCAGAAACCGAAAACGATAAACTTAACCGGAAACTAACATTGTAGGCAACGCTCGGACTTTAAAGTCCGAGCGTTGTTGTAGTTATTCGCGTTCCGCCGGAGTGCGCCGACAGTTCCGGAGCATACTGGCTCTGTATGGTGGCGATGCCGGATGCATATGATCCGGCGTTGTTTACCGTCATTTCATATCTGAGCTTATATACGCCTTTGGGAAGATTTGATATGAAGAAGTTGGTGGACGAATCACGATTCTCGCGATAGAAACAGATGCCTTCGCTGTATATGGGTGCAGGGGTTTGTTCCGTCGGTTCAAGCATTGCCGGGCGTTCGTCGTTGATGGTCACGTATTGGATGTCGCGTGACGATTTGACCGTCAATTCAATAATCACAATGTCTCCTACCTTTAGTCCAACGGCATCGCTCCATCCTGTGCCATCTTTCTTATACATATTCTTTTCGATGGAAAGGGTGGCGTTTCCGTCGGGAGCTACGTTTTCCATATCTTTAGTATACATACCGTATACGGCGCCCCACGATGGTGAAGGGGTGTCAACGGATGTGACCTCGAGCGTGGCATTTGATGCGTTTTGCAACGGCATGCGGAAATATCCGGTCAGATCGTCGGATGCCGGAACGGGTATTTGCTTGCCATTCAATTTGAAATATGTGGCGCCGGCATCGGGATTTACTATGGCCTCTGACGAAGATTCGAGGATTGAGGCTATTATGGAAGATGCCGATGACGAATTGCCCCAATTTCGAGCTTCTTTTTGAAGAATGAGCCATTGGGTTATCTTGGCAATGTCGGCCGACTCGGGCTCAATGGTGCGGAATGCTTCAAGAATGTTTGTACTCGCAATCAGTTGTGACATGGTGCCACCGATCGATTCGTTTATTGACGGCCATGTCATGCCTTCTTCAGGTGACGTTATGGCATATTCTCTCAACGAAGTCAGAATTGTTTTTGCCACATTGCGGTACGAATGACGATATAAAATCATAGCGGCATCCGATTTTCCCGTTAACGAGAATGATTTCCAATTCTTTACGATTCGTTGCACGGTTGTGTTGATTATTGAGGAAGTCGTATTGTCGTATTTGAATCCGGGCCATGCGTCGATTAGTTTCACGAATGACGTAAAGTCAGATTTCGGATACTTGTGATAACGAGCTTTTTCGATTTTTGCAATGTAATTCAAGCAACGGTTAACGGTGGTCTTTAAATCGGAATCATCGGGCATAAATCCAAGCCTGTTGAGCTGTCCGAGTACTGACAACGAGTAATAAGTGGCCCATTCCGACGCTTCCGGGCTCTCGTCGATCCAGGCCAAACCTCCGTCTTCGCGTTGCAGCTTTTTCAGCAGCGTTATCGACGCTTTCAATGAATTGTCCATCTCCTTGCCGTCAAACAGCAATGCAAGTCGTTCCATTCGTTCATTGTCGGAAGCCGCATCCATGACCCATAGCGTGGACTTGAGCAACATCGTTTTCAGGTCGGAGTTTCTATTTAGCATCGATACGAGTGTCGAATCGGATTTATCGCTTGATGTCCATTGGCGTATGGCTTCTTTGACGGCAGGATATTTCTTTAATATTCCTTTTGCCACGGCTGTTGAAAACAGCGTCTGCGCGGCATCGATGGATGAGCGCATTTCGCTATTTTGAAGGCCGGGTAGCGCCGTTACGACATACCAAACCGGATTGTTGCAGAATTGCAGCGTAACCCTGGCGTTTTCGGGCATTTCGGGCAACGATACCGATGCGGAATGGTTTCCGGCATGCAGATAGAACGGTCGGGTTTCGATTATCGGACTTGATGACGGCAATACGGGTATGATGTTTTGTTCGCCGTCGGCAAACGATTCGGTCGATGATTTTATGCGATATCCGACGAAAGAGCAGTCGGTCGGAGCGGTAAAATCTGTACTTATGGTAGCGTTGCCACCGGGTAATATTTCATTTGTATATGTTTTTAATCCGGTTGTTACCAAGGTTGATGTATTGAATATCTCAACCGTAGTAGTGACCGTTTGTGGTGTGTCGGAATTGTTTGCGACAATGGCCTCTATCGACGTGGTATCGCCATAACGTAGGAAACGAGGCATATTCGGTTGCACCATTATGGGCTTGTTGGCGAGAACGTCGGCCGAATAGTTCGACGTGAGCAGGTCGGCTGTGAATGCCGTGGCATTGAATCGCCATGTGGCATTTGCATTCGGTACCGTAAAGGTGAATGTCAAATTACCATTGGCATCAGTGGTAAGCATCGGACGGAAAAACGCGAGAGGAACGTTGGAGTCGCGGTACGAAAAATCATTTTTGCCCGATGTGCCACTATTGCCGGATTCGCCGTTGTCGGCATCGGTCGAAGCTTCCTCGGTCTCGGTCCTCATTTTGTGTTCGGCCATATTGGAGACCTCATCGTATGATCCGGCTACCGCATTGACACTCATCGAGACTTCTTCGTCGGCTACTGCTTCTATCTCGTCTTCCGATTCTGCTTCTGCCCGTTTTACCGAAAGAGCCTTGCCGTATCCCGCAGTTAAAAAGTGCCTGAAACGGGCACCGAACAATCGCTGTCCGTAAGTGTCGAACGATGGAGTCGACGATGATTTGCAGCTTAAATGCTTATATGGAATTGAGAAATAGGCGTGTGTGGTGCTGAATCTTGCCGATGACACATTGAATCGGCGAGACGCTCCGGAACGTGGTGAGAACTCAAATGACGAATATGCGAGATTGTCGAGAGCTTTATTGTACATATCTAAAACCATGGCGGAGGTAACGCCCGATCCGTCAAGAGCCTTTACGTGGAATGTCCAGGTTTCCTCGGCGCTCGGAGTAATATGGTCTCTAAATGACGAAACGGTTATTTTAATGCCTTTTTCAGATGATTTACGATGTATCTTAATCTCTTTGGTTGAAGATTGGAAATTGTTTGTACATAAGAGGGTTACGTTGGCCTCGTCGACACCTTCGGGCAGAGACGCCTTCAATGTATGCATGCCCGGCGAATTGACAATCCAGCGCTGCTCACATATTTTGTCGGCAGTCCACAAGGTGTATAATATGTGTGCTTCATCGGCTGATGTGCCATAGAGAATGTCGGCCGACGATTCGACATTATATGAGTTTACGGGAACCCATACCGGCGTATCCTTAGGAGGCATATTGTCTGACGGACGATATATGCCTATGTTGTCGATTGATACGGTATCGGCACCATTGTCGGGCAACGAGAATGAGATCGTGTAGTTTCCTCCCGGAACTGATTTCCAGTCGACAACCGGATTTGACGTATTTACAGATCCGGACATTACCGATTTGCCGTTTTTCGTTATGTCGTAATTTACAGATGTGTCAACCGTTTCGTTTGACGGATTTATGACTTTAACATCAAGTTTCACCGGATTGGTCACATTGATGTCACCTGGCATCGATGCCGAAATGCGCATGGTTTTTACTATGCTGAATGAAGTGGAACCTTGCTGCGTTTCTCCGTTCAATGACGTTACGACGATTTGAGCTGTAAATAATCCGTCGGGGGCCGGCGATTGATTTATGATTTCGCGAGGAACTAATATATGGGCTACGCCATTGGCATCAATTGTAGTGGTGTCGGTGTAAATCGAAACGGAATTCGACATACGCCACCAGTATCTCTGGCTTACCGAAAGATTCATGACCGCTCTTGCTCCGGTCATTGGAATGCCCGAGTAGGCGCGCGCTTTTACGGTTATGTCGATTGGCTTGGTGGGGTCGTTCATGCACACGTTTTCGACGTCGACGTGGTATGTGGGCAATTTGTAGTCAGATACCATGAATCCGGTCGATCCAATGTGCTGCGTCTCCGCACCCGACGTCATTTCGAAGTTTATGGAATAATACCCCGTCAGCTCACCTTGAGGTATGGTGAATATGCCTGATATGCGGCCAAACTTGTCGGTGGTGGCGGTTATTGTATCGACAACTTGCTGGTTGGCGTTGTGGAGCGACGCTTTGATAAGCTTATCGGGCTCTACATTACGGTTGTTTCCGATGTATGAGTATGCAACCATGCTCCACTTCACGCTATCGCCGGGATGGTAAATGGCGAGGTCGGTGAATGCCTTTGAAGTGAATTGTTTTAAATTGTATTGGTCGTTGTAATTGTAGGCATATATGGGTAGTGAATATCTGTCAGACCCTTTTATTGCAAATATTCGGCCTCCTTTTGCTATGTCGAGTTTGGCAAATCCGTTGTGGTCGGTATGTGTCAGGCTTCGAGGCGATTCGGCCGATCGGTTTGATATAAGTTTGATTTCGGCACCGTCAATCGGTTTTCCGGTAAGCGGGTTTATTACCAGAGCATTCAACTCGTTGAATCGGGTAGTGCATATGGCTAAATCGGAGCAATAGATTTTAGGATATGACCTGATTTCGCTTGTCGGTTTGTCGGGCGACGACGGAACGATGATGTAATATCCGGCCTGTGGGATGGATATGCTTATCGTGGTGTCGGCGCGGAAGGGCGTTTTCCCGGCAAAAGAGATTGATTTGGAACTTATCGGGGCCGTGGCCTTTAAGGGGTTGAATTGATAATAACGGTCGTATGACAAGGTGTTGGGGAGTCGATAAACACTTAACTTCACATTTTTGAAGTTCGAAGCATTCACTTTAACCTTGAATTCTTTCGATGGACTGACTATTTCGGGTACGTCGAGCGAAATTGTCTGTTCACCGATATTGGCTATTATGTTTTTGAGGCAATTTATGCGTTTGTATGTAGGGAATGCCGAAATGTTGTGTTTGGCTTTTTCATACAGCCAAGCATCGCCATCGGCTTTCGATGATCCCGACAATGCAATTAGGGCATCGGACGAATACTCTGATGCGGCATATCGGTTGTATAGGTCTTTCAGCAGATTTTGCTTTACGGTTTCGACTTTTTCGTAATCGGATGAAAAGATGTATTGTGATATGAAATTTATTCGTTCAATGTCGGTATTTATAAATGGAGCCGTGTCGTTTTTGTGAAATTCCAAAAGATCGGAATATATGTTGAGTATATTGGTAGCTACATTTGATCCGGCGACGAATCGTGACGTTGAGATGAATTTGGCATAGTCACACAGACGCCACATTGGGAACAGACTTCCGATAGGGTTCAATTCGCGCAGCAGGCTTATGGTTGAATTGGCCACGAAATCATAGAGTGTGGGATAGTAAATAAGCGTCATGGCATCGGCTGACACCACGGTCGAATATTTTTTCAGAGATTCACGTTTCAGAGATTCGGGTGATGATAAGGCTTCATTGGCCCTACGTGATATTTCAGCTCTGAACTGTTCTCCGCTCCATAGATTGTAATCATCGGGTAACGGCAGTAAGGGTTGCTGTCGGGCGTCGTAGTTGTATCTGTTACTTTCGTAAATAGATGCATATGTCTGAGCTATGAATAGTTGTAGCAAGGCTTTCGTACATTCGTTCGTTTCGTTGCTGCACACGCTGTCGATAAGGTTGAGTACGGCAGGTATGCTATCGGACGAGATGGCGGCTTGTGCAAGCTCAAGATTGATCAATGATCTGACTATCAGCGGACCATTGTCGGTTTTGAGAGCTGATTTCAATCTCGTTTTTGATTGAAGGCTCACTTTTTGTGGATATGCAAAATCGGGTTTGGAAACTTGCGAAAACATAGGTATGGATGTGATTAACACAATAATAGATGCTATAAAACGTGAGAATTTCATAAGGTAATAATTAAATGATTAGAAGATGGTTACATTGGGATTTAATGTCGGTGTGTTTAAATATAAAAGACGCTTACATCCACGACGTTATGATTTTATCGTGAATTTGGCGTCAGTTAAATGGCTGTTATTGTATCGTTTAATCGTTGGGGCGTTTCTTCTTTCGTCCGGCCGATTTGCGATGGTGTTTCATCAGCTCCTGAGTAAACTTACGTTCAGCGCCTTTTAGTTTGAACAACTGCTGTTTTGTAAGTATTGACTTGAAGTCGTCAAAGTATTTCAGCTCTATTGCACTTTCCTTGGATTTTAGCTCGAAAAGGGCTTCGGCGGCTTTCTCGTATTCCAAATCAGAGGCCTTATCGCCTTTATGCATTACAGAATACTCCAATTGACGGGTTTCGAAGCCTAAATGAGATGTCTCGGCATCGAGTTTCTCGTAAAGGGGAACAAACTTCTGTTTTTGTTCATCAGTCAAATTCAAATCCTTTGCTATGTATTCCGCTTTATATTGGCGCATTTCTTTCATCCATCTAATGCGATCTTCTTTCGAAGGCATCTGTTTTTGCGCCATGGCAGTCATGGAGCATAGAATCATCGACAATATAAGATAAATTGTGGAATGTCTGAATTTCATATTATTCTTTTGTTTTGATTATGAAGTAATGGCTATTGATTTAATTGTCGAGCATGCTTAATGCCGTTGGCGTGAACCCTTCGGAATAAAGATCTTCAAGTAAATCGGAATTTTCTATGTCGGTCAAACAATAATCGTTCATGAAATCGTCATTGCTGACAGCCTCCGACAAAATGGCATTGTTTTCAATTGACAGGTCGGAATTTGACGGACGCATTAAGTCAAACATCTTCATCATGCACCATACGCCAAGAAACATGGCGGCCATGTACATATATGGCCTTACCTTATTCCATAGCGAACGGGGAAGTTCGTTTTGTGGAGTTTCCCATTTCTGTTCAGGTAAAGATGCTGCCATACGTACGGCGAAATCCTCGAAAAAACCATCGGGAACGGTCATTCCTGATTGTCGGTTTACGGTTTTGAGTATATCTTCGTGTTTCATATGTTGCAATTTATTTTATCCGTTTTGTTAATTAGACTTGTAGTATATGAAATGGTTTAATTTTTTAATCGTTATCTTCGAAATATTGTTCAATTTTTTTTACCGCGAGATGGTAAGATGCTTTCAATGCACCTACTGAAGTTCCCAAAATATCGGATATCTCCTCATATTTCATGTCGTCGTAATATTTCATGTTGAATACGAGTCGTTGCTTTTCGGGTAAGGTGGCCACGGCTTTTCGCAGTTTAAGCTTCAGTTGGTCGCCGTCGATGTTTGTATCGGCCTCAATCACTTGTATCAAGTGCGATTCTTCGTCGTCAAGCGACACATTTTGTCTTTTCCGTTCGCGTTCAAGAAACGATAGGCTTTCGTTGATAGCTATTTTATGCAGCCAAGTGGATAGCTTGGCATCGCCACGAAAGTTTTCGATAGATGTCCATGCTTTGAGAAACGTGTTTTGTAGCAGATCGTTTGCGTCGTCATGATTGTCGACCATACGTCTAATCTGCCAATATAGGGGCTCGGTATATATAGCTATCACTTGGCCAAATGCTTTTCGGCATGTTGACGGATCGCGCAATTGATCTATTAGCGTTTGGTCATTTGATGTGGTATCTTCAGCCATCTATGATAGATTGATTTAAAAAGAGGTCGTAAAGATAGTTATTCTTTTTTTAGGTGCAAAAAAATGTAATATACATAAATATGGCTTTTAACTAATTAATGCGTTATTTAAGTATATTATTGTGTCATTACGCCTCATTTGGCGTTTCGGGCATTCTGATTTGGGAACAGTATTTCGCGATCGCGCGCGGATGCTTTTTTGACATAATCGTCGGGAATGAATTTCCAGTTTCCGTTGACTTTCGGCGTTATGACCTTTTTTGACTCTATCGTTTTCATCAGGTAGTATCTCAAATCTTTGTCGGTCGAAGCCAATATTCGCGATTTAAGTTGTTCTCTCGGTATGCCGGCGCCCTTGGTCAGCAAATCGCCACCGCCGTTGCCGCGATAGGAGTTTATTGCTACTTTGTATTTTTTGCCTGGTAAGAATGGCTTTCCGTCGCTCATTTGCAGAATCGTTACCTTCTCGCCTTTGGGCTTTGTGAGGTCGACCGTATAGTCGATTCCTGCGGCCGAGTCGAAGCTATATGATGGATTCTCCAATGCATTGCGTTTCGGAGTGGGATTTTCGTCGGCGAAAAGCAACATATGTTCGTCGGCCGAGTTCATCTGTCGTGTCCATATGCCGTACGATTCTTCGAGATAATCTTTTATCTCCTGTCCGGTAAGCTCCATGGTGTATAGCTGGTTTTCGTATTTGTATAGATTGAACATGTCGCTTACGCAAATGTCGCCTTTCGATATTATGGCATCGAACGACAGGGGAGCGGCCATCGATATGTCGGCACCCGTTATTTCCAGTTGAAGGTTATGGATGAGGTCGATGAATGCCGATGGACCGAAGAATGCATCGTGCGTTGAAAAGGTGCCGTTTGCCGACCCGATTTTTCTGCTTACGAATTTTTCGACGGCATCGAATTGTTTTGAGAAATGTGCGAGATATTTTTCGTCGGGAGCAATGTTGCTGATATCGACTATCTTGCCCGTTATGGATTTTGAAATGGCTCCATTATCGTCGAACTTTATTGAGATGTTGGCGAGCGCTACCGCATTGGCATTGTTGGCCGGGTTGACGACGAGCACGGAGTCGCCTGCCGCATTTAGCAACTTGCTGTTGTAGCGTCGATGGTCGTGCCCCATCATTACCACGTCGAATCCCGGCACGTTGCGCGCCACGCTCAACGAGGCGTTTTCTATGAATTCGGCCGTCTTTTTGTCGACATCGTGTCCGGAATGGAATAATCCTACTACGATGTTGGGCTTTTCGGTCTGTTTTATCTCATTCATCCATTTTCGGGCGGTGAGTTCCATGTCGTCAAACCTGAGACCTGACCAAAGCGTATTTGGCAGCCAAGCCGGTATGGCCGGCGTTATCAATCCGAGCACGGCTATTTTTACGCCTTGACGTTCTATTATGCAATAAGGTTTGAGGTACGGATTGCCCGATGCGGTGTCTATTATGTTTGCGCCAAGCATGGGCATTGGCGCGGTGCGGATTACGCGGTCGTATACTTCGTGTCCGGTTTCTACGTCGTGATTTCCTATTGTCGCGGCATCGTAGCCAAGATAGTCGTATATCCGGGAGGCTATGTGTGGGGTTACGGTGTCAATGAAATTGTAATAATAAACGGTTGGCTGCCCTTGTAAGAAGTCGCCGTTGTCGAGAAGTATCACGCTCTCGTTGCCGTCGGTTTTGCGCAATGAGTCGATGTAGGTTGCCGCTCGTGCCAAACTTCCGCTCCAAGGCTGGCGTGTGATGAAGTTGTATGGAAAAAAATTTCCATGCACATCGGACGTTTCGACTATTTTTATGTTCAGGCTTTCGCCTGATGCTTTTATATGCATAATGGATAATATGGTTATGAGAATGTATGCCGCGCGTTTCATAAAATGCTATGCGATAAAATGTTACTTTTTGTCGGCCATATACAGGCATTTTATTTTGCCCACTTTCAGTCGGCCTTCGAGTTTTAGGGGAATTTTGCTCTCATTTGCCCAAATCCAGGTTTCGATGCCGTCTGATGACTTTTTACTGCCTTCGGTGGTAAATGTGAATGTGATTCGGTGGGTGGGATATGTTACGTTGTCGAGCTTCAGTGACTCGTTGCCGATGAATTTAATGGTAAGCGTCTCTTTGCGTTTTCCCGAAAATATGTTTACCGAATGTGAGTCGCCCTCTTTCATCGACTTGAAGTCGAGCGTGCGTAAGAAATAAAACACGCTGAGCATGTCGACGGTCATGCCTTCGGCTTTCAGTGTTGTGTGGGCTATGTTGGTTGGTTGATTCTTTTTGTTGCGCCTGAAGCGGGTGCAGTCGCCGACAAACGTATTGCCCGTACGGATGAATTCTACTATGTCATGGGCATATTTCCCATCTTCGTGAGCTATGCGTTGATATTTTATCGGCGCGAGGTCATGCCTGCTGAACGTCGATAAGAGGGTGTCGCGGAGCGAATATATGTGGTCGGCCCACGGTTCGGAGCGCGCATACAGAGTGGCTTCGAAGGTGTTTGGCGTGTTGTTGAGCTTCATCGTGGCCCGTCCGGCTTGTTTCTGTATCAACCCCCATTTAAATAATACTTTGTAGTTGAGGGTTTCGTTGTCGGGCAGTTGGGCTGAATGCAACGTCGCTCCAACGAACAAAAGAGCCAATATGCTTAAAGTGCGTATTAATGCGTATCGTTTTTGCATAGTTTCTGTTTTATCTGTGTGTCTTTAATTCTATGAATGGTAGGGTGTCGCGGCGCGATTGCTCGATGCGCTTGTTTCGCCAGCATTTTCGACAAATGGCAATGTATCTGTCATCGCCTCCGATCTCTACCTGTTGTCCGTCTTCGATGAAATCGCCTTTATGGTCGATGCGGGCGTTTATGATGGTCTTTCTGCCACAGGTGCAGGTCGATTTAATCTCGTCGATCGTATCGGCTATCTCGAACAAGCGTCTCGATCCTTCGAACAATCGACTCCTGAAATCGGTTCGCAGTCCATAGCAAATTACGTTGCTGCCGAAGTCGTCGACTATTCTCGACAACTGATCGACTTGTTCCGAAGATAGAAACTGAGCTTCATCTATGAGAAACCAATCGATTATGGTCATGCTGTCTTCAAACAATTCTTGAGCCAACATATATAGATCGGTGTCGTTGTATATCCATCGACATTCGCGCTCTATGCCTATTCGCGATTTTATTACGTTTCGGCTATCACGAGTATCGACTATCGGCTTCATGCAAATGTACTTCATACCACGTTCTTCAAAATTATAGGCTGTGGTAAGTAGCAGGGCAGTTTTCGCCGATCCCATAGTGCCATAACGGAAATATAGTTTCCCTTTTCGATTCATAATTATGATGTGTTTATGGCCCGAAGCATACGGACTATATGTAGGGCAAATTTATGAATAAATTTCTGAATTATTTACGTTAAATACTTTATTTCAATTATTTTTACAGTATTTGAGGTTATTGGGTATAGATTGCTGCGCCTTATTCCCGCTACCCACAGTATGTCGTCGTCAAGCATCAGCAACGGTATCTGCTCTTTCCTGCCTACGGCGATTTTGGCATTGCAAAACAGGTCGCTGAGTTTCTTTGACCCTTTCATACCATATGGGCGCATGCGGTCGCCCGGAATCCAGTGGCGGCTCCATAAGCGGCCCGAACCGTCGAGCATGCTCCCGTCGAAGTAGGCCACGTTGGCATCATCCTTAAAAGAAAAATCGCAGGCATCAATGGTTCTTATCGCGAATGGAAATTGTCGTGACGACGCATCGGTCGATGAATTGTCGTAATATTCCAATATGTCGCGGTTTATTACGTACACGCCCTGCTTTGTCGGGAAAAATCGGCCTGTTTGTTTGGATGCAAGAATGTCGTTGGTTCGCGAACATATCGAATCGTCGTCATGCCGACGTCGGAGCCACTCATATAATATGAAGGTGGCGTTCTGAAAACCTTCGTTGTTTACCATGTCTGATATGCGAAAGCTGTTTCCGTCGGCGTATTCTGCGAATTTCGAACTTAACGCGCTGTCAATGAAGCTATCGGCCGACGATAGAATTTCCATCGTGCCCGAAATGCTTTTTTGCGCGTTTGGAAATACGTCGTATACGCAGGGCAATATTATGTTTCGTATCTTATTGCGTGTATAGTCGTTTTGCAGATTAGTGCTGTCTACTATGTAATGCAGGTCATTTTCGGCAATGTAGCGCTCAATCTGTTTGCGGCTGCATCGCAACATTGGCCGTATTATGAATCCGTTTTTCGACTGCATTCCGCGAAGCCCCTTGATGCCGGTTTTGCGCATCAGATTTATCATGAATGTCTCTATGTTGTCATCCTGATGGTGTGCCACGGCTATGGCTTGTGCGCCGGTCTCGGCTCGTAGCGATTCGAACCATTCGTATCGCAGATCGCGGCAGGCCATCTCCACCGAAGCGGAGTTTGCCAACTGATACTCATTGACGTCGAAATGCTTTATGTGGCACGCGATGTCGTTTGAACTACAAAACGTTTCCACCAATCGTTGGTCGCGGTTGCTTTCTTCGCCGCGAAGATGAAAATTGCAATGGGCGGCAATGCATCTGTATCCCAGTTTCAGGAGTGCATGGGTCAGGGCGATTGAGTCGGCCCCGCCGCTTAATGCTGTTATCAATGTGCCGTTACGATCTATCTGCAGTTCGTCGAGTACGGATGATATCGTTTCTAATAGTTCCATTGGCATTAACAGTGATTTTTGTGTCATTCCATTACAAAGTTAAAACTATTCTGGCTGCAATGAACGGTATGAAAGGAAATTTTTGTAAATTTGCCGTTAGAAATTAATATGACTCATATCGCGATGATCGACCAAATTAATAACTTAAAATCTGAAATAGAGGCACTTGAGGCTTCTAATATTGCAGATGTAGAGACTCTGAGAATAAAATATCTTAGTAAAAAAGGTACAATATCGGTATTGTTCAACGACTTCAGACAGCTCCCGCCTGATCAAAAACGTGAGATTGGCAAGCCTCTTAACGAACTTAAGGATTTTGCCACGGAAAAAATCAACTCGCTGCGCGAGGCGTTGGAATTGGCTGACAATGTTGACGATTCGATCGATCTGACCCGTACTCCGGCAGTCATGCCGTTGGGGTCGCGCCATCCCTTGTCGGTAGTTAAAAATGAAATAATATCCATATTCTCTCGTTTGGGATTCACCATAGCCGAAGGGCCCGAAGTGGAAGATGATTGGCACGTGTTCTCGTCATTGAATTTTGCTGCCGATCATCCCGCGCGAGATATGCAGGACACATTTTTCATCAAACGTAATCCCGAAGTGTTGCTGCGCACCCATACTTCGTCTGTTCAGTCGAGGGTGATGGAGAAAACGCAACCGCCCATCCGCATAATATGCCCTGGTCGCGTTTATCGCAACGAGGCCATTTCGGCGCGCGCGCACTGTTTCTTCCATCAAGTAGAGGCTCTGTATGTTGATAAAAACGTTTCTTTTGCCGATTTAAAACAAACGTTGCTCTACTTTGCTCGTGAAATGTTTGGCCCTGAGACAAAAATACGTCTTCGTCCGAGCTATTTCCCATTTACCGAACCATCGGCCGAAATGGATATATCATGTAATCTTTGCGGCGGAAAGGGCTGCTCGTTCTGCAAGCACACCGGATGGGTTGAGATACTCGGTTGCGGCATGGTCGACCCGAACGTGCTTGATGCTTGCGGCATAGACAGTAAGGTATATAGTGGCTATGCGTTGGGCATGGGCGTTGAGCGAATCACCAATCTCAAATATCAGGTTAAGGATTTGAGAATGTTCTCTGAAAACGACAAACGATTCCTCGAAGAGTTCAGGAGCGCCAGATGATACCCGGATAATACCTCTGTGTGATGACCATAAAAGAGCGTTATCGGAATGTGTTGGATTGGTTTGGGAGGGAGATGCCTACGCCAAAAACCGAATTGCATTACGATGACCCTTACGGCCTTCTTGTGGCTGTGATTTTGTCAGCTCAATGCACCGACAAGAGGGTCAATATGGTAACGCCTGCTTTGCTTGAAGCATACCCCACGCCATATGATATGGCTGCGGCTTCGGCCGAGCAAATTTATGAGTTCATCAAATCCGTGTCATATCCTAACAATAAGGCCCGTAATTTGGTGGGCATGGCCCAAAAATTGGTCGATGATTTTAATGGTATCGTACCATCCGACATCGACTCGTTGCTGTCATTGCCCGGAGTGGGGCGTAAAACCGCCAATGTGATACTCTCGGTCGTGTTCAATCAGTCGGCCATGGCCGTCGACACTCACGTGTTTCGTGTGAGCGAACGGATAGGGTTGACTAAAAATAGCAAGAATCCGCTCGAAACGGAGCGTACGCTTGTAAAAAACATACCGCCTGAAATGGTGCCGAGCGCCCATCATTGGCTGATATTGCATGGACGTTACATATGCAAGGCTCGCCGCCCCGACTGTCTTAATTGCGGTATAAAGAATTTTTGTGCATACTATCAAAGCGAAAACCATTGAACATATGAATATGACATACGCCAATAGAAAAGCTTTGATGCAGTTTGTTCGTTACGCTGCGGTAGGCGTGATCAATACCACGCTCACGCTATTTGTCATTTACGTATGCAAGGGGCTGTTGGGAATGAATCCGTGGGTATCTAATGCAATAGGATACGTGGCCGGATTCGTTAACTCCTTCTTATGGAATAAATTATGGGTGTTTAATTCTCATAATGCAGTGGTTCGCGAGGCCGCTAAATTTGTAGTGGGATTTTTCCTGTGCTACGGATTGCAACTGTTTGTCACATGGGTGCTGACCGAACACACCACCATAGGCGATATTTATTTTAGCGTTTTCGGAATGCCGTTTAGTGGCTATGGCGTAGCTACGCTGATTGGCATGGTGATATATACGCTTGCAAATTTCGTGTTTAATAGAGCTGTTACTTTCAAGTAATTGTATAACGTGCCGAGGTAATTGTGCGTATTATTAAAGAATTTATGATTGAATGATTGCTATTCGTCGATTTATATATGCTTTTATATCCGTTGTTCTGATCATATTTGCTACCGGATGCTCCGATGAACACGAAACCATCCAATCGGGAGCAGGGTTCATTGAACCGGTGATAAAACTGAACAGCGAGGTCGTGGTTGCCGCCGATGTCGTGACCACTACCGTGATCGACTCATTGCCCGACATAGACGCCTTTAACATACAGATTACCGATGTCGTTTCGGGGCTGAAACGGTTGTGGCCTTCCATTGCCGACTATCCGTCAGACGATCCATTGCGTCCCGGACGGTATACTGTCGAAGCATTTACGGCAGGCGTTCCGGTAGAGGGGATAGGATGTCCGTTTTTTTATGGAATTGCAGAATGCGAGGTGGTTAATGGCGCAACGCTTAGTCCGCAGATAGAGTGTAAGCTTATAAATGCGATGCTCGACGTAAACTTCTCGGATCGCATAAAGTCATATTTCAAAAAGTGCGCGTTGCGTTTACATAGCCACGGTGGGTCGTATATAGAATATTTTTCCGACGAAACGCGCCCCGTCTTTCTTTTGCCTGGCGATTTGGATGTCTCGTTGTTGCTTGCCATGCCTGATGGCACTGAGGTAGAAGCATACGTTTTGACCATACCGAACACGTTGGCGCGTTACTATTATCTCGCTACCGTTGATATGTCGGTGTCGGGCGATGGCATACCAGAAATCTCCATATCGTTCGATGAAAAAATGCATACCGATGACGTGATAATATCGTTGACTCCTGAATTTGTTTCATCGTCAGCTCCCACTATGATCACTGAGGGGTTCGATTCGGGTGAGTGCTTGTCGGTGTTCGAAGGCGTTAAGCCACAGAACCGTTTGGCGTTTAAGACTGAATCGGCAACATTGAAATCGATGGTGCTGTCGGTCGGTACCGCTGAGTTGATAGAAGCCGGATGGCCTTCTGAAGTAGACGTTCTTTCGTGCAGTAAAGATACGTTGGCGCTTATGGAACGCATGGGCTTGAAGCTGTCGGTAGGATCTGATTTTGCGGTGATTGACATTACTGATGTAATCTCGGCCCTGCATTATGTGTCGAGTTCCATCGAAGCACAATTCTCCGTTATTGCCCGCGATAAAGATGGCAAAGAATCGACTCCGGCCACTGTTAAGATAGATGTACTACCTGTGGATGTCGATGTGCTATATATATCGCCGGCCATAGTGGGTGTGGACGAAACGGAGGTAACCGTATGTTGTCGTCCGGAAGAAATAGGCAATGTCGGTTTTCAGATTTTTGAGAATGACGAATGGCGCGACGTCGCAATAGAGTCCGTAGAGCCGGTTGATGATACGAAATTCGTCGTTAAGATGTCGGTCGGCACCGGAACGACGAGCGTGTTGATGCGTGTGCTGTATTGTGGCGAGGTGAAAAAAGATATCGAGATACCGCGAATATCTCCTAAATTCGAAATTGAAGTTGACGCATATGCTCAAAAGGCCGTAATACGTATAAATCCCGAAGATGAATCGTTGCGAGAAAAAATAACGGCGATGGCATATGTGTATGACGGGGATGAGCGCTTGTTGTCGGTTTCGCGCGATACCGAGCGCGGACTTATAATTTTGTCAGGGTTGACTCCCGGAAAATCATACGACATACGGGCTACCGTTATGGAAAATCCGTCGAAAGGCGATTTCTGCAAAAGCGTTAACGTGGTTACCGAGCGCGTAGCCTCCATTCCCAACGGCGATTTTGAGGATCAGAAAAAGACGATTGAATATTCCGACATGCAGAGCGGTGGATTGTATTCTCAGACCATCGTAGGGATATTCAACCAGGTTAACCGGAAGTCGTTTGACGTAACGACGCCTCGCGTATGGGCCAACACCAATCAGAAAACATTCTGCCGGAGTGCGCGCAATCATAATACGTGGTACATGTGTCCGTCGGTTGAGGGCGTATATGATGCTTATAGCGGCGGATTTGCCGTTAAGCTGCAAAGTGTGGCGTGGGATTTGGATGGCGAGGAGATACCTCCTTATCAGCAGCAATCGCCGCCATATGTCAATTATAGTCTGAACGTTCCCGAAATATCATATCGCGCTGCCGGAAAAATGTTTTTGGGAAATTATAAGTTCGATCCGATAACCATGACCGAGAGTTACGAAGAAGGAGTGGCATTGGCTTCTCGGCCTTCGGCTCTGAATGGATTTTATAAATACTCTGCCGGCGCTGAAGATGTGTCTGATTGCGGACTTGTGCGGATAGCCATACTCGGCGTTGTCGATGGTGAAGAAGTTACGATAGCCGAATCGACAGGTGCTCTTACCCCGGTTTCGGGTTATACGGCATTCAGCATACCTATTGAATATGAATATTTTGGCGTTAAGGCCACTAAAATGAAAATAATGATATCGTCTACCACCAAGATTGGTTCGATAGAAGAAGAAACCGCCAAGGTTAAAACCGTAGATGATCCGGAAGTATCTTCGTCGTTCGGAAGCACGTTGTGGGTCGATCAGTTGTCGTTCTCATATTAATTGGAAGAAACATAGTCATATATAATGAAAAAATTTAGGCCAATCATTTGGAGCATATTGGCGATGGCATTGTTTATCGTGCCGCAGTCATATGCCCAGGAAAAATTTGCGAGGGGATTGCAACGAGTCTCGTTTGTACCCAAAGGTCAGTGGATTACGGGTGTAAGTGTCAATTATACGCAGAGTAATCAGGATAATTATCAGTTTTTGATTGCTGAAAAAATTACGGGCGATACTTATTCGTTTAAAGTAAGCCCGATGCTGATGTATTGTTTTGCCGATAATGTTGCGGCAGGTGCAAAGTTCGGTTATCGTCGTTCGAGAGCCATGGTCGAGAACGGGTCGATAATACTTGATTCAAGCACCTCATACGATGCCGATAATCTCTTTACGATAAGTTCCAATTTTTACGGAACGGCTTGTTTGAGAAATTATCTGTCGTTTGGCACGAGTATGCGTTTCGGCTTGTTTAACGAACTTCAGCTTGAATTGAGCGGCGGCCAATCAAAGATTTCAAATGGAACTAATGAGAACCTGACCGGTACGTTTGAACGTAATTTCGGCCTCAATGTAGGTTTGTCACCGGGCCTCATTATGTTTTTGAGTAACTATTCGGCATTGGAGGTAAATGTGGGTGTGCTTGGGTTTGGATACACTCATACAAAAGCCATAACCGATCAGGTGAGCGTGTCGAAACGAAACTCAAAGCATGCGAATTTTAAAGTCAATTTGTTTTCCATCTCATTTGGAGTGGCATTTTATCTATAATGGTTATGAATGTACTGCATATTATAATACTGGCGATTATGGGTTCCGTATGCACGGTGGCTTATTCGCAGACTCAAGATAACGATACTCTTGAGGTATACTCCGAGTTTTCGAAATTACCGCGCAACATTCTTGACGAAAAGGTGATTGTGGGCGATGATACCGTGAGTATGATAATTCCCGAACGTAATTTGGGGCGTTTCGACAGAGGGCTCTACAACTTTCTTATCATACCTAAACGCACGTGGGTGTTTGGCCTGACTGCATCGTATGGCGAGTTTGATGCCGATGATGTTCAGCTTTTGTCGGCAATAAAGGATTTCGATTTTAAAGGCAAGCAGTATTCAATAAAGCCTACCGTCGGATATTTCATACGAAACAATCAGGCAATGGGCTTGAAATTCAATTACACCCGAGGCGAAGCCGATTTGGGGCGTCTTGCCGTAGACATAGGCGAGGACATCAATTTCGACATAAAAGATGTAAGCTACTATTCGTCAAACTATTCAATTGGCATTTTCTATCGCAATTACGTGGGTCTCAGCACCGAAAAACGATTTGCCATATTCAATGAAGTGGATTTGAGCTTCGGGTCGGGATCGTCGCGCTTTAAGCGTTATTATGACAATGTGCTTCGCGACACGCGCACTACAATAACCGAGGCATCATTGAATTTTAGCCCCGGTGTATGCATATTCATAACCGATTACTTGGGCTTCAATGTTTCGTTTGGCGTGTTTGGCCTAAAGCTTCGTAATGAAAAGCAATGTACTAACGACATCGAGGAAGGGTCGAGATTTAGCAGCGGAGCTAATTTTAAATTCAATTTGTTTAATATAAATTTTGGAGTAGGTGTTCACATTTAATAAAATATCGGGTAGATTCCCTTGGCTGTCGGTCGTAGCCTTGGCCATCTGTTTCATGGCATCAGGATGTATCGAAAATGATTTGCCATATCCTCATACGCAGCCAAACTTCACTTGTCTTGAAGTCGCACACCAAAGTCGTGTGGCGTCGATCGATTCGGCAAATCGCGTGGTAACGGTGTTTCTCAATGAGGAGGCCGACATTAAGAATGTAAAAGTAACCGATTGCGCCATAACCCCCGGAGCATATATGCTCGATTCCATGGAGTTCGTATCGGGCATCGACCTGACTACGCCTTACGAAGTGACTCTTGGCCTGTATTATGATTTTAAGTGGACTGTATCGGCTATTCAGGATATTGAGCGTTACTTTAAAATAGCCAATCAGGTAGGCGCGTCTGAGATAGATGTCGAATCGCATACGGTTAAAGCCTATGTGGCGGAGACGGTTTCGTTATCGCAAATCAGAGTCCAGTCTATAAAATTGGCCGGAACCACTGCTACCATGCATCCAAACCTGCGAGGTCTGATAGTTGACTTCACGCGTCCGGTTAAAATTACGGTATCGGAGTTCGGGCGAAGCACTACCTGGTCGATAGAGGTCAATCATGCGTCATCGAGAGTGTCGATCGACCATGTTGACGCGTGGACTAACGTGGCTTGGGCTTATGCAATGGCCGAAGCCGGTAAGAACAATGGCTTTGAATATCGTAAAAGCGGTTCGAATGATTGGGTGGAAGTTCCGAAAGGTTGGATAACCGATGCCGGCGGTAGCTTCTCGGCTTGCATATCGCATCTGTCGGCTGAGACCGAATATCAGCTTAGGGCCTTTAGTGGCGACGATCATACCGAGATTGTAACCTTTACCACCGGCAAGGTGGTGCAATTGCCCAACTCGAATTTCGAAAACTGGTGGCTTGATGGCAAGGTATGGTGTCCGTGGGGCAAAGATCAGGAGCCGTTCTGGGGTACCGGAAACAAAGGAGCCACAATATTGGGCCCGAGCAATACTTTGCCACATTCCGACATAAATTCGCTTACGGGATACGCCGGAGCCGAATTGCAGACCAAATTCGTTGGCATAGGGTCGCTCGGAAAACTTGCTTCCGGAAATTTGTTCTCAGGATATTATGTACGCACTGATGGTACGGATGGTGTGTTGTCGTTCGGGCGGCCTTTTACAATGCGCCCAACGGCCCTGAAAGCAAAGATAAAATACACCACGGCACCCATTTCGCATGCATCGTCGGGTTTCGATGACTTGAAAGGGCGACCCGACACTTGTGTGGTTTGGTGCGCGCTCGGCGACTGGGATGAGCCATATGAGATAAGGACCAAACGTAGCGACCGTAGGCTGTTCGACCGTAACGATCCGGGCGTTATTGCATACGGCCAGGTGCAATATGGATATGATATGGATTCATATATGGATGTGCGCATACCTATCGAATATGTATCTACCGACCGCGTTCCGCGTTACATAATCGTAGTTGCTTCGGCGAGCAAGTATGGCGATTACTTTACGGGTGGCAATGGAGCCATCTTATATGTAAGTTCGTATGAGCTTGAGTATGACTATGACAATTAAGTGAAATACGCTATCAATTAAATTTGTGAAAAAGCAGGTGCGTTGCGTGATAGTAACGCACCTGCTTGCAATAAGAGGCGTTGTGAATGATATGAATTATTTGTGAGATTTCATATATGCGTCGTGGTATTCTTCCAGCAGAGTATGTATGGCCGTTCCGATTTGCAGATACGATTCTTCATCAAGGTTGGCCAACGAGGCTCTTACCGACCACGCCGGACCGTCGAATCCATCGCCGTTCAGGAGCACTACGGCTTGATTGTGCGATAATTTGATTACGAGGTCAAGCGGATTGTAATTGTCTACAAGCCAATTGGCAAAATCGTCGCCATAGAATTTCTTGGCCCATACCATAAAATCTATCTCTGAATAATATCCCGCGCGCAATGGGTCGGGAAGCAGGGTAAATCCTGTGTTTTTCCACAGAGCGGCAAGGCGCTTGTGGATTATGGACTGCATTTTGGCTTTGTATTTCTGCTCAGTATCAAGCAGGCTCATGGCCGCGAACAGCGACATTTGTATTTGCTGCGGCGTAGACAGGCCTGCCGTATGATTTAATGCCACCAATCGGCTGTCGGCAACCATTCTGTCGATGAACTTGATTTTCTCGGGCTCTACTGCCAGTGAACCATAACGCTTGTTTAAGTTTGCCTTATCCGATTCGGGTAAGGTCGATAGCATCTTGTCGAATACGTTGTCCTGATTCAGCGCTATCACTGCTAGACGCCATCCGGTAGCTCCGAAATATTTTGAGAATGAATAAACACACATCGTATTGTGCGGCAATTCATACATGAGCGAATGGAAGTCATTTACAAACGTGCCGTAAACGTCGTCAGTCACAATCATAAGGTTCGGATTATCGTGCTTTACTATGTCGATGAGCAAGTCGAGAGTGTGGCGCGATAGCGTGTACGACGGCGGGTTCGACGGATTGGTTATGCACAATAATTTTATTGACGGGTCGCGTAGCTTGTTTACCTCCTCGTCGGGATATTGCCATTCGTGATAGCCGTCTCTGTCTACCTTATTGGCGCTTATGTTTACCACGTCGAATGAAAATCGGTCAAGCGACGGTATCTCTATATAAGGGGTGAAGGCGGGAACCATAAGAGCCATTTTTTCTCCTTTCTTAATGAGATGGTTGGCTTGTATGGAGTCGAATGCGTAACACATTCCGGCTGTTCCGCCTTCGGTGGCAAATAAATCGTAGGTCTGAGCGTCGCCGGCGTTGTCGCCCATTTCCTGTGCAAGGTAATCGCGGACCAGAAGCTCTGTAAATTTCAAAATTCGATCGGGGGTAGGGTAGTGATCGCCTATTATTCCGTCGACCCATTCGAATATGACTGCTTCGCGGTCGGCACCCTTTTTAACGAGATATTCCAATGTGTCTTTAAGTAATTTTGCTCCGGGTTCGTTGGCATTGTCGGCCAAAAATTTTTCGAATCGTTCTCCGATGCCGTTTTTTAAAGGTGATCCGGCTATGCCTAACGGATCTGTAAATACACGCTCGCATTCGGGCATGGCAAACTTACCAAGCAGGAAAAATGCGGCACGAGGTGTCGAGGCTATCCAGTTTGGGTTGCCTCGTCCGGCATTGAGATACACACGAGCCGATGCCTTTGCCTCGTCTTCGGCCAGTTCTATCAATTTGTTTTTTAGTTCAAAGGGGCTTAAAGCTGATAGCTGTTCTTCGCAACTACGGCTTTCGATGTTTCTGTCACATGAATTTTGGTTATCCATAATTGTTGTTTTGGGGTGGTACGAATCATTTGTTTCTTTTGTCTGTCAGCAGTTTCGATGTCGTTACATCCTGACTGATTCATACTTATAAACAACCCGCCGAATGGAATGTTGCTCTATGTCATATAATATAATGGTTTTTTGCATTTGTTTGATTTTGGGGCGCTGACGAAAGCCCCCAAAAAGAGGAATGGTATATACACAAAAAAAAATTACTCGTCATCACGACGAATAATCTTCATACCTTAAATCTAATACCATGAAAAACTGATGCAAAGTTACGTATATCTCTCAAATGTGCAATAGAAGATTCGTGCTTTTATATAATTTTAACATATGTGGCGTTCGGTTTGGATTGAAATGATTTTGTACGTATTTGCAGAGGGTTTAAATTCGTTTAAATGCAGGCTCTCTCTGAAAAAAATATGCTATCTTTGCTAATTGAATAAAGTAATTACTTAACAATGAAAAATCTGTTGTTGCGTTCTGTTACCGGTATATTGTATGTGGCCGTAATTGTTTGTACGCTGCTTTTTGGTGGTGATAAGGGCTTTATGGTTCTTTGTGCCATTTTTGCCGCATTGTCGATATATGAGCTTAATGCTATGATGCATGTGCGCAAACGACTTCTCGATTGGGTGATGGCCATGGATATACTTGGCGCCGTACTATTGATGTTGGGTGTATGTTTTGAATACACTATGAGTTTTGATAAGTTTGTGGATGCGGCATCATGGTTTTTGATATATGTAATGGTGCGATTGGCTTTTCAGCTGTTCGCCCATAAAAAGCTACCCATTGAAATGCTATACACGTCATTTATGTCGCAGATTTATGTGTCGGTGCCATTGACCGTGGCGGCATTGCTTTATTTGTTGTATGGATATGGGCTTGTATTGGCCATGTTTATATTGATATGGCTCAATGATACGGGTGCTTATATAGTGGGTTCGTCGATGGGTAAGCATCGTTTGTATGAAAGCATATCGCCTAAAAAATCATGGGAAGGATTTTTTGGCGGATTGCTGTTCTGCATTGGTGGTGCGATAGTTATGTTCCTGTTGGGGCTTCCTGCAACGCCGTTGTCGCTTGTCGGGATGCTTGGATTCTCCGTCGTAGTATGTGTTGCATCTACGATAGGCGATTTGGTGGAATCGATGATAAAGCGTTCGCATAACATTAAGGATAGCGGATCCATCCTGCCCGGACATGGAGGCGTACTTGACCGTATAGATTCGCTACTATACGTGTCGCCTGCCATATTGGTATATATGATTAAGGTGTTGGACATATTGGAATGATTCAACTGTTTATTGAACGAAAATAGAATATTTAATATAAAATAAATAAAGGCATATGAGCGATCAGCGATATAATATGCGTGGCGTATCAGCCTCGAAGGAAGATGTTCACAATGCTATTAAAAATGTGGACAAGGGTTTGTATCCCAAGGCTTTTTGTAAGATAATACCTGACGTGTTGGGTGGCGATCCGGAGTATTGTAACATAATGCATGCTGATGGAGCCGGCACAAAATCGTCGTTGGCTTACATTTATTGGCGCGAAACCGGCGATTTGAGCGTGTGGAAGGGCATAGCTCAGGACGCATTGATAATGAATATCGATGATTTGCTTTGCGTTGGTGCCGTTGATAACATATTGCTTAGTTCTACCATCGGTCGAAACAAGCTGCTCGTTCCGGGCGAAGTGATATCGGCCATAATAAATGGCACGGAGGAATTGCTTGCCGAACTTCGCGAAATGGGTGTGAACATAATAAGCACCGGTGGCGAAACTGCCGACGTGGGCGATTTGGTGCGCACCATAATAGTTGACAGTACGGTTACGTGCCGTATGAAACGAAGCGACGTGATCGACAATGCCAACATATCGGCCGGCGACGTGATAGTAGGATTGGCATCGTACGGACAGGCCAAATATGAAAAGGAATACAATGGCGGAATGGGCAGCAACGGCCTGACTTCGGCTCGTCACGACGTGTTCTCGAAAGACGTGGCGGTTAAGTATCCCGAAAGTTTCGATGGCGCAGTGCCTTCTGAATTGGTATACTCAGGCTCGAAAAAACTTCTTGATGCCGTTGAAGGTGTGTCGCTCGATGCCGGACGACTCGTGCTCTCGCCGACGCGAACATATGCTCCGGTGATAAAGAAGGTGCTCGATGTAATGCGGCACGACATACATGGAATGGTTCACTGTTCGGGTGGAGCGCAGACTAAAGTCATGCACTTTGTCGAAGGAAAGTATGTGATCAAGGACAATATGTTCCCCGTGCCTCCGTTGTTTGAACTCATACAGGCTGAGTCGGGCACCGATTGGGCCGAGATGTACAAAGTGTTCAATATGGGTCACCGTATGGAAATATACGTTGCTCCCGATAAAGCCGATCAGATCATTGACATCGCATCGTCGTTTGGTATAGAAGGCCGCGTAATAGGTCGTGTCGAAGCCGCTCCATCCAATCGACTCACAATAAAGTCAGATAAGGGAACGTTCGAATATTAATCGTACTTGATGTTCGTTGGATGAACAAGTACCGTTTGGCCTATTCTGCGTTGGCGCTGATTGCTTCGTGCCTGATTGTCTCTGTATGCGGATGTTTCAGGTCGGGTAGCGATTCCGGTTCGTACGATCCGGACAGCTTGTCGTCACGTATGCCCGACACGCTGAAGGTCGTTACGTTATATAGCCCTACGTCGTTTTTCATATATCGTGAGGAGCGTATGGGATATGACTATGACCTCGTGAGCCGTTTTGCGGCCGACAAAGGCATGGCGCTTGACCTTGAAGTTGCCCCCAGCCTCAATCGGGCCCTCGAGATGCTCGATTCGGGTATGGTTGACCTGATAGCATATGAGGTTCCGGTTACGGGCGAGAACAAGCAGCGCGTCATACCGTGCGGCGTGGAAAACATAACCAATCAGGTGCTCGTTCAGCCCAAATCGCGCGACGGCAGCCGCATAACCGACGTGACCCAACTCATAGGGCATACGGTATATGTGGAGCGCGACAGCAAGTATCATCATCGGCTTAACAATTTGAACAACGAGCTCGGAGGTGGCATAGAGATCAAGCCTATCGACCGCGATACGCTGATTACGGAAGATTTGATCGATATGGTGTCGAAGGGCGAGATTCCGCTGACGGTAGTGGATAGCGACATAGCGCGGTTGAACAAGACATATTTCAACGATCTTGACATTACTGTCGAAATAAGTTTCCCGCAGCGATCGGCATGGGCAGTTTCGCCCGATAAGCCTTGGCTGGCTGATTCCATCGACTCGTGGACGGTGGAGGAGAAGCCTCGGATGGCGCGCGCGCGATTACTTAAGCGCTATTTCGAGCGGAGCAAAAACGACGTAATCAGGGCCGTATATCACCTTGATTTGTCGAGCGGACGGGTGTCGCCGTTCGATGATGTGTTTAAGTCGTATGCCGAAGAAATAGGATGGGATTGGCGTTTGATTGCCGCGCAGGGATATGCCGAGAGCCATTTCGACTCCACGCAGGTGTCTTGGGCGGGTGCGCGCGGAATAATGCAGATCATGCCGGGAACCGCGCGCGCGTTCGGATTGTCGGCTGATGAAATAGCGCATAACGACAAAAACATATCGACGGCCATAAAAATCATTAGCAATCTTGACAAATCGCTCAGCCAGTATGTGTCCGATAAAAATGAACGAATGAAATTTGTGGTTGCCGCATATAATTCAGGAATAGCCCATATCTACGATGCCATTGCGCTGGCAAATAAGCATGGCCTCGACTCCGGTCGCTGGGAAAATGGCGCTTCTCAGGCATTGATGATGAAGATGAACCCCGAGTATTATAATGATCCGGTGTGCAAATATGGCTATTTTCGAGGTCGTCAGACATGTGAGTATGTAAAATCGGTGTTCGAGATATATAATCAGATAAAAGATCGAATTCCCCAATAAAATAATCAATATTTATCTCATAATCATTAATATCGTTTTAACTATGAAGAAAAAATTTATGACTGTCGGTCTGGTACTGACATTGGTTGGCTCGATGACAATGAGCTCATGCATAGGAAGCTTTTCATTGACAAGCAAACTTTTGAATTGGAATAGACAAGTAGGTAGCAAATTTGCCAACGAATTGGTGTTTTTCGCATTCTGGATACTTCCCGTATATGAAGTATCGGGTCTTGCCGACCTGTTAGTGCTTAACAGCATCGAATTCTGGAGTGGAAACAATCCCGTAGCAAAAGGTAAGAAGGTGATAGAAGGTCAGGATGGTCGTTACTTGGTGGAATGCGACGGAAAAGGGTATACCATCACCAGCGAAAACGACGGCTCGGTGGCACGTCTCGACTTTGATGACGATTCGCGCACATGGAGCGTAACCGCTAACGATATGACTTATCCTTTGATGACTTATGTTGACGATACCCACGTGCTGATGCCAGGTGCCGACGGTACGAAAGTGGCCGTAGAGCTTTCGCAGGAAGGCGTATTTGCATATCAGCAGATGGCAGCATCGTCGAACGTTCTGTTTGCAAAAAACTGATACGTGACATTAATAACGCAAAAAAATATGGGATTCGGACGGGTTAGGTTCGAATCCCATATTTTTTGTGATTAAACGGAGTTTATTCCATACCGTCGAATTCCACTTTCGAATCTTCGGCCACTATGTTTGGATCTTCGAGACCGTAATGCTTCTTGGCATCGAGAGCTTTGAGCCATATGCCGAAGAACAGTGCAAGTACGCCGAGCGATGCAAACAATACCATAGGCCAGGTGTAGTCATATTGCAACGGGTCGGTTACGCCCGGATTGGTGCTCTGCAATACGCTGCCTATTATCATCGGGAATGCATAAAGACCAATGTTTTGTATCCAGAATATCACCGCGTAGGCCGAGCCCAAGAGTCGACCGTCGACCAACTTAGGAACTGACGGCCACAATGAAGCGGGTACGAGCGAGAACGATATGCCAAGTACTATTATGGCGGCATATGCCACGGCCGTTGATTTCGTGGCCGGAAGTACGAATGCAAACGTAAGGTGGCACAGTATCATGAGTATGGCGCCGAGTATGAGCATCGTCGCTCCCTTGCCTTTGTGGTCGAGATACATGCCGAGAAGCCACGTGATGGCTGCTGCTCCGAGCGGAAATACGAAGAATGTCAGTCCGGCTTCTTCGGAGGTAATGCCAAGATTGCATTGCAGCATGTTTGCGGCATATTTTTGGAACGGGAATATTGCCGAGTAGTACAATACGCACAACATGGCTACGAGCCAGAACACCTTTGACGAGAATATATATTTCAAGTCGCTGATTTTAAACGGATCGTCTTTTTCCTCGCCCTTTTCGCCGGTCTGACGTTCGAGGGCATAATCCATAAACGAGTATGCGATGAATCCTATCAAGCCTATAAAGAGGAGCAAAACGCCCATTCCCACGGGGCGCGAAACTTCGATCGTTCCACTGATGGCTGCCATGGCCGGAGAACCAATGAACACCACTGCAACGCCGCAACGGGCAATGGCCATTTCGATACCCATGGCGAGTGCCATTTCCTTGCCTTTAAACCATTTTACGATGCCTCGCGAAACGGTGATGCCGGCCATCTCAACGCCGCAGCCGAATATCATGAATCCGATGGCCGATAGCTTGGCCGAAGCGGGCATGCCATCGTAGAACGGTGTGATGTTCCACCATGCGTCGGGCAGATTTATGAAATTGTTGAAGGTGTTTTCCAGACTGCTTCCGGCAAATGAATCGGTAAGCGCGTAATAATTTATGGCCGCACCGATAACCATAACCGAACCCGAGAGAATGGCCGTGAAACGCACGCCCATCTTATCGAGTATTATGCCTGCGAAAATCAGAAAAAATACGAATACATTCAAAAATGTCTCAGAGCCGGCAAAACGTCCGTAGGCGGTGGGATCCCAACCCTTGGTGTCCTGCAAGGCTGCTTGTAGCGGCGAGAGTACATCCATGAAGATGTAGCCGAAGAACATAGCTGAAGCCAGCAATGTCAATGCCAACCATCTTGCCCATGCTTTCTCGCTCAAAGCTTGCTTTACTTTGGTCATAATTTTGTAATGATAAATGATTGATTAATTAAATTTGCACAAATTTACTCAAAAATAAATACAGATGGGATTAATTTCTTAATTTCATGGAAAAATAAACAGGAAAATTATGTATACGCGTCAACCATATACTCTCGACCGGGTGGTACGGCTTGTAATATCGGCCATCGTGGTATTGGCCATAATATGGCTTATAAATTTGCTTAAAGGCGTGTTGCTGCCTTTTTGCGTGGCATGTCTGATAGCTTATATGTTTGAGCCGTTCGTGCAGTACAACAAGCGATTGCTTAACCTGAAAGGCCGAACCAAGGCCATATTCGTGACACTTTTCGAAGCTGTTTTTTTCGTTGCCATAATATGCTATTTCATTGTGCCAATGATGATGGATGAGATGCACAATATGGCCGTGATCATGCGTAAATATGCCGTTACAGAGATGAACGTGAGGTTCTTGCCGCAATCCATTCATGACTTTTTGCGCCGTCAGGTCGATTTCAATGAAATAAGCGATCTGCTTACTCGTCAGGAATGGGCTTCGCTCGTCGAAAGTGCATTGTCAACGTCATGGAGCATAGTGACAGGCAGCATATCGGTGATAATGGGCATATTCAACTGGTTTATAGTGGTGCTTTACGTTGTGTTCATAATGATTGACTATGACCGCTTGTCGAGGGGATTCCGCCGCATGGTTCCGCCCCGTTATCGCTCAACCGTGTTCAAGATAGGCAATGACATAAAGTCGAGTATGAACCACTATTTTCGCGGTCAGGCATTAGTGGCTTTCATTGTGGGCATATTGTTTAGCATCGGCTTTTCGATAATCGGATTGCCGATGGCCGTATTGCTCGGTTTGTTCATCGGTCTTCTGAACATGGTTCCCTACCTCCAGTTGATATCCATCATACCTACGGCTGTGTTGTGCCTCATATATGCAGTGGGGGGCGGTGGCGATTTCTGGACCATCTTCGGAGAGTGCATAGCCGTGTATTGCGTAGTGCAGGCCATACAAGATTTCATACTTACGCCTAAGATAATGGGTAAGGCCATGGGGCTTAATCCGGCCATAATACTTCTGTCGCTGTCGGTATGGGGAACCCTTCTTGGCATGATAGGCTTGATAATCGCATTGCCGCTTACCACATTATTATTGTCGTATTACGACCACTACATAATAAGTCGCGACGATAATGAAACGCCTTCACAGCGAATGGACGACCTCAAATCGATAGATGAAATGACGGAGACGCCGCTTGACTGATGAGCCATTCGACGGTCAGTGTATGTTTCGCCGGTTTAATTCGGCCTGATACTTGCGTGCATTCGACATATGCTCCGCGTAATTGACGGCAAAATTGTGATATCCTGAAAAATCTTCCTTGGCACACATATATATATAAGGATGGCGAGGAGCGTCAAGCACCTGGTCGATGGTTTTTGCCGTGGCAATGCGTATGGGGCCGGGGGTGAGGCCGGCGTGAATGTAAGTGTTGTATGGTGACTCTACTGACAGATGTTTGCCGGTGATTCTTCTCAGACCGAAATCGCCTACGGCAAATTTCACTGTCGGATCGGCTTGTAGCGGCATGCCTTTTTCCAATCTATTGAGGTATAGACGAGCTATTTTAGGCCGTTCATCGCTTTTGGCCGATTCTTCCTCGACTATTGCTGCCAGAGAAGCCACTTCGACAGGCGTCAGTCCAAGTGCCTTTGCCTTGTTTCGACGCTGTTCGTTCCAAAAGTTGTTTCGGTGACGTAGCAATTTTTTTGCAATGTCGATGCCGGTGGAGGTCCAATATGCCTCATAGGTGTCGGGGAGGAATGCGGCCGTGAATTCGGCGGATTTGAATCCCGAATCGGACAAAACGGTGTTGCATGCTTCCAAAAATTCGGTGTCGCTGCATTCCACGCGGGCCGTAACTTTTTCTGCCAATTGATTTAACGTGCGTGCGTTTGAAAACGATATTTTCACGGGTGTCTGCATGCCTCTTGACAATCGACGGGCTATGGAGATGGCATTTTCGCCCGAATCAATTTTGTATGCTCCGTGTGCAATGGCTATTTCGCCTCCCATTAAACGCCACAAAGCGTATATGCGGTTGGCTTCGGAGTTGCCGAGCGACGATTTTAGTGAATCGTGAAGGCTTTCGGTCGTCGCGTTGACGGGTACGTAAACCCATTTTGATTCACCGTCGTGCGACTGAAAGCAGAAGGTGGCAAAGTATATGATCAGTGCTAATAAAGATGCTGTGGCAATGATGATTGCCAAAATATGTCGTTGAAACCAGGAGGTTTTTTTTGATTTTTTGCTTTTGCGATTCATTTATATTGCAGAGTTAATATGATGACAAAATTAGTTACAAAAAATCATTTTGCTGATAAAAATATGGTAAAACTTTTGCAACTATAAAAAAAATCAGCTACCTTTGCACCGCAAAACCCAAGAGAGGGATATGCACCACATTGTAAAACGGAGGGGTGGGTGAGTGGCTGAAACCACCAGTTTGCTAAACTGACGTAGGAGCAATCCTACCACGAGTTCGAATCTCGTTCCCTCCGCAATAAAGCCTGATTATCAGGCTTTTATTGTATATACGCTCAATTTTACACTCAAAAGGTTGAAATTGGGTGTTTTTCGTTTATAATCACGTAGTTACCATATGGAAAGAGTAGAATCAATGCCGATGAACGAGTCTGATGAGTCCTTATTTTGATTCGGCTATTGTTATGTAACTATAATTTTGTAATTTTGCAATTGATAAGGGAAGCCTTGTCATAACATTTAGTAAAAAAGAAGCGTTATGTCTTCTTCTTGTAAGTGAAAAGCCTAGGAAACTTTAACCACGAGAACAAGAGTTGGCAGACGGTTTCCACGTATAGCGTGGGGCTGTTAACCCACATCTGTTCTCAAAGGTTTTCCTAGCACCTTCACTTTAAGACGTGGCATACAGTTCCACGCTTCTGCATCTTAAACGGTTTTTAGGAACTGGAGACCTTGAAAATCAATTATGAAGAAACTGGTATGTTTTCTATCGCTCCTATTGTCGTTAACGGCAATGTATGGAAGGGAATTAGGGGAAACGCTTGAACTCCCTAACTTTAATTCGGGAAAAACAGTGTGGATTCTACGAGCTGGAATCGGTTTTAATGGTGTTGCTGGTAACGCAAAAGAAACACAAGAGGCAATTTGGGACAAAGGTGACTGGAACGGAAGTTTCAAAACGACTCCAGGCTATGTTGTATCTTTTGGCTTTAACAAATCGTTCGGCACTCATCCTCTTTATTGGGGTATGGCTCTCGACCTCGGAATGAGAGGTTACAAAACGAATGCTGAATGGGTGCGCTCTGGTACGAGTCAAGTCTCAGGTGGTCATGACTACCATAAGAAGACAATACAAGAAACGCTTTCAAGTTATAATGTGCAATTTTCACCTATTACGATAGGTTATAAGTACACATTCCTCCAACGTATGGCTGCAGATGTCCATATAGGGGCATATGCAAACTATGATTTTGCAGGAAATTATAAGACGCATACAACCGACCATATAGTATCTACGTCTAAATATGGCAACCGCAATGACTTCAAAGAAGATGAAGACAAGGTCAAAATAGGAGATATTGACGTTATGCGT
Source organism: Muribaculaceae bacterium (assembly GCA_017621225.1). GTDB lineage: Bacteria > Bacteroidota > Bacteroidia > Bacteroidales > Muribaculaceae > Paramuribaculum. The sequence continues at coordinate 7,055 of JAGATN010000013.1, read as the reverse complement.
AAATATGATGTGGGAATAAATGTTGGCGTTGGATATTGGTTCGGTCGTTTCAATATTGATTTAACATGGCAACGTGGATTTATTCCTATCTATGAAGGTGGTGATGAGATAATTTCCATTGGTGGAAAGAAGGGCGATAAACGGGAGCAAGGAAACTATTTTTCAAACAATTTCCAACTGCGTTTAGGTTACGCTTTCTAAAGCTCTGAAAAATTCCTAATGAGCGATATGTTTTTCTGACCGTGTAATTTCTATGTCGTCTCGGAACGATTGATATTGTTGCACTCGGTATAGTGGTTTGCCATTGTATCGGGTGCAATGATTATTGGGTGTGTGGTGGTCATAGTTGATTAGTGTTGTCAAATTTTTGGAGTCCATAAATAGCTCCTTATAGTAATGAGAGATATGGTAATATTTTTTTTTATTGTAACTTTGCCAAATACAGCGTATATGGGGCATTCTTTATGAATGGTTCAAATCGCACATAATATAGTGAATGATTTTGACGGTGCGCTGTGCTTTAATGCCTTGGCTCTTTTTATGAGAGCCTTGAAACAAACTTAAATTATTTCTAAATATGTGTCGGTACATCATTATTCTTGGCATATTGTTTTTCTCTGTATTTTCTGTTGATGCAGTCAATATAGTCACCTATACGGTTTCGGACAGCATGACTGCCTCGCCCGAAAAACTTGAAATGCGGTATCGGAGCATTTCAAATTATGATGATAGGGTTAGAATCACCTTTGAATTGAAAAGTTCCAATGCTCCGTTTACAATCTATAAAGCTGAGTGGGTAAATTGTGATAGCGTTTATTCGCCATTGGAGCCATTTACGCTGATAGCACAGACGCCCGAGGTGGCCGGCAAGAGCACCGAATGGCATATAGCTCTTGATTTTCCGTTCAGTGATTTGTTTGACGAAAAGGATGCATTGGTTCTTAGTACTGACAGAGGTATAATAAGGTGTCCGACTTCGCGTGAGGGGGAGCTTAGCGAATCAATCAACATGCTTAGGACCGATTATGAAGAACAGCTTGACCGGTCGAATGAAAATTCCCATAAGGCTTGGCTGATTTTGACCATCGTATTGTCGAGCGTCCTTGCGGTATGTGGCTTGGCGCTCGTAATTGTAAGGCGCAGATTCATCATGAAGCGCAGAGAGATTGAGGAGCTATCCTTGCTCATATCCAAGCGCACCGACCGAAACATGGAGTTGGAGGCAAAAGTCGACGCTCTCTATGGCAGTCGTCTCGATACTCTAAATATGCTCTGTAATGAGTATTTTGAAAAGAACGACTCTGAAAAAGTGAAGCTGACTCTTTACAATGAGGTGGAAAAACATATCCTGGCATTGCGCGATTCGAAAAACATTGCGGAGCTTGAAGGCATCGTAAATACTTTTCTCGACAATATATTGGTGAAGGTGAAAGAACAATTGCCCGATCTTAAAAGAAACGATTTGATATTTCTGACTTATCTGTATGCCGGATTCTCGCCACGTGCAATATGTATTTTCACTGATATAAAGATTAAGAATTTCTATAACCGCAGGAGTCGGCTTAAGGATCGTATTCTCGCATCGGATGCCGCCGATAAGGAATATTTCGTGTCTAAAATGTAATGGTAAGTGGCTGATTTTTACAGAGAGGAATTGCTGATTATTCTTTGCGCTGATTATCAGCCGTTTGTAGGCTGAAATGAGGGCAATATAACCGGCAGTTTTTTTGCTTGCGCTTTTTGCTGATGCTAATTTTGCCGCATCGAATTAAAAACATGGATAATATGAAAAGAGTAATTTTATCGATCCTTATTTGTTTTGGTATGCTTAACGCATCCGCTGAAATCAAGTATCAGAGCATCGACAACATCAGAGGAACCAACATTGTCCTCGTTGACAACGACGCATCGCAAAAGGTCGAGGTCACGGATGCCGTATTATACAATAACGACAAGGAGTATCACGCGAAGCAAATTAGATGCAACGTAGTAGACGGAGTAGCAACCTACAAATTAAGATTCAAGCGTTTTACGGTGTTCAAAAATTGTAAGGTCACATTGACCGTCAATGGGAAAATAGTAATGGTCGACATTCAAAAAGGAATGTCAGGCAAATAAAAAACATTATGGCTAAATAAAATATGGATATGAAACAAGTAATCACATTCATCATGGCACTGCACTGTGCCGTGTCTGCCTTAGCGCAGACGGAAGCGCGAGACAGCATCAAGACGAATGACCTTGGAACGGTTGTTGTCGAGGCTCAGATGCAGAGCGTGAAACCGGATGTCGCTACCTTTTATCCCGGTAGCGACCAGAAGAAATCGGCGCAGGATGCAATTGACTTGCTTTCGCAGATGGGCATTCCGCAGATTCGCGTAAATCCGGTATCGAACTCGGTGCTCACTCTTAACGGTCAGCCGGTCCGCATCTACATTGATATGCAACCCGCATCTGAAGAACAACTGAACGCATTGCGTCCGGAAGATGTCAAGAAGGTTGAATATCTCGTTTATCCTACCGACCCACGGTATCAACACAATCCGTATGTAGTAAACTTTACTCTACGCAAATATGAAGTAGGAGGCTATGCAAAGCTAACGGGCAATGGCAACATAATGGCAGGCTCGGGCAGAGGTCTCACATATGGCAAGATTGCGTATAAACGAATGACGTACGACCTTGTAGTTTCAGACAAATATACTGACCGACATAACCAAGGCTCCGATAGGAAGCAGATTTTTCGTTTTCCCAATGCTGATGACTCATTTGATGAGATTGTCAGAGAAAACGTAATGAAGTATAGCCGTCTCCAACAAAATAACCTCGGATTGTCATTCCGAGCCATATATGGTACGGATAAAATGACCATATCCAATACATTCTCATTAGATGCTACAAACCGTCCACGTTTGAACACGGCCGGCACGGTCTTGTTCACTCCAAGCATATATAGTCGGTCGGATTACTTCTCAACATCCGATTCGAGAGTGCTGTATCCGACATGGACGGGAATTTTATACTTCGATCTCGGAAATGGTTATCAGATGAACACTATTGCACAACTACAATATCAGCACACCAAAAGTAACAGTTCATATCAAGGTGCGGGTGAGACCGACATAACAAATGACGCTCGCGATGAATCGGTTCAGGGTCAGGTGGTATTGCAGGTCAATAAAAATGTCAACGACAAAAATGTAGTTGATCTCAAGGGGTATTACATCATTAACAATGACAATGTGAAGTATACCGGTACGACGTTGTCGACCGATCGGTTCAGGCAGATGGCCTATGGCGCTCTTGCCGGATATTCTTACCGGTCAGATGATTTTTACGGACGTTTTGAAGGAGGATTCATTGGCGAATGGAACAAGATAGACAATACCGTTATGTCGGATGTGGTTCCGCTATTCAATCTTGATATGCAGTATGCCTTCAATCAGAAAAATTCATTGAATCTGTCGACGAGCTACAATAGCAATTTCGTAGATCAGTCGGATAAAACTCCGACGCTTCAGCAGGAGAACGAACTGTTATACAAGACCGGCAACCCGGATTTGAAAAACACTCGCTGGGGGTCGGTTGACTTGCAATATACTTGGCTACCCGATAATATGTTTCAAGTGGCGGCATCAGGAGGGTGGAGCAGATATTTTGACAGGCCGGTTCCGCTTTTTACGCCTACGGGACCCAATGGCATGATGCTTCGGTCAATTGTAAACAGTGGTGACTGCCAGAACTTTGATGTCGGCATATCGTTTACGGCACGTCTGTTTAATCGCTCACTTGTGTTGCAGCTGCAACCTCGCATGTGGTTTAGCAAACTAACGGGAGTGTACAGTGATACATACGATTATCTTATGGTATCGACAAGCGCTACCTATTACTTTAAGTCATTTTACGCTTCATTGTATTATTCGACTGCCGACCGTGGTTTAACTCAATATTCTCTGAATGATACTTTTTATCGAGGTAAATCATCATATCAGATGAAGCTTGGATGGCGTAATAAAAATTGGAATATCAGCGTGGCTGCGGTAAATATATTCCGTAAGAGTTGGATTGACCAAACAACCTATCTTAACAGCAAGTATTTTGACCAATATAGCATGGTTTATAATTCAAACAGTCACCAATTTGTTAATGTCACGGCAAGTTATACGTTTGGCTTTGGTAAGAAAGTTCAAAGGGGCGATGAGGTGCAAACTGTTACCTCGTCTGGATCGGCAATCATGAAATAAGCAACCGATTAATCATATTTGGATAAGCAACCCCGGCAGTGATGTCGGGGTTGTCTGTATATTCAAGTGGATAAAAAAAAGTAAAGTTTACTTGTCTATATGTAAAATATTATATACTTTTGAGCCGTCCAATTAATATAACATCATCTAATTAAATTTTTAAGTTATGAAGAATTTACTTTTCCCAAGACAATTTCAAGCGTTAGGATGGCTGCTTTTTGTTCCGGCATTCATTCTCGGGGTTCTGATTATTAACAATATGATAGATTGTGAAGGAACATTAGAAACGATACTTAACGATGCTGCCATAATCGGCATCACCATTGGCTCGATATTCATCGTTTGCTCTAAAGAGAAATGTGAAGATGAAATGATTCGGTCTATCCGTCTTGCATCGCTGCTTAACGCTCTGTACGTTTATGGTATTATTCTGATAGTTGCGGTTCTGCTCATTAACGGCATTGCTTTCGCTCAGTTTATGGCCATCAACCTCGTATTGCTGCCACTTATATATTTCGTGGTATTTCGTTTTGAGATTTATCGTTACAATAAAATGAGCGGGGATGAAGAATAAGATTAAAGTTGAGCGTGCAGAAAAAGATGTAACCCAACAACAATTGGCTGATGCCGTCGGAGTAAGCAGGCAGACCATAGTAGCCATCGAAAAGGGGCGTTTCTTACCGTCGACACCGCTTGCCATCAAGATAAGCCGGTTTTTCGGTAAGTCGGTTGAGACGATATTTCTCCTCGAAGAAGACGATTAGGTCTATGAAATAGTGATATTCCTCTTATCGCCTTAAGGTGGATGATATTGTTGCGCTCGGTATGATGTTTTGGCATCGTACCGGGTGCTGTTATTGGTCCTTGCGGTTGCGTTCGTTTTCGGTGTTTAGTTCTTTTCTGAAATCCTTCATTCGCTTGTCCATGCTTTTGTGCGATTTTATTAGCGATATTCCTGTTAGTTGTTTCAACATGAATAGCAGGCGATTGCCGATTGTGAAATTCCGATTTTCTCTTTTGTTGCCGGCAAATCGGCGGTCGATGGGATAATTCAATCGTACTTCATCTTTGTCGATGGAGTTGACTCGGTCAATGAGTGCCAGGATGGTGGGTTGCAATTCGGGTGCTTCCATCGGTTCGTAGATCTCTATTTTATGGTCATTGGGGTTGAGCTTATCCCATTTTTTGGCCTCTTTTACGGTTATGTACTCTTTGTCGACGATGTATGCTTCGGCGTATGTGCTTACGAAAAAAGGCTCGTTGATGCGATTGAACATAAACATATTGTGGCCGCGACCGTTTGACTCGATATTGAAAGAATATCCGGTTAAATTGAGTGGCGATATGGAATCGCCAACTACGTTGTTGTAGCTGAATTTAACCTTGAAGCATTCGAAATCAAGATGATTTTGGAAGAAGGTGGACAGATTAGGCACCCATTTACGGCTTGTGGTGTCGGCCAGCACGTTTACGTCGACGTTTACTCTGTAATCGTTTCTTGTCCATGTCTCGGTAGGGCTGTATTTGCCACGAATTGTATCGCTGCCCAATTCTACTTTTCGTAGCTTTGGGTTCATTTTGGGCGATGACACTATGCCAATCCAGTCGGACCACGAAAAATGGTGATTGCAATTGTCGCTTACGCTGTCTAATCCGCTTGCATTGGTAAATCGATAATATGACTTGCATTTTAGTATTCTTGGCGTATTCCATCCTTTGAATCGCATCTTTTTGTTTGGCGTCAACATATAGTCGACCATCTTTTCCCTAAAAAGAAAAATGGTGTCGGTGTATGTGGTGAGGGTGGAATATTCCCGAAGATATCCAAGCATGTGCAAAACCTTTGTTTGACTCGATTCGACCACTATTTCCGACAACTCAGTGTAATGCTCTTGAAGAAATATGGTGTCGGAACTTGTTGCCGGTACTACTTTGTCCTTGAATCCAAGATAACGTATCGTTATGGGGTAGCAGTTTGTTGGAACATATGGCATTTTTCCATTCGAGCTGCATACGCCTATTACATTTCCTTTGCAGTCGAAAACGGATGCGCAGGGCAGTGGCAAGCGTGAAGTCGAATCGGCCACTATGGCATTATGCGTTTGTCCGGCCGCGTAAGGCATGGAGAGCGTGCATAATGCCATTATGAAGAATATGCGAAGCAAAAGCATTGTGATAAACTTTAGGTCGCTAAAATACTAATAAGCGTTTATATGGCGATGCTTGAAAATGTGAATTTGTCATAAAAAATTTGATAAGTTTATCTATGCATTATTTGTTTGACGTTTGTGCCGCATCAGGCATTTTTGAATTCTCTTTTTTGAAATAAGTGAAAGTTGGCGCATAAACTAAAGGATGCGGTATTTTGATTCGGGTTAATGGGCGTTGCGTTATGGGTAATATATTGTTTATTAATGTTTTATTTGTGTAGTAGCGGGCGGTTTTTAGGCCGATTGCGTCTCGTATTTGCTTGCTTTTTTATTGCGCTTTTTGCTTTTTTGAATAAAATATTTGAAAAAAACGGCCAAACATTTTGGTGGTTTGAAAAAAATGCCTACCTTTGCATCGCAATCGCGAAAAACGCCTTTGCAACCAACGCGAAAATAGCTCAGTTGGTAGAGCACAACCTTGCCAAGGTTGGGGTCGCGGGTTCGAGTCCCGTTTTTCGCTCAAGAGAACAATGAACATATAATCGACTGATTGATAGAGCAAATCAATGCGAAAATAGCTCAGTTGGTAGAGCACAACCTTGCCAAGGTTGGGGTCGCGGGTTCGAGTCCCGTTTTTCGCTCAAGAGCTATCTCTCCCAAT
>JAGATN010000012.1 GCA_017621225.1 Muribaculaceae bacterium | reverse complement strand
TTTAGCGACGGTTTTTTTGTTAAAAATTTGGCTTTATGGTACCGTTATGTCGCATAATGGCATTTTTCGGGCTGTGACGTATGGGCGTAATGTGTTGTGGCGTAAGATTTAAGGCACTGTTACAAATCTCTTGGCAAGAGATTTGGACGTGTCATCGTTTCATAGCATCACGATTAGATGTGTTTTTCCCGATTTAAAGACTTCGAAGTATTATTGAGTTTGCGCGGTCGACGGCTGCTGTGTCGAGCGACGTGAGATATATTTGTGTAGTTGATTCGGAGTCGTGCCCCATTCCTTCGCTGATTACGCTTATCGGTATGCCCTTTGATTTAGCTACCGATGCCCAGCTGTGGCGCGCCACGTAGAGCGTCAGCGGAATGCGTATCCCTATCTGTTCGGCTATCCGCTTTAGGTTGTAGTTGATTTTGTAGCCCATGTTGCGGTAAGCGCTTCGTTCGTTCAAGCCGGTAGAGCGGATTATGGGCATGAGATAGTGGGTTTTGTTGGTGGGGTATTTGTCGAGGATCGATTGCATCTCCTTGGTCCATTCGATTATGAGGCTTTGTCCGGTTTTGCGTCGCCGATAGGTGATGTATCCGTTTTTTAGGTCGCTTTTTCGGAGAAAAGCCATGTCGATGAAGCTCATGCCGCGAAGATAGAAACTGAGCAGAAACATGTCGCGCGCATAGTCGAGCGACGGCGTTCGCGACAGGTCGAGTATCTTCATCTTTTTTATCGCCGCGAGGGGCAACGCTCGTTTGACCGTCTTGTCGACGCCGGTGTAGATGCGCTTGAACGGATGCAGATTGGTTATTGCTCCCTGATCGACGGCCCGATTGTAGACGGCGCGAAGTATGCGTGCGTAGAACGAGATGGTGTTCAGTGCCACTCCGCGCCTCCGCAACCAGGCTCCATATGCCTCTACGATGTCGGGCGTCAGGGCGTCGAGCATGATGTCCTCGCCCTGACGGAAGGTCTTGAAGCTGTTGAGCGACGAGGTATATGTCTCGGAGGTGCGTATGCGTCCGTTTATCTTTAGCTTTTTGATTACGCTTGCCATGAAGTTGAACAGCGAGTACTCGCAGGTGTATCGTCGGAACTCGTCGACAACGTCGTCGACCGTAAAGTCGATTCCCGAGGCGTTCAGGCGGTTTATTATCTTGGTGAGTCGCTCGACGTCGCGGTTCACTTGTTCGCGAATGAGAAGAATCAATGTTTCGCGCTCGTTACGATGGTCGATTCGTACCATCGATCGGCGTTCATCCCACTCTGACGACGACACTATGTGGCCGGACTTTAGTCGTCGGGTTTTTCTGTCGTGTATGATCTGATAGCAGATCGCTCCTCTGTCTCCGTCGGTTGCGGAAGGGCTGAATTTAATCTTTATGTAAGCCATTTGTCATTAAAAATTGGTGTATTCGTAAATCATAGTCGCCACGATGACATTGGGCCGTTTTTAGAGGACTGGCGCAGGTGCATTTGCGTGACGAAGTATGCGGCTATGATAATTGCACGGAGCCATGTCGCGTAGGCTTAATGGGCAATTGCGAGGCGTGACGCAATTGCGAACGGAAAGGTATGACAATATTTCAAAATATCAAATTTTGGAGGTTTCATTAATCACCGAGACAACAAAGCCTAATTTTGCGGCTTTCTCGTATGCGAATGCCTTATTTTGCAAATATTGAGGATTTGTATTGCTTTATTTTGCAATATAAAGTGTTGTCTGTTACTATATTGAATGATATATGGCTTCGTTGAGGCGGTTTTGTGGGTGCTTTGTCGGTGGTATAATGGTTCCGGCTTCATACATCGGCGATGGCATAGCCCCGGAGCCGGCGATTTTGGCGTGTCGGCTCGAGTGGATCGTATTTTAATTTAGGTATTTCACGAAACGCTTTTGTGGCATTAAATTTGAGGCGATTCTTTTTCTTTCCTCAAATCGTTCAAAATCGTTCCCTTGTATGAAAAATATTTTGCACCTTGATAGGCTCCGGATGCGTTTCGTTTGTCGTCGGGCATGGATGTTCCGACAAATGGGGATAGCTTATAAATGCGACCGTCGTACTCGATTGAATCGTCAGATGCCACTTTCACGACTAATCCGGTAGGAACAAACGTAACGAGTTCGCCAATCTTAATGTCGCACATGCTGAATTTGAAACGTGAACGCTTGACTTCACGCTTGGTGTGAACATCGGTCATCGTTTCGACAATGGGCTTGTTCTCGTGGTATAACACGACTTCGGCATCGTCAATCGTCATGGCGATATCCCTGAAAATGTCCAAAGCCATCTGGGGTGCCACGTTGAAAAACTCGCGATTTTGGCGTATGCGTAAATCGGTAAGTCGGTCAATGGTTTTATGCACCAATTTCTCAACTTCATTATATTTGCAAGTCTTCATCGTTGCAAATATTTCGAAGGGGAGTGGTACGGCCGTATTGTCAAGCTCTTTCGACCTAACGTCTACGGGGCGGGAGCTCTTGCCAATCTTCACCCAATCTTCTTTAAAACTTGGATTTGTGAGAATATAAACGTAGCCTTGTTCCGAGGTATTCATGATGCTTAGATTGTTATTGATTCAACATACTGCTTATTTAGCAAATCTTCCATCCCGACGCCTAATAGCTTTGATATTTTAATAAGTGTCTCTATGTCGGGTTGAGAGCTATTGGTACACTACTTTGAAACGGTTGATGGATTCACGTTCAGTTGTTCGCATAGCCATTTGTTTGTCTTCTTTTTTTTCGGCTAAAACTACTTTCAGACGATTTATGTCGGTTGCCATTCAAATCAAAATTGTTGTTCGATTGCGAAATAAGTGAAAATGTTTCACGCGGCAATGGGCGATGGAGATGTTTTACGACATAAAACGCTCTGACGACCGTCACGTTGGAATATCGGAATGAAGGGAGCGGGATGGCTACTGTTGATGAGAGTCGGTGATGTGCTTTCTCATTCTATTCCATGCCGGAAGCCCCCGTATGAGGTGTATGAATGTGGTGATGCACATGGCTATGCCTACCCCATAATGCCACAATCCGAGGTGCGGAATCTTTACCGGCGAAAGCATCTTGATCGTACCTGTGAGCAGCGTGGCTACGAATAGTATGATCAGCAGCAGGGTGTCGGCGTAGAACCATCTGAATTTCTTTTTCAAGGCATTCAGCATCTTACTGAATTGGCTCCAATGGATAAAAAGAAGTGCAGTCATTGCGTATCCGAATATCCAGTGAACGGTTTTTAATACGCCACGCGGTTGGATGACTATTCCGTGGCCTTTAAAATGCAATATAATGCCTATTATCAGTGTGACGGCAAAGGTGATGACCAATGCTATGCCGATGTTTGCTTTAGTTTTCATCGTTTTATCAATTAGTTCATTTAAGTAACACTTGTAAATTAATTATGATTGAAACCCCGAGTTACTTATGTTCCCGATCGGTGTGTATCCTGAACGGAAAGATACTCCATTTATCGTCAAAAAACTTCGATTGGAATATAGAGCAAATGTATAGAGCAAATGTAGCGAGTTTCATGGAAATATCCTAATTGGATTTTGCCGTTTCAAAGATTATTTATGGTTTTGTCACCGTGGTAATAATTACCGTGGTGACAAAATATGAAGTTCTATAATCGCACAAAGGAAATAGAGGAACTAAAGCGGATACAAGGGCGAGCCTTTGAATCCCGATCGAGAATGGGTAAAATGTCAGACCTCTTGGACAGAGAATTATAGTGCAAAAATTGCAATATTTCGATTTCGGTAGTCATACCCGATAGCTTTTATCACGACAAACTTACAACAAAATTTCGAATAATCGCGACAAGATGGCGTGATTATTCACTCAAATCACGCAATTTTGTCGCGATTAGTGTGGGTTTGTCCGTTCCTGAAAATGGTTGACTCGGTTTGGTATGTTTACTGATATTGGTTTACTCTATCTCTGGATAAGGTTGACTGACCGGGTCCTATCCCTGGGCGGAGTTGACTGAGGGCGTAGCCCGAAGGCAACCTAGCC
>JAGATN010000011.1 GCA_017621225.1 Muribaculaceae bacterium | reverse complement strand
GTGTCTCAAAGCTACAAAAAAATTCCCCTGCCGATGCTTCGACAGGGGTCATTTTTATTTCGCCCGCAAGGGTCAATCTTATTTTGCCCGAGGGGTCAAATCCCGCGTGCCCGAAGGGGTCAAACACACGCGCCTTTTCCATGCTGTTCCTCCTCCTTCTCGATGCCGTTGATTTCGTCGATGAAACCTTTGAGTTTCGCGACAATACCGTATTTGTCGACCGTGCCAGCAGCTTCGACTTGCTTTTCATACTCGGCCAGACGGTCAACGTCTAACATTCTGCCGACCTTTTCCTCAAACGCATCGAGAAAACGGTTGATACGCTTCATCTGCCGTTGTATGGTCTGGGTCTGCTTGCTTGAAATTTCAATGCGGTTGTTGTCTTGCCAAAACTCGGGCACCACCGAGTAACCGAGTGATACCTTGTAACGCTTACCTCCAAGGGTAAACATCGCGTATATAAGTGCGGGCTTGGTCTTGTCCGCTTGGCTCTTTAACGCGAAATTGAGTTTGAGTTGCTTTGCCATATATGTGTCGTTTTTTTTTGTTTTCCGCTGGCTAAGGTATAACAAAAAAATGTACCCCGCAAATCTGGGGTACATTTTTAGGGTACGATTTCGCAAAACTGGTTGAAAATGCAACTCTCTGGCTTTGCGGCGTTTGTGGCGTAAATGTCTAAATTACAGCAATCTATGTGGTTTTTACGCTGATAGTCAGAATGTGTAATTTACTCCCACTCTATCGTGGCCGGCGGTTTTGACGAGATGTCGTAGGTTACGCGATTTACGCCACGTACCTTGTTGATGATTTTATTGGAGGTTTCGGCCAAAAATTCGTAGGGGAGATGTGCCCAGTCGGCTGTCATGGCATCGGTCGACGTAACGGCACGCAAAGCGACCGCGCGCTCGTATGTGCGTTCGTCGCCCATTACGCCTACGCTTTGTACGGGGAGCAGTATCACTCCGGCTTGCCACACTTTGTCGTATAGATTCCAGTCGCGAAGTCCTTGAATGAATATGTCGTCGGCATCTTGAAGTATCTGAACTTTTTCGGGCGTGATGTCGCCAAGTATTCGCACGGCCAATCCGGGTCCGGGGAATGGATGACGTGTGATGAGATGTTCGGGCATTCCGAGTTCGCGTCCAACGGCACGCACTTCGTCTTTAAACAATAGTCGGAGTGGTTCGCAAAGCTTTAGATTCATCTTTTCCGGAAGGCCTCCGACGTTGTGATGGCTCTTAATGGTGGTGCCGGTTATCGAAAGCGATTCGATGCAATCGGGATAGATGGTTCCCTGGGCAAGCCATTTAACGTCCTTTATTTTGTGGGCTTCGGCGTCGAACACGTCGATGAATCCTTTACCTATTATCTTGCGTTTGCGTTCGGGTTCGGTTACTCCGGCAAGTTCTTTGAAAAATTTTGCCGAAGCGTCTACTCCTATTACGTTCAGACCGAGAACTTCGTAGTCGCGGAGCACATTGGCAAATTCGTTTTTGCGCAACATGCCGTGATCGACGAATATGCATGTGAGATTATTTCCGATGGCTTTGTTGAGCAATACGGCTGCTACCGATGAATCGACGCCACCGCTAAGTCCGAGTACCACTTTGTCGTCGCCAAGTTGCTGCTTTAGCTGTGCTACCGTAGATTCGATGAACGATGATGCGCTCCAGTCTTGTTTGCCGCCGCATATGTCGACAACGAAGTTTTTCAATATCTGAATGCCGTCGGTGGTGTGATATACTTCGGGGTGAAATTGTACGCCCCACAGCTTTTCGTTATTGGCCTGATAAGCGGCAACTGCCACTTTGTCGGTTGAGGCTATTATTTTGAAATCCGATGGCAGTGTGGTGATGGTGTCGCCATGGCTCATCCACACCTGGCTGTTGGGTTTGATGCCTTTCATCAGCGGATTTTGCTCGTCGACCCATTTTAAATGCGCACGACCATATTCGCGGGTGTCGGCCGGTTCGACTTTGCCTCCGTGCGTGTAGGCTATGAACTGGGCTCCATAGCAAATGCCCAGTACCGGAAGCCGTCCGATTATGCCGTCAAGATTTGTCTTGAACGCCTTTTCGTCGTATACTGAGAATGGTGATCCCGAAAGAATTACGCCTATCACAGACTGATCGTCGTATGGGAATTTGTTGTAAGGAACAATCTCGCAGTACATATTGAGCTCGCGGACGCGACGTCCGATCAGTTGTGTGGTCTGCGATCCGAAATCAAGAATGATTATTTTTTCCTGCATATGGGGTTGATTAGAAATATGACAATACAAAGGTAGTCGTTTTCCGTGAAATAATCGATATGTACTATCTGAAACTTTGAACTTTTGGCCATAGTGAAGCATTATTATTGTCGAGTGGCAAATCAAAATCGTGTCAAAGCATCGTTTTTGGCACGATATTTGTCGTATTAAACCTAAATAACTTTTAATGTATTTAAATATGGAAAAAATTCAACCCGGAAAATATGTAGAATTGGGCTACGATTTATATGAAGTAACGTCGACAGGGGAGCAGTTGGTGCATCAGACCGATAGTGACGATCCCGAAAAAATAATATTCGGCGTTACTCGCGGAATGATTCGCCCGCTTGAAGAAGCCATTGACGGCCTTGGCGTTGGCGACACATTCGACGTGAAAGTGGAAGCTAAGGACGCTTTCGGACCGGTCGACCCCGAACAGGTGGCTACGTTGGGCCGAGACATATTTGAAGTTGATGGGAAATTCGATTCTGATACGATAAAGCCGGGTGCCGTGCTGCCAATGATGACGGCCGATGGCTTTAGGATAAATGGCGTTGTGACTGAAGTGACTGACACGGACGTGAAAATGGACTTCAATCATCCGCTTGCCGGAAAAGATGTGCGCTTCAAGGGAAAGATAATGACCGTTAGAGATGCAACTCCCGAAGAATTGCAGCCAACTCATGGATGTGGATGCGGTTGCCACGGCGATTCGTGTGGCGACGGCTGTGGTTGCGATGAAGGCGATCATTGCGGCGACGGCTGTGGTTGCTCACATTAACCCCGGACCTATTCGGACGCATTAACCCTAACTTATTCGGGCGCATAATCCCCCGAACTGAATAACACTGATATAAAGTGGCTGCGTAGCGACATTGTGTCGTTTGCGTGACCACTTTCTTTGTTTTGAGGGCGCGTATATCGACGTTCGGTTGCTCCTGCAGAGATTTGTACGAGGCCCTTGTCGATTAAGAAGCGGTGGAAGCGGTGACGGTGGAATCATATATTATGGGCTGCGTATGGTTATGTATCTATGGAATGTATTATATAGTAGCTTGTTAGATTGGGGTTTTAGGAATTCGTGCCGAGGTATAGATGAAGCCTAAAAGAAAAAAGTTGCCTTGATTTTACGAAATTTATAGGAAAGCTAAAAGAAAAAAGATCATAGATTCAACAACGAAGTGCAAAAACCTTCGATCTGAAAAGCCTAATATTTTTTTCCTCGAGACTTAATGGCGAATTGGGGATGGGGCTTCACAAGCCCACAGCCCCTCCCCAATCCGTTATTAAGTCGCGCAAAAG